>JADJGQ010000002.1:0-600000 GCA_016708025.1 bacterium | reverse complement strand
CCAAATCTTCACTTCGCGATGCTATGATCAGTTTTAGCTCGGTCAACTCATTTCATAAGTCCAAACGTGAACCAAACCTGCTCAATCTACTCCATGCGACAGCACGCCAGCGCGCCTTCGGAGATCTCTGGCCGTATCATCTGTTGGCATCGGGAAGATTGGAGATTGTAATTGAGGCTCAGATCAAGCCGGTTGATGTTGCCCCGTTTGTCTGCATCATCGAAGAAGCAGGTGGTTCTACCTCGGACCTTTTCGGAAGACCATTCTCTCTGGGGATCAAAACATTCGCCGCGACCAATGGGAAGTTACACCAGAAGGTGATCAAACACTTCCGGAAGTAAACTACCGCGCCACGGCTTTCGAGAGCTTCACCCTGTTTCTCGCTACTACACCATATATCACTCGCGCGAGCTGACGTATTCCCGGCCAGCCCATTATCCTGCTGATCCACGCCGTCGTTGGAAAAATCGACATCACCTGCGCCACAGCTTCCGCACCGCGATACATTTGACCGGAATCATCAAATAGGTGAACTGCGTTCTTCAATTCATGCTGCGGCGGCAGGCTCTGGCCGTGCGGAAGTCGCGGATCGGAGAGTGGAACAAGCTCAACAATCCCGAGTGTATCGATCTTTCTCAATCGATCTATCGAGGCCAGACAGATCGGACAGCTATCATCGTAGATGAGGTAGTAGCGAGGCATACATTTCGAATATACGATGAGTTCATAAGGTATGTACAGAGAAGTTGCTTGCATCAGGCCCTGACATCTTTTAGTCTTCCAATGAACACTGCCGTCTGGGAGATTCTGATGATTCGATTGTTGGCCGTGATTGTTTTGCTGTCATCGACGCTAGCGCAGTCGGCTGACGCCGGCCACTACCGCAAGAACCCGCCGAAAGAGTGCAAGACCATCGACCCCGGCGATTTCACGTTTCCGCCGATCACCATGCTGAAACCCGCCGCAACTGATTCCTGCAAAGCCTCCCCGCATGCGGAAGTCTGGGTGAAGTGCAGAATCGATTCCACCGGCAAGGCATTTCAGTCGAAAGTCGTCTGGTGCAGCATAGACGATACTACCTTTGAGACAACAGCCCTTGAGTACGTTAACACAACAATCTTTGACAGTATCTGGACCGGTTATCACGGCCGCGAAGGCTGGCTGTACCACATGGTTCTTTTTCGCCAGCAGGATGACCACAAGTGCGCCATTCATGAATCAACTCCTTCAGATACCGGATATGTCCCCGTTGAAGTACTGCCTGAGATGATCAAACAAGTGCAGCCGGCCTACCCCCGGGATGCCCGTCACAGGAACGCATCCGGAACTGTTTGGGTAAAGGCGCTGGTCTCTAAGTTTGGGACTGTGGAGCAGGTCAAGATCGGTCATTCCTCTGGTGATGCGTACCTTGACAATGCAGCTTTGCTTTCTGGCTATCGCAACAAGTACAAGCCCGCAATACAGCGGAAAAAGCCTGTAGCAGTCTGGGTTATGTATCGAGTTGATTTCAAATTGACCAATCGCTAGTGCCTGTCCCCCCCTTTTTCCTTGCCTCCTGCCCGGCAACCGGTTATTTTCAAGTAATTCCGGGGATTGTGGTCAAAATTTACCCTTTATTCCACTTACCCCCGGGAACCGTGACCAAAACAAACAAAAGTCGCGGCCAACTTGGAACTACCATGGAAAGTTTCCTGTTACCAACAGTGGATTTACAAAACTTTCCGGGTCTTCCGAGAGTATAGAGTTGTACTATGGCGGATAAAAAGTCGGAAGAACTGGAAAATCGACGGAGCTTTGAGCGCGAAGCTCTGCCGCATATGGATGCGCTCTACCGGACTGCTCTGCGCATGACCAAAAATGAGAATGACGCAGAGGACCTTGTCCAGGAAACGTTTGCGAAAGCCTACCGTTTCTGGGATAAGTTCGAGAAGGGTACCAATGCTCGGGCATGGTTGTTCAAGATCATGACGAACATTTTCATCAATGAGTACCGTTCCAAGTCCCGGGCGCCGGTGTCGGTCAATGTCGATGATATCGACGATAACTTCCTGTACGGCCAATTGGCCGCCACAGGGCCGTCCGATGATCCGGAGAGGCAGTTTTTTGCGAAGATTTTTGACGATGATGTAAAGAAAGCGATCGAAGATCTGCCGGACGATTTCCGCATGGTGGTGATCCTCTCGTTCCTCGAAGGGTTCTCTTACCAGGAGATCGCTGAGATCTGTGACCTCCAGTTGGGCACAGTCAAAAGCCGGTTGCATCGCGGTCGAAAACTGTTGCAAAAGAAACTATTCGAGTACGCGGTACGAAACGGGTACATCAAGGACCTCGCCAAATGAACTGCCAGGAAGCCCTCGCCTTACTGTACGACATTATCGATAAAGAGGCATCCGAGATCGACTCCCAGCAGGTGCACGAACATCTCCAAAAGTGCTCCCACTGCCTCAAACGATATGAACTCGAAGGCGACGTTAACGCCTTCGTCAAAGAAAAGCTCTCGCACTCCCAGCCGACCCAACAGCTCACTTCCTTACGGAGTCGCATACTCTGCAAGCTCGATCATATCGACCGAGAGGAAGGAGGACTGAAGGGCGACACGCCCCCCTTTTGGAGAGCCTCGTACGTCGTAGCCGCCGCCGCGGTGCTGGTCATCGCGCTTGGCGCAGTCTATCTGGCGACCGGTTTCAATCGCCACCAGGAAGCCTATATCCCGCTTGAACAGGCACACTGGCAGGCTGCTGATCATCTCCAGTCCTTTGATAATCCAGCCCTGACTGCCGCCGCCGTCGCTTTTGTCGCCGACACTATTGGTTACCAACCAAGCCCCGAGGTTTCCGGAGTCAGTCTGGTTGGCGGGCAGATGGAAGAGATTGATGGCGCCCGAATGGCCCACTTTATCTATACCAATCCTGGCACTCGCGTGGTTTCGGTATTTGTCGTTCCGGCCGATCGCTTCCAGATTCCTGACGACCTGAGATCAAGCCTGGTCAACCGCCACGGCTTCGACCTTTTTGACCACAACTGCCGTGGATGTCGCCTGGTATACCACCGGGTCGGCAATGCGCTCGTGATCACTGCCACGACTGACCGCGATACCGAACTGCTCGACTTCATCCCCGGACAGTCGACTATTTAAGTCCCTCTTCTCAGAGTATAGGAAACTCCCCATACTGCCGATACTAATGCCGTATGCGGCACATTGGATGTATCGTCATTTCTTTATGGGTATTGGCCGGTTCTGCCTTTGCGCAGACGCCTGCTGACCCCTACCTGACCCCCGAACGACAGCAGTTCTTCATTGCTGTCCAGCGGTTGCTGTTCGATGATCGTTTCGCACAGGCGGACTCGGTCATTGCAGCGTACCGTCACTCTTCCCCGCTCGACCCGGCAGGTATCCTTTTTCAGGCTGGTTCGCTCGTCACGCAAATGACCGACCGCGAAGAGGAGATCACTCCCGACCTGTTCAAAGCACTGATCGATTCCTGTCTGGAGATGACCGATGATGTTCAGGACCTTGACTCTCCACGCGAGCAAGCCTGGCGGTTCCTTATCCGTGGCCACGCCCACGCCTACCGATCAATCTACTCATCGCACTTTGGCTCGTTCACCGCGGCGATAGACCATGGCTTCGATGCTAAGGGGGAATATCAGAACGGTCTCAAAGCCGACAGCACCCTGTACGACCTCTATTTCGGGCTCGGTTCATACCACTATTGGAAATCCGCCAAAGCCGGTTTTCTCCGCTGGATCGGGATATTCAACAACGATAAGGCGAAGGGAATTCGCGAACTGCAACTGGCGGCTGATTCTTCGCTGGTCTCCCGGGAAGCCGCCACCAATGCGCTGATCTGGGTCTATTTCGACAACAACGAGTTCGACAGCGCCAAACAACTGGTCGATTCAGCCATGCTTCGCTATCCGAACGGTAAGGCATTCCTCTGGCCGCTGGCCAAAGCGCAATACGAATTGAAAGACTACGCCGCCGCGCTCGCTACCTATCGTGAACTACGCCTCAGGCTGGAGCAACAGCCGGGTAATTTCTACAATCTGATCGAGTGTGATTACTATCTGACCAAATGCCATGACCGCCTGAAACAGGATGATCAGGCCATTTCAGCCGCTCGGCAATTTGTGGAGTATTATGGTGAACTGACCAAAACCGTGCTGGATCGCCAGCGCAGCAATCTCAGTTACCTTAGGAAGATCGCGACGCGCAAGAACGGCTAGAACGATTCCTGGATCGGCGTCCGGGAACTCTCGTCCAGCAATCTGCACCCTTCCATCATCAACGACTCATTCGAATAGAACGTATTCGAGGGCGGCAACTGGTCGAGCGGAATTGTCTGAATCGTCCAGGTACCGTTGGTCCAACTGATCCCCTCGTAGAATGCATCCGGCCCGAGCTTAGTACCGCACTCTGCGTATGTGATCGCTCCCTGGCAGAGATATAACACCAGTTTGTCGGTGCTGGAGTTGATCGTCACGCGAGCGGTCTTCCGGCTCGGCCCCAGCGCCTGGATCAAGTCGATCAGATTCATCTCTTCAAGATGACCGACCGCTCCTGCCTGTTGGACTATCTCTTCCCGCTCTTTCGCCTTTGATTCGATTCGGGCGCGGATCTTCTTCATTTTGATCAACAGCACGTTCAGGTTGTCATCGGCCGGAATGACATCCTCGATCCCCTTCTCCAGCAATCCGGTCATCTGCGGTGCCAGCGCGCCATCGGTCAACAGGAATGTCGGGACCTTGTCTACTGTTACTCCGAGATCGATCAGTTTTTCCACCAGAGTGCTGATGGCGATTGCCCCGCTCGCTTCATGGATCACCAGAATATCCGGGTGGCTCCGTTTGTAAAGCTCGGCAAATTCTTCTGGCTCAGTTTCAACAATCAGGCGGAAACCTGCTTGTTTGATTCGCTGTTCGATATCGCCCAGGCGTTCACGCTCGGAGGAGAGTAACACTACCTGGCTGTATTTTTCCAGAGTCGAGATCGAGAGGATCTCTTCCTGCACCATGGCGATAAATGCCTCGACCACTTCGGTCAGGAACAGCTTGCCGACCAGGTCACGATATTTCCGCTTGATCGCATCAAACTTGTCGAGCGTTAGCGCCATGTCCGGGCGCATCGTCTCACAGAAGATATCCACGACTGTCAGAATATTCCCACCCAGCACCTCGATCGGCAACCGCTTGGTAAATTTCTCGCGAAGATTGATATACATCGACCGAAGGATCTCTATCACCAGCGGCTGATAGTTCAGTGAATTGAGCAGTTTGACCGTCAGGTTGATATACTCCCGGTGATCTTGCTCCGCGGTATTACCATAATAGAATTTCGCCAGGTCATGCAGATAACCCGCGTTGGTGATGATCAGCCGATCCTTGTCCGCCAGTTCCAGTCGGCGACAGAGTTTGTCGACATACTGGCCGACCCGCGCGCTATGGTTGTTCACCACGCCATCCTCGGAGGACAGCAGCGAAGTGAACAGTTCTAGATTTCTCACCAGCAGATCCGCTTCAAGAGTGCCGGCATCCAGCGACAACAGCAACCCGGCGGCATTTTCATAATAGCGGACGCGTGTTTTTGGGGAGATCTTGCGAAGACGATCGATCAGATCAATGTAATCCCCCGGCACGGTGTCCTGGATCAACACGGAATGGAACCGCTGATTACCGATCAACTGGATAGCGTCATCGGCTGAATCCGTCCGGCGGACTCGATACTCCCCTCGCTCGAGCAGTGACTGCATTTTGTCACCCGAATCAGGATCATCCGTCACCAGCAGGATCGCAGTATTTGGATTCCGGACATCTTTCCCCGAAGGATCGGCGCCGATATGCGGTACGATCAACTGCTCGGCCTCTTCGATCGGAAGAGCCTTCCCCAAATAATGCTTGGAGATCGCCATATTGAGCGATAGCTCTGCGGCGACATATGGCTTGATCCCCTTCCCCGAAGCGACAAACTCAAGCTCCGTCAGCAGTTCATCGCGGAATGGATCTTCGCAGGCGATCAGCAGTTGATTTTTCGATGAATCATACGCAAACGGCATGACTTTCCGTGCCACCGCGACAGTGGCAGGGATCATATCGACTATTGAATCCGGAATATCGATCTTGGAGAGAACAATCCCTTCGCACCCCATCTGCGTCGCCAGTGCGCGCACCAGGCTCGACTCATCCAAAAAGCCAAGCGTGATCAGTTGAGAACCAAGTCTTCCGCCAAACAGCTTCTGGCGCTGTAAAGCCTGAGCAAGCTGATCCTCAGTTACCAGATGTTCGCGAAGCAGTACTTCGTCTAATCGGGGGACACGTCTCGATTCAGTCATGATCCGTTTCGTTCTGTTAGCGCGCCCTATCCAAATAGTCCAGACCCTGCGTACGCCGGGCACCGGGCGCCGCGAATCACCCACTCATAACAACAAGGGCCGTAAGCCCGCCAGTGACGGACCCCACCCCGCACCCATTATATCGGCTAAATCGTTTTTATTTTGAGCCTTACAGTCTGTTTGCGGGCTGTGCATTTTCTGTACAGGTAATAGGTTTTGTTGGTCAGAAGCGACGTTTCCGCAGTTGCAGCAATGCCTTGAATAGCATAGTTTCACTGCATGGATGACCGGAAAAAAGAGATCACTATCAAATTGACGGCCGAAGTCAGCTGCGCGGGTTGAGCCTCCAAACTGGGGCCGGCGGTGCTGGCTGAAGCGCTCAAATCTGTGCCACAATCGAAACATCCCGACCTGTTAGTCGGCTTTAACAAAGCCGATGATGCCGGGGTCTTTCGCTTGTCCGAAAATCTGGCGCTGGTTCAGACGGTCGACTTTTTCCCGCCGATCGTTGATGATCCCTATTGGTTTGGCCAGATAGCGGCGGCGAACGCCCTCTCCGATGTTTTTGCCATGGGCGGCAAACCGCTTACGGCTTTGAATATCGTCGGCTTTCCGATCTCAACCATGCCGTTGTCTATTCTGACCGAGATCCTCCGTGGCGGTGCCGAGAAGGTCGAAGAGGCTGGCGCTGTAGTGGTTGGCGGACACTCCATCAAAGACAAGGAACTGAAGTTTGGCGTATCGGTCACCGGGATCGTTGACCCACACAAAGTAGTCACCAATTCCGGCGCTCAGCCGGGCGATGTCATATTCCTGACTAAGTCGCTCGGTACCGGCCTGATAACCACCGGTATCAAACGTGGCAAAGTCGGCGATGATCTCGCGATGGTCGCCATTCAGAGCATGGCCGCTCTGAATCGGACTGCTGCAGAACTGATGGTCAAGCATGGAGCTCACGCCGCCACCGATATCACCGGCTACGGCCTGCTCGGCCACGCGTATGAAATGGCCGCAGGCTCGGATATCTCTATCCGGATCGTGGCATCTGCATTGCCGCTATTACCTGACGTTCTCGCGTTGGCCGAACTCGGCATGATCCCCGGTGGAGCCAATGACAATCGCGCCTATCTTGAGCCGTTTGTTTCGATTGCCGCGACTGTTCACAAGAATCTCGTGGCGGTAATGTATGACCCGCAGACGTCCGGCGGACTTTTTATCGCCCTTCCCGAATCCACTGCCGATGCATTCCAATCCGAGGCCGACTCTGTGGGCTTGGCAGTCTCTCGCATCGGCCGGGTGGAACCGCGCGCCGATACCTATCTGATTGTTGAGTAATCGGTTGTAGTTCCGTCGAAAATCTCCTCGGCACTATCTTAGACTACATTACTCTATGTAATCTACTTTCCTCTTTACAGCTTTCCGCCCCGTCTGTATTATCAGCCTGCTTGTAGTGGCCAACAATTTTAAGCACAAGGAGGCTACACCATGGCTGACCGTTACAAAATAAAGCCGCTCCCCTACGCGTACGATAAACTCGACGGCATCTCACAGCAAACCAATACCTTCCACCATGACACCCATTACGCCGGGTATGTCAAAAAACGGAACGAAGTGATGGAGAAGCTGGCAGCCGCGGATCGCTCTGCCGCCAATGCCAACTACTCCGAATTCGGCGGACTGAAACGTCATGAGACTTTCAATGCCGCTGGCCAACGTCTGCATGAGCTCTACTGGGATATTCTCGGTGGCGACGGCAAACCGACCGGCGAGGTTCTCAAGCATATCGAACGCTCGTACGGCTCATTCGATAATTGGGTCGCCGATTTTAAGGCATCCTCGATGATCGCCCTTGGCTGGGTCATCCTCGCCTGGGATCCGGGTGACGACAATCTGTATAATTTCACCGGCGACTCACACAATCAGGGTGGTGTCTGGGGGACCTTCCCGCTCCTCGCTATCGATGTTTTCGAGCATGCCTACTACCATGACCAGGGGCCAGCCCGCGCGAAATATATCGATGCTTTTGTGAAGAATATCAACTGGCAGGAAGTGGAACGCCGCTATCAGATCTTCAAGAAGATCGCCGGCGAATTCAAAACCAACTGGTAGGAAAACTCAGTCACACGAAAATTGGCTATCGTCATCCCGAGCCCTCGCCTTGTCAATTCGACAAAGCGAGGGTGTCGGGATCTCTTTTTACTTCCCGAAATTCTCTTCCACAAACTTCCAGTTTACCAGATTCCAGAAATTGGTGACATAATCCGGGCGGGCATTGCGGAAATCGATATAGTACGCATGCTCCCAGACATCGCAGGTCAAGAGCGGCATCTTGCCGTCGCGAAGCGGATTATCCGCATTAGGCGTTTTTTCGATCGCCAACGAACCATCCTTGGTCTTCACCAGCCATGCCCAACCGGAGCCAAACTGTGTGGTCGCGGCCTCGGCGAATTTCATTTTGAAATTGTCAAACGACCCGAACTGCGTAGCGATTGCCTCGGCCAGTTTCCCCGATGGTGCTTTGCTTGAGTTCGGCGTCAGACAATGCCAGAAAAAGGTATGATTCCAGACCTGGGCGCCGTTGTTGAATATCCCGCCAGACGCTTTCCGGATAATATCTTCGAGAGACGCATTCTCGAACTCTGTCCCCGGTATCAGTTTATTGAGATTAACAACGTAGGCATTGTGATGTTTGCCGTAATGAAAATTTAACGTTTCCTCCGACATCAGCGGCGCAAGGGCCGTGCGTGGATACGGAAGTTCCGGCAATTGATGGGTCATCTGTTACCTCCTCGTCTCCCAACCGGTTGTAGACTTTCGGTTGGTCATGTGCTGTCATGAAAAGAGAGCATGTTATCTGCGTTAACTGAATTGAGCATAGACTGAGTGACCAATCTTGTCAATCTGTTTTTGAATTGACCTCAAACTCGATGGCATCCTAACTGGTATAACCTTCGTAGTGACCAGTGAAGGTATAGGTGATAGTCACTGCAATCGTGGCTTAGTAAGAGCAACTTAGTCTTGTCTTGCGCAAGAGCTTGCGCGAGAAAGTGACAGGTTTCCCCTGATTTTAGTTGCAGTTGTTAAGAGAGACGGTAGTTTTCCGATGTACTGAGTATAGCAGGGTGGTCGGGGAACGGCGTTCCGCTTCTCAGGTAAGCATCACAAGGGAGTTGGATTACACGAGATGGAAATCGGCCTGATCTATTCTGAAAAGGACCCGCAACAATCGGCGGCCCGTAACTTTGTTCATCGCTTTGTCAAAGAGCGCGGTATTCTGGCGAATATCATCGAGTCTGACCAGCCGGTTACTTCTCCCACGATTATCATCAACGGCCGTTCATTGACTGACCTTCGACGGAGCCCGCGCGAAACATCTACCCGGATGTTCCCCAATATCGACGACATCGCCCGCGCGCTCGAACAGCACTTCTGGTCTCTCTAGGCATTTCTGATTATTGGATATCAAGAACCCCGCCTTCGCGGGGCTTTTTTTGTATCTCATTCAATTCACTCGCACCACCACCGGAACTTTCTATTGTATCTGTGATGAAACCTGAGTTTCTGTTTCGACGTTTCGCATTTATGTAATGAGAGTCAACTATCGTTCAGAACACACTCAGGGAGTAAAGATGAATCTGTCCATACCACGATCGATCGAGATCCTTGAACGCACACCGTATGTACTCGAAGTACTCCTGCGCGACCTGCCCCCCTTCTGGACTGAGAATAACGAAGGTCCGGAGACCTGGTCACCGTACGATATCATCGGCCATCTCATTCATGGTGAACGTGCTGATTGGATAGAAAGGATGCAAATCATCCTCTCGTCTGGCGACCGGCGGGAATTCAAACCATTTGACCGCTTTGCTCAATTGCGCGAGAGTAAAGGGAAGTCGCTTACTGAACTGCTTAGCGAATTCAAGACTTTGCGCGCGGCAAATGTCGCCACCCTGCGATCACTCAACCTGACCGATGATGACCTGAAGAAAACCGGCACACATCCGGCCCTCGGTGAGGTAACTCTCGCCCAACTTCTCGCAACCTGGACCGTACATGATCTCGATCATATCTCCCAGATTTCCCGCGTGATGGCCAAGCAGTATATTGACGACGTCGGCCCGTGGAAAGAGTACCTGAAAGTCCTCAGGTCATAATCAGACAGACGTACGCCAAACAAAAACGGGTCCATTTCTGGACCCGTGAAATCACCTGAAAGAACCCCCTATCCGTTCACCTTCTCATCTAAAAACGCCACGATCTGGTCAAAGCTCATCCGGCTCTGCTCCATCGTGTCGCGATCGCGCACTGTCATCGTATGATTGGCCAGCGACTCACCATCGATCGTGATGCAATACGGACAGCCGGCTTCGTCCATGCGCGCGTACCGACGGCCCACCGCGCCTGAATCATCAAAGAAGACTTTGAATTTCTTCTTCAAATCGTGATAAACTTTCTCAGCGTATTCCGGCATCCCCTCTTTGTTGACCAAGGGGAAGATCGCCGCTTTGAGTGGTGCGATGCGCGGTGACAAACGCAAAAAGACGCGCTGCTCTCCCTTCACTTCGATCTCGTCGTAGGCATCGACCAGAGTCGTTAACAATGTCCGATCGCACCCTGCCGAGGTCTCGATAATGAAGGGCACGAATTTCTCGGTGAACCGCTCGTCAAAATAGCGAAGATCCTTCTTTGTTGCTTCCATATGGCGGCCCAGATCGAAATCGGTCCGGTTGTGAACTCCCTCGAGTTCATGCCAACCGAACGGATATTCATATTCGATATCGTACGCCGCTTTGGCATAGTGGGCCAACTCTCCCTCGCCATGCTGGTGCCAGCGAAGTTTGTTCATCTTGATGCCGAGCCGCTCGTACCATGCCCAGCGCTGTTCGCGCCAGTACTCGAACCACTTGTCATCCTCGGTCGGATGAATGAAAAACTGCATCTCCATCTGCTCAAACTCGCGCGTGCGGAAAATGAAATTCCCTGGCGTGATCTCGTTGCGGAACGCTTTGCCGATCTGCGCGATACCAAACGGAATTTTCTGCCGCGATGAGTTCTTCACATTGAGGAAATTGACATAGATACCCTGCGCCGTCTCCGGGCGCATGTAGACTGTCGCGGACTCATCCTCGACCGGCCCCATAAAGGTCTTGAACATCAGGTTGAATTTGCGCGCCTCGGTCAATTCACCACCGCATTCCAGTGGCGATTTGGATGGCTTCAAAGGGCAGCGGGCCTCTTCCAGTTTATCCGCGCGGAAACGGGCTTTGCATTTTTTGCAGTCGACCATCGGGTCGGTGAAATTGGCGACATGGCCGGAGGTCACCCAGACCTGCGGATGCATCAATATCGCGGCATCGAGCCCTTCGATATCATCCCGGCGATTGGTCATGGCATCCCACCAAAAGGTCTTGATATTCCGTTTCAGTTCGGCCCCCAACGGACCATAATCCCAGCAGGAACCAAGTCCGCCGTAGATCTCCGATGACGGAAAGACGTATCCGCGACGCTTGCACAGCGAAACGATCTTGTCCATAGTATCCGAGGTAGCCTGTTTTGCGCTCATCGCGAATCCTTCTCCAACGTCAAATGGCTGTTTCTCAGCTTCTCCAGGAATTCCAGTGATTTCAGTCCCGACACCAGGCCGGACTGGTAGCTGAGGAATTTGGTCAATGTATCGATCAGTAGCGAGGCTTCCTGGTATCCGATCGGAACGGTCGACGCTTCATCCAGCGACGCCGTCTGCAGGCGAGATAACACCCGGTAGCTCTCGGCAGAAAGCCCAATATAATACTCTCCCTCCCGTTGGCAAGCGGGACATACCACCCCTCCCCGTTCCGGGGAAAAGAGCACCGGCTTCTCGATTTTAGTCCGGTGATTCGTCTCTTTGCCGCAATCAATGCAATAGGCTAGCGACGGATGATACCCGAGGTGCGACAACAGCCGAAGGAAGAAGGCGAGAAAGATCGCGGGAAGGTAATGTTTCTCGGCAGTATCGATATGCCGAAGATAACTGATCAGATAGTCATAGAGAAGCGTATGAGATTCTTCTTCAGGAAGCAGCAGATAAAGCAGTTCGCAGGCCGCAGAGCCATACGCCAATCGGCCGAGTGTCCCTTCTCGCTCGAATGAAAACTGCTCAAGCAGATCAACATCGTTGATATAGCCGCGTTCGGTTTTCTCGGAATAATGAAAGCCGATCTCCAGCCGCGAAAACGGGATCAGTCTTCCGCGCTTCGAAGTGATCGATCTCCCGCCTTTGTCGATCAATGGCATTTTGCCGAATTCTCGACTCAACATCACGACGGTGCGGGATGATTCCGCCCAATTGAATGTCTTGAGGATGACTGCTTCAGACTTTTCGCGTGCCATATACCGTTTTACCGGTAACGCAGGCGATAGAGCGTCTCATTCGGCAGCGCCATATGATATTTGGTGCGGGCGATATATGAGATATAGAGTGAATCAGAACGGAGCATCTCGCGCTCGTGAGTGGCATCGATGAGGATCGTCAATTGGCGACGGTTTGCTTCCTGCAGCCCTTTCTTTTCCAGCTCCAGGCGGACAATTCGCGGCACGCCGTAATCCCCGCTGACAAAGGACCAGCCGAAAAAGATCGCGATCAGCCAGAAACTGATCGTGATCAGGCGGCGACGCGTCTGCGGGTTCTCTTTGGCCAGCCGCTTGACAAATGACCCTGCAGGGGTAAACAGCGATGGCCGTGCTTTGGTGACTCGACGTGGCATGGGGCGAATAAATGACTGTTCAATAGCCAACGCAAGATTTTTTCAAACTTGTTATCCGACAATCGCTTGACATCCGATATCCGCTTGCGCCACCAATCCTCACCGCAAACAAACTTGACTTCGCTTCCCACAATTCTTATCCCCCTCACAGTTAGTATTAAATCTCAAGGAGCGGAATATGGAAACTCAAATCGGCAAGGTCGCCGGCGTTATATGGGATATCTTGCAGGAAAAGGGGGAAGTCAGCCTCTCCCAGCTCCCCAAACTGGTCGCAGAAAAGGACACGATTGTCTACCAGGGTTTGGGATGGCTCGCACGTGAAGGAAAGATCAGCTACCGGGCCGACAAAAATCGGACATTTGTTGATTTGAAGAAATAACTGACGGGCTATCGATTGCTGGGAAATTGAATCGGCAAAAAAAAATGCGCCATCAAGGACTCGAACCTTGGACCCGCTGATTAAGAGTCAGCTGCTCTACCAGCTGAGCTAATGGCGCATTCGATATCTTAAGTGAGGGTGGATGGGATCGAACCATCGACTCCCTGCTTAAAAGGCAGGTGCTCTACCACTGAGCTACACCCCCAGCCGTTGTCATTTTCGAGACGGAACCGACTGGGCTTGTCGGGCACAAACGCCCTCACGCGGCCTAGCGCCCGCCGTGCCAGACGCCTAAAATAGGGAGATGTACCCGGATGTCAACCGGTTTTTCCCCCTGTCGCTCCCTCAAATCACTCTCCCGCGGGTCATCCCCCCACAATCATTTCTGACCCGCAATCGGCAGCACCACACAGAGTTCCGACTCTCCGAAGACCACTGGCGTCGCGCCTCCGGAAAAGATATTTACGCCACCCTCTTCATCCGTTATGTTGAGTCAGTCCGCCCTGCAGTCAAGCCGGACGGGCTATAACCAGAATTGGACAAATACTGCTGTGAAGATACATCACAACGCTGAAGATATCGAGATCCGCTCGACCCTCCCGATCATCCCGCTCCGCGATGTTGTCGTTTATCCGCATATGATCTATCCGCTCCTGATCGGACGGAAACTGACGATCAATGCGCTGCAGGAAGCAATGGTCCAGGAGAAGCAGATGTTTCTCGTGGCCCAGCGTTCTCCCTCGATCGACAACCCCAAGGCCGCTGATCTCTACACGGTCGGTGTTGTTGCCCGCATCCTGCAGGTAATGAAAATGCCGAATGGCACGCTCAAAGTGCTGGTCGAGGGGCTGGTCCGCGCGGAGATTCTTTCGATCTCCAAGACCAACAATTACCTCACTGCCAAACTCAAACTGGCATCGGCACCGGAAAAACCGTTCGACCGCGAGATCGAGGCCCTCTCTCGCGCGGTCTCCGAGCAGTTCGCCGAATATGTGCGACTCAATCGACGCATCCCGGATGAAGTGTTGGTATCTGTCGCCTCGATCGAACGATACGATCAACTGGCCGACACTATTGCGGCCCAGATCATCCAGAAGATCGATGCCAAACAGCGGGTACTCGAAGCGTTTGATGTCAGAGAGCAGTTGCAGTTGCTCTCCAAAGTTCTGCGTGATGAGATAGATATTCTCAAGATAGAACAGAAGATTGATGGTTCCATTCGCGACGCCCTCAATCGCTCACATCGCGAAGCATACCTTCAGCAACAACTGAAAGCGATCAAGGATGAACTTGGCCAGGGCGACGAAGCAACCGCTGAGGTCGAAGACCTGCTGACCAAGCTGGAGAGCCTTCCCTATCCGGAGAAGGTCAGAACCAAAGCCGAGGAAGAGATCAAGAAGTTGAGCAAGATGCACCCCTTCTCTGCCGAAGCCGGTGTTGTTCGCTCGTATCTCGATTGGCTGCTTGGTATCCCCTGGACTATCCTGACCGAAGATCGCACCGACTTTGCCGAAGTCCGTACTATACTCGACAACGATCATTACGGCCTCGAGAAACCGAAAAAGCGGATACTGGAACATCTGGCCGTCATCCGACTGGCTGGAAAGGTCAAAGGCCCGATCCTCTGTCTGGTCGGTCCTCCCGGTGTCGGCAAAACCTCGATCGGACGTTCAGTCGCCCGCGCGATGGGACGTGAGTTCATTCGTATGTCCCTCGGCGGCGTACATGATGAAGCAGAAATACGCGGCCATCGGCGCACCTATATCGGCGCTCTCCCCGGTCGCATCATCCAGTCCCTCAAGAAGGCCGGCTCTGCCAATCCGGTCTTTCTCCTCGACGAGATCGACAAGCTGGGAAAAGATTTTCGCGGCGACCCTGCCTCGGCCCTGCTTGAGGTATTGGACCCCGAACAGAACAATACATTCTATGACAATTATCTCGAGGTAGAATTCGACCTCTCGAATATCCTCTTCATCACGACCGCCAATTCAATGAGTTCGATCCCCATAGCTCTGCGCGACCGGATGGAGATCATCCGCCTTCCCGGCTATCTCGATTTCGAGAAAGCCGCGATTGCCAAGCAGTACCTTGTCCCCAAACAGATGAATGAGGTGGGTGTCCAGAAGTATGGGATTGAACTGGCCGATGACGCCGTTTTCGAATTGATCCGTTACTACACGCGCGAGGCTGGTGTCCGCGAACTGGAGCGACGCATCAGCGCGATCCTTCGCCAGACGGCAGTTGAGATCGCTGGCGGCAAGAAGATGAAGAAGCTCCTGATCAAAGGGAACAAAGTTGCCGCCTATCTCGGTCCGCGCAAATATACCGACACCAATGTCAAACAGCAGCCGACTATCGGCTATGCGGTCGGCCTCGCTTGGACAGAACTTGGCGGAGAAGTCCTCCCGGTCGAGGTTGTCCCAATGCATGGCAAGGCGAAATTGACCCTCACCGGCTCGCTGGGCGAAGTGATGCGCGAGTCCGCCACAGCCGGACTCTCATACATCCGGAAGCATTCTCTGACCTTCGGCCTGAATGAGAACTTCTTCGATGACCTGGAACTGCATGTTCATGTTCCCGAAGGCGCGGTTCCCAAAGATGGTCCATCTGCAGGAATAACGCTCTTGACCGCGTTGTTGTCATCGTTGACCAACATTCCGGTTCGAACTGATATCGCCATGACCGGCGAAGTGACGCTTACCGGCGATGTCTTGCCGATCGGCGGGTTGAATGAGAAGTTGCTGGCCGCCAAACGACACGGCATCCTGACTGTGCTGATTCCGGAGCGAAATCGCAAGGATCTAATCGAGATGCCCAAGGAATTGCTGGACGGACTCAAATTGCACTTTGTACGGAATATTGACGATGTTTTGAAACTCGCCATGACCCGTTCACCGTATACCACAGCGCGCCCCCGTACCGGCAGTCGGACCGGGGCACGGATCGCGCGCGCCCATTAAGCGCGCTAATATGACCGAGGAGAAGCACCATCGGCGCTAAGAAATTCAGTGGTCAGTTTGTCGGCTCGTACTTCGCGATGTCGCAGTTGCCGAAAGATAGTCGCCCGCAGGTAGCCCTGGCCGGGCGTTCTAATGTCGGCAAGTCTACCCTGCTCAACCGACTGGTTGGACATCGCAATCTGGCCAAAGTCTCCTCGACTCCCGGCAAAACGAGATCGCTCAACTTCTTCTCGGTCAGTGACCGGTTCTATTTGGTTGACCTTCCCGGCTATGGGTATGCCAAGGTCTCCAAGTCGCTCAAGGATGAGTGGGGGAAATTGATCGAGACCTATCTCCGGACCTCCCCCAATCTGACCGGACTGGTGATTTTGCTGGATGTTCGACGTGATGTTACGGATGACGATCTCCAGATGCTGGAGTGGCTCGCCAAGCGATCCCTCCCGGTCCTGGCTGTCGTCACCAAAACCGATAAGGTGAGCCGGAATCTCTGTAACAAGAAAGTAGCCGACGTAGAACGTCAACTTGAAATCCCGGCTATACCATTCTCGTCGATCACCGGGATCGGCAAAGATGAATTGATCGGGTCGATCCTCGACCTGATCTCCACCACCACCACCGCCAAAGGGTGAAGGATACGATGGGTAAGAACAGAGTTGTCATTGGGTGTCAATGGGGCGACGAAGGTAAAGGTAAGATCGTCGACCTCCTTGCTGCCGACGCTGATGTCATCGCACGCTGCCAGGGTGGGGCCAATGCCGGCCACACCGTCTGTGTCGGCGACAAGAAATATGTACTGCACCTTATCCCGTCGGGAATCATCCAGCCGGGAAAGATCTGTTACATCGGCAATGGCGTCGTCCTCGACCCGTTTACCTTCAAAGATGAACTCGATTTTCTGGTCAGCAAAGGGATCGAATACAAAAATCGCCTCTTCATCTCTCCCGCCACCAACCTGGTGCTGCCATATCACAAGCTGATTGATGCCGTCGAAGAAGAGACCCGGGGCACTTCGTCTATCGGCACCACGATGCGCGGGATTGGCCCGGCATACGTTGATAAAGTCGCGCGCCACGGTATCCGGATGATCGATCTGTTCAATCCAGAGAGATTGCGTCACCGGCTCGAATACAACGCCAAGATGAAATCACGTTATCTCGAAGGTTCCACCGACGAGCGCGCCAACATTGAAGTGACGTTGGAAAAACTGAAAGCGCTGGTCGAACTCTTCCGTCCGATGGTGGTTGATGTTTCGCTCCATCTCAATCAGGCGTACCGTCAGGGAAAGAAAATACTCTTCGAGGGCGCGCAAGGGACGATGCTTGATGTTGACCTGGGGACCTACCCCTATGCGACATCATCCAACACTATCACCGGCGGCGTATTGACCGGACTGGGTGTTGGCCCGAAGATGATCGATGAGGTGATCGGCGTGGTCAAAGCATACTCGACACGCGTCGGCGCGGGACCTTTCCCGACTGAACTGATTGATGCTGTCGGCGAGAAGATCCGCGCGGTTGGCGATGAGTACGGTGCGACCACCGGACGCCCCCGTCGAACGGGATGGCTTGACCTGGTGGCACTTCGCCACGCAGTGCGAATCAACGGCGTTGATTCAATCGCTATTACCAAGCTTGACGTTCTCGATGATATGGATGAGATCAAGGTCTGCACCGACTACCAGCTCGATGGCCGTACGATCCATGAAGTGCCACTCGATCTGGCGGAACTGCAGTTCACCAAACCGGTCTATACGACTATGCCGGGCTGGAAAGCCGACACCACCGGGATCACATCTTTTGCGGCCTTACCGGAGAAAGCGCGCACGTATCTTGAGTATATCGCGAAGGATCTGGGAGTGACGATCTGCCTGGTCTCGACCGGCGCGAAGCGCGAAGAGACGATATTGGTCTAACTGGAAAGTTAGCGAATATCTCTTGCGAGCGAAGTAGAGCTTCTCGACAGCAGACTTGGTATACAAACCAAAGCATCATTCCGCGCAGGCGGGAATCCAGCCTTCGGATACCGTCGCATTTGCAGACAACAGTTACCACCAAACTAATGAAAGGTCTTGTCTCACGGAACCGCTTCTAGTTCCGCGAGTCCATAAAAATTTCACACTCTGCATTTCCTTTCACATTGTCGTTTTGCATCGACAACATCACACATCGAAACATCCTCTACTGCAAAGATATAGCCATATTTGAAGCTGGACTCAACTTATCCATTTCCAAACAACAGGCATAAATTCGTTTACTCTGTCGGGATATTGACATCGCATCACCGCCGCTCGCGGGTATAAGAGACATGAACAGAACAGAAAGAGGACATTTGCGAGGACCTCCGGTCCGTGCTTTCTCGAGCGATGTATCTTTTATGACGTCTCTGGAGCGAAGCATCTGCTTCGTTTTTTTTTCATCAGCAGACCCGGAGTAGACAACTGCTCGGATCTCTGTCGCGTTGAATTTCAGGTTGGGGCGAACGTGATGAGAATTGGAGGACAAGATGAGGAAGAGACTTCCCATGGCGATCTGTCTGGCAGTGCTCGCGTTGTTGCCGCTGTCGGCCAACAGTCAATCGAGCGCATATCTCGGCCCGCACCTGGGTATTCAGAAATCGCCCGATGCAGAGAATTCAAATTATCTGGTTGGCGCTACGCTGCGCCTGCCACTGCTACCGGCACTCAGCCTGGAAGGGGATGTCGGTTACCGACAGGAAGAATATGGCTCTGGTTCCTCAGAAGTCACGGTCAAGGATTGGCCGCTCACTGTCACTGGCCTGCTGTATCCGCTTCCGGTGATCTATGGAGGGATCGGCGGCGGCTGGTATAACTCTACGATCGACTATTCAAGTACCTACAATGCGGCCGGTATTGAAGATGAAACAACGCAGGATTTCGGCTGGCATCTGGCTGCCGGAGTGGAACTACCTACCTCGGCGCGTGTCAAACTGTTCGGCGATGTGAGGTATGTCTTTCTCGATCGCGAGTTTGAGGATATCCCAGGAGACGTCCTGGACGGCGCCAAATCGGATTTCTATTCGATCAACGTCGGCCTGCTATTCGGTCTCTAAGTTGATCAGTGAACCACGGTCCCGAAGCGAACATCAGCGACGGGATCGTGGGGATCGAAAGCCAGCGGCCGCAATCACCAGAGCGGCAGGCGTGCTTCTTTCAGCCCTTTACTTTCGAGATACGCAAGCAGTTCGGCAGCGGCGTCTCCACCCCGCTTCGCATGATGAAGCAGCGTGTACCCGTGCGGACCCTTCGCATTCAAGAGTGACGGAAAGTCCTCCAGTGCCTGCTTCACCAGTGCAGTCTTGCCGAGCATGGTCAGCACAAAGATATTCGGACGCGCCCCCTGGCCGATCAGATAGTTCGCTATCTCATCATCGCCGACATGCCCGGCTCCTTCGAGCGCTGTCTCGAAATCGCCACCCCCCCAATCCCAGGTCGCATACAGGAGGTTTGGATTCTCCGCCAGCATCGCCTTGACCTTGACGAGGTCATTATGTCCGGCGGCAACGAAATCTTTTACCAGATCATCGGCGAAACGTGGCGGTTTAGGCGGGGCTGCGGGTTTCTGTTGCGTGGTGTCGGACTGTGCCAGAAGTGTCGGGGCGATAATCGCTGTGCCGACAGTCAATGAGGCCGCGGTGAGGAAAGTTCGTCGATGCATGCGTTTTTCTCCGGATAATGAACAGTGGCGTACCGTTGGAGAAATAGACGATGAAAAAGTGGATTTGTTGCATCCAGAATTGGACGCGAGCCGGCCTGCCGATTGCCTAGTGCTTTCGCAACCACTTCACAGCCGCCGCGATCTTTGCGTCAGCTTCAAGCAAATCAAAGTAATCATACTTCGCGACCACGGTGTCAGGCTCTACCGCATGCCGATAGACCACCTTGTTCCTGTCAGCTACGAAGGTCGTCGCGAAGTTCATCCAGAGATTCGGCGCAAACTGAAAATAGCCGTTGGATGTGGTGTAACCATCGGCGGTCGGTTCACCGATGAGAATCGTATTCGGCCGTCCTTTGAACGCGATCGCAGTCGCGCTCCCCGAACTCCGTGTCACCGGGCCGATCAACACCGCGACAGGAAGGGATGTCAGGTTCAGTACGGACTCCGGCGCCAGATCTGTGGCCCGATACCCGCCGATAACAAAATCGCTGCCTTGCAGCTCCCATACACGGGCTACGCTGTCATCGGGGGTCATTTCGTACCCGACCACGCCGTCTCCGAGAAGTGGACTCAAGCCGGCCAGCATAGGATAAAGATTGCCGCCGCCGTTCAATCTAAGATCTATTACGAACCCTTTTCGGTTATGCGTGGACAGCATACTAATAGAAGCGTAGACCTGCGTAGCCAGGAGATTGATGTCGTCAATGTTTGCTGCTTGCATCCCCGGCACCCGAATATACGCGTACCCTGACTTTAAGGTGGAAGCAAAAATATGATTCGTTTCGTCGTTCGCCCGCTTTGTGAGTGACTTCACTTTGGATCGCGTGTATTTGTCAGGAGCCGCATAGTGTCCGAAATACTGATCATTCAGGAAGATCTGCGAATGAACATCACCAAGCGCACGCAGTACTTCCACAAAACAGCGCATGGTATCTTCGAGCGTTGCGGCGGACTTGATATTCGATGCAAACGAGCTGTCGATCGGCTGCCAGTCAACCTCCAGTCGATGCACTGAATTGTATTTCATGAAAGTGTAGACCGAGTCGACATTGGCGGGGAATTGGGCGAAAGCCAGAAGAGGCGATGAGACAAGGGCGATGCAAACCAACAGCCATTTCAAGATCATGAGAATCCCAGTGCAAGGTGTTCAGTTCTTCTATCGGTAATCTACACGGTCTGGGGCTGCTGTGCAATCGGGGCCGATCCCCCAAATAATTAAAGCGCCGCTGGTATGGGCGGCGCTTCAATATTTCCTAAGGGTCGTATGAAAAAGCTAAGACTAAGCTACAAAACCGGCCGTTCCGTATGTCACCCGACTGTCATCGAATACGACTTTTTCCGTTATTTTCCGGAAATTTCCCTCTCCCCCGCGTTTTTCCGGCCAATTAGACTCATTTTCTGCTGGAACTGCCTCCCCCCTATCATGTATTTTCCGATTCCGGCCGCCAGGCCGTCAAAACGATAGCTGAAGAACTCAAGATAGGAGACAATTCAATGAGAAGACTGGTCCTCGGGATAGCCCTGATGTCGCTGCTTGGAGCGGTGGTCTGTGCGAACAGCGCCGACACCACGAAAAAGGCGGCCGACCCCAAAGCCGAAAAAACTGAGATGAAACCGGCCGAAAAGGCCGATAGCGCGGCCACCCCCGCAGAAAAGAAGGCCGAAGTGGTCACTACCAAATCCGGATTACAGATTATCGATCATAAGGTTGGCGAAGGTGCCGAGGCCCGCACCGGGATGCGTGTGGCGGTCCACTACACCGGCTGGCTCAATGACAATGGCAAACGCGGCAAAGAATTCGACAGCTCCCGCCCGAGCGGTCAGCCGTACGTCATAACTCTTGGCGCCAAGCAGGTAATTGATGGTTGGGAAGAAGGGATTGTCGGGATGAAGGTCGGCGGCAAGCGGGAACTGATCATCCCTCCGACACTCGCTTACGGCAAGAGCGGCTATCCGGGGTATATTCCGCCCGATGCGACTCTGATTTTTGAGCTGGAGTTGATGGACGCTCAGTAAGTTTTTGGAAAATAACGGCTTACCATGATGATGCGGTGAGCTGGAAATAATTAAGGCGCTGTGGGATTCCCGCAGCGCCTTAATTTTCTTAAAGAGGTAACATAAGAAAAGCTAAAGGTAACGCATCTGTTATAACGCAATCATGTCCGAAAAGTGTCCACGTTTTACATATTTTTTTGTAGAATTTTTTGCCCCGTCCACGTTCTGATTTGAATACCCGATTGCCAATCAATATGTTAGGGCGCTGCGTGGCGACTATCAGAGACTCACATAATCTTTGATTCATCGGCAACGAACGGCGCGCGCACGCTCCCTCCCTCAAACTTGATATTTCCTTGCTCACCCTGGGCCGAGCCATTATCTTGCAACAAGATAGCGGTTCAAACTGGGGAATTCTCATGCGAAGTCCGGCGCTCAAACAGCTTCTCTTTCTGCTCATATTCAGCCTGATGTTGGGTATTAGCTCATCCGATGCCCGCACACCTGTGTCAATAAGACTGATTGGCGGATTAACACAATCAGCCTCAGATGCGGTTTACAACGAAACCGACGATCTCACGCCGGTTTTCGGTCTGGGCGCCAGGTATACGCTTTCCAGCCGACACTCACTCTTTCTTGATATCGAGCGGATTCAGCGATGGCCGGATTTCACTTACACCCTTTTTGCAGACACGACACTGTCGCGCGAACCGTTGTCGGATGCAGTGGGTGGCAGTAATTCGCTGGTAGTCTATCCAATCACGCTCGGATATCAATTCGCGTTATCAACGAAGCAGGGTGCCCGCCTCGCCCCCTATCTGTCAGTCGGACTTAGCGCCGTGCGACTCAGTCTGCCGCCCGATCTTAGTAATAGGTATCCGTCACTGGAACCGGGGAGCAGCGAATCATTTGGAGAATCATCCAGTGGTGGTCATAGCTGGAAATTTGGCGCGATGTTTGGTCTGGGGTGTAGTATGCGGATCAACGCATGGGCTTCCCTTGCGGGAACCGCGTATTATCGGCACTTGGATCTCCCCGGCAACAACTCGACCACTGGAAGAGCAGACACACAGCAGAACATCAGCGGTAATGTTTTCGAAGGCACATCCTACGACCAGGCCCCAGTCAGAGCACGCGTCGGCGGATTCGAAGGAAAACTGATCCTTGAATTTCGTCTCTAAGCAGAGCCACTCACAAATGAAAAGGGCTGGTCAGTCGACCAGCCCTTTTTGTTTGCCAATACTCAGGACTATTTCATTGCCGCGAAGGCGTGCGTCAGGTCCGAGATCAGATCATCCGCGTGCTCTATCCCGACCGACAGACGGATCAGATTATCCGTGATACCGTTCGCTTCACGAACATCTTTCGGGATCGAGGCATGGGTCATCGCCGCCGGGTGATTGATCAACGACTCTACCCCGCCCAATGACTCCGCCAGAATGAACACTTTGGTCGCGGTGACGAATTTCTTCACTTTCTCAAAATCCGCCTTAACCGTAAACGAAACCATCCCGCCCGGCATAGTCATCCCGTTCGCAACCTGCTTTCCATCGGCGCCAGGGAAAAATATCTTGTCGACAGCATCGACTGTCTCAAGGTACTCCACCACTTTCATCGCGTTGATGGAGTGGCGCTCCATGCGAAGATGCAGGGTCTTCAGTCCGCGAATCACCAGCCATGACTGGAATGGATCAAGCACGCCACCAACCGCAAACTGGTTGAAGCGGACTCGCTCGGCGAGCGCTTCATCTTTGACTATCAACGCTCCGGCGATAACATCGCAATGCCCGCCCAGATATTTGGAGGCGGAGTGATGGACAATATCCGCTCCCAATTCCAGCGGGCGCTGGATATACGGGGTGGCGAATGTATTGTCTACTGCCAGCAGGATATTGTGCTTTTTAGCGATCGCGGAAACCGCGGCGATATCGATGATCTTGAGCAGCGGATTGGTCGGGGTTTCAGTCCAGAAGAGTCTGGTGTTCGGCTTGACTGCCTTTTCGAAATTGGCCGGATCGGTCCCATCGATATAGCTGAAATCGAGCCCGAAATTGCGCATCAGTCTTTCAAACAGGCGCCGGGTGCCGCCATAGAGGTCATCGACCGCTACCACATGGTCGCCTGACTTAAGCAGGTCGAGTACCGCATTGAGGGCTGCGAGTCCGGATGAAAATGCAAACCCGTGCGAACCTCCCTCCAAGTCGGCCAGGATTTCTTCCAGTGCCGCGCGCGTTGGGTTGGCCCAGCGTGAATAAACATAGCCGGATTCATCCCCGGGGAAGCCTACCCGATAGGTTGAGCTGGGGAAGATCGCCTGGGTGACGCCGCCGGTTTGATCGGCCGCGATCTGTCCTGAGTGGATCGCTTTGGTTTCGAAGCGGAAGTTTTTCCAGCGTTTATCTTTACTCTCCATTAGAGGAGTCCTTTCTCGCGCATCCAGCCATCGGAGTACATTTTGCTGATATATTTCGACCCGGAATCGGGGAGGATCACCACGACCACCTTATCTTTGTCCAGGGTCGCGGCATGCTTTAGAGCGACATGCACTGCTGCACCCGATGATCCACCTGCCAGGATCCCCTCTTTGCGGGCAAGATCTCGTCCCGCCGCAAAACACTCTTTGTCCGTCACCTGGTAGATCTGGTCGATGACAGAGAAGTCGATGGTCGGACAGAGCATATCTTCGCCGATCCCTTCAACCAGATAGGTGTGGGGCTCAATCATTGTCCGGTCTTTATGATACTGGTAGTAGATCGAGCCGATCGGGTCGGCGGCGACCACCTGAATTTTCGGGTTCTTTTCTTTGAGATACTTGGCGATCCCGGAGACAGTCCCGCCGGTGCCGATCCCGCCGACAAACACATCGAATTTCCCCTCGGTCTGCTTGTACAGCTCAGGGCCGGTGATCTTGTAGTGCGCCTCGATATTGTCGAGATTGAAATACTGCCCGATCATGTAGGAATTGTCGGTCTCGCGGTGGAGTCGTTTGGCGGTTTCGTAGTAGCTTTCGGGGGATTCTGCCGGTACCGCCGTTTTGCAGACATGGACCTGGGCGCCGAACGCCTTGAGCGTGTCGACCTTTTCGTTGGACATTTTGTCCGGGATTGTCAGGATTGCCTTGAATCCATTGACCGCCGCAAACATGGCAACGGCCGCCCCGGTATTACCGGAGGTCGCCTCGATGATCGTCCCGCCCGGTTTCAGGTCGCCGCGACGGATCGCCTGTTCCAGGATATAGACCGCCATGCGATCTTTGACCGAGCCGGTTGGATTGAGGAACTCCAGTTTGACCAGCACGGTCGCCTCGACCCCGCGTTCCTGGGGCATCCGCTGGAGGCGGACAAGGGGGGTGTCGCCGATCGTCTGGGTGATATTCTCGGCATAAAATCGTTCAGTCATGGTCCAGAACTTTCTGTGAGCAGTTGCTGTTATCGCCTCATCGGGCGGACCCGGGCGGCCTGGCTATGAATATGACAAACACCGCCGGAGGGGATTCGTTCAGTTTTTCCATCCGGCCGATATCCATGCAGTAAACGGGATTTGGACCCGGTTCGTCAACTACTGTTCCGTAGGGACGGACCGTGAAAAAACAATTGACAGTCAACATGGCAGATTGTACTCATAGTCGGCTCAGGAATCCGCGAGGCTGACTGACCCGCGGAGCGGGGCGGATAAGGTACCAACCAGGCCAATAACAGAGGGTATTGAGGTAAGAAGCATGTTCTGCAATCAGTGCAACGAGAAGATCGTCGGAAAACCAGTCAAACAGGGGGCGGAATATTACTGCTCGCTGGAATGCGCCAACCTGGCCTCCGGCATCGACCCCGAAGAAGAAGCCGAAGAATATTTCGAAGAAGAACAGATCAACAACGAGTTTTTTGAAGAAGAAGAGTAGCTGGCCGGAAAACGGCCGACAGGCTATTCGCGCGATATCTTCAGGATCTCATACTTGAGCATCCCGGCCGGGACCTGGATCTGGACTACATCGCCGATCGCTTTCCCTAGCAACGATGCGCCGATCGGTGATTTTATCGAGATAATATCATTGTCGACATCTGCCTCGTCCGCCGGGGCGATCGTATAGAGGATCTCCTCACCATCCCGCAAATCCTTGACCAACACACGGGAAAAGAGATAAACCTTGTCGTTCGGGATCTTGTCGACATCGACAGTCCGGACCCGTGCCAGCTTATCCTCGATCTCGGCGATCTTCCGCTCGATATGGCGCTGCGCCTCTTTGGCGGCATGGTACTCGGCGTTCTCGGAGAGATCGCCCAGCTCCATAGCCCGCTTGATCTCGGCAATGATCCGGGGACGGTCCTCAAATTTTAGCTTTTTGAGCTCCGACTCCATCTTGATCCGGCCATCTTTGGAAAGGTAAATATGGTCGCTCATAGAGGTCCAATATATGGTTTTGAGTGGCGTCTGGCAACTAATGCTGTCGACGGGCCAAAAGCAGATAGAGAATTAGCGAAAGCCCCAGCCCCGGCAGGATCGGCTCTATCCCCAGCCAATATTCCCCTCCCTGCCAATACGAAGAGAGGTACCAGACCAACGACAGCGCGCCTGAGAGCAAGATTGAGAGCATCGCCGACCTCCCGCTGAACCGTCGTTTCCCGACAAACGAACTGACCACCGGCACCACAAGCGCCGGCGCCCCGATCGATCCAAACGCATACCAGATATCTACCGCTGACCTGAAGAAAAGCCCCACCGCCAGCGCCAACAGAGTAGAGACGCCAAGACCGATCCGGGTCATCCGGGTGATCTTTGCTTCATCGAATGGTCGTATCCGTCGGAGGAGATCGTTGCTGAAGGTCGAAGCCGCAATAAACGAGTAGGAGTCGACAGTCGACATGACAGTCACCAGCATCGCGACCGCAAACAGCCCGGAGATCCCAACCGGCAAGACCTGATTGGCCAGAGTTGGATAGGCGGCGAGCGGATCGGCAAGTTCTGGCAGCAGCGCGCGGGCATAGAGGCCGCACGAGGTCGTCATAAAATCAAAGATCGCCCAGCAGCAGACAGAGAGAATGATCCCGCGTCTGGCGATCTGAGGAGTTTTGGCAGCGTAACATCGCTGAAAAAAGGCAGGTTCTGTCAGAGTAGTCAGGGCGATGAAATACCAGACCGCGATCGCCCAGATCGAGCGCCCCCCATGCCAGGTAAGATGTGTATCGGGGACATTGGCAGAGACAAAGCCAAGGCCACCGTAGGTCGCGATCAGGAAGATCAGCAGCACGGCAAACCCAAGAAACATCAGGCCGAACTGCATCAGGTCGTTCCGGATCAGCGCACTGAACCCACCGGCGAATACGTAGATGGTCGAAAAGCCTGTCCCAGCCAACACGCCGACCCAGAAAGGCCAGCCAAAGAGCATCTGGAAGAGCACTCCGAGCATAACGATATATGCGCCCGGGATCGCCATCAGAAAAACGATGGTCGCCCCGGCGAGAGCGGCTGGTTTGCCGTAGACCTGCGCCAGACGATCGGGGATAGTCAGCAGTTCTGTTTCGCGCGCTTTGCGTGCCAGAAAGAGTGCGAAGAGCAGCGCCGCAACATAATACGGAACGCCAAGCACCAGCCAGTTGGAGAGTCCGTAATTGTACGAATACTCCCCCACTCCCAGGATTCCGCCATAATAGGTTGAGACGAGACTGGCGACAAACGCGGGGAGAGTCAACACTCTCCCGCCTATGATCAGTTCTGTCGCCGAGCTATCCGGTCGAATACGACGGCTCACCCCGAGGTACATCTGCACCGCGAGATAGGCAATGATGATCGCGTAGTCGACCGGATGCATAATTCCTTAGAACAGCTCCAGTGCGAGTTGGAGGTAGAAATTCCGTTCGGCGCCGACATAATATTCTGCCCAGCCGTCGACCACCACACTGCCGTCACCGGTGTAGGCGTAATTGCCTCCATACCCGGAGGTTTCATATTTCTTGTCGAACAGGTTGTCAACCCTGACCGAAAAGACCAAAGTCCCCAGATCGGCAAACTTGTTCCAGTTGGCCGAGGCAGAGATCGATGATGTCGCATACGGTGCGATAGACAGATTCTCGAGATTGACCAGCTCCATCCATTGCCGACCGACAAACCGTGTCCGCCAGGTTGCACGGAACAGACCAGTTTTGTAGTCGAGCATCAGATTCCCGAGATACTCCGGAAAGCCGGAGAGCTTTTTGTCAGCAAGGTCAACCGTGAACGGGGAGTCATCCTCCAGTTGTAGCGTGATCGAATACTCTTTGACCCGATTGTAATTAAACGACCAGTTGCCGCCAAGTGTGAAGTGGTCATCTAGATTGAGTTCACCGCTCAGCTCAATACCGGCATGCACCGACCGATCGGCATTGGTGGTGATCGCCAGTCCAGTATTTGGGTTGATGCCGCCATACGGGATGATCTCGTTACGGAAGTCCATCCAGAAGAGATTCAACCCGAACATCTTCTTGTTGTCGCGATACTTTGCCCCCAGTTCGTAGTTAACCACTCGCTCTGACTCTGCGGTCGGGTCGCCGAAAGTGTAGGTCGTATCGCTTCCGTTCACCTGCCGATCTTCGATCTCCAGCGATGGCATAATACTGGGGTCATTGGCGTCATAGATCTCAGCATCGGTAGGTGTCCGCGATGATACCGCCACATTGGCAAACAGATTGACTGCCGGTGTCAGGGTATAGGTGAATCCGAGACGCGGCGAGAAAAAGAGCCAGTCCAGATCGTAATCGTACCCTTTGAATGCTCCCATCTTCACCTGGTCGAACTGATATTTCTGATAGCGAAGTTGTGCAGTAGCCAGCATTCCCAGTTTCGGCGTCAGCGCGTATTGCTCCTGCAGATAAAGCGAGCCGACATACTTGTCGCCGAAATACTGGTAAAATCTATGCCCCGGAGAGAGGGTAGAGTTTACGTTCTCCGCGAAAATCACCTGCCCCCAGTGATCCGATCTGAAGTAGTAGAATGAGCCACCGACTGAGTGCCGTCCGGCTGCATGGTCGATATCCAGACGCGGGTTCCAGCCATATTGATCTTTGGCCACCCAGATCTGCCGGGCGATATTGCCGGATTCAAACGGCTCACCGGTCAGAGTGTCTGTGTTAACCTGGTCCGATCGAATATTGTAATCGCTGTACGCTGCCGACTGCTTTAATTGCTCATAATACCCTTTGCCGCGAATATAGTAGAGCGTGTTGGTCAACGTCACCTTGTCATTGACTTCAAACACATTGTGCAGCTGGTAGTGCGGCTGATTGAAATTGTCAGTTTCGTTGTCGTATGACAGATAATTCGTGCGGCGATCTACCTTCAGCACTTCTCGCGGAGTACCATAGTATGCGAGATGCATCCGCATGGGGCCGCCGTAGATCTGGAGATCAGTGGTCGATTTCGGCGTGAGCCTCGCCAGCGAGAAATAGTACGCCCACCCTTCGTACCAGCTATTGTGGCGGTACCCGCTTGAGTTCTGCCGCGAAAACCGTCCGGCAAATGCCCAGCGGCCATCGATCAGGCCGGAAGCGTACTCAATTGACTGTTTGGTTACTTCACCTACTGTCTTACCGTTGGACCTATACTCACCATAGCCGGTAGTAATGCGGGCCTGACGTTCCCGCGCGAATGAGTTTGAAGCGATATTGACCGAGCCACCGAACGAGGCATCGCCATACAGCGAATTGCCAACCCCACGCTGCACCTGGATATCGGAGACCGTGGCGGCAAAATCGGGGAGATCGACAAAGTAAGTCGCCTGATCCTCCGGGTCATTCAGCGGGACTCCATTGATATAGACGGAAACCCGCTTGTCGTTGAAGCCGCGGATCGACATATAGCTGTAGCCGAGCGAAGAACCGGCATCGGCATACGAATAAAGATTCGGCGTCGACTCGAGCAAGAGCGGAAATTCGCCAACCGTATAGTCCCGCGCGATCTCATCCTGAGAGAGATTCTCAAACGGAACCGGCGTGACTCCCTCGCGTGCCCGATCGGAACTGATCAGGATATCACGAGTGCGATAATAGATCGGCTGCAGCGTGACTACCGATGGTACCCGGTCGATCGCATACTGCTTTGCTTCATAACCCACCGATGAAAACGTAATGCGGGTGACCTCCTCAATAGAGGGGAGTTGGAATTGTCCGGAACTATCGGTCTGAGTGCCGACACCGGACCGGTCGGTGACGATCGAGACGGCAACCAAAGGGTTCCCCTCCGGGTCGACTACCTTGCCGGACAGGGCGGATGCCGATATCGGCAGAGCGATACACAGCAGCCATAGGCTGAGAATCGAGTGAAAGAGACGTTTCATGACAGTAACCTCGCAGAATAGGTTTGCAAGATTCCGTCCTGAATCGATAGGTAAGCCTGGGAAAATCAGGCACGGGGGATGTGATTAACACGCATCTCCGTTTCCCTACGCCGGTATTACCCGGATCAGGTCGAGGGGGTATGATCTCAGGCGGTCGTTATTACGCCACCCCCAACGGATCTAAGTTCTGCCGGTAAAGTGGTAAGGCTGGGTCCAGTTGGCAAGCAGTATTTTTCCGGCGGGACCCGGCCACATCCGGAAATGAGGGGCTGGCGGCTTGCACCGCAATGCGTTATCTTACTCTTCAAAGCAAACAGACAACGTGACATGACCAACCTCTCCAAATTTCTCCCGATCACCCTGCTCCTGATTGCACTCCTGCTTTCTCTGATCGACTATGTCTCATTCCAGAAGTTCTACCACGATGATGCATTCATCTCTTTGCGCTATGTGCAGAATTTTCTGCATGGACACGGTCTGGTCTGGAATCCAGGAGAACGAGTGGAAGGGTACAGCAATTTTCTCTGGGTGATGCTGGTCAGCCTGCTCGGGATAGCCGGAATCGACCCGGTGATGGCAACCAAATGGCTCGGTATCGGCAGCCTCATAGCCGTCGGATGTGTCGGGTGGAGGTTCTGTCGACAGCAATATCCAGATGATCAGATCACTCCCATGCTGGCGGTTCTGGTAATGCTCAGTTCGCTGCCGATGATCATTTGGTCGATCGGTGGATTGGAGCCGGTACTGTTTGCGCTGTTGCTACTGCTTTCGATCTGGCAGACTTTGTCCACTGAGACTGTAGGCATGCGTGGGGCGGTCGCCGCCGGACTACTCTTTGCTTTGCTGTCCATGACTCGCCCAGATGGCCCACTCTACTTCGTCTGTGCGCTCGCATGGATGGCCGTGTACAATCGCAAAGCGATGCAGTTCGCGATTGCCGCCTTTCTCCTCTGCTTTGGTTCGTTTCTTCTTTGGCGTTATTCCTACTACGGTGACTGGCTCCCGAATCCAGCATATGTCAAAGGGACGGTCATGCTTTCCAATATCTGGCGAGGGCTGGAGTATCTTCGCGACTATGCATTCTCACTCCCTTATCTCTTGCCGCTTACTTTGCTCGCGATAATCTGGCTGAAAGTGCAGAGAGTTTGGCAATCACGCCATACGCTGTTCCTGATGATCCTGGCGGCGCATCTTGGCTATATCGTTTTGGTCGGCGGGGATCATATGCCGGCGTTCCGTTTCATGGTTCCGATCATCCCGCTGAGTGCGCTTCTGATTGCAGACGCCCTTCGCCCCCTTATCTCGAGCCGACGAAGAAATCTGGGGATGGCCGCACTTCCAATTATCATTCTGCTCCTCTGTTTGCAAATGATCTTCCCGCCCGCATTGGTCGCACGGGCCAAGCATGAAGATGGCGCCGCCTTTCTTGGACGTATAGTCGGCGAGTATATCAATGCCACCTTCCCGAAAGGGAGTCTTATCGCGCTTAACACTGCCGGCTCGACGCCGTATTATGCGCCTGACCATCGGTTTATTGATATGCTAGGACTGAATGATCGTACGATCGCCAAACGGAAAGATCCGCCGAAAGTGGCACGGTGGCAGGATGTACCCGGCCACGAAAAGGGTGATGGGAAATATGTCCTGAGCCGTAAACCGGACTATATCATTGCCGGAGGCGCGGCCGGCTATGCGGTCACCATGGGGTGGTTCCTCACCGAATATGAGCTTGCTCGCGAGCCGGAGTTCAGTCGATGGTACACGCCAGAGATGATCCTCATACCGGTACGCCAGTATGAAGGTTTCGAGCTCTACGAAGAGTCGGAGACCGGCGAGATGGGATTTGCTTACTACCAGCGCAAGCAGAATTGAGCCATGCCTATTTTTTCACCGGCAGGACATGGATCGCTTTGACGATCAGTTCCACTTCATCGCCCGGCTTTAGACCCAATTCTTCGACCGACTCAGTTGTCAGCACCGAAGCCATCGTGTGTGGGCTAGTCACGTCGAATTTCACCAGCGACATGATATCGCCGCTTTTCACGGAAGTGACTTTTCCGACTATCCGATTTCTTGCGCCGTATTTCATTGTATCTCCTTTAAACGTTGGTTAGTCCTTTAGTATAGGAGGGGCAGACGGTCCGGTCAATTGAGACTTGTAGCAATCGGGCGGCGCCGCTATATTCGCGCCATGCAAACAGCACTCCATATCCTTTCGCTGGTCACGGAAATGAAACGCGAACTGACCGGCGGCAGAATTGTCAATACAGAGTTCTACAAGAAGGAACGGTCGGCCTACTTTTTCGTGAAGAGTCAGAGCGGTCTTTGGGCGATCGCATCGATCTTCCACCCGGCAGGCTCGGGCTATTATATAGTCCCTGGTTCAAAAGTGAAGATCGAGACTCGCGAAAAGCCCTGGCCGATCTTCGATCTGGCTGGCGCAACTGTAGTTGAAGTCAGCCAGCCGGTTTTGGATCGTGTCTTCTACCTGACAGTGGAAAACGACGGCAAAACTGAGACGGTCGTTATTGAAGCGATCGGAACGAATGGCAATGTCTGGCGGCTGGATCACCAGTTCGGCAAACAGGGAACGCTGCGCAACCGTGACTTCAAAGAAGGCGAGCGATACGAAGTGCCCGTCATGCCGGGGCGAATCGACCCCAGAGGGATCACTTCAGAGCAATTGGAACAGTCTATTAAGGATACAGCGGACGACTCCCCCACTCTCCCTCTGACCATTTATCTCGAAAAGTCGATTGTCGGATTCAATAGAACGCTGGCGCGCGAGGTCGCCTTCCGAGCAGGAGCCTCCGATCATGACCTGGAAGAGATAGAACCGGAACAGATCAATAAGCTGGTCGTTGCCATCGGCGAGATAGTGACCCGCTTTGCGGAACCGGAATCAGGCTATCTCTACTCTATCGCCGGAACCCCGGAGGCATATCCGTTCAAACTGTCATCCATCGATGAACAGCCGGAGAAGTTGAAATCGCTCTCGATGGCGATCATGACCGGCGCCTCGCGCCGTCAGGACAAAACCGAAGAGCGGGATGAGCGAAAGACCACTATCGATCTGGTCGGCTCAGCGATCAAAAAGCTGGATCGTCGCATACACAAGCTTGAACATGATATTACCGAGGCGCAGGATTTCGAGCGTTACAAGCGGCTTGGCGAATTGCTCCAGATCAACTTTGATAAGTTGAAACGAGGAATGACCACGATCGAGCTCGAAGATGTCATTGCCGACAATTCGCAGAGAATGACCATTCCACTCGAGCAGGCGCTCGCTCCGCAGGAGAATATTGAATCATACTTCCGGCGCTACCGCAAAGGACGGGAAGGGCTCGACCTGCTGCAACGTCGTCTGGAGATAACCCGAGGAGAACTGGAAGAACTTCGGGAGATCGCCGATGCGCTGGATCGGCAGTATGAACAGGCGATCGAGCGATACCGCGCAGAGCTGGAATCGCTTCGTCCGCGCGTGGCGGGTCCAAGCTCGGCTCCGGCGCAACGTCTCCCCTACAAGCCGTATCATCTTTCCACCGGACTGACTATCTTTGTTGGGCGCGATGGCTCCGACAACGACCGGACAACCTTTGATTTTGCCAAGCCATATGAACTCTGGTTCCATACCCAGCAATGTCCCGGGTCGCATGTGGTGATAAAATTCCCGAACAAATCGTTTGAGCCATCCAAAGCGGAGATAGAAGAAACCGCCGCGATCGCCGCGTTTTTCAGCAAAGCGAAAAATGACTCGCTGGTGCCGGTGATCTATACTGAGCGGCGGTATGTCCGCAAACCGGCCAAAGCCAAACCGGGGCTGGTGGTAGTTGAACGAGAGAAGTCGGTGATGGTGGCACCCAGGAAACCGTCGGAATCGAGCCGCGTCGGCAAGGAATAGCAGCTACACTTCGGAGTCGACCGGTACAGCGGCGGCGGTCGGTGATACTTCGGGATCTCTCCGCACTGATTTGGCGATCGTGATCAAGGCAACCGCGCCGATAATGATCACCGATGCAATCCCCATGCGGGCATCGAATTTCTCCCCACCCAAAGTTGTCCCCAGAATGACTGCGACAATTGGATTCACATAGGCATAGGTCGAGACCTTGGCCGGTGTGGAAACTCGCAACAGAAATACGTATGCAGCAAAAGCGAGCGCACCAAAGACAGTCAGGTAGCCAAGCGCCAGAACCGATTTGAGCGAAACCGTCTCCCAAACGACTCGCTCTCCGATCAATGGTCCGAACAGCACCAGTACTCCCCCGGCGACCAACAATTCCACTGCCGCCGCAGTCAGCATCGATTTCGGCATCTCAATATGCTGAGACAGGATTGATCCGCCGGCCCAGCAAGCCGAAGCCACCATGATCGCTATCGCGCCAATGAAATATTTGTGGTCCACCGTTCCGGATAGGATCTGATCAGGGCCGATCAGGATTGTAGTGCCGGTAAAGCCAATGACCAATCCGACAATAGTCAGCAGGTTTGGTTTGTTGCCGCGCGGGCGAAGCCACTCGATCAGGACAAAAATGGCGGGAGCGCCGGAGATGATCAGGGCGGTCAGTCCGGACGGAACGAACTGCTCTGCCCAACCGACCACGCCGGTCGCGCAACAGAGCATCAGGATCCCGACGATGCTGGCCGAACGAACTTGTCGCCAGGTCGGGATCGGTTCGCCGGACATCCGCACCCAGACATAAAAGAACGCGCCTCCCAAAAGGAAGCGCGTCCCCATCATCAGAAAAGGCGGAAGCGTATCGACTGCGAAGCGGATCGCCAGGTAGGTCGAACCCCAGATGACATAGACCGCCGCGAAGGCGAGCGCCACCTGAAGACGTGATGCTCCAGCGTGACTGCTTCCGATGGTCATTCTATTTCACCTGGTCGCCGGATTTTCCGTTTGATCCGTTCCCGGTGCCGATCAATTGAATCGGAAGATTCGAGGTCTCTTTAAAAGTCTCGAGCGCGATGATCGTTCGCGTGCTGTTGACCTCAGGGATCGACCCGATCTTCTCGCGCAGGAAGTGACTGAGATATTCGGTATCTCGCACGCGCACTTTGATCAGGTAGCAATCTTCGCCGGCGATGTTGTGGACTTCCTGTACTTCCGGGATTGCCGTGAGTTTGTCGGCGGTCGGATAACCGGAGACCGGTTCCTGCGAGCGCACAAAAATGAACGCGACCAATCCAAAGCCGAGCGACTTTGAGTTCAGGCGTGTTTCGTAGTTTGAGATCAATCCTTTGGAAGCAAGTTTCCGGATCCGCTCCGAAGTCGCCGACGGCACAATTCCGACACGTTTGGCGATCTCATTGTTGGGGATACGGGCATCCTGCTGAAGGATATTCAGAATGTCACGATCTATTGCATCCATAATTCACCTTTCTAACTCTGGTAGAGTCAGTATATCGTATTATACGGCAGGATACTGAAGGATGTTTAGTGAATGTGATGCTTGGCCGAATATATTTTGCACGCCGAAAACCGGTTGTTAATCAACAACTTAAATTGTTTTGATTGTCCGATTTCGTTGATTCGATGTCAGATAGGGTCGAAAATGGGGTCAAATGCTACTTCGTTCCGACCGCCCGGTTCCAGTAAAAATAGGCGGCGGCATCGGGTAAGCGACTGAACGACATAGCTTCCGCCACGCCGGCATCGATCTCTTCCCCGGTCAGAATTCCAAATCGGATGAAATCCTCCCGGCTGGCCTGGATGATCCGGGCCAGATTCTCCACCCAGAACTGGAAACTGCTCATTCCGGCATGGTGAAACTCTTCGGCCAGCGAGATCGAGGTTTCCTTGAATCCGACCTGCCTGAAATAGGCAAAGAGCTTTTTCCCGACATGAGCATCGGCCCCCAGCTTCTCCTGTAACTCCGCCAATTTGAGCCAGACCGGTTCAAAGCGCGGACATTCCGGATAGAAGAAATTGACAGCGATATTATTCTCCTGCGCCAGAAATCTCCCGCCAGGTTTCAGCACGCGCCGCGCTTCAGAAATGACATGCAGCGCATCGGCCATATGCTCGAGGACATACCGACAGTAGACAACATCGAAGGTATTATCTTCAAAGGGGAGATGATGCGCGTCGCCACGAATGAAATGGAGATTGAGTCGACAGCCGTGACGTCGCGCGATCTGCTCCGGCGAGAACTCAACGGCGAGAACTTGTCCGTTAGCCGCAACATCCGCAACCTGTGACGCGAGTATCCCCAAACCTGCGCCGATCTCCAGCACCATGTCGGTTGAGCGGACATTGAGGAACTCGATGAATTTCGGGTTGGTCAGGGCGTTGAGCTGAGCCAGTCTCGCTTGCTCATCCGGGCTGGTCCCATGGACGTATTTCGCTTTTTTCACGCTTCGATCCGTTTGTGGTTTGGCAAGTATGCGCGGTTCTGGTCGCGGATCGCCCGGTAATATCCGCTGTCCAAAGAATATACAGGATAAAAGACAAAGTAGGTACACTCTTTGCACTATGGGGGGTCAGGCACTTACCCAGACCTTAACCCTTCATTGGAGGTAGCATGAGAAAACTCCTTATGGCTGCAGCGCTTTCGGCGTTGGCGATCATGGTGATCGTTTTGCCTGGAACCGCTTCGGCGTTCACCTTCACTGCAACCAATTTCAGTGGTGCGGCCGCCTATGAAAGCTCCGGCCACGTAATCGAGACCTTCGGACTGAATCCTGCCCTGGCAGGACAGGGATTCAACACCGCGGCAATGCTCAATTTCAGCTTCACCTACGACCCCGGCTACCCGTCGCTTGCCGATATGATGGGGAATCCCTCGCAGGAATGGGCCTGGGATCTGAGTATTTCAGGGCTTTCTCTGCCAATGGTGAACATGCCGATCCCGAATCTCAATTTCAGCCACATCTTTTCGCTGAATGATCTGGCGGGCGGAGCTTCCTGGTTACAGGGACAGATCGCCGATATGGGGATCTGGGGTTGCGCCTCGTTTAATCACACCTTCACCTCTCCGACCACCGGGTTTGGTTCGTTGATGCTTGCCGGCTTCATTCCGGAATGTTACCTCCCCGACAATATGCCACCGGCTGGCTACACGCAGTTCCGATCCGATGGACGGTTGACTGTCAGCGCGGCGCCGGTACCGGAGCCGATCTCGATGTTGCTGTTTGGAACTGGATTGGTTGGGATGGGGATAATTCGTCGTCGTAAATCAGCATAATCCTTTCTTCGTCATACTGGTAGTTCCACCAGAAGAAAAGCCGGCCACGTGGCCGGCTTTTTTCAATCGTGAGACTCGATAAATCAGAATGGACACGGCGGCAGAGTTGGTCGGGGTGTCACCGTGAGAAACGTTATCAGCAGTGACAGGTCTGAAATGTCAATGTCACCGGAACCGTTTACATCTGCCTCTGCAAAGCAATAGATCACCGGTCGAGGAGTCACAGTCATATAGGCGATCAAGTATGAGAGGTCGGATAGGTTAGGTGTTGTCCATGGAATGGAAATGACGTTTCCTCGGGTAAGCTCACAACAACCGCAACAACAAGTTGCAACATTATTGGACCAGGCAAAGGCCTTGTCGATCTCTTTCCTCAGACTGTCCAATCCCTGCGCCGTAGTTCCCCCAGTTGGCCGAACGACCGCGATAGCAGTCCAGATATTCAATGTATCATTCGCCGGAAGGGTGAAACCTGCATTGGCGGCGCCATTCTTGTAGACGAGCATCGAGTGAAGGTCAGCAATGCGGGATTCGTTGGAATAGCCGGTCGACTGCATGTTCTCCCAGAGCTGTTGCGGCACAAAGCCGCCAGCCGGATAGACAAAGCTGTCGTTGGCCGCATTGTAACCGGCAAAAAGCGTCGTGTTGCCTACACAGTCCTTCATGTGCATTTTAATCAAGGCCGCCCCTCCATAACGAAGGGAATTGTTGTAGCAATCTGTTCCTGGGTCGGCTGAATCAAACCCGCGCATATAGACTAGTCGGCGCGTCGGGTCGGTTCCGGCGATATTAAGCAGCTCACCCGAATCGCTCGGGATGTCCCAGTCAAACACATCACCGATCGCCAATCCACTTACACTCATTCCGATCGAATACGGAAAGATCCTGGTTCGCATAATGACAAACTTACAGCTGTCATTGTTGGTCGCTCCGTTCGGCGCCCAGACAGTTCGTTCGAGTTTCACCAGCGAATCAGTCGTGCAAAATATGCCTGAATTGTACCCCTGCCATCGAGCGCCGCTGAAATACCCGCGGTTGGGGCTGGGGAAAAGTGGCTTAAAGCCATTAGGCGAAGTAACGTCACCGCTATGAACAGACCAGGAGCCGATATAGTTGCCGACCCCTGCACGACGGACGATCACCGGCGAGGCATCGGCAAGATAAATGTCCGCGTTCCCGGGGTTATTCTCTCCAGTGTCACACTCTGGTGATGTCTGCCAGAAACCAAAATTCGCCCCTCCGATGCCATGCGCACCAAGGTTCCCGTTGGTTCCAACTGTGAGCGGAATGCCGCACTGAGTTGTCACCGTATCCCAGACCGGAAAAACTATCGTGTCGGCGACTATAAAGCTGATCGGGAGGTCGAGCGAGTCACCCGACGGACCAAAGTAGAATCTCAGTCTGCCGAATAATTGAGTTGGAGCAGAGCTCATTACAACACCGCCGTCGTTGAGCTCCAACACCATCGTAGTTGAATCACCGGGCAGAATATCGCCTGGAAGCGTGCCATAGCCGAGCCATCCTGGCGCCGCCGATGGTTTGGCGGAATCCTCAAAGGGAGTGACCACTGGGATAGTTATGGTCAGCGGCCCGACGTTCTTCAACATGAGCGTATACTGCTTCTCCACAGCCGGCTTGGTGTATTCCGGATAGCCGATCGACGATGGAGACACTTCGAGCCATCCGTTCTGTTCGACCGGCTTGGTGCTTGCAGCAAACGCCATCTGGCACGCGGTAAGCACCACAACTATGATCAGAAAAACTGATTTGTTCATCTTCTCCTCCAATAATAACTCGGTGCCTCTTTCCTTCACCTGAACTCATAGCGGACAGTATGGGAGTTCCGGACGCGGAGTCTCGATGAAGTACGCAATCAAGAGCGAGAGGTCGGATAGATCAATGCCACCAGATCCATTGACGTTTGCTTCATGCATGCACCCTAACACCGGCCTTGGTTCTGTCGTCAGGTAAGCGATCAAGTAGGACAGGTCGGTCAGATTCGGAATTTCCCAGGGGTGCGTCGCAATGTTTCCGGTTTTGAAGTAACAGCAGCTAAAGCAACAGACACAGAAATTCCGCCACCATCGCCGAGCTTTGTCGATCTCTCTCTTGAGGCTGTCGAGCGCTTGCGCGGATGTTCCACCAGCGGGCCGTACGACCGCGATGGCGGTCCAGACGGTAAGAGTGTCATTTGCGGGTAACGTGAATCCCTGATCAGAAGAGCCATTCGTGTAGGTGAGTACAGAATGTAAATCAGTAATTCGTGATTCGGTGGAATAGCCCATCGTTTGCATGCTAGCCCAGAGCTGCTCGGCGTCGAACCTTCCGGCTGGATAGATAAAACTATCATTTGCCGCATTATAGCCACCGTACAACATCGTGTCGCCGGCGCAGGACCTCGTGTTATATGCCAAGAGTGCTGCTCCAGCATAGCGAAAACTGTTGTCATAGCATGCGGTTCCAACAGAACCCGATTTGTACCCCCTCGCATAGACAAGTCTACGACTAGCGTCCACTCCGCCCACATTTCCTATTCCACCCGAATCACTTGGTATATCGAAGTCGAAGACGTCTCCGATCGCTAGTCCATTCACGCTCGAGCTAATCATGTACGGGTAGTACCGCGTGCGCATGATAACGAAATGACAGCTATCCGCATTGAAGGTCCCGGCTGGCGCATAGACAGTTCGTTCGACCTTCACCAGAGAATCAGCCGTGCAAAATGTCCCGGTATTGTAACCTTCCCATCGAGCGGCGCTGAAATACCCGCGATTCGAACTGGGGAAAAGCGGCTTAAAGCCGTTGGGCGAAGAGATATCGCCATCGTACACGGACCATGATCCGACCACACTATCGCCAACTTTCCTGAGGACCACAGGAGATGCATCAAATAAGTAGACAGCGGCATTCCCCGGATTATTTTCGCCGGTATCACATTCCGGAGACGGCTGCGGAAAATTGAGATTCGCTCCGCCGATCCCGTGCGCCCCAAGGTTCCCATTGGAACCGATCGTCAGTGGCATTGCACAGGTAGTGACCACCGTATCCCAGACTGGGAATACGATGGTATCGCAAACCGTGAAGTTTATCGGCAAAGTTCCTTGTTCAGTGGCAACCTCACCCATCAACTGCAGTGTGAAGACAACTCGGCCATACAATCTGGTGGGGTGCGATGACATTACCACCCCACCGTTATTAAGTTCAAGGGTCAGATTTCGTGAATCATGTGCAGGAATTTCAGTGAATGTCCCGCTGATCCCCAGCCATCCGCTTGGCGCCGACGGCTTCGCGGAATCCTCATACGGGGCGATTGCCAGCACTAAGAGAATGCTATCAAACGGATTTCTCACTGTTACTGTGTACTGCTTCTCAACACCCGGCTTGGTGTATTCCGGGTATCCAATCGACGACGGAGACACTTCGAGCCATCCGTTCTGTTCGACCGGTTTCGTAATCGCGCCAAATGCCCACTGGCACGTGGTGAGCAGGACCACTATGAACAGGACAACGACTTTCTTCATTCTAATCTCCAGTTTCTACTTGTTGCCTATCCAAATCACTAGCAGTTCGGAAGTGTTGGTCGAGGTTCGATGGTCAGATATGCGATAAGAATGGAGAGGTCTGAAAGATCGAGAATGCCACTTCCGTCCATGTCAGCTTCCACGCAGCTGGGAAGGGTTGGCCTGGGCTGTCCGACAAAGTATGCGACCAATAGTGATAGGTCAGAAAGGTCGGGGGTTTCACTAACGCTCTTGTTCACATTCCCCCTAGTTCCCATGCAATCGCCCAAACAGAGTCCATGGTCCCTCGGTCCGCGGTACCAAGATGCTGCCTTTTCGATCTCTTTCTTCAAGCTATCCAGACCCTGCGCCACAGTCCCTCCCGTTGGACGCACCGCAGCTAGCGCAGTCCAGATTGTTAGCGTGTCATTCGCAGGAAGTGTCCAGCCCGAATTCGCTGCACCGTTTTTGTAGACCAGCATAGATTGCAGGTCGGTCACACGGGATTCGTTTGAGTAGCCGGTCGACTGCATGTTCGCCCAGAGCTGTTCTGGTACAAGTCCACCGGCCGGGTACAGGAAGCTGTCATTGGCCACATTGTAAACAGCGTAGAGCGAATACTCTGGTAAGTAATTATTGAAGCCCATTGCGATCAACGCCGCGCCACCGTAGCGAAGTCCGTTGTTGTAACAGTCAGAGACACTATCTGGTGAATTGAATCCCCGCATATAGACCAGTCTTCTAGTTGGATCGGTGCCTGCGACATTGGCCAGGTGATTCGGAGAAGCGGTGTCACTCGGCAAATCCCAATCAAAGATCTGGCCGATGGCGAGGTTTGGCACAGAGACGCCATTAGTGAATGAATAGATCTTCATACGTTGGACCATGAACTTGCAACTATCAGCATTGGTCGGACCTTTCGGAGCGTACCATGTCACCTGAATTTTCACCGATGAATCTGCTGAACAGAAGACACCAGAGTTGTATCCATCCCATCGCGCGGTCGTAAAAGGACCTGCGGTGGGCGATTCGGCCATCGGTTTGAAGGTGTGACTGAATTGAGCGTTGTCGGAGTACACTCCCCAGCTTGCCGCATAGTTGTCTGGCGCGATACGTTTAACAATGATCGGCGAGGCGGCACCAAGGTAGATAGAGGCATCCCCTCGACTCAGGTCCCCACCGTTGGTGTCGCACTCGGGCGATGGCTGCGGGAAACTGAAGTTTGCGCCTCCCGCATAGTCATTCCCCATACTCCCGAAATTGCTCACCGCCAAACTCAAGCCACATTGAGTGGTCAGCGTGTCCCATACGGCGAATGGCGGCGTTAAGGTTCCCTTTCCGCCTGCGGTAATGACCACGGGAATGGTCAAAGTATCAGCCGGCGGATCATACACTACCACAAGCCTGCCATAGTACTTCCCGGCGTTTTTGATCACTTCTCCCTGGTTCAGGTGAATCAGGAATTGCACGGAATCATTCGGCAGAATGATGCCCGGCAATCCTGTAGTGACCAACCACCCGGGAATGACCGGAGCGGTCGATGAATCTTCGAAGGCGGTCACCGACAGTATACTCATCTGGTCGCTGCAGATATTTTCGAGAAGGACTGGAATATCGAAAGCATCATCCGATCCCCCAAGCTTGATGTTCTGTACGACCTGATAGACACTCGATGCCAACTGACACGACGGAGTTGGCGCGGTACAGGCCAGGCGGATGAGGCGAAGGTCATTCCTGGTCATCATTGTCGTATTGGTGCCGGCATCCCCGGGAATGCGATCAGTCAGGTACCAGACCGGCAGGAAATGTCCATTTGGAGAACCACCGTCCATCACCCATAACTCCAGGCTGTTCCAGTCGTTGACCGGGTAATCCGCTTCATTGATGCCCATGCGGCTGACCCCCATCAGTCGATCATCAGCACAATCCCCTCGCTCGCAGTTCTGGCCATAGCTGTCCGAGAGATTGCGGGGAAGAATCCAGCCGGTCCCTTGAATATCGCTCGACACCGAGACAAAGATCTCGCCATTCGCATAGGGGTTGTTTTCATCCACCGAGCCGTCATCAATATGACCGGTCAGTGGATCATTGAAACTCGAATAGAGCGCATACAGTCGGTTGTTGCATTCCGACAGCGAGAAATGGGCGATATTAAAGATCCCCCATGCCGGGTAGTATGCGGTCGTCAGGGTGTCCCATTCCGCGGAATAAACAGGCACGATAGATGACGTATTCCATTCCGACCAGTGGAAGAGCCTGCTTTTCCAGAGGTCAAAATTGTCACCTTTCCATTTCGCGCCGTTCCAGAGCAAATGCAGTTTACCGTCCGAATCGATGAGCGTGGAGACCTCTTGCCAGGCGCGATAACTATTGCCGCTGTACTGGGTCAGGTTCGCGTTTGACCAAGTGATCCCATTGGAACAGCTTGCGTACCAGATGTCGCTACCGCCGTTGGCTGACGGCTTGACATAGGCGACAACCACCCGCAGGCTGGCGCGATCGCAGACGAGATCATGTCCAGATTCGACCGCTTCATCCGTATAAACCAGTTGCCAAGTATTGTCATTAAGTGATGTCGACCAGCCGACCTTCTTGTAGACTGCCAGATTGCCGCCACTAGTGACAGATTGATAAAAGATGGGAGTTCCCCCGAATTCCGTCATATCGATCTTCGGCCACTGGATGCCCATAGATTGTCGAATTGAGCCATCTGCGATATACCCAAAGTTCCCCTGCAATAGCGCGGAATCGCGAATAGTGTGATAGCGAATGTGGCCGTCGCTGGCGTTGAAATCATTTCCGCTGACATAGGCGATCCCATTTGAGTCGAGAGTGATCTGCGGATAAAGACCGTAGTGCGTACAACTGCTCGCCGTATCCGCACACTGGCCGATCTGTCGTCCGCCCGGCGCAATGAACACGCCGACCGAAGCATCGTATGCCGTCCATGCCCAGAGTGGAGTGTGCGAGGCTGAAGAGCTTGCCTTCTCCATATAAACAAACTGCACTGCGGCCTGGCCGCTGGATGGCGGCGAGACGGCCACGGTTCGCCCGATTGAGCCATAACTTTGCTGATCGCGCCAGGTCTGAGAGACAAGTGTCCCCCGAGAATCGACGGCGAACGAAAAACTGGAAAGCAGGACAATTGCGACAAGGGCCAATCCTGCGCAGTAGTAGGTTTGTTTGTTCATGGTTTTTCCCGGATACCTGTTCTTTACTCCTAGCACTGTCTGATGCACGTACTGGTTGGATTGGTCAGTTTATCGATCAGGCAACTCAGGTCAGCCAGATCGATCTTACAATCCGCGTTGACGTCCGCCTCGGCGAAGTTTGGCAAGGCGGGTCGCGGGTCCGAAGTCAAATGTGCGATCATTAGCGATAGATCGGACAAATCTGGTGTTTCAGTTGTAGACGCGTTGACGTTTCCCCGCATCCCAATGCAACAGCATCCACATGGCCACGCCCAGGTTCGTACGTTTCTATACCAGATGGATGCCTTATCGATCTCCCTCTTCAGACTGTCCAATCCCTGAGTGACAGTCCCGCCGGTTGGCCGCACAACAGCCACTGCAGTATAGACCGTCAATGTGTCATTTGCAGGAAGTGTCCAGCCCTGGTTTGCCGCGCCATTCTTGTATACAAGTACAGAATGCAGATCTGAAACCTGTACTTCATTTGAGTAACCAGTGGATTGCATGTTCTCCCAGAGCTGTTCGGGTATGAAGGTCCCCTGGGGATACACAAACGAATCGTTCCTTGCATTGTAGCCGGCATACAGGTTAGTTTCAGCAATGTATGTCTTGAGGTGCATCTCGAGCAGTGCTGCACCACCGTAGCGTAGTGAGTTTGGGTAACAGACCGCTCCCGTATCCGCCGCGTCAAAGCCTCGCATGCCAACCAATCGGCGGGTGGGGTCAGTGAATGCGACATTCAGGAAATCTCCCGAATCGCTCGGGATATCCCAATCGAACGCATCACCGATCGCCAGATTGCTCACACTTTGATTGATCGTGTACGGCCAGTATCTGGTTCTGATGATCATAAACCTGCAGCTATCCGCGTTGGTCGCGCCGTACGGCGCCCAGACAGTTCGTTCGAGTTTTACCAATGAGTCTGAGGTGCAGAATGTCCCGGTATTGTATCCCTGCCAACGAGCGGCACTGAAATAGCCGCGATTGGAACTGGGAAAGAGCGGCTTGAATCCGTGGGGCGAAGTGATATCTTCGTCATATATATTCCATGATGCCCCCATGACATCGCCGTTGTTTCGCAGAATGACCGGTGAACCACTGTACAGATAAAGGGCCGCGTTGCCGGGGTTGTTTTCACCGGTATCGCACTCCGGCACCGGTTGCGGGAAATTGAGATTTGCGCCGCCAATGCCATCCCCCCCGAGGTTGCCGTTCGTGGCAATTGTGAGTGGAATGCCGCACTGAGTGGTCACCGTATCCCACTGGGGAAGAACGATCGTGTCGGCGACAGTGAACCGGATCTCGACAACTCCGTCCCCTGTGTTGCCAAGCTGGGTGACGGTAAAGACTAGTCGACCATAGAGTACGGTCGGATATGGGTTGCAGACTATTCCGCCGGCGTTTAATCTGAGTGTCACCGAAAGGGACTCATGTGGCGGAACTTCGGATATCGTGCCGCTCACGTCCAACCATCCGTCGGGTGCCGACGGTCTTGCAGAATCCTCATGCACGGTGATAGCCACCACTTCGAACATGAGATCGTCCCGGTTGATTATCGTTACCGTGTACTGCTTTTCGATACACGGCTTGGTGTACTCAGGGTAGTCAATGAATGCCGGACGGATAGGATACGGAATTTGCACACTTCCCAATTGCATGACCTGCGATACAGGTGGCTTATCAGCGGCAAACCCCGAAACTATGCCAAGAGCGGCCAGCAAGGCTATCACAATTAGACTTTTCTTCATCTTCTCCTCCAGTTCCCTGCCCGTTTGGATCCTGAGCGAACTGCCTGCTACGGGCAGTTCGGGAGAATCGGCCGCGGCTCCGTGGTCAGATACGCAATCAGTATCGACAGGTCTGTCAGGTCGACGAGACTACTCAGATTGATATCTGCTTCGCAAGGACATGGTAACGAAAATGGCCCGGCCGTCAGGTATTGTATAAGAAGCGAAAGATCGGACAGGTCCGGTGTTTGAGCTGGACCGCAATTGACATTGCCGGTAGTCCCGATGCAGTAGCCGCAGATAATGGGCGCGATAATTCCGGACTTGTAATACCATGCCTTTGCCTTATCGATCTCTTTCTTTAGACTGTCCAGCCCCTGAGCGGTTGTCCCACCGGCCGGGCGCGTGACCGCTATGGCGGTCCAGATCGTCAAAGTATCATTCGCCTGCAGGGTGTAGCCGGCATTGGCCCCTACGTTTTTATAGACCAAGAGCGAATGCAGATCAGTGACTCGAATCTCGTTGGAATAACCGGTCGATTGCATATTAGCCCAGAGCTGCTCCGGAATAAAGCCTGCATCCGGGTAAACAAAGCTATCGCTGGCTGCGTTATACCCGGCATAAAGTGTAGTCTGAGAAATCAGATCCTTTTGATGCATTCTGATCAACGCGGCGCCGGCATAGCGAAGGCTGTTGTTGTAGCAATCCGACACCGTATCGAGCGAATTGAATCCGCGCACGTAGACCATGCTACGGGTCGGATCGGTCCCGGCGACATTAAAGACCACACCCGAGTCGGATGGTACATCGAAATCGAAGGCATCCCCGATCGCCAGCCCGCTCACACTGGTGCCGATATTCGCGGGGAAAATCCGTGTTCGCATGATCATGAACTTGCAGCTGTCCGCATTGGTCGCCCCTGTCGGCGCCCAATAGGTGCGTTCCAGCTTGACCAGCGAGTCAGACGTCATGAATGTCCCGGTATTGTACCCCTCCCATCGAGTCGCCGTGAATTTCCCTCGGGGAGAACTGGGCTCAAACGGCAGGAAGATGTACTGGTCAACAAAACCATCCTGATAGATCGACCAGGAGGCGGTGTATTCGCTCCCATTCTTGCGCACGATTACCGGTGAAGCATCGCCAAGGTAGATGCTCGCATCCCCTCGGTTCAGAGTGCCGCCATTGGTGTCACATTCCGGTGATGGCTGGGGAAATCCCATATTGCCCAAACCGGAAAAAAAGTGCCCCATATTGCCGTCCCATGAGACCACCAGCGGAATGCCACACTGGGTAGTGATGGTGTCAAAGACTAATGCCTGAGGCAAGGCACTATGGTGGACTGATGTCTGTGACGTTCCAGACAGATTGCGTGCGAAAGGCGGTTGATCGGCGGCGGTTACAGCGATTGAGAGAAGAGTGAGAAACAGGCAAACCAATAACACGTGACGCATACACCCTCCATGCTGACGTTGATTCGGCGATTGAGGTATCGGGGCGGGGATTGCCTGAAACCGATGCTTAAATATATGCTTTATGGATTCAGACGTCAACTATAATTTGATTGTACCGGAGCGACTTAGGCATGCGGGGGGTGCTCCTCCCCCCGCATTTTTACGGTTTGACTGACTCGTCCAAAGCCTGTACCTTGAAGGCCGATGAATACGCCGAACAAGCTGACCCTCACCCGCATTATCCTTGCGCCTATCTTCATGATCTTCTTTCTAGTGGACAATTTCTACATGCGGATGATCGGGCTGGTCCTCTTTTTGCTTGCGGCGCTGACCGATCTGGCCGATGGCTACTATGCTCGCAAGTATGGTGCGATGACCGGGTTCGGCAAATTCATGGATCCATTGGCCGACAAGATTTTGGTCTCCAGCGCGCTGATCTCATTTGTGTCGCTCGACTACGTCTCTCCTTTCCCGGTGATGCTGATAATCGGGCGTGAGTTCGGGATCACAGGCCTTCGCCTGCTGGCGGCGTATCGCGCGGCGATCATCCCCCCCACCTGGTGGGCGAAAGTGAAAACATTCCTTCAAATGACCGTGGTTTCGGGGATGCTCGGGTATATCAGCCTGGCGACCTGGCTCCGCCATTTCGGCCATGATGACTCCCTGCTTCTTCAGTTCGACTACAAATTCTATTTTAACGTCCTACTGTGGGTCACGGCGGTGGTGACGGTCTGGACCGGAATAGATTATGTCATCAAATATTTCTCGATGATCAAGAGTGTGTTGAAATAATGCCGAACTGGCTGACCAAAATGCTGGCGACCGGTTTTTACACCGGCTATGCGCCGGTGGCCGGGACGGTCGGGACTATCCCGGCCTGGCTGATCGGTTGGTTTTTGCTCGGTCAGAACCAGTGGCTGTTGATCGGCGCGGCGGCGATAGTGACCATTGCATCGGTTTATGTCGCGACACAAGCGGAGCATATTTTCGGCCATGACGCGAAGTCGATCGTGATCGATGAGTGGGCCGGGATGTGGGTGACTTTTATCTTTCTACCGCACACCTTAACAGCCTACATCATTGCCTTTTTCACGTTTCGCGTGTTTGATGTCCTTAAGCTCCCTCCGGCGGCGCAGGCTGAAAAACTTCCCCGCGGCTGGGGGATCACCGCCGACGATGTAGTTGCGGGGATTCAGGCGAATTTGGCTACCCATGTAGTGCTTTGGGCAATGACGAAATTATGAAAAGAACGGATAGATAGCGCATGGATGTTGAGATCATCACAGTTGGAGATGAGGTAGTTACCGGGCATACGGTTGATACCAACTCCGCGTTTATTTCACGAGTGTTGACCGAGACCGGTCTGACGATCAAATACAAATCGTCGGTGGGTGACAGTATCGAATTGATGGAAGAGGTTTTCCGGATGGCGCTCAAGCGGGCGCATCTGGTGATCGTCACCGGCGGACTCGGCCCGACCGATGATGACCTGACCAAACGGGCGATCGTAAAGGTCTTCAAGCGAAACCTGATCTTCCACGAAGATATCCTCGACGAGATCAAAGAGCGATTCCGCCGTCGCGGTCTGGAGATGCCCGCCCTCAATCAAAATCAGGCGCTTTTGCCGCAGGGGGCGACTTTCTTTCCGAACAAGTTGGGGTCGGCTGTTGGCATTTGTATCGCCGAGGAAGGACGCGTTTTTATCGCGCTCCCCGGTGTGCCGAGCGAGATGAAACAGATCCTGACCGACGAGGTCGTGCCGTATCTTCGGAATCTCCACACCACCCAGGCGATCTCAGTAGTGAAACTTCGGACCACCGGCATTTTCGAATCGGCGCTTGCCGAGCTGATCATGCCCGGATTAAAATTGGAGACCGGCGTTCGGCTGGCCTATCTGCCGTCGTACAGCGGCGTTGATCTTCGCATTGTCGCGACTGCTACTACTGAATCCGATGCCCGAGCGAAATCAGCCAAGCTGGCGGCTCACCTGGAGTCGATCTGCGGCAAGTTCGTTTTTGGGAAAGATTCGGACACACTGGAATCAGTTGTCGGCGACCTGCTGCGCACCAACCGTGCGACAGTTGCCGTTGCCGAGTCATGCACCGGAGGCCAGCTTGGCATGGCGCTGACCGCGGCCCCGGGATCATCCGACTATTTTCTCGGTGGAGTGTTGGCCTACTCAAATGAAGTCAAACAGAGTCAATTGGGTGTGAGTGATGAGATCCTGGCGAAACATGGCGCTGTCTCGGAAGAATGCGCGATCGCCATGGCCACTGGAGTGCGAAAACTAGCCGGCAGCAGTTATGCTATTTCGGTTACCGGCGTCGCCGGACCGGGCGGCGGGACCGACAGTAAGCCAGTCGGATTGGTTTATGTTGGTGTATCGTCGGAGAAACGGACGATTGCCAGGAAGTACTCTTTTGGGATCGACCGTGAGATCAATCGGACTCGCGCGACGTACACCGCGATCGAACTGCTTCGACGCGAAATTCTGGGTATTGAATAATGCGGCTCTTTATTGCTTTTCCGCTCGAAGAACCCGCGACACGGCGGCTTGGCGAGATCGTCACCGAATTCGAGCGCAATGGCGGCCCGGTCAAATGGGTCGACCCGAAGAATATGCACCTGACCGCCCGTTTTCTGGGTGAGACGCCGGACAATCTCGTTGACCCATTGATGAAGCTGGTGACATCGGTGAGCGGCAAAGGGGCGGTGATCCGGACTGTTATTCAGCAGATCGGCGGATTCCCGAACCTGCATCGTCCGCGCGTCATCTGGGCTGGGATGGATAACGAAGTGAACAAGCTGATCCTGGTCGCGGCCGAGATTGAACGGCAGGTTCAGCAACTTGGATTTGCGGCGGAAAGTAAGCCGTTTAAGCCGCACCTGACATTGGGGCGGGTACGCGAGGGAGTAAAGATCGGCAACTCACTTGACTACCTGATGCGCTACCAGTTTGCGCCAATACCGCTGCTCTTTGACCGGATAGCGCTGATCAAATCGACTTTGACGCCGCGCGGCCCGATCTACGACGTCCTCCACGAACGCTCGCTCTGATTTCATAGCAGTTCATGGCCAATAAAAAAGCGACCTCGTGTGAGGTCGCTTTCTGAGGAATTTTCAGAAAATTCTTACTTCTTCGAGAAGCGGCGAGAGATTGCGCCACCAGCCAGACCCAAACCGAACAGAAGCATAGTAGCCGGTTCCGGAGTGTAGCCATGCGAGGCGGCATCATGTGAGAACGGTGCGAACTTGTCGATCACCGTATTGCCACGATTGTCGAGCTTAAGATTGTAGGCATCGAAATGGGCGCCCGCGGCACCGATAACTTCGATCGAGAAACTGCGATACTGCCCCAGCGTATTGCTGTTAGCGAGGTAGCCATCGATCAGAGGATCATAGGAACCACCGACGCAATCATCGATCCCGCCCATGGCGGCAAAGTCGCCGGCATCGAATTCAGCGTACCAGGCCGGGAAAACACCATGCTTGGAGAGATCACCACGCGTCGATTCCAGGGTCGCCATCGGCGGAACACCCCAGACAAAATTGTTGTAGGCGACGCCATTGACGACAATGCTGACACCGCTCACGTCGTCGTTTTCACCAAAGCCTTCAAGCGCCATGGAGACCAGAACATCATTGATGCCGGCCTTGCCGATGACATAGAGGTCGAAACTGGCTGAGTTAATGATCCAGGTTTCCGGGTCATCACCGCTGGTCTGATAGGTCGAGCCGGGAGCGTAAAGCTGAAGGTCCGGGACCGCGAAGGCACTGGCTGACACCAGAAGAAGGGCCAACGTCGCTAGCAGAAAATTCCTCATGAAAGTACCTCGTACTTTTTTGCAGGCTACCGCGACGTAACGTGCAGGTGATAGGGGTTGTGCAACAATCGATAAAGAGCAAGCCGTATGCCCTAAACGGGAAAGCTCGTCGCCAAATATAGCCTTCATTCGCTAACTAACTGACCTACATGACGTTAATTGTTTCCGTAGAGCACCAGGAATCCATATTGGATGGCACCTACCCAGGGCCTAAATGCAAATCCGTTCATCTGTTCGAAGGCTCAGTGCAGACGGAAACCAATGGTTTAGTGGCTCCGGTAGCGGCAGAAAGCTGCTCGGGGGCCCAAAAAAGTTGAGCAGTCTCACTTTTCACTGACAGCCCCTGTCAGTGGGATATTCTATTTATAGGGCGTGGCGAATGTGATATACTTAAGCAAACCTTCATCGGAGATTGGACAATGGAAAGCAAGAAAATCGACATAAAGAAAGGGAAGCCTGAAATGGCAGCAACCGCGACGGCCACGCCGGACCGGAAGAAGGCGCTGGATGCGGCGCTGACGCAGATCGAACGGGCGTTCGGCAAAGGCTCTATCATGCGACTTGGCGATGGTCAGATCGCCGAGGTCGAAGTTATCCCGACCGGCTCATTGGGGCTGGATTTCGCCCTGGGGGTCTGGGGAATCCCGCGCGGCCGGATAGTCGAGGTCTACGGGCCGGAGTCCTCAGGTAAAACGACTCTCGCTCTGCACGTCATCGCCGAAGCGCAGCGCGCCGGCGGGGTGGCGGCATTCATCGACGCCGAACATGCCTTTGATGCCAGCTACGCCAGAGGGCTGGGGATCGATCTGGGGAATCTGCTCGTCTCTCAGCCGGACAATGGCGAACAGGCGCTTGAAATTGTCGAGACGCTGGTTCGCTCCAGCGCGGTTGATCTGGTAGTGGTTGACTCGGTGGCGGCGCTGACGCCGAAATCCGAGATCGAGGGGGATATGGGAGATTCGCATATGGGTCTGCAGGCCCGCCTGATGTCTCAGGCGCTTCGCAAACTCGCCGCGATCACCAGCAAATCCCACACCGCGATCATTTTCATCAACCAGATCCGCATGAAGATCGGCGTCATGTTCGGCAATCCCGAAACGACGACCGGTGGTAACGCCCTCAAGTTTTATGCGACGATCCGTCTGGATATCCGCCGTATCGCCTCGATCAAAGAGGGGGATGAAGTGATCGGCTCTCGCACCCGCGTCCGCGTGGTGAAAAACAAAGTCGCGCCGCCGTTCCGTGAAGCGGAGTTTGATATCATCTACGGCAAGGGGATCTCCGGCTCTGGTGAATTGCTGGATCTGGCGGTGACGCATAATATCGTTGAGAAATCCGGCTCCTGGTTCAGCTATAAATCTGAGCGACTGGGGCAAGGGCGCGAGAACGCCAAGAAATTCCTCGAAGAGAATTTCCCGATCCTCGATGAGATCATGCATTCGGTGAAAGAGAAATTGGGTGCGGCCGGGACAGCGGTTCGTGCGGGGAATGGCGCCGAAGAGGAAGACTAGCGCCTTTAATTGATAGACGTCTGGTACTTGAAAGAAACCCCGGTCTTTTCGGCCGGGGTTTTCTGTTGGGGGTTCTTCAATTCTAATGTTCTGGCGATCACCGCGGGTTACGCGAGCCCAACTTCTCCCTTGCATTAACAAGGACAACAGAGTATATTTTTACGTCGGGAAATTCAACATCACGTCCATCACAATCGAACTCGCCACTGGAGGGTATGGTATGCGTACCTCACGCGCGTTGCTGATCGCAGTCGCTTTAGTGCTGACAGCCAGTATCTACCTGCCGACTGATACCCATGGCCAAAGCTGGGCCTGGCTTCAGAATGTAAATATCGAGATGAAAGACCGCGACCTGTTGAGTATGATCAACGAGGTGCGGGTTGAGGGGAATCTCGCCTATTGTGTCCTTCCCTGGGGAGTACAGATCGTAGACATTACCAATACGGCGGCGCCAGTCAAACTGGGAGAGTGTACGGCCCCCGACATCAAATTCCCTCAGGCTCCTTATATGCATGGGGATGTGATCGTACATAACGGCTTTTTGCTGGTGGACAATCTGCTGTTTGATGTCTCCGTTCCAACTGCCCCGGTCTTCGTGAAAGAATTTCGCCTGTATTCAGACTACTTTGCTTTGGCGCTCTCCGGCGAGTACCTCTATGCCGTGAAGCCCGGCGGAGTGGTGGATATCTACGATTTCACCGATCCCGCAAACGCTGATTTGCTCGGCTCGTGGCAGGCGGTCACCGACTTGGGAAACGAAACGGTGAACGATGCTGCTGTCGCAAACGGCTATCTCTATCTGGCAACGCAATTCAACGCATCGATGATCATAGTCGATATCAGCATGCCAACCGTGCCGGTGACTGTGGGAGAGGTCCCGATGACCACTCCGGGGACACATGTCGCGGTAAGTGGGCAGTATGTCGGGCTGACCCGTCAGACGAATGGGTTGTTTGAGGTATTCGATGCCACTGACCCATCCGCTCCGGTCTCGCTGGGTGAGTATTTGACCAGCAACTATGTCATGAAGTTCGCATTGGATGGTTCGCGGGCCTACTGCCTGAAGGGAGCGGGAGAGCTCGAAGTAGTGCAGTTCACGCCGAGTGGCCCACCGACTCTGGTTTCACGCCGCCAGCCGCCCACCGGCAACCCGAATGTGGGAGCCTGGAATGGTATCACCGTGGCGAATGGAATGGTGTTTCTCGCCCGTTCTGATATCGGCCTGGAGCTATTGACCCCGAACGGAGATGATCTGACCTTGACCGGGCAGTATGTCTGCAATGATTTTTTGAAAGAGGTGGTGAGCGACGGGCAGTATTTGTATGTCGCATCTTGGCGCGTTGGGCTTCGGGTGCTGAGTCTGGCAGATCCAGATCGACCGGAACTGATCGCCACACTCCCCATTCCCCGGGTGACATCAATAGCCCGAGAAGGGAATGTCGTCTACCTCGGACGAAGAACTGATGCCCGCTTTATGATCATTGATGTGACTGATCCGGCGCATCCGGCCGTGACAGACTCCGTTTCTGTCACCGGTTATGTGGAATGCGTCAAAGTGAGTGACGGGAAGTTGTTTGTGGTCGATCGCTACCAGGGATTGCGCATCTACTCGCTGGCCGATCCCTTTTCACCGGTCCAGATCGGATTGCTGTCTCTCGGGCAGGCGTCCAAACTGGCAGTGTACGGCAATTGCGCGATTTTGCAGAATCAGGCAACCGGAACCCATTATGTCGACATCACAGACCCAACCCACCCAGTCCAGCGCGGGCTCTTCCCCGGCTACTCCCTCCTCTTTGAGAAGATGGTGACCGATGGAAGATATGCGTACGTGATCTATGATGGAATGCGCGTTTATGACATGATAAACCCTGATAACATCATCGAGGTCGGCGGTCTTCCCTATCCATGGCCAAAAGCAAATGGCGCGCCTGAGGCAACCCTGGCTGAGTCAGGCACTGGGGAAGGATCAATGATCCTCGACGGCAATTACCTTTGGCTGTTTTCCAGTGGAGGATTGGGCCTCTACGACATACGCAATCGAGTGAAACCAACGTCGATCATTGGTTATAGTTCAAGCTCGTCGGGTGGAGCCGGCGTGCTTGACCAGAATCGCATCTATATGGCACAGGAAAGCGGGTTGACTACGCTGGAATATACCAAATGCTGTAACGGGATGACCGGTGATCTCAATATGGATGGTCATATTGACCTGTCCGATCTCAGTCTGACTATCCTGTACGTGCTTTACCGTGGGCAGACGACTTCCATTTGCGGCCCGGCGGTTGATATCGATGGCAGCGGAAATGTCGATCTGACCGACTTGAGTATGTCGATAGCTTATGTGACCGGAGCAATCCCGTCGCTTCCGAACTGTCAATGAGATGCAATGTGGATCTCAGAAGAAAACCGGCCACAGGGCCGGTTTTTCTTCATAAAGTCTGTGTCAGCTTTTGGCGGTAGTGGCAATAAGCGGACTAGTGTGGCGCGCGTTGCGCTGCGCGTACTCGATGCCGATCTTGCGGTCCTCGGTCAGGATATGATTGAGCAGCCAGTCGCGAAGGAAATTCATCAGTTCGTACACATTGACCGTGCCGCCATCCTTGAGCCGCATCAACGTATCTTTGATCTCTTCGACAAACATGCGATGATACTCAGCATGGCGGACGGCTTCGGAGAAGCCGATCTCACGCTGAATATTCTCTTCTTCAGAGAAATGATACTGGGTGTATTCAACCAGCTTGACCAGGACGGAGCCGATCTCTTCGTTGACGACGCCCTTGCCGGAATCAACGGCATCCTCGAGTTGATTGATCATCGCCACCAGGCGTTTATGCTGCATGTCGATTGACGGGACTTTCGTCTCGAACATGGTCTGCCACTGAATTTTCGCCATGACGCCCCCGAAAAAGTTTATGGACACTATTGGTAGAGTTATCGGCAAGCGAACGATTCTATTGAGCGGGCAGAGTATTGAAGCGAGGGATTACGCGGTCAGGTTTTGGTGACGACCAGATCGACTTTGGCGCCGACAGTCAGTTCGGTCCCTTCTGGCTCAGACTGCTCCAGTATCGTATCCGGAAGGAAATTATCGTTGGTGCGGTAGGTGACGATCCCGACTTTGAGCCCCTTCTGTTCCAGCAACTTGACAGCATCATCCAACGGCATACCGACCATCTTGGGAACATAGGTATATTCTGAGGCTCGTCCGCGGTTGACCATCAGGTTGATCTTGGTCCCTACGGGTACCTCGGTCCCGGCGGCAGGATACGAGAAAACGACGACGCGTTCCGGAATGGTGTCAGAGAAAGCCCAGGAGACTTCGCCAAGAAGGAGCCCGGATGCTTCGAGATCGAGCGTCGCCTGCCGGACAGATTTTCCGCCCACCTGCGGGATGTCGACATACTTCTGCCCCATCGAGATGACAAACTTGATCTGTCGACCCGGCTTCACGCGGGTCCCCGCGATCGGGAACTGATTGATGATCGTCCCTTTTTCTTTACCGGGGGCATACTCTTCACCGGCGATCGAGTAGCTGAGGTCAAGGTCCTCAAGCTGCATTTCAGCTTCGATCACCTTCATGTCGACATAACTGGGGAGTGGGAAATCTGCCCCTTGGCGGGTGATGACCGGCATGACCATCCAATCGAATATCCCTGCAAGCAGGAGCAACGCGAGGAACGGTATGCCGAGGTAAAAGGCGAGGCGTCGCCGAAGCGTACCGGCGGGAAGATATTTCCCGAGGAAGATCTTGGTGTTGGGATCGCCGAGTGTGATCTGGCCCATCTGGTTTGTCTCTGTCCGTTCCTTTATACAACCCGGTCAGGTTCAGGAGTCAGCATCTTGCATTTGAGGCGGCAACGCAAGAAAAAAGCTGGTCATCCTTCGAGGCGGCACTTGAAGCGGGCGCAAAAGGCGCCATCGAGCCCCTCGATCGCCGGGTAGGTTTTGACAAAGCCGCGTTCGTTCACCAGCTCCGGCGGAAAATACTGGGCCGCCGATTCAAGCTCGAACTTCTTGTTGCGGAGCAGGAATTCCTCGACGATCTGGTCGTTCTCTTTGCGGATGATGGTGCAAGTGGAATAAACCAGTATCCCCCCCGGCTTGACCAGACGGGCGGCACGGTCGATCATCTTGGCCTGGATCTTGGACAGGTTTTCGACGTCGGCGGCAGACTTGGCCCAGCGAAGGTCAGAGTGTTTGCCGGCAGTCCCCCATCCGGAACAGGGCGGGTCAATGATGACTCGGTCGAACGGTCCGCCTTTGAAATCAGCGAGATCGGAAACGACCGGGGCAATGATCTTGATACCAAGGCGCTGTGCGTTTTCGACCACGATCTGGAGCCGCTGATGCGACTTGTCGAGCGCGGTGATCCGTCCCTTGTTACGCATACGGATAGCCGCGTAGGTCGCTTTGCCGCCGGGAGCGGCAGTCAGGTCGACGATATTCTCTCCCTGACGCGGATTGAGCAAACGCACGGCCACTCCCGCCGACTCATCCTGCACCAGCACTTTGCCGGTGGCGATCAGCGGTTCCTCAAGCGGAAGACCGGGACCATCGATATGAATGAATTCCGGCAGAAATTTGCCGTAGCGGAAGTCGACATGGTTTTCCTGCAACAGGTGAGCGACCTCATCCGGTTTCGCTTTCAGGAAATTGACCCGATAGGTGACATGCGGCGGCTGGTTGTACGCAATCAGCAGTTGTAGAGATTTCTCCACGCCGAATTCATTAACGCAGTATTCGACGAAATAATCGGGGTAGGAATAAAACTCGGCGAGATGTTTGACCGGGTTTTCTTCGATCGATGCGAACTTGACTTTTTCCGGCTCGCGCAAGCGCGCGCGCATGACGGCATTGACCAGTTTCGCCTGCGCATCATCGGTGAAGTGCCGGGCGAGATTCACCGACTCCGAGACGGCCGCCGCGGCCGGGACTTTGTCGGTAAAGATCAGTTGGTAGAAACCGAGCCGAAGGATATTCATCAGCTTGATCGAAAGCGAGACCGCCGGACGCGCCAGATAGAAACGGATCTCGTAGTCGAGACGCCGGCGCATCTTGGTCGTCCCGTTCACCAATTGCAGCAGGAAGCGGGTGTCGATCGGACGGAACCGTTTTCCTTCGGTCACCTGCTGGATGGCGGTTTCGGTCTGTGTCCCCTGTTCGATCAGGATAAGCGCCTCAAGCGAGGCGGCACGGACGCGGTCGAATTGTTTGTCGCTTGTTTTTGATCTGCTTTCGGTCATCTTAAAGATCCATTGCATCTATTCTGCGGCCATCTGACTCCAGTCGAAACATCTCTTTTCGATGGAAGGGCAGGCCGTTGTTCGGAAAGATCAGCCCGGTTGAGAGAAATTGCGCGACCTCAGTGGGTCGGGCATAACCTGCTTCGCCCAGGCCAAGCACCATGGAAACTTTCTGCTGGCTCACCGACAATTCATAGATCGCGGGGCGGATATCGATTGGCCTGGTGTAATCTTTGCTCGGGCGTTCAATCACCAAACTCTCTGCCGCCAGTATGGTATCTATCATCTCCTGGATCGGCGCATCGGCTTGCCAACAATCCAGCGAAAGTTCATAGCGAACACGATTGAGGGCCGATGACAGGGAGGCGGACTTTCCGAGCACCACTTTGGCATCGCCAACCATAAAGCCATCGGGGAGCGCTTTCCTGAGCGAGTCGATCATGTACGCCATCAACGTGACATCTAAGGTAATATCGACATACTCCGCCTCGGACGTGAATCCAAGTGGCAGGGGCGGGCCGAATGATAGTTTCGGGGTCGGATTAAATCCCTGGCTATAGGAGACCGGCACTCGGGCGCGGCGAAGCGCTCGCTCGATCATCCGCAAATTATCGAGATGCGACATGAAGCGATAGCGAGTAGTTTTCCCCCAGCGGAGGCGGGCACGATTTTTGGTCGGCGCTGCCGCATTGCGTGATACCACTTTCTTTTTACCGCGCCCATAGGCGGTGGTGTCGCCACTCTCCTCGACCGTCTCGCGAGGCAAAGGGGTGTAATCGCGCAGGGTTGTGGAAGTGCGCTGGCGTTCGGCGACCAGGCTCTCCAGCGATCTCCCTTTTTCGATATGCGACCAGGGCAAGTCAGCGGAGAATGGGATCGGCCGCAGTGATGCCGCCACATCGACGCCATGTTCTTCCATCGCGGAGAGCCAGAGGTTGAAGTGGAAGTCCTCGCTCCAGCCTTCGAAGCGACATCCTTTGCGATAGGCAGTCTCGATCACTTTGCCGATAGCGCGCCCACCACGACCGAGAATGGTCGACAGGATCGCCAGTTGCGGATTATTCACTTTGAACGACACCTGGTTGATCCGGGTGTGACGTTTCACGAAACCGATCTTATGTCCGATCGCTTCCTCGCCGAACGACTCATCCCATTGGAACGGCGTATGCGCCTTGGGAATGAACGGCGAAAGCGTAACATTGATCGTCTTCTTATTCGGATATTCCTGGCTGATCTGGTGAATTGAGTGAATGATATTGGCGATCCCGCGCAGATCCTCCTCGGTTTCGGTCGGCAGGCCAAGCATGAAATAGAGCTTGATGGTCTGCCACCCTTTTTCGAACGCGAGGCGAACGGTGTCAAAGATGGCGGCATCGGGAAAATCTTTGCGAATGAAGAGGCGGAGTCGTTCGGAGCCAGCCTCGGCGGCAACCGTCAATCCGGATTTACGCACTCGTCGCACTGATTCCAGCAGGCTGGCACTCACCGAGCCCGGACGCAATGACGGCAAGCCGATAGAAGTCCGCTGAGGTTCCAGGCGTCGCGAAAGGGTCGATGCCAGTTGATCGATCTCCGGATAGTCGGTGGTCGACAGGGCAGTCAAGCTCACTTCGTCATAGCCGGTATTGTTGAGCTGAGCCTCGACCTGTCGCATGATATCATTTTGGGGGCGGATGCGGACCGGTCGGTAGATCGTCCCGGCCAAACAGAAGCGACATCCCTGCGGGCAACCGCGCATGATCTCCACGCCGAGAAAATTGTGGACAGTCTCGATAAGTGGGACGATCGGCTTGTCCGGGTAAAATTCAGGTTTCAATTCGCGCGTGATGCGCGCTTTGATCATGGCTGGCGCAAAGTCAACTATCGATTTGCGCTGTTCATTGTAGAATCGCGGGATATAGACCGATTCAACGCGACGGGCCAGCGCCTCGAGTTTTTCCCGGCGGGAAGCATGCTTCAGTTCGCCCAGGATGGCGAGCATTTCGGGGAGACCATCTTCAGCATCGCCGACAAAAAAGAGATCGATGAAATCAGCGAGCGGTTCGGGATTATAGACTGCCGGTCCTCCGGCGATCACGAGCGGATCGGAGTCGAGTCGATCTGCCGCGTGCAACGCCAATTGCGCGAGGTCGATCATCGCCAGGACATTGGTATATACCGTTTCATCGACAAGCGTAAAGCCGACCGCGTCGAAATCTTTGGCGGAGCGCCAGCTTTCCAGAGAGAATAGCGGGAGTTGCTCTTTGCGTAGTAGTGCTTCGGCATCGCGATCGACGGCAAACGCTCGTTCGCAGAGGAAGCGATCATCCTTATTGATGATATGATAAAGGGTCTGTAGTCCCTGGTAGGAGTGGCCTATCTCATACTTGTCCGGATAACAATGCAGGTAGTTGACCCGACCGGCGGGATCTTTGACGATCTGGCCGATCTCGCCGCCGGCATATCGGCCCGGCTTGATAACAAAGGGAAAGAAGCGCTGTTCTAAGTCTCTTTTAAGCATAAATATGTGCTACGGATTCAGTTGCCCAGGCGGACAGGATAACAGAATCATTCAACTTCGGCAAGGAGAGAAACGAACACTATTCCAGCGATAGATATGGGACGGCATCAACCGCCAGTTCACCGGCGCCGAACTTCTGGAAGCGATAGTAACCGGCCGCGGCGATCATAGCGGCGTTATCGGTACAAAGCGATAGGCGAGGGAAAAAGAGCCTCTTCCCTACCTTAGTCAGCGATTCGGCCAGAGCGGTCCGGAGTCGGCTGTTGGCCGCGACTCCGCCGGAAATGGTAACATCGCGCAACTGGTTCGCTTCGGCGGCGCGAACGGTCTTTTCAACCAGAACCTGGACCACCGCTTCCTGGAACGAGGCAGCAATATCCGCCTTGTGGGCGATAAACTCGTCATCCGACAACTTTTCAATATAGAGTGCCACCGCGGTCTTTAAGCCAGAGAACGAGAACTGGTAAGGCTCCGGCAGGACAGCGCGAGGAAAACGATGGTATTCGCGATTCCCCTGTTGCGCGAGTTTGTCGACGAGTGCGCCACCGGGATAGCCAAGTCCCATCACCTTGGCGACTTTGTCGAACGCCTCACCGGCCGCATCATCCCTGGTTTTGCCGAGCAATTTGTAATCGCCGAAGCCGTTTACTTCTACCAACATCGAGTGCCCGCCCGACACCACGAGGGTAAGGTGGTGCGAATCAAGGTCAGGGTGTTCCAGCAGATTGGCCGCCAGATGTCCTTCCATATGGTTGACGCCGATGAACTTTTTCCCCGAGGCAAAGGAGATCCCTTTGGCAAAAGTCAGCCCCACAAGAAGTGGTCCGACCAGCCCGGGGCCCATCGTTGCGGCGATCAGATCGATCTGGTCAAGGGTGACACCGGCGACCGAGAGTGCTTCTTCGTAGATCGGGACAATCGTCTTGATGTGTTCGCGACTGGCGACCTCGGGGACCACACCGCCAAAACGGGAATGGACTGCCTGAGACGAAATGATGTTGGAGAGGATCGTGCGGCCATCTTCTATGACGGCAGCCGAGGTCTCATCGCATGAGGTTTCAATTCCGAGAACGAGCATGGGGGGTAGCCAATATCCTTACCGAGTCAACCGAAACAGCTTTGACCCGGAAATTTGCGGGGCAATCGACGCTGATCACGGCCATCCCTTCTTTGGTCATGTGACGATAATCTGCGGCAACCGTCAGGGCATTCTTGTTGAGCAGCTCGATATCTTCAGGCGGGCCGGTCAATTCAACGCGCACCGAAGGCGGGTTCGTTTTTGCGAGATAATCCGGCGGTAGATGATAGACCGCGACGGGAAGATTGTCGTATACCCGGGTCTTCACCGGAACGACATCGATCCGGACCATCACTGTCTCCGGTTCCACTTTCATGCTCATCCCGGCGGGGACGGCCAGAGCGGCAGGAACCGTGATGCTGTTGCGCAGGCCGTTCAATTCTTTCGGCTCGGTCAACAGAAACGAGAGTGTTTTGATGATCGAACGCGGACCGGTCAGTTTGGCTTTCGCCGGAGTTGCCTGGACACGACTGCTGACGGCAAAGCCTTCATCGGGGCTCGCGATGATCGTCGGTGAGACGGGTAGTTCCACGGTCACTTTGGGGTCGATCTCGATCTCCCATTGCACTGGCGAGATCACTTCTTCCAGCACCACGTTCTTGAACGGCGCATATAGCTGAATATTCTCCGGGGTCAGATAGAGCGTGTGATGACCGGTCGGCAGTTTGGAGATATTGATCCGCAGCCCGCGTTCACGCCAGGACGATTGCACCAACTGCTTTCCTTTAGCGGAGACAATAACCAGTATCGAATCCGGCGGCTGGGTGGCGATTGTCAGGTCATCCCGAAGATCAACATCGGTGACCGGGAGCATAACCTCATAGGTATAGCTTTTCTCGGTGACCACATGAAACCAGACGAGTAGTCCGATCAGAAGGGCCAATAATTTCAACCAGAGATTGTTGAGCAGGCTTTTCATAGTGTTGTTTGCGCACGGTGGATCGAACCGTATGCGCTTGAGTAAGATACTACGAGATTAGCGGCATGGAATCAACAGAATATTCTGGCTGATCGCATGGGTCAATCGATCCGGTTGGGATTGTTCCAGTAAAAGCGGGTCAGCCCTTTATCGGTTCCGATCCAGAGGTAGTCCCCATCAAACAGCAGGTCATAGACATAGGTGGAAGCGAGACCATCCTCGACAGAAAAGTCACGCGTCTGCAGATCCTCTTTTTCGAGGAAAATGAAGATCACGCCGCGCTCCGAGGTAACAGCGGCGATCTTGTCGTTGACGGCAATCGCACGATAGTCCAATCGGCTGGATGGGACTCGGTATGGCGTGGTGGTTCCATCCTCGAGATCAAGACGGACCAGGCCGTTATCCGAAACAAACCAGATCGCATCACCGAACGCCTGAATGCCAAAGACCCGGTTGAAGAGGACCTGATCAGGGTCCTGAAATTTCTGCAGTTTGGCAGTTTCGAACGAATAGCGATATGCGCCAACATCAGAACCAATCCAGAGGTATCCCTCGGTTACCGCCAGATCGTAGATAATGCGATTAAAGAATTGTTTCTGAGCAATATACCTGATCGAATCGCCTGCGATCTGATATATCAACAGTCCGCTAGTGGTGCCAAGAAACAGCGTATCTTCGCCAATCATCTGGAGACTAGTGATATTATCGTCGGCGAAGCCGCGGCGCCGGTCAACCCGTTTGATCATGCTCGGGTTGGCCCGGTCGATTATGAACAAGCCTGCCTCGGTGCCGAGTATGATCGAGCGCTTGTTGCCAGTGACGCAGTTGATGTCGACTGTCGGAAGATCCGGGTGAATGCCGGTCTCAATGTAACTGAAGCTGTTGGCGATGAAGTTGTAGCCGGTGACACCGGTGCGGCTACTGGTCAGTGTGGGGCCGCCGGTCCAGAGAGTGCTGTCATCGCGGTAGATCGAATAGGCGCCGTTTTGCACCAGACCGTATGGAAGCGGAGTCAGATTGTTGACAATGGTGCCGGAGCGGAATACGCCGTATCCCCAGGTACCGAGCCAGAGATTCCCGTCGCCATCGTTGACCACGTCGGTAATGGTAAACGACCGTGCCTCGGGGTCAACCATTGTTCCGTTTCCGAGGTAATTATAGCCAAACGGAGCGACCAGTTCCTCGGGTGGTGCGATATGTGAGTCGTTGGATTCAACAGTCGGCTGTTCGAACAGCGTGAGCCATCGCTTAAAAGTGAAATTGTATTCGTACCAGCCGGAGGCAACCTCAGCGTAGAGATGTTGATCGAATCGATCGACCCGGATCCGCCGAATATCAGTTTCGACAAAGCCATCGGCGCCGGTCAGCGGTTCTTCCCATTGGTTGGTCAACTTGTTGTAAACGACAACCCCGGAGGTAGTGGCGAAATAGACCTTAGCCTGCGAAGTAGCGATATAGTTGATGTAGAGGAAATTGGCCAGTGTCACGGCCTGGTCCTCAGGGCGCATGGCATTAACAGACCCCGACAGGAGCAGACAGAGGAGGACAAAGCTGAGGATCGTTCGACGTATCATCGCAGGCCGTTCCATCCGTATTGCAGGGCCGCAAAGGCCAGCAGAGCTGAGCCGTATGGCAGAGCCGTTTCATCGGCGATGAATTTAGGCGAGTGCCATGGCTGGTTGGCTTTGAGCTTATGGTTCATGATCCCGAGCCGAAACATGGCGCCGGGAAGTTTCTGCAGGTAGCAGGCGAAGTCTTCGCCGCCGAGAACCGCCGGATGATGCACTACTTTCCCTTTGCCATAGAGCGACTGATACTGGGCCGCGAGAAACTCGTTGACCGCGACGTTATTTGCCAGCACCGGATAGTGTGCCCGCGCGAAAATAGAGCAACTCGCTCCGCGCGCCCGAGCGATGTTTGTGGCGGTCCGTTTGATCAGCGACGGCACCAGTTTCTGGAGTCTGGGCGACAGGGTTCGCGCCGTGCCGGTCAACTGGACTGAGTCGGCAATGATATTCCGTGCAGTCCCGCCGGAGATCTTGCCGAAGGTGATGACGACTGAATCGATTGGATCGGTCTCGCGAGAGACCACTTTGTGCAGTGACTCAATGATCTCGGCTGAAGTGGCGATAGCATCAACTGTCAGGTGTGGTCGAGCGGCATGTCCGGTGCGGCCATGCACGGTAAGGTCAAAGTCATAGACCGAGGCCATGGCGGAGCCGTCACGCAGTCCGATCTTGCCCGCCGGAATATCCGGGTCAACATGGAGACCGAAAATGACATCTCCGTTCTTGAGTGCGCCGTTAGCGATCATCGGAATGGCGCCACCGGGGGGCATCTCCTCGGCCGGCTGAAATATGAAGCGGACTTTCCCTTTGAGATGTCGTTTGCATTGGGCAATCAGGTTGGCGGTGCCGAGGATGGTCGCCATATGCATATCATGTCCGCAGGCATGCATACATCCGGCTCTTTTGGAAGCGAACGGCAAGCCAGTCTGCTCCAGGATCGGCAGGGCATCGATATCGGTTCGGATTATGACAGTTGGCCCCGGTGATGAACCCTCGATCTCTGCGAGTAAGCCGGTCTTCAGCCTGATCGGCAGAATTCGCAATCCGAGCTTCTTCACTTCTTTGCGAAGGAATGCAGTCGTATCAAATTCTTCATTGGAGAGTTCGGGATGCTGATGAAGATGTCTACGCCAGGCAACCTGCTTCGGAAAGGAGCGCTGGGCAAGCATGCGAATTTCTTCGGCAGTGACAGGCTGAGAAGAAGGCGGTCGCATCTGTTTCATGCCAGTTGCTCACTGGTGACCAGGTCAGTGGTCCCTGCTCGTTGTTTTTCTGAACGTTGGCGATAGCGGTTAGCCAGTAAATGAGCGACGCGCATTGGTTCGGGGAGCCGGAATCCACGCAGTGACCGAGTGACGATATCGTGGGCAAAGCGCAGATCGCACTTATGTCCGGGCGAAACAAAGATCGGCTTAACTGATTCTTTGCTGCGGAGTGCCAGACCTACCTCTTTCCCGTTCAGTATCATCGGCTGAATGGATCCTCGCGTTTTATCTAATGGCCGATGGGTCGCGGCCAGGATTTTGCGGGCGCAACCGATCGACGGCTTATCGAAGAGCATACCGATATGTGAGGCCATGCCGCATCGGTCGGGGTGATCGATACCGTGGCCGTTAATCATTATAACCTCAGGGTCGGTCGCCAGTTTGCTCAGCGCTTCAAGAATTACGGGTCCCTCGCGATAAAAGAGCAGTCCCGGGTAGTAGGGGAATTTCACGTCCATTCGGGCAAAACTGCGCTCGATCTCTTCCATTTCAGGGAAACTCAGCACCACAGCGGCGGCATAGAGGATCTGTCCTGCAAAACCGTAGTCGGTATCAACCGCAACAATGGAGCGTGGCTCAGCGACATTACTGTTTATCTCTACAGCCTGTGAAGCGATGGATTGCAGTTGAAGTGCTGATGCCCGGTCGGTCGGCCAGCGGTCTGGACGGCGATAATTCACGATGCGGAATCCCCTTTAATTGCTGATTTCTGTACTGTCTGTTCGCAAAGGGCAACATAGGATTGTTGAGCAACGGCTGTCAAGATTTGTCGCCGTCGGAACGTAACGGTCTCGTTCGCCCCTCCCGGCAGAGAGAGGGGAATCATCCGGCTTCCGAATGATCCTCATCCTTTTTCGGCCAGAGAAGCGATGCGGCAATGGAGAGTGCCAGGATGACGCCTATGGCTCCCAGCGAGTAGACAACCGGGATCTTGAAGATGTCGGTTAGTGCCATTTTTATGCCAACAAAGATCAGAATGGCCGACAAGCCATAGTGAAGATGGTGGAACAGACGCATGACCGCGGCCAAAGCGAAATAGAGTGACCGCAGTCCCAGAATGGCGAATACGTTAGCGGTATACACTATGAATGGGTCCTGGCTGACGGCAAAGATCGCCGGCACAGAGTCGACAGCGAAGATGATGTCCGAGGTCTCAATCAGGAGCAGAACCAGGAACAATGGAGTTGCGATGAGCTTGCCGGCATCGCGAATGAAAAACTTCCCGCCATGATACTGATCCGTCACCGGCATCAGTTTGCGGAAAAGTCTCAGGACCGGATTGCGCTCCGGATGAATCTGCTTGTCTTTCACCCAGGCCATTTTGATGCCGGTAAAGATCAGAAACGCGCCAAAGAGGTAGATCACCCAGTGGAATTTGGCAATGAGGACTGCTCCGAGTGCGATGAATATTCCGCGGAAGATCAGGGCACCAATGATCCCCCAGAAGAGCACTCGATGCTGATACTCGCTGGGGACCCGGAAGTAGGCAAAAAGTAGGAGGAAAACAAAGATGTTGTCGATCGACAGCGATTTTTCAATGAGATACCCGGTCAGGAATTGAAGAGCGATCTCGGTTCCTCGTTCCGGACCATAGATGCCGCTCTTCCAGTAATAGAGCGCGACATTAAAGCCGATGGCCAGAGCGATCCAGGCAACGGTCCAGGTGAGAGACTCGCGAACGGAGACGGTATGGTCGCGCCGATGGAATACTCCGAGATCCAGCGCCAGCATGGCCAAAACAAACAGGTTGAAGCCTATCCAGAGGAACAGCTGATTTGATTCCAGAAACTGCATAATATCCATGTCTAGTCGATTTCCTTTGCCCGTAACAACAGGGGTCAATCAGGCAGGTTCCGCTAAAGCGAATGGTCGACATTCGGCCAATACGGATTTTATTAAAAATCTATCCTTCAATGACTTATGGACTCGATTTTATATTGTTCTGCTCGGCCGGGAACCTTATTATCTCAAGGTAATTACTAATAGGTAACTATGGTGACAAAAGATAAACAAGCCATCATCCTGACGGCGACCCAGGAGGATTACCTGGAGGTGATCTTCCAGTTGAGTCAGCAAGACCCGGAGGGTTCGGTCAGGATCACGGATATCGCGCGCGAGTTACAGACCAAGCTACCGACCGTCACACGGACGGTACACAAGCTGACCTTACTTGGGCTGCTGGAACATCCGCACCGCCAGGGGGTGACGCTTTCGGATCACGGCCGGAAGATGGCGACGGATATTCGCCACCGGCATACCGATCTCGTGACGTTTTTTACCGAGGTGCTGGGATTAGATGAACGGGCGGCCGAACAGGACGCCTGCAAGATAGAACATGGGCTTTCTCCGCGAACGGCCGAGCGGCTACACGACTTCCTGGAATATTTCCAACAGTTGCCGCAGCCGGATCAGCAACGAATCACAGCTTTCCAGACAACTTCAGATCTGACCCGGGTACGACAATTCAAAAACCTGATGCAAAATCGAGTACGAGGATGGAGAGGATAAAAAGTACGATGAAGGTGACATTGTTACAAACTCTGGCGACTGGGCTGGTCCTGGTTGGACTTTTGTTCGGCTGTGGTGGCAAACAGGAGACGCCTGCCGACGACGGCAAGATATCGGTGGTGACGACGATCGGAATGCTGGGGGATGCGGTACGCAATATCGCCGGCGACTCAGTTTCGCTGCACTCGCTGATGGGCCCGGGGGTCGATCCGCACTTATACAAAGCGACCAAAGGGGATATCGATCGGCTGACCAACGCAGATATCATCCTGTACAATGGATTGAATCTGGAAGCAAAGATGACTGATATATTCAGGCAGATGTCCGGGAGCAAGGTCGCAGTGGCTGTCGGCGAGGTTGTGCCGGACTCACTCCGGCGACATCCGGCGCAATTCGAAGGACACGCCGATCCGCATATCTGGTTTGATGTCTCTCTCTGGGAGATGGCGGTGCGGGAGGTTGTGGCTACCCTGACCAAGCATGACCCAAAACATACCGATATCTACTGTCTGAACGGCGCCGCCTATCTTGATTCGTTGCGCGCCCTGGATATCTGGGTGCGGGAGCAGATCGCCAGTATCCCGGAGAATCAGCGAGTGTTGGTGACGGCCCATGATGCGTTCGGTTATTTCGGACGGGCATACCATATCGATGTGCAGGGATTGCAGGGGATCTCAACGGTCACCGAAGCCGGGCTTTTTGACATGACGGCAATGATCGATATGCTGGTGGAGAAAAAAATCAAGGCGGTGTTCGTGGAATCTTCAGTACCGCGCAAAGCGATTGAGACGGTGGTTGAGGGTTGCCAATCGCGCGGGCATGAAATAGTGATCGGCGGCGAGCTTTTCTCCGATGCGATGGGTCAGGCGGGCACGCCCGAAGGGACCTATCTCGGGATGGTCCGCCACAATGTTGAAGCGATCGTAAAGGCGTTGAAGTAAGATGGAAACGAATCTTCCTATCGAAGTACACGACCTGACAGTGGCCTATCGCCGCAAGCCGGTTCTGTGGAATGTTGATTTCACCCTGCCCGAAGGGAATCTGATCGGTCTGGTCGGCCCGAATGGTGCGGGAAAATCGACCCTGATCAAAGCGATCATGGGGTTGTTGCCGCTGCTGTCCGGCTATGTAAAGATCTACGGCGAGCCGCTGGAGAATATGCGTCACAAGATCGGATATGTGCCGCAGCGTGAGTCGGTGGACTGGGATTTCCCGATCAATGCGCTGGATGTCGTGACGATGGGGCGGTATGGCCGGCTGGGGATATTCAGTCGTCCCTCTAAAGAAGATAAACAGATCGCAATGGCCTGCCTGGAGAAGGTGGGGATGCAGGATTTCGCGCATCGCCAGATCAGTCAGTTGTCCGGCGGGCAACAGCAACGGGTCTTCCTCGCCCGCGCCCTGACGCAGGATGCCTCGATCTACTTGATGGATGAACCATTTGCAGGAGTTGATGCCGCCACCGAAAAGGCGATCATCGAGCTGCTGAAGGATCTCAAGGAACATCGCAAGACAGTCATGGTGGTACACCACGACCTGCATACCGTCACAGAATATTTTGACTGGGTGATGCTGCTGAATATGCGCCTGGTCAAGTTCGGGCCGACCGCCCAGATCTTCACGGAAGAGAATCTTCGCCTGACCTACGGCGGAAAACTGCTGCTGTTGAGTGAGGCGGCGGAGAAAGTGGCGCGTCACCGCTGAGGCGATATGGAATGGCTTGATTCGACATTACGCTTTTTCTCCTTAGTCGATGCCAATGTCCGGTGGGTCGTGTTTGGATCGATCCTGCTGGGTGGCGCGGCCGGTGGGCTGGGCTGTTTTGCCTATCTGCAGAAGCGGTCGCTGTTGGGGGATGCACTGGCGCATGCGGCCCTTCCCGGCGTGGCACTCGCCTTCCTGCTGATGGGACGGAAAGATTTCCTCGCGCTTTTGATCGGCGCCTCGATCACGGGCTGGCTTGGTGCGCTGGCGATCAATTATATCATCAAAGAGTCGAAGATCAAATTGGATGCGGCGCTCGGCATCGTGCTAACGGTCTTTTTTGGACTGGGTATAGTCATCCTGACGCATATCCAGAAATCGGGTTCCGGCGCACAGTCCGGTCTGGATAAGTTTCTCTTTGGACAGGCGGCGGCGATGGGGCGAGATGATGTGGTCATCCTCGGGATTGTTGCGCTGACCATGTTGGTGGTAGTATCGCTCGGCTTTGGTCGCTTCAAGTTGATCTCCTTTGATGCGGCGTTTGGACGATCGCTCGGGATGAATGTCGGCCTGCTTCAGTTTGCACTGACTACCATGATCGTTTTTGCAGTGACGATCGGACTACAGGCAGTTGGTGTGGTGCTGATGGCGGCGATGCTGATCACTCCGGCGGCGGCGGCGCGACAGTGGACGGATAAACTGCATTTGATGGTGATACTCGCATCGGTCTTCGGGATTCTCTCCGGTCTGTTTGGCGCGTACATCTCATTCCTTGCGCCGCGCTTCCCAACCGGCCCATGGATGGTGATCGTCGTTACCGCTCTCTTTGCGTTTTCCATGCTGTTTGCGCCGAATCGCGGCGTAATCAGCTATATCCGGCAGCATTATGCCAACAGACGGAAGATGACTCGCGAGCATGTCTTAAAAGTGCTCTTTAAGGCGGGCCAGGATGGAAAACTGTGGAAAAAGTATTATCCGTTTGATCAGATCAAGCGGATGTGGTCATTCACGCAACGAGAGTTGCAGTCGGCGCTGAGGACATTGCAGAGTCAGGGGATGGTGGAGAAGTCCGGCAGTATGTACCGCCTCTCGGATAGCGGGATCACCGAAGGCGCGCGGGTGACCCGACTGCACCGACTCTGGGAAGTCTATCTCTCTCGCTATCTTGAATTGCCGGAAGATCATGTCCACCGCGATGCTGAGGATATGGAACATATTATCACACCTGAGATGGAAGCTCGTCTGGAAGAGTTGTTGGATCATCCTGAATATGACCCACACCGCCAGGAGATTCCGTATATCGGACGGGAGAAAAATCAATGACGCCGGATCTTTGGGTGATAATCACCGGTCTGCTGGCTGCTTCGGCTCTGGCATTGATCGGCAGTTTCCTGGTACTTCGCCAGAACGGGATGCTCGGGGATGCGATCTCGCATGCGGTTCTCCCGGGGCTGGTCCTGGCGTTTCTGATCACCAGTAGTCGGAATGTTGTGCCGATGGTTATCGGCGCTGGTCTGTTTGGGTTGCTGACCGCCTACCTTACGGAGATACTAAGCCAGACTCGACGGGTTTACAGTGATGCCGCGATGGGGATCGTCTTTACCCTCCTTTTCGCGGTTGGTGTGATCATGGTGGCGATGTTCGCGGAGCAGGTTGACCTGGATCAAGAATGCGTGCTGTATGGCGAGATCGCCTATACGCCGTGGAATCGTTTTATGGTCGGAACAACTGACCTTGGTCCGCGCGCGGTCTGGATATTGGGAGGCGTTTTGTTGGCCAATCTCGCGTTCATCCTGCTCTTTTTCAAGCAGCTCAAGATCAGTTCGTTTGATCCGCAGATGGCGGTGGCGGTCGGCATAAGAGAGAAGCTCTGGCACTACCTGCTGATGACCATGGTCTCGCTGACCGTGGTGTCGGCGTTTGAGTCGGTCGGAGCGATCCTGGTAGTAGCGATGCTGATCATCCCGGGGGCGACTGCTTACCTGTTGACCTCCCGACTACATGTGATGTTGATCCTGTCAGTTGTGATTGGCATGTTCTGCGCCATAGGTGGATTTTATGGGGCATCCTATTTTGATGCCTCAATCGCCGGGTTTATGGCGGTGGTGGGCGGGGTGGTCTTTGCGGTAGTTTTGATCGGCACGCAGGTCTATCGCCGGATCAGCCAGATGAAGTATGCATCGGCGCGGGTACAACCGGCGGACAAAACGGCTTAATTTCGGACAGACAATATTTCGGGGGAATTGTGGCGGAACGGGCAGCCATACTTGTCTCGCGACAACCGTTGAGACCATCGGGAGTCACTCCCTGGGTAAGGACGGTAGTTAGCGCAGTCGATTGGGTGAAAAATCGACATCTGACGCTCTGCAGTTCGATCGGGATGCAGACCTGGGAATTGGTGACCGCGCTAGCGTCGATGCATCGTGTTCCACTTCGTCTCTATCTTCCACCAAAATCTCCTCACTCCTTATCCAGATCCGAGATCTCCAGGCAGTTCGCCCTGCCGAACGAAGGGGTTGAGTTTGTCGACGTTGAATACGGCGGAGACAGCAAGGAGGAGCAACTTGCCTGTCGGGATCAGGCGGTGGTGGCGGATGCTGACATCTTGATACCGATCGCTGTTCGATCCGGCGGTCATATGGATTCACTCCTGCAAGCGGCGAGTCGAGAAGGTAAGCAGGTGATCTCCGATTTCCTGGTTCACCCGACACGCGATGCAGAGACAGTAGCTTTGCATGTTGAAGCGGAGAGGATCAATCCGGAAGTGGACCTTCTCCCCCGTCGATACTTGATACACTGGACACGGACGCCGCATGGGGCATGGCCGAGGGAACTGCATATCGACTATTACCGCGCGTTGATACAATCGACGAGATTTCCTCGCTCGGCATATGAGACGATACGTCGCATCGCCGGCAGCCGGTTATTGATCGGGTCGCCGCGACATATGCCGTCGAACTTTCCAACAGTCGCTTTTTCTGCCCTCACGCCGCGCGATCTGATCCCGCTGATGAAATGGCGAGCACGGTATGCAGAGCTGAGTTTTGAACCGTATGGGATCGGCATACGCGAGGATATCGCAACGGAGCTTGGCATTCTTCCGGTCATCTACTATGACACAACAAAGCCGGCTGAATATGAAAAATGGCCTTGGCGATGTCAGTCGATCGGAACCAAGACGGATTGGCGACAGGAGGCGGAGTCTCGATATCCGGGGGATCTCTCGCTGGCGAGTCTCGGGCCAGAGGCACTTCGTCTCTTCTGCCACACTCAGGCCGAAGCGGAAAAGCTCAGCACGGAATTCGGGATCCCGACCACCAACTTATTCCTTACATAAGAAAGGCCGATGCATCTGCACCGGCCCATCAGATTTTCCGTTGGCGCACCCGATCATTTGATCAGGAGCATCTTGCGGGATGCGGAATAGTTTCCGGCGGTCAGGCGATAGAGATAGAGGCCCGATCCCTGGCGTGCGGCATTCCACGTGATCTCGGTTCGTCCGGCGCGGGCCTCCCCATTTCGCTGAAGCACCTCTCGCCCGGTGATATCATACACAGTCAATGAGTATGCCGATGCTCTCGGGAGATCGAAAGCGATCACGGTCGATGGATTGAAAGGATTCGGGTAGTTCTGCAGCAGCGCAAAACTGTGCGGCAGATTGGGATCATCGCCGGGAATATCGGTGGAAACATCGATACTGAATTTTCTTATCGGTGAACTGGCGGACATGGCGACATTGTCGGTGGCGACCACCTGCCAGTAGTAGTCTGACAGATCGGTCAGCGGGTCGGTGAGCGTGAAGCTGGTGTCGGCCAGATCGAATATTTCAGAGGCTGTGGTCAGAGTGGGATCTGTCCCAAATCGCAGTGTATAGGTGACAACATCGTTTGGATTAGGATCAAGTGACCGGTTCCAGATAAAAGTCGGCAGCAATTGACCGATCACGGCATCGCTTGCCGGAAGAATTTGCGCGGCGACGGATGGCGCCTGTCCGGCGACAAGAGCGTAGGCAAAGGTGGAACGAGTGGCCGCATTGCGGATAGTTGGCAGATCACTACCGCCAAAAAGCGCAAAAACGACCGTGTCGGTTTGTCCTGGCGCGAGGACGAGTGGTCCGGCCGCGAGAGTTTGCACCAGATCATTAAACGATGATTTATAGGTGTCAATATTGGTCACACCAGAAACGAGCATGCTGTACTTTTCCTGATCGGTGTAACCGTTGGCGCCGGTTCCCCACCAGGGGATCAGAGTAACGAAAGAATTTGTCGTGTTGGCGGTGGCGAGGGGTCCCTCAAGTAGTTTTCCGCCGCGATAGCGCCTGATATATCTCTCAGTCGCTGAATCTTTGATGTGCGCCGTCCAGAGGAATTGCTCGGCAGATTCCCATCCGCCGCAGTTCTGCGCATACGAGATAATATCCCAATCCAGGCTCAATCCAAAGCGAAGGGTATTGATCGCAATACCGGAGTTGTTTTTGAGGACATATTGCAGGGCCACGATGTCGCTGTAGGGATCTGCAAAACTGAACGTCTGCTGAGTGACTTCGAGGCCGATCGGCGAGGTGGCATTGGAATCATCGAATACCGAGCGACTGACCTGATGGATAGCACCGCCGAGGGTGTCAAAGGTCATATCCCCGCCGGGAGCGACGCGAAAATCCATATTCGGTTCGGTCAGGAGAAAGTGAATGGCAGAGGATACTTTGGTCGGGCCGGTAGTCGCCATAATGCCGGCCTCCAGCAAGTCGTTGCCGAGGCTGTCCAGATTGAATCCTTCGCCACCTGTATAGAAAAACGTCGGGTCGCCAAATCCATAGGCCCCAAAATTGGAGACTGAAAACATGAGACGGTCGGTCTCGTGAGTGACGATCGCTTTAGAGTTGCGCGGTTCGACCACAAAGGAGAGGCTGGTGGTGACTGAGTAACCGAGCCCGGAGATCTCAAAAGGAACGGTGATAACTGTCCCCTGCAAGACACTGTTCGAGACAGTAACGTTGATCTCAGCATTGGCATTAGCGGTGTCAATCGCTCCTGCCGCTACCGTGCCGAAGGTGGTGCTGCCGTCATGGATGGTCAGGAGCGGATGAGTGCCGATGATAGTACCGGTTAAGTTCGATACCTGGTCGCCAATATTCTGAACGACGACCAGTCCTGAGACAAGATCACCCGGGGCGATCGGGTCATGCAGGAAATCGTAGACCCTGACACGAGGAGTATTTGGTGGATCGGCGAGTGCGTTCAAAGCGGCCTGACAATCGATCTCTCCCCAGCCGAAGGTATTGCTCGGAACGGACCAACCGTGGGTTTGTGTGGACGCAAGGATAGCTTGCTTGATCTCACGAACCGTTGCGGCGGGATTCTTCTGTCGAAGCAGCGCCACCAAGCCGGAGACATGCGGCGCGGCCATCGAAGTGCCGGTCAAAATACCATAGGTTGAATTGGGGACGGATGACCTGATCTGATATCCGGGGGCAACTACATTCGGCTTGATCGCACCATTGCAGGTAGAGGGGCCGCGCGAAGAACTGGCCACGATCTGAAGCGGAGTCAACTGTAGGTTGCCGACGGCAAAACAGTCGAGAGAATCATTAGCTCGGTTGGCCGGATTGTAGATAGTCTGGGCAATCGAGCCGCTGTTGCCGGCAGAGAAGATATTGACGATGCCGAGCGCCTCGGTAGCATCGATCATTTCGTAACAGATATCCTCACAGCCGACATAGCGATTTTCGTATCCCCAGCTATGGTTGATGACATCCGGGAGATCGGCGACGGTGTTCGGATCGCCATCAGGATCAGCCGCCCATTCGAAAGCATCGATGATCGAGGCTCCGGCGATGTCGATCACTCCGGCGGAGATCCACTTGGCATCCGGGGCGACACCGTAGGCGATATCATTGATCGAGTCGAGTCCGACCATCGTCCCCATAGTATGGGTGCCATGGGAGAAGGACAGCGAGCCATTCAGAGTGTGGGGTGCGGTCTGGTGAAAGACCGGATCAAACCATGAGGCAAGCGAGTCCGTGCGGCTCCCTCCTTTGCCTCGCCAGCTTCGCTGAAGCGCCGGGTGGTCTCCCTGAACGCCGGAATCAAACGAGCAGATGACACGTCCTGCGCCGGTGAAACCGGCGGCCCAGGCTTGCGGAGCTTTAATATGATCGAGATTATCAACTACTGAATCAGCCAGTATTTCATCGGGAGAAAGGGCTGCTTCATAGGTTGGGCGAATCGACCGGATGACCGGCTCGGGGGAGATCAACTCGATATCGCTTCGCGACGCCAACGAGGCAAGTTCAGCAACCGGCAGGTCAACCTCGATGACGTTGACCAGCCAGTGGGATTTGATAGCCGACGCCCGGTTGGCACTCTCAAGCGTTTGGAGATGTGAGAGCAGGTTCTCCTGAGCGGAGGTATGTCCCTCTTTAAGCGCGTTGATAGCGTTGCGATGGTTCTCGACGGCGGTGGCAGCGGCCACTGAAGTGCGGAACGACTGGGCTTGCGCGGATGGCGGGAGCTTGATCCAGACTCTCACTCGTTGGTCGGAGTCCAGCGCGGCGATCTTTTGCGCCAGTTCATCGGACAGTTGTCCGGCCGAAAGACTGCCGGAGAGCACAAGGGTCAATATCAGGGTAAACAAGGGGGCGAGAATCTTCATCGTATGCTCCAACCTAGGGACGCTTGAGTATCGGGTTTGGTTCAGTGAAAACGAAGCGGCTGAAGGCTCCGGTTTGCTTTTACTGATCTTTTGTCATGCAGCATCTTTTTGTTGTAACCGGCGACCGCCCGGGGCGGTTCGCGCATCGAACGGGTTTCTTTTCAGAAGAGCCGGTCGATCGGGCGCGGAATCAGGGGGCGCCGGACTATTCGACAGGGGTAAGATACACTGATATCTCCTACTTGTAAAGTTGGGCCTAAATATCTACCTTTAACTTCGGACACAGAAGCTATGAAGGAATGTTCAGATGGCTGAAATGACAGATCTTACACCAGAGACACTTCGCGCAATGCTTGAAGACTTTGCCAAAAACTGGCTGGCCCATGACGGGCTTTGGTTCCAGGCGGTCGAAAAGCACTATGGGATGGAAAAGGCGATCGAACTGGATACCGAGGCCTGGGAGCAGTTCACGGTGATCGAGGCAAAACGGATCATGGCGCGGCACAACATAGCGGAAGGATCGGGACTTGAAGGTCTGAAAAAGGCGCTTGGGTTCCGGCTGTATGCGTTTCTCAATGTGCAGGAGATCCGGAACGAGACCGCTAATTCGTTCGATTTCTATATGGTAGATTGTCGGGTACAATCGGCGAGGAAACGGAAAGCGCTGCCGCTGTTTCCGTGCAAGTCGGTCGGGCTGGTGGAGTATGCCGGATTTGCGAAGACGATCGATCCGCGGATCGTGACAGAGTGTATCGGTTGCCCGCCGGATGGTCATGCCGGGAAAGAGTTCTTTTGCGGCTGGCGGTTCAGTTTGAAATAACGGCAAGTCATGCAAGATGAAATTCAAACGGCGCCTGCGAGTAGGCGCCGTTTTTTTCGAGTACGTCAGGCAGATGGTGTATCGCTTGCACACGCACCTGCCATCAGAGGGCTCAAGCGGGGCAATTAGGCAAAATCGGTTTTGGCGTTTGAGTCAGAAAAGAGATCAGCAGAGAAAGGTCTGAGAGGTCCGGCGTACTGGCGACCGACCCATTTACATTTGCCTCGGCGAGACAGGGCAGAGTTGGTTTGGGTGTCTGAGTCAAATAGGAGATCAACAGTGACAGATCGGACAGATCAGGAGCCTCAGCGACCGATTTGTTGACATTACCGGTCGTGCCAATACAGCAGAAAAGCGGGTTGATACGAATCGTGTCTTTCATAAATGATGCGTGCGGCGTACAGAGATACGGGAACGGCCCCATGCCATCGCCGGCAGTAAATGTCAGGCTGAAGGTCTCGCTGACCAGAAGCAGATCGCTGTCCCAGGTCTTGGGAGAGCCGGGCGCGGAGGTCGCGGTGTGCTCCATGGAACCGTTATTGGTCCAGACTACCGTGTCGCCAGGATTGATCACGAGGTTGGCCGGCTGAAATTCAAAATCGATGATACTTATCTGGTGTTTGGTCTGCACAAAGATCGTGTCGATCATACCGAGATGGATCGTGCAGGTATACGGGAACGGCCCGCGGCCATCGGCAGGATTAATGACAATCTGATAGGTGCCAGCCGAGTTGATCAGGCCGGAATTCCAGGTTTTGGGCGAACCGGGATTGGAGACCGAGTTGTGCTGGAAGCCATCCATGTTGATCCAACGGATGGTGTCGCCGTAATTGGCTTTGGTTTTGAGCGGCACAAAGGCGGAGCCCATGATATGGATCTCGCGGATGGTCGCCTGCGCAAGGATTGGCAGACCGACGACCGCCAGGAACAGCAGCGGTAACAACAGACGTTTCATTGAAGCCTCCTCTGACGCACGGCTTGCCCCGCCAATGGCATCATGGTTCGGGTGTGAAGTGGAATGCGAACAGCAATACAGAGTAAGTGGGTCGATGTTTCGTACAGGATCAGTGAAAATTCGGGCTTCGACTACGCTCAGCCCGATAAATGCAACGGAATCGAATTCGCTGCTGACATGTAACTCAATATGTCGCACTGAGCGAAGTCGAAGTGCGGCCAGAAAAAGAGTTGGCGGGTTCGAAGACGGACCCGCCCTACGTGCTTGACCCAGCCGCACTAAACTACTTACTTCAGGCATGCCTCCTATCGCCACACTCGTTGATTCACATCCGGTTACGCTCAAAGCAATACCGGCCTCGATAGTCGAGAAGATGTATGACCGGACCGTGCTTACCGATACGGTTGTCGAAAAGATCACTTACCTCTCGGATGGTTTTAAGGTCAAAGGGTATATCGCCCGGCCAAAAGCTGAGGGGCGGTATCCGGTGATCATCTGGAATCGCGGCGGGTACGGGTTGCATGGTTCGCTTGAGGATCTGACGGCGTACTTGATTCTCGCCTCGACCGCCGCCTGGGGGTATGTGCTTCTGGCGACACAGTACCGTGGGAATCATGGCGGCGAAGGGGTCGAGGATTGGGGGGGCGAGGATGTGCGCGACGCGTACAACCTGATCGGTCTGGCTGAGACTCTCCCCTATTGCGATCCGAACCGCATCGCGGTCGAAGGGGCGAGCCGTGGCGGGATGACTACCTATCGGTTGCTGACGATGTATGACCGGTTCAAGTGCGCGATAGTGCATGCCGGGGTTTCGGATGTCGACAAGTTGTGCGAAGTGCGCGAGGATTTCTGCAAGCTGTTTGACAAGCTGTTTGGGGATTTGCCTGTTTCGCAACGGTTCGAAGAGATACGGAAACGTTCGGCGACGCAGATAGCATCGCAGTTTCCGAAGACAACACCTATCCTACTGCTACATGGGACAGCCGACAAGAAGGTGCCGATTGAGCAGTCAATCGCGCTGGATGCGGTGTTGACGAAGTTGGGGCATCCGCACGAATTAGTGGTGATAGAGAATGGCGGGCATGTTTCGTTGAAGGATGGATCGTATCGGGCCATTGACAGGTATCGACGGAGTTGGCTGGAACGGTATCTGGCGTGAAGACGTTGGGGTTTCGACCCCGATGCTATTTTTTGGGGGGCATTGAACGGAATTAGCTACAATTTAGCGGGGGCACAGGGAATTAACACATTTGGTCGAGGTGATCACAGCGTGTGATGTCGAACTGCATGGTAGAGTGTCAGTTGGTCTTTTCATCGGGAGTCTTTTTTCGGTTCGTTTTTGCCGGTTGTAATACAGGGCCGCGAGAGAGGGTCGGATGGCTGACGGCGAATGACAGCTTGACCTTGTCAGCGAAATCGGATCTGAGTTTGAGTCCAACCATGTTGACGCCCCCCATGGTGAACGCGTGGGGTAAATGGGCGTGATTTCGATAGCGCAGTTGCGGGAGACCATCGGTAGCCCTCAGGCGCAGGTACTCCTGCTCGTTCAGGCGGAAATAGAGTTGGGGTGGAAAGAGGGTCGGGTTCCGTTTGGCGAGCTGATTGAGCTGTCGGGTGGGGATGTCAAAGAGCTGCGCGACATGGAAGTCGAACATGATGACACATCCGCGAAGGATGTACTTGTATTTCTTAAGTGGACCGTGGAGCATCTACTAGAGGGGGCGGATCCATGAGCACTAGCAGATGTAATACGGGGGGGGTAGGACTACTACGCCTTCGAGGTCTTGATCTGGAGAACTCCACCTTTTGGAGGGTTCGGGAGAGTGGTGGCATTTAAGGGGGGGCTGGCTCTCAAGATAAACGGACACCAAAATGCTATGTACTTACCGTCCAATCAGATAGCTGGGGGGATACGGCAAAATAACCCTTGCCAATTTTCGTCAATCCTCTATATTGCTTCGCTCTGACGGTGACGATTCCCCGTTTGATTCGCTCGTGTCGCAGGTAGTTGCTTTCCAAGAGGATTGAAATCTGGATGCCCGCCTTCGCGGCATGATGCGTTTGGGGGGCGGAATGAAGCGGTGGGGGAATCGAAAGTGAAGTAATGAGGTTGCTTCGTGCGCTGTTCGCGTTGCTCACGTGCTCCTCGCAATGACATATAAGATGAGAATGAATGTTTGACGGTCTGTCGGATAAATTAGAATCGGTTTTTAAAACGCTGCGCGGCGCCGGCAAGCTCTCGGAGAAAAATATCCGGGACTCCATGAAGCAGGTCCGTCAGGCGCTCCTCGAAGCCGACGTGAACTACAAAGTCGCACGTGATTTCGTCAAGACCGTCGAGGATAAAGCGGTCGGCACCGAGGTGCTGACCTCGATCGAGCCGGGGCAGTTGATCGTCAAGATCGTACATGACGAGCTGGTCAATCTGCTGGGCGGGAAAACCGCGCCACTCGCGCCAATCGACAAAAGCCCGACCGTCTATATGGTCTGCGGCTTGCAGGGTTCCGGTAAAACCACCCTTACCGGCAAAATCGCCCTGATGGCGAAAAAGAAAAATAAGAAGGTGATGGTGGTGGCCGCCGATATCTACCGCCCCGCGGCGGTGAAGCAGCTCAAAGTTCTGGCGGACCAGATCGCGGTGGAGCATTTCTTTATCGAAGGCAAGCAGCCGCCGGAGATCTGCAAAGAAGCAGTCGCGTTTGCCTCGAAGAATTTTGTCGATCTGGTGATTCTCGATACGGCCGGACGGCTGCATATCGACGATGACCTGATGAAGGAACTTGAGCAGATCAAGTCCCTGGTCAAGCCGGATGAGATCCTGCTGGTCGCTGATTCGATGACCGGTCAGGATGCGGTCAATGTCGCGGATCAGTTCCACAAGCGGCTGGATATCACCGGGGTGGTGCTGTCCAAACTGGATGGTGATGCCCGCGGTGGCGCGGCGCTCTCGATACGGCAGGTGACCGGCTGTCCGATCAAGCTGGCCTCGATCGGCGAGAAGTTGTCGGACCTGGAGCCGTTCCATCCGGATCGGTTGGCCTCGCGTATTCTTGGTATGGGTGACATTGTCACGCTGGTCGAGAAGGCGCAGGAAGCGGTTGATGCCAAACAGGCCGCCAAGATGCAGGAGAAGCTGCTCAAGGCGGAGTTTAATTTCGAAGATTTTCTGGACCAGATGGCGCAACTGAAGAAGTTGGGGCCGCTGGAAAATGTCATCGGTATGATCCCGGGGATGGGGAAACAGCTCAAAGGGATGAAGATCGATGAGCGAGAGATGGAGCGGACGACGGCGATCATCAAGTCGATGACTATCGAAGAGCGCCGGTATCCGCGGATCATCGACGGGTCGCGCAAGCGGCGGATCGCGAAGGGTTCAGGGAACACGGTGCAGACCGTGAACCAGTTGTTGAACCAGTTTTTCGCGATGCAGAAGATGTTCCATTCGTTAGGAGGCAAGAAAATGAAAATACCAAAAGGCTGGTCCGGTTTAGGGGCCAGGTAAACGGAGGAATTGATTTGGCGGTTCACATTAGACTTCGCCGTATGGGCTCGATGAAGCGCCCATTTTATCGTATCGTCGCCGCGGACTCGCGGACCGCGCGTAATGGCGCGTTCCTGGAGATCCTCGGGACGTACAACCCGATCACCAAACCGGCTAAGGTGGAGATCGAGGAGAAGAAAGTAACGAAGTGGCTGGAAAACGGCGCAGTGCCGAGCGACACGGTCCGGACTCTGCTGAAGCAGGTCGGGTTCTCGTCGAAAGCTCAGCGCGCTAAGAAGGGTGAAGATGTTTCCGGGACGGTCCTGAATAAGACCATCAAGGAACGTCCGAAAAAGACCCGAAAGATGAAAAAAGCTTCGGCAACGGCTGAAGCGGCCAAGTAAGACAGCGCCGGTGTAGGGATTACACCGGGAGTCCGGGTGGACAACCAGGTCATGACTGCGGTTGTGGCCGACAGACGACTACGGGAGCCGAAGGATGAGGGATTTCCTTGAGTATGTCGTCCGGGCGCTGGTGGATCGTCCCGATGCCGTGACGATCAATGAAGTTGAAGGCAGTCGCACGACCGTGTATGAATTGAGAGTCGGACAGGGTGATCTCGGTAAGGTTATCGGGAAGAACGGTCAGACGGCACGGTCGCTCCGCACGCTGTTGGGCGCAGTTTCGGCGCGCCAAGGAAAGCGGGCGGTTCTGGAGATCCTGGAGTAGGTGAAAGAGGAATTGATCACAGTCGGGAAACTGGGGAAAACGCGCGGTCTCCATGGTGAGCTGTACGTCACCCCGCTGACCGACTTTCCGGATCGATTCCTCGACCTGACCGAGATCTTTGTCGGCAATCGGGGTGTCTGGGAGAAGATGAAGATCATCTCCTCCCGGTTGGTGGGCGGACGGCCGGTGTTAGGCTTTGAGTCTTTCACCACTCCCGAGGCCTCGGCACGATTGACCAACCGTGAGTTAGCGGTGCCGCGCGACCAGGTAGTCGATCTGCCGGAAGATATGTATTACGTGTTTGAGATCATCGGCTGCGCCGTGTATAGCGACGCAGGCGGCGCGCAATTAGGTGAACTGGTGGATGTGGAGCATTATCCGGCGAACGACGCGTATGTCGTACGGATGACGGATGGCTCCCGCCGGATGCTTCCGGCGACCAAGCAGGCGATCAAAACGGTCGACCTGCAGGCAAAACGGATGGTTGTAGATGCGGACAGTCTGCTGGAATTCGAGTAGGCGTCCGAAACGATATGCAGTTTGCGATAGTCACGCTTTTTCCGGACTACTTTAGTCTGTCGCTGCAGCAATCCTTGCTCGGCAAGGCGCGTGACAAAGGGCTCTTTGACATCGAGATCGTAAATCCGCGGGAGTTCGCGCAGGATAAACATCACACGGTCGACGACACACCGTTTGGCGGTGGCGGCGGGATGGTGATGAAAGTCGAACCGATCGACCTCGCGCTGCAGAAGCTGGGATACCGACATCGAGCCCAGGGTGAGCCGCCTTCAGAGAAGGATAGGATCATTCTGACCTCGGCAGCGGGACATCAGTTCAATCAGGAGATGGCGATACGCTATTCCCTGTGCGACCGGATCACCATCATCTGCGGGCATTATCTGGGAGTCGATGAACGGCTGCTGGAGCTGTACGAGATGGATGAGGTTTCGATCGGAGACTATATCCTGACGGGCGGCGAGCCAGCGGCGGCGGTGATGGTTGACTCAGTCGCGAGATTGATCCCGAAAGTGCTCGGGAATTTCGAGTCGGCGCTGAATGATTCGTACATGAATGACATGCTCGGCTCTCCCTGCTACACTCGACCGGCGGAATATGCCGGGATCGGGGTGCCGGAGATATTGCAGCAGGGGAATCATGAAGCGATACGGAAGTATCGACGGATGGAAGCGATCAAAAAGTGTCTGCGTCATCGGCCGGAACTTCTGGCGGGGGCGGGTCTCGATAACGCGGAGTTAAAGATGGTTGAACAGTTGAAAAAAGAGATTAAGAATAGAGAGTGAGGTAAGGCATGAAACAGATCGCCATTATTGAAAAGAGTTATATGCGCGATGATTACCCGAAGTTCGCTCCGGGTGACACGATCAAAGTGCATGTGAAGATCAAAGAGGGAGACAAGGAGCGAATCCAGGTTTTCCAGGGGACGGTTATCGGGATGCGTGGTTCCGGTACGGGAGCGACCTTCACGGTTCGCAAGATGTCCTCGGGTATCGGGGTGGAGCGTATCTTCCCGTACTGCTCGCCGAATATCGCGAAGATCGAGCATATTCGTTCCGGACAGGTCCGTCGCGCGAAGTTGTATTATTTGCGCAATCTGACGGGTAAGTCGGCGCGTATTAAAGAGGATATGGCTGACAATACGAAAGAGTAAGCTGATCGGATATTGATCAGTAATTGAAGGCGCTCGCAAGGGCGCCTTTTTTTGTTTCAACTTTTGGTTGTTGGCCTCGGTTTTAACACCCCTTATTTGCTTTAGAAATTGTCGTCTCTGCGAAAGGAGGGTGAAAGATTATGTCAGAAGATAAACGGACAAAGGTTTGTTTCTTGCTGGGAGCGGGGTTCTCCATTCCAGCAGATCTCCCCCGGACCCAGGACATTACTACTCGTATTATGACTGGCGAGGGCATGATGCGGCACAGTGATGCCAACTACTATTTCGGAAGACCAATGTATGAGCACATGGGCTGGTCGGACGATGGGTTGAGCAGAGTCTTACCTTTTCTGAACCTGGTGCGGAACAGAATAGCCAACTACTATGCTAAGTATAGTCCTGACCACGAAATCAACTACGAGGAAGTCCTCTACGCCCTGCAACAGATCTATGACGACGAAATGGGCGAATACGAGAATCCACTATTGATGGAGGTTCAAAATGACTTGAGGGCCCAGTCTGCTTCAATGCTGAAGGCCAATGACCATCCACTAGAATCTGAATGGACCTACGACCAACTACTTCGCGAGTCCCTCAATTATGGACATGATGTAGTATGGCATGAACTCGAACAGAAGCCTCGAAAGAGCCTGAATTACATGTGTGCGTTGAGTACGTCTTTCACAGACGAGAGCATTCGAATTATGGCGGTATACACCTTGAATCACGACTTGCTGCTGGAGGAGCACCTAAGAGAGAGTTCAGTTCCATTCAATGATGGCGAAGTGGAGTTTGATTCCCACTTACGCTTATGGTCGATTGAAAACTACTACGAGTCAAAGGGCATCCCAATCCTACATCTTCACGGCCATGTGCGTCTGTATCGAGTAAACTACTACACGAAAAACCGCCGGCGAACTGTATATGGTAGGCCAGTCGGTTGGGACTCGATTCATACACACCATATAACCGACCAAGAGTACTTCATGCTCCCAGATGGAAGACCTGAAATCCTCGCCGGCACAACTAACAAACTCCTCGAATATCAGGGTGGGATTTACGCTGACATGCAAATGCACTTCTATAACTCCCTTAGAAGTTGCGAGTTTATAGTTGCATGTGGTTACGGCTTTAGAGACAAAGGTATCAACACCAAAATACTCGAGTGGTTGTACAACGATTCGGCCCGCAGATTAGTAATAATTCATCCTAAGCCATCTGATCTCCGTCGAGAGTCACGTTCAGCAATTAGTCAGAGGTGGGACGAACTCGTTGCACGGCAGCAACTGCAAACAATTGATTCGTGTATTGAAATGGTGGTCTGGTCAGATGTTAGGAGATTGATATGTGCTTAGTCCAGCCTCGAAATCTCACGCCATGGGCATGACCCCATCGGGGCATGGGTTTCGACCTACAAGACTTCCGCGTTATTTCACCGGGGGGCGGAGGATGGTGAAGGTCGTGTGGCCGTATTTGCGCTGCTGGTCGATCGGGAGGACATCAAACAAAAGCACTTTTAGCTCCGAGGTGTCATGCTGGCAGATGATCTTGGTATCCTCGGTGAACAGCGGATAGTGGCGGAAGAGTTCGAGCGTGCGGTCCACCAGGCCGACATATTGCGGTGGGGCGATCATGATAATATCAAAGACTCTCCCCTCTTTATGCAGGCGGGGGACAGCATCAAAAACATCCTCAGTCAAACAGTGGAGTTGGTCGGCGACGCCGAATTTCTCCGCTTGACGATTGATGGCATCGGAGAGTCTGGGATCAAGTTCGACCCCGGTAGCCTCGGCCGCCCCGCGCGAGACTGCCTCAAACAGGTAGGAGCCGGTGCCGGAATAGAGATCGAGATAGCGGGAATCGGTGATGTACGGCATCAGGTAATCAAAGATAGATTTGCGAAGGCGACTGAGCGGCGGGCGGGTGATGCCGAGATTCGGGGTAATGATCTTCCGCCCCTTGAGAGAGCCGGCGATGATATTAAACTCGAACTGCTTTTCCTGTGTGGTCATGGGCATATGATAACTGGGAAGATCGAATCAGAAAAGGAAAACGTCAGGAACTCGCTTCGCGACCCCTTCGGGGCAAGGTTCCTGACCTACCGGGACTGGTCGGGCTCGACAAACGGGAGGATTCATGAGTGTTGGCGGTAATAAAAGCGGTTTGCGCGGTCGATACTATTATTAGTGTGGTTAAACTTGCGCAGCGGTTTTGAAACAGCTTATCTATCAAGTGAGTACGGCCATGAACAGACGTAAAGACCAGCTTGTCGAGATGATCGATCTTACCGGTATCGAAGAGAACCTGTATGCTATGGGGCACCAGGCGATCTGCGGAGTCGACGAGGTGGGACGTGGTCCCCTGGCCGGACCGGTCGTGGCGGCGGCGGTGATCCTCCCCCGAGGGGTGGAGATCCCCGGAATCGACGATTCAAAAAAGCTGACCCATGAAAAACGGGAGAAGCTCTGCCAGCTCATTTTCGATGCGCAGATCCCCTGCGCGATAGGGATCATTGACAGCGAAACAATCGACAAGGTGAATATACTCCGGGCAAGTTTGCTGGCGATGCGGAAAGCGGTCAGCGAGCTGAGCCTGACACCGGACTGTCTGCTGGTGGATGGGACATATTGTATTCCGAATCTGAAGCAGGCGCAGTATGCGATCATCGGCGGCGACGCGCGGGTGAAGTCGATCGGGGCGGCCTCGATCATCGCGAAGGTTACGCGCGACCGGATCATGGAGAAATACCAGGAGATCTATCCCCAGTTCTCCTTTGCAGTGCATAAAGGATATCCGACCCCGCAACATCTGGCGGAGCTGGAAGAGCATGGTCCCTGCGCGATCCACCGTCGGTCATTCGGCCCGGTGCAGCGTCGAATCGAACAGTATGCCCTCTTCGAGTGACAGACGGAAATCCGGCAATCGACGGGCGGTCGGACGACGGTACGAAGATGCGGCGGCGCAGTTCCTCATTCAACGCGGTTTCGAAATCCTCGACAAGAATTATCAGGCGGGACACAAAGAGATCGATCTGGTTGTCTCCAAACCGGGCGTGATCGTCTTTGTCGAAGTCAAGGCGGCGCGGTCGAATGCGTTTGGGCATCCGGCAGAGTGGGTCAGTGCGCGGAAGATCCGATTGCTGACGCAGGCGGCGCAGGTTTATCTCGACGAGATGAAGATAGTCGGGCGGGATATTCGGTTTGATGTGATCTGTTTTGTGAAGGGGGAGCTGGAGTATTTCCCGGGGGCGTTTGAGGGGGTGGAGTAAGGTCGGGCAGACGTGGATGTCTGCCGCGCACAGCTACGAGTCAGAGCGGGGGAGTTTATCCAGCATTTCCAAAATTGATCCAAGTTTGAACGGCTTCTGCAAGTAGCCGGCATAAAGAGACGGTTGCTCGTTGTCGTTCAAAAGCGAAGGATCATCGGCGCCGACCGCAATGACCGGGATATTCGGATAGCGCTCGCGAAGTTTGATGGTCAGCTTGTGGCCATCGAAGTGCGGGTCGGCAACATCAGCGATAACAGCCGCAAAGGTACCATGCTCCATCTCCTGCATTGCTTCAGCTTCATCGGTGGCAGAGAACGGGATATACTGGCTGTAGTTGAGGGCGTCGGCTAGGCTCGAGCGAAAGTCATCATCGTGATCGACCAGAAGGATCTTGCGGACGGAGCGCGCGGTCAGGCCGGATTTCTTGGCCAGCGTTTGTTCGATGAGTGCTTCGATATGTTGTATGCGGAACGGCTTGGCGAGGAAACCATCGGGAGATGCCTCGCCGATCATTTCCGGTGAGGCATAGCCGGTAATGAAGAGCACCGGCATGCCGGGATAATGGCGGCGGACTTTCTTGAGCAGTTGAATGCCGTCGATATCCGGCATTTTGATATCAGTCACCATCAAGTCAAAGCTGTGGTTGGTCAGACAATCGAGGGCGGCCACTCCCCCCTGCGCCCCGGTGACCTGATAGCCGATCGTTTCCAGAGTATCTACCAGCAGCCCCAGGAGCATTGGGTCATCATCGACCACGAGCACATTCGCTTTGAACTTTTCCATATTACGACCTGATTATTGAGAGAATCTCCGCCGTTTTGTCTTCGAGGATATGCCGGTCGTTCGCCTCGACATTGAGGCGGATGAGCGGCTCGGTATTGGATGCCCGGAGATTAAACCAGTAAGTGGGGAACTCGACAGTGAGACCATCGATCGTCTCCTGTTTCCCCTTGGCGAACGCCTGTTTGATCTGCTCGATCTTTTCCGGGATGGAATCGACCCGGCTGTTGATCTCACCCGAGCGGACATAGGGGTCAATCTCTTTGACCATGTCATGCAACAGGCGGTCTTCTACGGAGATCAGCTCCAGGCAGACGAGCATGGCGATCAGGCCGGAATCGGCGAACCAGTTGTCACGGAAATAGAAATGGCCGGAGTGTTCGCCGCCGAAGATGGCGTTGTATTTCTTCATCAACGGTTTGATGATAGCGTGTCCAACTTTGGTTTTGATGGCAGTGCCACCCATTTTGGTCACCATTTCAGGGACCGCGTGCGAGCAGATAAGATTGTACAGAATTGTTTCGCCGGGATGTTTTTGCAGGAGCGACTTGGAGACCAAAGCAGTGGTCATATCGCCGCCAAGTTGACGCCCGAATTTGTCGACCAGGAACATCCGGTCAGCATCGCCATCAAACGCCACGCCAAAGTCCGCATTGGTTTCATTTATCTTCTGCTGCAGGTCGACCAGGTTTTCCAGTTCGATCGGCGAAGCAGGGTGGTTCGGGAAGTTGCCATCGAGTTCGAAAAAGAGCTTGGTGACTTTGATGGGGAGTTTTTCGAGAACCGGGCCGAGAGTGGCGCCAGCCATGCCGTTGCCGGCATCAATAACGATATGGAACGGTTTGATCTTTTTGACATCGATAAACGAGAGACAATGCTCCGCGTAGGCTTCGCTGATATCCTTGCGAATGATCGAGCCGCGATTGGGGGCCTTGGTCAGCCAGGTATCGGTCTGAATCATCTTGAGCATCTGGGAGAGGCCATCATCGCCGGAAAGCGGTTCGGCATTGACGCGGCAGATCTTGAAGCCGTTGTACTGTTTTGGATTGTGACTGGCGGTGATCATCACGCCGCCTTCGTAGCCGAATTTTCCGACGGCAAAATAGAGACCATCGGTGGAGACAAGACCGAGGTCGATGACATCGACGCCGCTGTCATTTAGACCGCGGGCGAGGTAGTCAAAGAGATGGTCGGAAGAGACGCGCATGTCGCGGCCGACGGCGATTGATTTGGGTTTGAGGAAATTGGCGAGCGCGCCGCCGATCATGTAGGCGATATCGCCGTTCAGTTGATCAGGGACAACGCCACGGATATCATAGGCTTTGAAAATAGACGGATTGACGGACATCGTTACGGATCCTTTACGCGAAAACGTTCCCGGCATTACACATCGACGAATAGTGATAATACACCGTACGGGAAGGCGGCGTTCAAATCAACATTAAAATCATCCAGCCGATTGCGTATCAACGAGCTACAGTGGCGTTGGGGACGCTGTGGGACAGGATATTATCGGCCTCATATACCGCACCAAAAAAACCGAATTAGTGGTTGCAGTCTATCTGTTTAGGCGTAAGTTATGGCTCCTTACATTACTGAGGTAGCTGCTATGAATCGTTTCGAAATGAGAGTCGACCCCCTGACACATGAGGTTTACTATTCGGTCCCGCTGAAGGGATACGCCCTCATGCATGACCCTTTGTTGAATAAAGGGCACGCCTTTACCGAGGATGAACGAGTTGAGTTTGATCTGGAGGGATTACTTCCCGACCCGGTTGGATCGTTACATGACCAGGTAACGCGTGATTATGAGATCTACAAAAACAAAGATACGGACCTTGGGCGGTATATCGGCCTGATGGCGTTGCAGAACCGGAATGAGACGGTTTTTTATTCGCTGTTGCTCGAGCATATCGAAGAGATGTTGCCGATCGTCTATACGCCGACAGTCGGGCATGCCTGTCTGAAGCTTTCACATATGACGCGGCAGTATCGCGGGCTATATGTGACGCAGGAGAATGTGAACGGCATCGAGCATATGCTTGGCAATGTCGGTCTGCCGAATATCTCGCTGATAGTCGTGACGGACGGCGAGCGGATCCTGGGATTGGGGGATCTTGGCTCGGATGGGATGGGGATACCGGTTGGGAAGATCGCGCTGTATGTAGCGGCGGCGGGAATCCACCCGGCCTCGACATTGCCGGTCTGCCTGGATGTTGGGACAAACAACGAGCGGCTGTTGAATGACCCGCTCTATTTAGGTGTGCGGAAGCCGCGACTGACCGGCGATGCGTACTACGAAGTAGTCGAGCGGTTTGTGCAGGGGGTGAAGCGGTCATTCCCGAACGCATTGTTGCAGTGGGAAGATTTTGGCAAGCAACATGCGTTCTCCCTGCTGGAAACATACAAACATCGCATTCTCAGTTTTAACGATGATATCCAGGGAACGGGGGCGACGGCGGCCTCGGCTTATCGGACAGCATTGAAGGTAGCCGGCAAAAAGGCATCCGAACAGAAGATCGCGATCCTTGGTTTTGGACAGGCGGGTAATGGGGTGGCCAATGCGATCTGCTACATGATGTCGATGGAAGAAGGGATCCCGCTGGCTGAATGCCGGAAGCGGGTTTTTGCGCTCGATATGCCGGGTTTGATGCTTGAAGGGATGCCGGCGGAAGCGTATCAGAAAGATTACCTGCAGCCACGATCGGTGATCGCGGACTGGCCGATCCCGAAAGATCGGTCGGCGACTCTTGCCGAAGTGGTGAAGCATGCCGGGATAACGACCCTGATCGGCCTGTCGGCGCAACCGGGAGCATTCACCGAAGTGATACTCACCCAGGTGGGGCAGAACACCGATCGGCCGATCGTGTTCTGTCTTTCCAATCCGACCTCGAAATGCGAGGCGAAAGCGGAAGATATTCTTCGGGCTACTGACGGACGGGCGCTGATAGCCACGGGAAGCCCCTTCGGGCCATGCACACTTCCGAATGGAAAACAGGTGAAGATATCGCAGTGCAACAACCTGTATGTCTTCCCGGGAACTGGATTGGGTTCGATCATCTGTCAGGCGAGCCGGGTCTCTCCTACCATGTTCCAGGCGGCCAGCCGGGCGATCTCCGATATGGTGACGCCGGAACAGATCAAAAACGGCGAGCTGTTGCCGCCGCTCACCGATATTCGGAAAGTCTCTTTCCAGGTGGCGCTGGCTGTTGCGAAGCAGGCACGCGAGGAAGGGATCGGGATGCGGGTGACGGATGACCGGTTGGCATCGCTGATCTATGCGGCGATGTGGGAGCCGCACTACTATCCGTATCGGTTTCAGCACTCAAGATAACCTCACGAGGGCGGAGTCTTTTTGGCTCCGCCCTTTCTTATCTCCTTTGCTCTGTTTGCAAATCTTCCCTACTTTGCCTAATTTGTAGCGAACCTCTGGCTTTGGAGCGGAATATGTCAGTCGGATTTATAGGTCTTGGAAATCTTGGGAACGCGATGGCGCGTTGTTTGGCCGCGGAAGGGACTGACCTTCTGGTCTGGAACCGGACACGCTCAAAGGCGGAGGCGATTGGGTTACCGATCGCAGAGAATCCGGCGGAGATAGCCAGGGGATGCGAGACCATTGTTCTCAACCTGTTCGACAGTGCGGCGGTGCGGGAGGTGTTAGGGTCGGCATCGGGACCCCTGACGGGAGGGCTACGCGGTAAAACCGTGATCGATACCACGACGAATCATTTCCGGGACGTGCTTGAGTTCCATGAGATGGTAAGGTCTGCAGGTGGAAGCTATCTGGAATCGCCGGTCCTAGGGTCGGTCATGCCGGCCTCGCAGGGAGCGCTGACTATTCTGACCAGCGGCGAACGCACCGCATACGACAAGGCGAAGTCGCTGTATGAAAAGATGGGGAGACAGCTCTTTTTCCTGGAGAAGCCGGGGCTCGCGAGCAAAATGAAACTGATCAATAATCTGGTTCTAGGCACTTTTATGGGGGTGTTGGCTGAAGCGACAGTATTGGGGGAACGCGCGGGGTTGGCGCGTGAGCAGGTGCTGGATATTCTGGCGGCGGGAGCGGGGAATTCGGCAGTGCTGAATGCGAAGCGTCAGAAGTTATTAAGCGAGGATTTTTCGCCGCATTTTTCGGTGGCGGCGATATATAAGGATCTGAGGTATGTGGGGGATCTGTTGGCGGAGATGTCAATTGAGAGCAAAATGAGGCCAGCCTCGGAAGCAGTTTTTCGAGCCGCTTCCGAAGCAGGGTTGGGTGCGATGGATCTTTCCGCGGTGCTCAAGTCGATCAATTCGAAACGCTAAAGCTGTTCGACTTTGCGGGAGATGAACTCGCCACCGGCTTTCGGCATATAGACCGCTCGACCATCTTTGAAGAATTTCGCCTTATCGCCATTGTTCGTGGACAATAGCACATAGTCATCGGTCAGTTCAATGATGGCATCGTACCAGACGTCATTGACTACCTCCGACTTTTCGGCAACAAACTTGGCAGTGTCCACTGACAGCGGCAGTTCTCGATCGGTTTGAGTAGCACGGAACAGTTCGTTTTCTCCCTCTGGACGGTGCGCTGCGAACAGCCGCTCCGTGTGTACTAACCCTTTGGGAGTGAAGGCCAATTGAGATGCTGCACAGTATATAAGGGGATTTGAAGTGTCACCGGACGCGGTGATAACAAAGTAATGGCTGTCCGTGATCACCATGTAGCTGGAATTCTCAAACAGCCAGACACCCTTGGCCCATTGAAACCATTCCGGATCATTTTCAGATTGATGGGTGGTAAGCCCGAGAGTACTTACAGCGGCGACCGCCGCCAAAACCAATAGCAGCTTCTTCATACGTCCCTCCTTGCCCGTTAGTGGGAGTTGATTTTGATCGAGTGTTTTGTGTATTCCTTCATTGGTTCAGGGATTTCGAGTTGTGATCTTTCTTCCTCAGATTGAAGTGAGCTTCTGATCTGCGTGACTTTTCCCTTTTTGGCTTTGGTTGCCCAATCGGCGTCAAGTAGAACTGCGCGTCCAAGGCCGACTAGATCAACACCATCTTGTTGTACTCGCAGAGCATCGGCCGGATGCAAAATTGATCCGACGCCGATTACGGGAATCCGGCTCGGGATGGAATCGCGGATCATTTTTGTCGGGTGTGTACCGTCGGGCCAGTCATTGCGTATCCCCGTTCCATAATCCCAGCTTGAGACATGCACAATGTCGATGCCGAGTGGGATAAGCAGACCGAGAAGTTGAATCGCGTCATGGGTGGAGTAACCATCGGGGTCCGCTTCTTCGGGTGAGATACGATAGGCAACCGGGTAGTCCGGGCCAACCTCTCCCCTGACCGCTTTGATGACCTCGATCGCGAAGCGGGCGCGATTTTCCAGGCGGTGGCAGAGTTCGAGTTGGTCGTGGAATTGGTGGCGGTCACAGCGATCGCAGCGAAGGTCACCGCCCCACTGGTCAGTTCGCTGATTGGTGAATGGTGAAAAAAACTGCTGGAAGAGGTAGGTGTTGGCGCCATGGAGTTCAATCCCGCTGAAACCGGTTTGTTTGGCGCGGCCAGCGGCGCGAGCAAACGCCTCGATGACCATCCAGATCTCCCCTTCCGTCATCGCGGTCGGCATTTCGGAAGTGCCGCGACGGTTGATAACAGCAGAGGGGGCCAGTGGCGGATGTCCAATGTACTGAGAACGCGCGGCATTGCCTCCGTGATGAATCTGCAGGAAGGATGCGGCGCCATGTCGGTTGATTGCCGCGGCGCATTGATCCAGGCGGGAGAGCATCAGATCGGAATGGCAACCGACCTGGCGCTCGAATGAATGGCCGGATTTGTGGACATAACAGGCAGGGGTCATCACCAGCCCGATGCCGGATTCGGCGCGACGACCAAGGTAGTTGATCTCTTCATCGGAAAAGGTGCCATCGAGATTGCCCGAGACGGTGGTCATGGGGGCCATGACCAGGCGATTGCGCAAGGTGAGTTTGCCGCCAACAGTCAGCGGCTCGAAGAGCGACTCGTAGTCACTCATGCATCAGCCTGACGAAGATTCTATACAGCGGAATATTCTCTTACTACGGTAGTCTGGATACCGCCGCGGGAGTTGAAGATGCCTTCGAGTCGAGCACGTCGCGGTTTGATAGCCGCGATGATATCATCGAGTACGCGGTTGACGACGTTTTCGTGGAAGATCCCCTTATTGCGGTAAGCGAGGAGATATTCCTTAAAGCTCTTGAGTTCGATACAGAGCTGGTCAGGGACGAAGGTCAGTTTTAGTTCGGCAAAATCGGGCATGCCGGTTTTCGGACAGACGCAACTGAACTCCTGGACGGTCATGCGGATCTCATAGTCCCGGTCGGGGTAGATATTGACAAAGACCTCAATGGCCGGAGTGGGCCATTGGCGGATATCGGTCTGGAGATTTTCGTAGTTTGAAGGATTACTCATGGGGGTATGAAACTGATTTCTGAGACCCGGCGCAATGGAAAAGCAGACGAAATTGTGGTGACCGGGGGTCCTGATTCGCTATATTGTCTCCCAGAGATATACCAGTTATGCAAACCAAACCAAAAGCTATCTCCCTGTTGTCCGGGGGGATCGATTCAACGACTGCCACCGCAATCGCGCTGGCGGACGGGTATGAAGTCATGGCGCTGAGCTTTGACTACGGGCAACGGCATTTTGTGGAGTTGATCGCCGCCAAGCGGGTGGCGGTTTCGCTGAAGATCAGCGAGCATGTCACGTTCCCGCTGGATCTGGATGCAATAGGCGGGTCATCGCTGACTGACAAGGGGGCCGATATCCCCAAAGACCGCGCCGAGACAGAGATCGGCCAGGGGATTCCGAGTACCTACGTGCCGGCACGGAATATTGTCTTTCTGTCGATTGCGCTGGCATTCGCCGAGTCACGGGGGGCGGAGCGGATCTACATTGGGGCGAACGCGATCGACTATTCCGGCTATCCGGATTGCCGTCCAGAGTTTCTGACTTCCTTCGAGCGGATGGCAAACCTCGGGACTAAAGCGGGGATCGAGGGTGGCAGATTGCAGATTGTCGCACCGTTACTTCAGATGACCAAAGCAGAGATACTGAGAACGGGGACAAGTCTAGGGGTGGATTATTCACTGACATTCAGTTGCTATGATCCGGATGAGGTTGGATTGGCGTGTGGGCATTGCGATAGCTGTCAGATCCGTCGAAAGGGATTTGCGGAAGCGGGGCTTCCCGACCCAACACGGTATCAGCCCGGAGCTCGATAAGCGATGAAGCGGTATGAACCTGAAATTGAACGGTGGCCCACGGAGAGCGACGGGCATTTGCCGGTCAGCGAGCTGTTTGTGTCGGTTCAGGGAGAAGGACGGTTTGCCGGGACACCGGCGCTGTTCATTCGGTTCAAGTACTGCAATCTGGGTTGTGTCTGGTGCGACACGCGGTTTACCTGGGATAAACGGAAGATAGAGCCAGGGGAACTGCTATCGCTAGCGGAGTTGACTGAACGGAGTTGCCGATTGGTGGACGCGGAAACGCGCGCACAAACTCATGTCGTGCTGACTGGCGGTGAGCCGATGCTGCATCAGGCGGAGATACCGGCGTTGGTGAAGTCACTTCGGGAGGTGGGCTTTCGCTTTGTTGAAATTGAAACAAATGGGATGTATGCTCCGAACGATGAACTGTCGGACGAGGTTGACTGGTGGAATTGCTCTCCCAAACTGACCAACAATGGATTGGCGAGAGAAGTTAATATCATACCCTCGGCTATCAAGAGTTTAGTGGCAACGGGAAAAGTTGATTTCAAGTTCGTCGTGCAATCACCAGAAGATATATCTGAGTTGATAGAGGATTACCTACCGCTCGTGCCGCGGGAATCGGTGATCTTAATGCCGGAGGGAGTGACGCGGGAGCGTCAGTTGGCGCAGACCGGATGGGTGATGCAGGCATGTGTGGCGCATGGTTTTCGTTTCTCTCCCCGCCTGCATATACTGGCGTATGGGAATGAACGTGGAAAGTAGGGATCAATGAAAGTTCGGCTGACCAAACAGTTTTTGTTCGAAGCATCGCACCGGTTGGATCATTTGTCGCCGGACCATCCCTGCTACAATCTGCATGGACATAGTTATCGGGTGGAGGTTGAGATCTCGGGTGACGTGAATGAGCAGACCGGGTTTTTGATCGATTATTCGGATATCAAGAAGGCGGCGGCGCCGATTGTGGCGATGCTGGATCACAAGCACCTGAATGATATCCCGGATCTTCCGACGACGACGACTGAGCATATCTGTCGGTGGTTGTGGGTGAAGTTGAAGCCGGGTCTTCCGCAGTTGAGCCGGATAACGATCTTTGAAACGCACTCCACCAGTTGTACCTACGAAGGGGAGTAAAAAAACCTGCCGAAGCTCAGCGCGCCGGCAGGTTGGTCGAATTGAGTAGTTTGTGGAATTCTACGAGTTCACCTTGAATTTGGCCACCATCTCCTGCAGACCTTCTGCCTGGCGATTCAATTCTTCCGCAGCGGCGGCTGATTGCTCGGCGCCCGCGGCGGTTTCCTTCGTCACCGTGCTGATATGTTCGATGTTCTTCGAGATCTGTTCGGCAGCCGAGCTTTGCTCTTCGGAAGCTGTCGCGATCTGAGCGATCATGTCGGTCACCCGCTGAGCCATGGACACGATCTCATTGAGGCTGCTACCGGCCTTGTCAGCCAATTCACGTCCCTGATCAACCTGCTGTAAACCAGCCTTCATCGACAAGACTGCCTCGGAGGTTTCGGTCTGAACTCCTTTGATCATTTCGGTGATCTCGCCGGTCGCCTTGCCGGTCCGTTCCGCAAGCTTGCGGACTTCATCGGCCACGACCGCAAAGCCACGTCCCTGCTCACCCGCCCGAGCGGCTTCGATAGCGGCATTGAGGGCGAGCAAATTGGTCTGGTCGGCGATATCATCGATCACGCTAATGATCTCGCCGATCTTGTCGGCGGAGTGAGCCAGTTTCGTAATCGAGTCAGAAGAGTTGCGAACCACCTGGGCTATCCGCTGCATTCCCTGAATCGTGTCATTCACGATCTGTCCACCGGTCAATGCTGAACTCGCGGCACCTTTGGCCGTTTCCGAGGCATCACCGGCATTCTTGGAAGATTCCAGTATAGTGGCGGTCATCTCTTCGACAGCCGTCCCTACCTGGCTGACCTGATCGGACTGATCTTTCGCACCCTTGGACATCTGTTCGGAGGAACTGGAGATCTCAGTTGCAGCAGAGACCAGTTCGCGGGCATTGTCCGACAACTGGCGGATCATGCCGGTAAGGTTACCGGCCATCGTCTTGAACGCACGTCCGAGGACATCCTTGTCGGATTTCGGTTCGATCGTGACGGTCAGGTCGTTGGCGGCGATCCGTTCAGCGGCGCTTGCGAGCGACTTCATATGATCGATCAACTTATTGAACGAAGTAGCCAATACTCCGATCTCGTCGCGCGACGAGACTATAATAGTGTGATCAATATCGCCGATGGCGATCTGTTCGGCGATGGTGACCATCTGGGTGATTGGTCGGGAGATCCGTCGCGAAATGATTATTCCCAAGGTCATTGCAAGAATCACTCCAATAATGGTGGCAACCACAGAAATGGTCTGCTGGAAGTTCGCCTGCTCCATTGCGCGAGGAACTTCTTCGTTAGCCACTTCCATATTGATCTCGACTATTCGATTGAGAAGCGCCTCCGCATCAGTGAATGATTTTGAGCATCTCTCGAGTTTCTGGGTCACCATCATCTGATATAGTTCGTCAGTCTTTGACGATTCGTATTTGCGAGCATATTCCACAAAAACTTCATGATCCTTCCACCAGATGCCCCAGGCCGGCACGAACTCTTTCCAAGTACGTGCTTCTTCCTCAGTTTGCGGCAGCGGCTCATAGATCTTCCATCCAGCGTCAGCCCGCGCTTTTGCTTCCCCGAAACGTCGATAAGCGGCCTGACGGGCTGATTCGTTCATCCCGGTGCTTAGAAGCAGGTTTTCCGCACTTTCTATGGCCGTTTGTGCCTCACTCATTATCAGGAGACCCTGCACTGAAGGGAGTCGAACGACGCCGATCTCGTCCACCGATCTGACGGCTCGGCTTGCACCATAATACCCAATAATGCCCAGTATCAAGGTAATGGAGGCTACGCCGAGGAAGGCGGCGAACAGCTTGCGGCCAATGGTCCAGGTCATTTTGTTGTCAGACATACTCTCCCTCTCTCCGAAAAGTAGTTAGATTGCGCTGTGAGAAGATGCTGCACGGTTCTTCACCGGACTTGCAAATGCAGCGCTGGTTCTGCCCGATCGACCAGCCAGATTCCGAGCAAATTTGACTGCAAGAGCTGCAGGCACGGTCAAGGGTTTTCTCTCTTGTGCATTTTCTGCCAGCCCGAATCTGTCTGGACTCTTTTCGCGAACGCACTGTCACTTGCTAGTGCGCCATCCCCTTTTTTTGACTGACAGTTTCTGTCAGTCACCTAACTTCCGGTATCGACCCAAAGGAGAAATATGACAGATAAAGTGGATGATTAATTCCATACTTGTTCATAATGAATACAGACCCGCGGGAATCCGGCAGGTTTCGTAATGAAACAGTTCATTGGAGAAGATTGGATCTCAACCTGAAAGACGTACAAATACATGCGCAGACCGAGTTGGGTGTCTGCGCATGGGACAGAACGAATAAGTGATAGAAGCGAAAGCGGAACCTGCCATTCGGGAATAATGGCAGGCTCCATCGGTACAGTGTCTCTTATCCGCTGACTTTGAATTTAGCCACCATCTCCTGCAGACCTTCGGCCTGGCGATTCAATTCTTCCGCGGCGGCGGCAGATTGTTCGGCGCCGGTTGCGGTTTCCTTGGTCACGGAGCTGATGTGCTCAATATTCTTGGAGATCTGCTCCGCGGCGGCGGATTGCTGCTCGGTGGCAGTGGCGATCTGCGCGATCATATCGGTGACGCGCTGGGCCATGCTGACGATCTCATTCAGACTGCTGCCGGCCTTGTCAGCCAGTTCACGTCCCTGATCCACTTCATGAATACCGGATTGCATTGACGAGACGGCCTCGGTGGTTTCCGTCTGCACGCCCTTGATCATTTCAGTGATCTCACCGGTGGCCTTGCCCGTCCGTTCGGCCAGTTTGCGAACTTCGTCAGCGACGACGGCAAATCCGCGTCCCTGTTCACCAGCGCGAGCGGCTTCAATAGCGGCATTGAGAGCGAGCAGGTTGGTCTGGTCGGCGATGTCGTCGATCACGCCAATGATCTCGCCGATCTGGTCAGCAGAATGAGAGAGTTTGGTGATCGACTCAGCAGAATTGCGCACGACCTGAGCGATCTTTTGCATGCCCTGAATAGTATCGTTGACGATCTGTCCGCCGGTGAGGGCCGAGGTAGCTGCACCTTTGGCGGCGCCGGAAGCATCGCCTGCGTTTCTCGATGATTCCAGGATGGTTGCGGTCATCTCTTCGACAGCCGTGCTGACCTGGTTGACCTGATCCGACTGATCTTTGGCACCCTTTGACATCTGCTCGGAAGAACTGGAGATCTCGGTCGCGGCCGAGACCAGTTCACGGGCATTGTCGGAGAGCTGACGGATCATGGCGGTCAGATTAGTGATCATCGTCTTGAAGGCATGACCGAGAACGTCTTTCTGCGATTTCGGTTCGACTTTGACGGTCAGATCATTGGCGGCGATCCGTTCGGCGGCGCTGGCGAGATTGCGCATATATTCAACCAATTGGCGGAAGGAATCGGCAAGGACACCAACTTCGTCTTTCTGTCGGATCTCAATATCGTGTGAGACATCGCCCTTGGAGATCTCTTCGGCGACTCTGGCGATATTGGCGAGCGGGTTGGCGATAGCGCGCGCGATGATGAAAGCAATAAGACCACCCAGCAAGGCGGCACAAATGACAAAGGTGATGGCAAGCGAGGTGGCAGAAGACTGGTCGGACGCCATACGTTTATCCTGAGTTTCTGCCATCTTGTCCAGGTTGGTACGGAATTCTCTGTTGGTGGCAACGTTGGCGGCCAACAATCTTTCTTCTTCTTTTGCGAGAGAGGCGTACTTAGTGAAAGCTGTCTCATATGCTTCAGTCGCTTTTTCGAAAGCGGCATGGCGTGAACCGAGATCGTTCCGGAGTTCGGAGACATTCTTCTTGAATGATTCCGCATAACTCTGGTCTTTGGTTCGCATGAAATTGCGAGCATCGATACGGAGTTGCTGGAAATCGAACAGGATGCGGCCGTTTTCGCCTGAGAAATTGCGGCCGGCGATATCCAACGCACTTTGTGCGGCAACATCCATCGCTTTGGAAGCAGCCTCAGACTCAGCATACGTGTCTGCATACTCTTTGAAGCCGGAGCCGTACGCTTCGACACCTTTGTGCAGGTCATCTACCGCGTCGCGATCTTCCTGGGATTGGAGACCGGCTTTGAGACCATCCAGGGCCGCTGTAATGTCAGCCAGGGTGCTAGTGATCTTCTCAGCATGAACTTTTTCACCGGTGCTGGTGAAATCGCGACGTGAGGTCGCCAGGACCTGTGCCAAAAACTTGGCGTCAGCTGCACACTCCACGTTGTGGGAACGCCGAGCCACTGTATCCAGCCCGTTGTAACCGATGAACCCGGTTGCGATCGTCAGTGCAACAACTAGTCCGAAGCCGAGATACAGCTTCTTGGCGATCTTGATGTCTTTCCAAGCCATGCAATCCTCCCCGATAGATTCGTGTTCTGTCTCAATCCGTGAGCTGCTTGGTCTCGCGGATCGTATATCAGAAGACTTGATTCATGTGTGGGACAAAGCCGTTGGTACTCGAGTTTTTCGAGTCGCCGCAGTCAATCCCCCTTTTACTCGAACGGCCGTAGACCAAATCTGGTCTGTAGCCGTCTTAAAGCAACTATCGGTGGTTGGCGGCCGGGATTTACGGAAAATGGATTATAAAATCCGTTATTGTGAAATAAATGAACATTGGATAAAAGCTCAGGGTACTGGAGGACCCGTTGAGCAGGAACTGAAGGCGGCCGACTTCGGGCACGGGCGCCGGGGCTGGCTGTCAGAAAGGGGCAGCAGAGCAATGGTCAGTGAGGAATACTGTACTCAATCCAGGAGTTTCTTGAGCATGTCGTTGGCGCCGGTCAGTTTCATCCAGCGCTTTTCAGATAAGAGAGAGATGAGGGCTACTGACGGGATCAAAAGATACAAAAAGCCGATGACCAGCCCAACAATAGCCTTGGTCTCCGGGGCCCAGGGCATAAACAGGAGCAATGCTAAAGGGATGAGGACAAGGCCGGCACCTATCAGGGTGATCACAAAAACAAGCAGGCAGATCAGAATAAGGATCTGCCTGGCAGACTTGACTCCCTCGAGATAATAGATCGCCGCACGAACTTTTAGTATCTGGATGGTCGGCTCCAGATAGGTTCGTTTCAACCAATCAAAAAAACCCTGGAAGAGTGCATTCACCGGCATCAGTCCTTTCGGGAACGTCCAAGCAAAAAGCCAAAGACGAGCGCGGCGAGCGCGGCGCCACCGATATAGGCGTACGGGTTTTTGTGAACCGACTTATCGATATCCCCGGCAACATCGGCGACCTTCTGTTTTCCCGCTTCGTAAGTATCTGCGGCGCGGGTTTTCATCTGATCGGAAAAAGCGGAGACGACCGATGAGAGGTCGGTGTATTTGTTTTCCATTGCGGCCTGGAGTTCCGCTTTTTTGTCACGCGCGACGGAGTTGAGCAGGTCGAGCGCTTCATTGATCCGTTTGTCTTCAAACCGTTCCATCTATAACCTCCATCGTATATCGTTCATTATCGGCTGGTTAGGGAAAGCTGCACAGAACAGTATCAATATATGATACGGTCAAACGGGAAGCAAAGCCGAGTCACGGGCAAAATAATCGGGGATTTTGCGGATTGAAAGGAATCGCTTGTCCGGCAAGACATTAACTTGACGCGGCGGTTGCCTGGTTTTAGCTTGGGCGAGCAGAGTCAGTTTGGATTTAGGCGGTATGGAGAGAATTTCCCATGACAGAAGAGATCGAGCGCACGTTAGCCGAGTTGCTGGCGTCCGGTCCGCTCACGTATGAGCGGTTTCTTGACTACGCCTCGCAGATAGCCCATCAACTGGAGGCAATGCATGGCTCCGGCAACGGACACGGCAGTATCAGTGCACTGGCGGTGCGGATCAGTCCGGAAAATCGAGTCACGCTGGATGCAACTTCACCGGCGCTTGAGGCCACCCCTGAGGTGGTTCGGAATGATCTCTACCAGGTTGGAATACTCTTCACGCAAATGCTGGTAGCCACCAAAGGGGATTCGAAGGAGAATCAGATTCATCCGATCCTGTCGGATATTGCCTCGCTCGGCGGAGCGACCCGTTTGATCCCGGTGGAAGCACGGCTGTTGTTAGAGGAGCTGTTGGCGGAGGACCCGAGACAGCGAATCTCTTCTGCGCACGAGTTGGCTTCGACAGTCAACGAACTTCGGGAACTACATCGACTACCGGTGGAACCATCGGTCCCACCCGCAAAGGACCGCTCCCGGCTGTATTTTCTGATCGCGATGTTGGTCTTGATGGCGGCAATTTGCTGGATGACGATTGGAATACTCAACCGGCCGTAAGGCTATATTCGGAGTGAAGTTGGTAGGGAATCTGACACAAAAAAATAACCCAGACAGGTTGCTCGGCCTGCCTGGGCGGACGATATTAGGTAATCCACAGAAAGAGTAACACTTTCCGATTGCACGAGTAAAATACCTAAATATGTTGATATGTCAAGGGGAAAAGCGGGGATTTTAGAAAATTTTTCACATCTTCCCACCCCGTTTAACCAGACTTGTCCGCTCTTCTTTCGATGGTCATACTTCACTCATAATCAATAAGTTACAGTTATCATGGGAGGGTCAGCTTCCCCTTCGTGAGCAAAATGAGGCCGTCTTTAGCCATGCCGGCGGCAATCCGCTCCACGGTCGGTAAGTCTCTTCCGGTAGCTCGGCAGATTCTGCGAAAAGTGACCTTGCCCCCCTTAAGAAGCATCCGGATGATCTCCCCTCTCACCTGCCGCGCGGACCCTTCAAATCGGGATTGTCGGGTAAGTGGTGGGACGCTGGAAAGCTGCTTGGGCAACGCCAGGCGTGAATAATCCATCAATCCGTTATGCCAGTCGCGGGACAGCCGTTTCGGGACAAGACGTTCCGCAAACCGGCGTATGGTTTCGAGCGAGGTCGATGGGGAGAGACCAAACTGGTGGATCAAGACTCGGCGGATGTTGGTGTCGACGGTGGCGAGTGGTCGGTTGAAAGCGAAGATCAGAATAGCTCGGGAGGTATAAGGGCCGATCCCCGGCAGAGTTTCAAGCAGTGCGGGATCATGGGGGAGCTGTCCCTTGAACTGGTGGACCAGCGCATTCGCGAGTTTTCCAAGGAAGAGGGCTCGTCGATTGTAGCCGAGTCCGGACCAGGCGCGCAGCAGTTGCTCGGTGGAGGCACGAGAAAGCGATGACCAGTCCGGCCATTGCGCGATCCATGCCTCGTATTTGGGAATAACCCGTTCTACCTGCGTTTGTTGCAGCATGATCTCCGCGATAGTAATGCGATAGGGGTCGGTGGTGGTGCGCCAGGGGAGATGACGTCCGTGCGTCCGGTAAAAGCAGAGAATCTTTCGCCGGAACGCTTTTATCTCATCATCGCTGACAGACTGTATCGAGCGCATGGTCAGGTGGTTTCATCTTCGCGGCAAGTGAACCACCAGGCGGCGGTCATGCCGAACAACATCGCCATGACATGACCTTCCTGCGCCCAGGTCCAGGCGCGCATGAAAAAGATGGAGAGCGCAAACACGATCATGGCAATCAGGATCGCGGCGGAGACTTGGGTCTGCTCGAGAGTCTGTTTCCGGCGGAAGGGGAATCTGGCCATGCGCAATCCGGCTCCGGTTACAGCGAAGAGCGCGGCGACGCCAATGATCCCGGTTTCCGCGAGATAATGGAGCACAACATTGTGAGCGGACATCCCCCTTATGTAGTACCAGACCGGAGCGGTTTTCATTGCGGGGACGACCTGATCGACCAGATTGAAATTACCAATGCCGATCCCAACGATCGGGCTGGTGAGCCATCCTTTGATAGCGGCAGTCCAGAGAACAATGCGAAGTGCAATCGTCCCTTGTGGGTCGGAGACCGAAGCGAGCATCTCCTGGACTCGCCCGAAAAACCCGACGAGTAGCGTTCCGCTGACCCCAACGATCAAAACAGTGATGACAACCGCCACACCCAAAACCTGATTGAAGGCGTGGCGGACCTCGGTCATCTGGTCACGATCGATCTTGCGATAAGCGATCCAGATGAGAATAGGGACGGCGAGAAGAATGGCCAACAGGGTTCCGCGCGAGCCTGACGCGACCACAGCGAGAGCGATCGCCACGATGATGATCGCAAAGCGGATCCTCTCCCCCCGGTGACGCGACCAGATAAAAAAGGCAAGCGCCATCGGCAGAGCGGTCATGGAGTAGTTTTCAAAGGCGAGCCAGGCCGGGCCGAAGACTCGCTCTGCCCCGCCGTACCAGAGGAAGATCGCGATATTGATGAACGAAAGCGCTCCCACAAGGTAGATATAGAATAAGACGATGCGTCGCACTCCAAGTCGAACGGACATGGTGAAGATCGCGCGGAAGGCGAGAAAGATCAGCAATATCCGGATAGACGGGATAAGCGATTCGGCCGGTCGGTAAGCAAAGATGGCCGAAAGCCAGGTTGCCAGAATGAGGAGAAGCATCGGCAGATCGGCGGGAGTGCGGCGTATTTCAGTTTCCCCTTTCAGGAGGAATTGCACAACCATCCCGGCCAGCAGCATAGCCATGGCGAGGTCGAATGCCCAGATTGCGTAGCCGGTCAAATGGTATGGGAGATAGATCGGCACAGTCAGCATGAAGAGGTAAAACGAAAGGGCTGGCGAGACCAACATGGCGAAGATGATCGGAATCGGGATGAGCAGAGTCGCCGGGAGGTTTTTTCCCATGGCGAAAAGAATAAGGACCGGCACCAGCCAGCCAGCGACGGCAAGGATGGCGGCGGTCCGGAGGTTGATGGTCATCCGGTCAAACGAAAGGGTTGGTCGGCTCGTCATTTCTATGAAGATAGCCAAATCAGCGCGGCCGGTCAATTCATCGTCGGAGGCATTCTCACTCCGGCAGGTCGTGTAATCTCAGTGTCCGGGTCCACTTTAAGCCTTGACACCCATGGGGGGAACGGGGTATATTTAAGCATGAAGGAAAGGCAACTGACCTTCACCACCCCTCACCCCTCTCCGTCAGGACAAGTATGCTTTGCGCACGCAAGGCTTTCAAACTCTTATAACCAAGGAGTTCGTATCATGCGTAAGGTTTTGACCATTTTAGCACTGGCGATGTTGTTCGTGGCGATGACGGTTGACCCAGGTCAATCGAAGTCACGCCCGTACGAGATCACCGACATCACCAATGGGTCAGGTGGTTCGACCGATGACCATCCCTGGGGTGGTGACGACACCGGCGGCGGAACCGGAACGAACGGTGGCACGATCACGAATCGTCCGTCGATCTCCGCGACGACCGGAATTTTTGTCGTAGACTATTTCGCCAATCGTTTCCTGCAGCATTTCATCTCAAAGAGATGGGAACGGCCGAGTATCCCGACGGGAGAGACGACGACGTCGACTGGCAACACGCCGACCTCGACGAAAACTCAAGCCAACTAAGGGTAGGAACGATATGAAGATGCATGAAACCACAGGCCAGGGATTCTGCGAATCCATCGCCCATTTCATGGCAGGGCTTCTCGAACAAAGAGATTTTGCCGCTGTCGTGAAGCAGTACGAGCTGCACCGCTCGTTACTGGATGAGGTGGGTGGATTGGCAGCGGGTACGGTTCTACACCGTGCCGCAACCGCCTATGCGTCTCTCGGCAACTACCCGTTGGCACTCAGAGTGGCGCGTCTGGCGCAAGCAATGATCGCGGCCGAAGGAGACTCACTCCTGATGGCCGAGAACTTTGTGACGCTAGGCGGCATTCTGCGTGATCAGGGTCAGTTGAAAGAGTCGGAAAAGGCGTTCCGGGATGCTGAATCGATCTTCCGTCGCAAGGATCATCTCGAAGGACAGAGCCGTGCGCTTAACCATCTGGCGGGATTGTATTATCGCCAGACGGATTATCGGAATGCACTGGCGGTTCTGATGGATGCGGTGGAGATCGCCCAGAAGATCGGCGACAAGAAAAAGCTCGCCTTCATGATGGGGAATATCGGACGAATCCATACGTTTACCGGTGATCTGGCGGAGGCTGAACGTCACCTCCGAATGAACATCGATCTGTCGGTCGAGCTGGGAGATCAGATCGAAGTCGCGCGCGCCTATCTGTCGTTGGCGTACGTGAACATACAGCAGGCCGACTATGTCGCGGCCGAGCAGGCGCTCGGTGAAGCGTATCCGCGCATCCTGATCAATGTGAGCAAGCGGGATGAAGTGATCTATTTCACGTATCTTGGCGAGCTGCAGTATCGGGCGGGACGTCTCGAGGAATCGCGTCATTCGCTGGAGCATGCGCTCCACCTGGCCGAAGAGATCGGCCCGAATACGACGCTGGCGGGTCGGGTGATGCGTCATTTGGCGGAGCTGGCGATCCGGATGAAAAATCATCGGGTGGCGCAGCGCTATGTCGCCAAAGCGACACCGATCTTCGCGAAGTCGGATGACAAAGTCGAGACCGGCGCGCTCTGGAAACTGAAAGCGCAAATAGCCGAGATGAATGAGCAGAAGGAAGAATCGGTCGCCGCGTTCAAGCGAGCGCTTGACCTTCTGGCTGAATCCGGCGTGCGGTGGGAAAAAGCGGAGGCATTGGTGGCCGCCGGTTGTTCGACCGCATTCTCTCCACGTGAGCGGATGACCTATCTTTTCCGAGCGGAAGAATTCTATGCTCGCTGTCACATGGTGAGAAAACATGAAGAGATCGGGCGGCTGATCCACCAGCAGGATGATCGAGTCGATGTCCCGACCATTGGGCCGGTGAACGCTTCCTCTGTCGAGATCGATTACATCACCGAGTGTGATCGGATCAAGCAATTTAAGTCGCAGATCCCGATCCTGGGTCGCTCCGACCTGCCGATCTTGTTGACCGGTGAGACCGGTGTCGGCAAGGATCACCTGGCGCGCTATTTCCATAGCATAGTCAGACCGGGAACGCGCTACCTGGCGATCAACTGCGCCTCGATCCCGGAGACGTTGCTTGAGTCCGAGTTATTCGGCTATCGCAAAGGAGCCTTTACGGGAGCCGATGCACACAAGGATGGGCTTTTTGTCGCGGCCAATGGCGGCGTGCTGTTGCTCGATGAGATCGGCGATATGCCGCTGTCCTTGCAGGTGAAACTGCTCTCCGTGCTGGAGCGCCGTCGTGTGACGCCGCTGGGCGGCACGCATGAGATCGAATTGGATGTGAAGATCGTGGTGGCGACGAATCGGAATCTTGAGACGATGGTCGAACAGGGGACGTTCCGTCGGGACCTCTACTATCGGCTGTGCGGTTTGTCTTTCCAAATCCCGCCGCTTCGCGAGCGGAAAGAGGATATTCCGTTGTTGCTGCAGACGTTCATGTGCAAGCGGAAGATGAGTTCGCCCGATCAGAAACTTCCGGCAGAATTGGTTCGCCAATTCCTCGAATACGAATGGCCGGGGAATATCCGCGAGCTGGATAACAAGGTGAAGCGGCTTGAAGTGATGGCGCAGATGGTCGCGGAAGGGGATCTGGTTGAGTTGGCTCGTACGATGTTCGCTCCGGCGAAGCAGGCTCCCGGTAAAGGGAATCTGTTTGATCGGGTCGAAGAATATGAGCGTCAGCTCATCATGGATGCGTTGATGGCGGCGCACGGCAACAAGTGCGAGGCGGCTCGTCTGTTGGGAGTGCACGAAGCGACGGTTCGGATGAAGCTGAAACGGTATGGGACAAACGCGACATTGCATTAAGTCGTGCGAGTTACAACCGATGAAGTAATCGTGAATTAGTACGATTTAAGTTAGTTCTCCTTGGTTGCGGTAAGTGTTTCGTAGAGAGGCACTTACCGTTTTTTATTGGGGCCGGGTCGTATAAACGTACGAGTTTTTGAGGGGGGCGATTTTCAAGTCCGAGAGTCGACTCGATTATCTTTCAATCTCACAATGAGTTACGACGTGCGTGCGATTGCGGACAGTGACGGGCACACGCATTGCTATAACAGGTTATGTCATTTTTACTCCTGAGCGCTGTGTTGGTGCTTAGAAGGTCCTCTTTTCTTTGGTGTATCGAAACCGTCTGTACTCGAGGGGAGTGCAGGCGGTTAATTATTTAATGGCGACACGCTCCTGCTCCGCTATATTTGCTCCCGAACAACCAATCAGCCTAAGACGGGAAAACGGACGAATGGACGCACTGGGATTGATAGAGACGACCAATCTGGCCGGGGCGATGGAAGCCTCGACTGCCGCATCACAGGCTGCCACCGCATCGGTCAGTTCGGTGACATTGATCGATGCCTCGTTTGTGGTGGTAAAGATCGAGGGGGATATGCCGGCGGTACGTGCGGCGATCGAGGCGGGAGCACATGCGGCACAACAGTCGGGGAGTCTTATCTGTGCGCGGATCATCCCGCATCGCGAAGGTAAACTTGCGAGTGTGGTCACGCCAAAGCGGAGCAGACCGGTGGTGGCGTCGGCTCCTGTGACCAAAAAAGCGACTGGTGCGACCAGAGGGCGCAAACCAAAAGTGGTGGTTGCCGCTCCGGTCCGTCAGACGGTCACACCGCAGGCTGCTCCGGCGGTATCCTCGCCCAAGTCGCTGTCCGGGTCAATGTCGATGGAGCAGCTTGAGGCGCTCCCGGTGTCGAAGTTACGTCAGTATGCGCGGGGATTGGCGGGATTGCCGATACAGGGACGTCAGATCTCGATGGCGAACAAGCAGCAGTTGCTGGAGGCGATAAAGCAGATCGGCTAGCGGTCTCCGGAGCTGCAACGGACGGGTAAGCAGTTCATGATCAGGTTCATTCGGGCAAGTTTTCTTACCCTGGTTCTTATACTTTTAGTCGTCATACTTTGGGCTGCCGTCGTTGACCTCTATCACGGCGCATTTCCTTTGGCGGTAGTTTTTGCTTCCATCCTCGTTGCTCCATTCCTTGAAGTACCAATCCTGTTGCTAAGCGTTTGGGGCATATTAGGTGATAAGCTCCGGCTAAGAAGATACTTTGTTGCAGCAGTGATCATGATTGCCGGGCTATGTTGGGCATATGCGATGTGGGATATCCCGATGCCATGATTGTTGCAGATTCTCCTGCCGTCGCCGTCGATCTGCAGTATGCGGATTTGCGAAGGTACGATCGTGTGACCCGCCGCACTTCTCAAAGCTAGAGGACCGACAGTTCACACTCTCGCGTAATTGAGATGATCGGTCGGTGATTGAGAAGAGGGCAAGCGCAGGAACTGACGGAACATTTGGGGCGAAAGGTTTATCATATCTTATAGTTAGCAAGACAGATATATGAAAAGCCGCGCTCCCCGGACGGGAGCGCGGCTTTTTCTTTGAGAGCGGTCCCCTTGGGCAGGAGACTAAAAGTCGAAACGGAATCCGGAGCGGATCATGAAGATCGATCCCGATTCATTTCCGTACACATAGGCCGCATCGTCTGTCAGGTCGGCGTAATCGGTATCGGCCGTCCAGGTCAGACCCTGCGAGAGTTTCAATTCCAGCCCCAGCGACAACTGCAGCAGTTTGTAATCAAGGTCGGAGTAGCTGTCCATTTCCAGGAAAGTGAAGTCCTGGTGGGTCAGGTCTCCCTGCAGTTGCTCGGTAACATCGGGCATCTCGACGACATCAAGAGCTGCTGTCGAGGCGACATAACTGAGCGTGCCATGCAGGCGGGCTTTGCTGGTGGGAATGAAATTGGCTGAGAGATAGACCGTGTGCGCATCGGTCGTGTAGTCGGTCATGGCATTGGTCGAGCCATAATGTTTCTGACGGATGGTCAAGTTCGGGGCGACACCCACGGTGTCGCTAACGAGTTGACCTGCTCAGCCATCGAAGAGCGCGATCGATACGGGCAGTCGCGCTGTCGAATGATTAAACGTATACCCCAGATTCATCGACCACTGCGGTGACGGCATCAGGGTCAGGTTCAGATTCGGCATGAAAGACGAATGCTTGACATCGAGTGAGTCAAGGTCGCCATTTTTGTCGAACGAACCTTTGATCGCCGCATGCAGATTCGCTTTGGGCGATGGGATCCAGTCCACACTGAGATCGAACTGATGGGCCGAGGTCGGCTGGGTCGTGATCGCCTGGTAGCGGAGATCTTCGCGCTGGAAATAAAAGACCAGCGGGTTGATCGGCGCGGTTGAATCCAGCGTGTGCAGTATTTCGCGACCGGAAGCCTCGAACAGACCGCGACTGGAGCTGAACGGATCAGAGATCATCTCGAAGCGGTACTTAAGCGATGCGGTCATGGCATTGCTCTTGCGCCAGCGGAGCTTGGCCTGTCCAAAAAACTTGGTGGTCAGGTTGTTCCCTTCGAAATCGACATAGTCATAGCGATCGATCCGGTTCAGACCGGCCAGGAATGATACGGTGGTCCGCGGATTCAATCGTGTGATCAACTCCAGGCTACCGCGTGCATCGAGACGGTCGAGCGCGGAGTAGCGAATGAAGTCGAAGTCGACTATCGGTCCGTTGGTGGTACCGCGACGATAGGACGGGAGGTCGATGTACGGATCATCGCCGCGCTGTCTGACGGCACTGGCACGTGCGATCAGACGAGTGCGCGGAGAAAGCGAACGCGTGTAGTTCAGGGCACCGCTGATCGCTTTGGTGGAGAGATCGGTGTTTTCGTTGGTAGCGGTATGATAGCCGAGCGAACCGGAGATCCGTCCCTCGCCTACTTTTCCGCTTACCTTCACCTTGTGGCCGATCTTCTCGGTTTTTGGTTCAATGCCGTACGGAAGTACCGTATCGCTGAACACGAGACGCGATCCAAACTCGGCGGCATTGCTGCCGTTCACCGGATGTTTGGCCGGGTCATAGTAGGAGTAAGTCTCCTGGTGACGCGGGTTGTACTGCCGATAGGCGAAGGTGTATCCGACATTGTAGCCGCCGAAATCACCTTTCAGTCCGGTCTCCAATTGGTGAGTGCGCCGGTCAACAGCGGCACTCTGTGAAGTCAAATGGCAGGAGAAGCAGTGGTCGGTCTGCAACTTCTGCTCGGATCCTTCTTCCATGATCATCCGATGGGCGATCAGGAGTCGGATATCATTCCGTTTGGAGAGGCGGGCTTCCACGCGGCTCTGCAATTCTTCCCGATGGGTAGAATAGTCAGCGCCGGCATCAAGCAGTTCGGAAGTGAGGATCTTCCCACCGGGGCGAGTGGTCAGCCATTCGCGAGCGGAAAGATTGGAGAGCAAGTCCTGGCCGGACTGATTGGTCAGCGAGCGGTACTGGAAAGTCCCGCTGAAGCTCTGGCCGATCCTGGTCTCCAGTTTGCCGTCGATGTTTTGATCATCAAAGTAATGACCATCGAGTCGGAAGATGCTGTTTTCACCCTGCGACAGATAGATCAGGCGCATTTCGGGCAGCCACTCTTCGGACCCTTTGTTGAACTCGGCGACCTTTTTCTGGTAGTCGCTGAAGCTGGTATAATGAGAGCCCAACCAGAGCGAATAGGATTCCTTTTCCTGGGCGGAGGCAACAGAGGCCACAACCAGAAGAAGGAGCGCGAAAATGAATAACTGTTTCATAGCATTCTCCTTATCTGGTTAATCCCTTACCGCCGGTTGAGGCTGCCTGTGAGGGCAGATCAGAGCCGTGGATCTGGGTGTGACACTGGGTGCATTTCGTCAGCATGCCAAGCTTCCATCCGTCGGGAGTGGAGACGCCGTCCCGTGAGCGATTCATCGGGTCGGTGAACGCACCATCTACACTTTCGACAGAGGCGTGGAAGTGCATGGAATGGCAACTAAGGCAGAGCGCCGGTTCGGCTTGTTTCAGCAGGTTGTCGGCGACTGTGCCATGCGGCGAGTGACAGATCGAACAATCTTCCATCACTGGCGCATGCTCAAAAGCATACGGGCCTTCTTTGTCTGCGTGACAACTGAAGCAGAGCTCGCGGCCAGTCGGTTCCATAGCCATACGCGGAGTCTCACCATGGACCCCGTGGCAGTCGAGGCAATCGATCTTTCCTTCGGCGATCGGGTGATGCGAGGGCAACATCGAAGCCGAGCGAACATCGGCGTGGCAGTCGTAGCAAAGAGCCGGAGAACTCTTCTTCAGAGAGACTCCCTCAGTGCTGTGTACCTTATGGCACGAAGCACAGCTTACATCGCCGGCGCTATGACTGGAGGCGGACCAATCAGCCATGTGACCGCTGTTGTGGCAAGTAAGACAGAGCTCATTGCCGTTCGATCCTTCGACCTTCGAAGGATTGATAATGTCCTTCGGGTCTCCGGACTCGATATGGGCAGTCGCAGGACCATGGCAGGTTTCGCAACTATTGTCGCGGAGCCCGGCATCATCACTGAAGAACTTCCCATGGGGTGAATTGTGAAAAGAATCACTAACTTCGGTATGGCATTGAGCGCATGTCGAGTTGGCGATTCCCTGTGCCCAGGTCGTCGAAGCTGATCCTCCCAGCAGAATGAGAACTGCTGCAATGAGAATCAGGGGTCCGGAACGACCGGGGATCCTTCTTCTTCGGTTCTCCATTACTCCTCCATTGAGGTTAGTGAGTGTTCACTAACTATCTATAATTGAGCTGAATGCATTTAAGCCGATTACAGCTACTTCTTTAGCCCCCGAGAGTAGATCGGGATATTGTTTTCTATGACATCGGCCGGTTGATAACTCTTACCAAGCATGCCTTTCCAGACAGTGACACTGAGCGCGCAGTCAAAAACCATCCCGATAAAGCAGCGAGCGGTGATCTCGTTGTTCTTGGCGATGATCATACCGCTGGCGTGGAGACGGTCAAGCTGTAGGGTGAGGAAGCGCACGTACGTCCCTCGAATGGCATCGAACACCTGCTTGCCGCTAGCGTGGTCACGGAGTGTAGAATACAGCAAAAGGCGATGAATTTCCGGATTGGCGACAAAACAATCAATGACATGGTGCGCCAGACGACCGAGGATCTGTTCGATATCGTCGGAATTTGTCAGATCGGCGAATATCTCTTTGGTGTCGAGTCGACTTCTCAGAGAGAGCAGAACTTCTTCGTAGATCGCTTCTTTGGATTCAAAATGGCGATAGATAGCCGGTTCGGTGACACCACAACTCTGGGCGAGTTGTTTGATGGTGACTCGATCGTATTCTTCAGCTCCAAAAAGCCGGGTAGCTTCCTGGATGATCTGGGCTTTTCTGTCAATTGCTGCGGTACGCATAATTGTTAGTTATCGTTAACTAACTAAGTATATCGGCAATGTCAAGCAAAAACGTAGTCACGATTACCCATTTTCTTTTGGGATTCGGCGACAAAACAGGTCTGGGCGCAGGTTGGTTTATTCTATGGAAAAGCTACTGAATTTCCATGATTTGGTCGACTCCCCCTGTTGCCAGAAATCGGGATATTGTGTATACTCCAAGTGAAAAAGAGTACAAAGTGGTCGCTAAAGGCGGATAAGCGCCGGGAATCCGCAAAGGGCAAGGAGAGAGCTAATAGTATGAAGAAGATGTTGGTGACCGGGGCGATCGGTCAGATCGGTTCGGAATTGGTCTCTGCCCTTCGAACACGATATGGGGCAGAAATGGTTGTGGCAACCGATATCCGGATGCCTACCGACAAGGAACTTCGCGACGGCGGACCATTTGAGTTTTTGGATGTCACCGATTCCAATCATATCACCCGGGTGATGTCGATACATGAGATCGGGACGATCTATCATCTGGCGGCGGTCTTGTCGGCGGTGGGTGAGTCACGCCCGAATATCGCCTGGCAGATCAACATGAACGGCTTGTATCACTTGCTCGAAGCGGCCCGTCAATACAAGTGCCAGATATTCTTCCCCAGCTCGATCGGCGCATTTGGTCCGGGCACGCCGCAGGATAATACGCCGCAGGATACGATTCAGCGGCCGGACACGATGTATGGTGTCACCAAGGTCGCCGGTGAATTGCTGTGCGATTACTATTTCAAGCGGTTCACTGTGGATGCCCGCGGGGTACGGTTCCCGGGGCTGATATCGTATGTCGCCGAGCCGGGTGGCGGAACGACCGACTATTCGGTTTCGATATTCTACGAGGCGATCCGGCATAAGAAGTTCACCTGTTATCTCCGTCCGAATACCTATCTCGATATGATGTATATGCCCGATGCGTTGCGGGCGATGATCCAGTTGATGGAAGCGGATGGTTCGAAGCTGATCCATCGGAACGCTTTCAATGTGTCGGCGATGAGTTTTACGCCGGATATGCTGGCGGCAGAGATCAGGAAGCATATTCCGAGTTTTGTGATGGAGTATGAGATCGATCCGGTCAGGCAGGCGATCGCCGATAGCTGGCCGAATTCGATGGATGATTCGGCGGCGCGCAAAGAGTGGGGATGGAAACCGGAGTATGATCTGAAGTCGATGACGACAGAGATGCTCAAAGAGATCTCCGCCAAGTTGCAGGGCGAAGTCAAAGTTACGCACTGAAAAATGGCTCTTCGTGGGGGAGCCAGATGTCAATAGAGATCGGCGTTGATATAGTGGACGTCGACAGGCTCAGCCGACAGATCGACCGGCAGCCTGAGATCGTACATGACCTGTTCACCGACTCAGAACTCGCTGCAAGTCGGGAATTCAGGCATGCCAGAGCGTATCTGGCCGGTTGTCTGGCCGTCAAGGAAGCTTTCCTGAAGGTCACCGGATCCGGGTTGCGCGATGGAATCGCATTTAGAGACATAGTAATAATAAGTAACGCTGCAGGTATTTCCGGGATTCGCCTGCAGGGAATACTCCGTCATCGGTACGGCGAACACGCTGCTTCCGAGTGCCGAGTATCGGCTGCGTTCACTGACCATGTGGCTTGCGCTGTAGTAGCGTGGTCACAGGAGGGACGTAGTACGGATGAGCCATTTCGGAAGCTATGAAAATCGCGTAACGGACTTTTCCTGGGCGCAGGCCGAACAGGAATTGGAGTACAGGCCGGGGGGCGTCATCAATATCGGTTGGTATTGCACCGACCGGATCTGCAGTAAAGGTCTCGGCAACAAAAAGGCGCTGATCTGGGAAGGGACCAACGCCGAGCCAAAAACCTACACTTACAACGATCTTCGACTTACCACCAACACGATCGGCGCATTTCTGCGGAGTCTCGGGATCCAGCCAGAGGACCGCGTTTGTCTGTTCATGGATCGTATCCCAGAGTTGTATCTGGGATTTCTTGGCGTGCTGAAAATAGGAGCAGTGGCTCAGCCGCTGTTTTCCGCATTTGGTGAAGAGTCTTTGTTTGTGCGGCTGGATGATGCCAAAACCCGCGCAATCATAACGCAGCGGAAGCATGTCGGGAAAGTGCGCAAGATCCTCGACCAGATGCCCTATCTGGAGCATATCATCATTGTCGATCATGATGGCAAAAAGGAGCTGAAAGATCGGGAGATCGCATTTTCGCTTGAGCAAGCGACGCCGGTGGAAAAGCTGGAGAGCCATCCGACACTGGCTGAGTCTCCCTCGGTACTGCACTATACCTCGGGGACAACGGGAAAGCCGAAGGGGGTACAGCATGTACACTACTCCCTTATCTCGCAGTACCTGACTGCCAAGTGGGTGCTGGATATTCATGAGAATGACGTTTACTGGTGTACCGCCGATCCGGGTTGGGTGACCGGGACCTCATATGGGATCATCGCGCCATTCGCGCTGGGTGCAACGCAGTGTGTGCAGGATATCGGATTCTCCGCAGACAACTGGTACAAGTGGGTCGAAAAACAGAAAGTGACTGTCTGGTACTCCGCGCCAACGGCGATACGTTCGTTGATGAAGGCGGGCGATGAGGTAGTCAAAAAGTATGATCTGTCTAGTCTGCGACATCTGGCGTCAGTCGGAGAGCCGCTCAATGCCGAAGCGGTTATCTGGTCGCAGCGGGTGTTCGATAAACCGTTCCTCGACACCTATTGGCAGACGGAAACCGGATCGATCGTCATCACCAATTTCCCCGGGATGAAAGTGAAGCCTGGTTCGATGGGGCGGGCATTTCCGGGGATCAAGTCGTGCGTTCTCGATCTCAAAACGTACGAGCCGATCGCTGAGTCGGGACGGATCGGCCTGATCGCGCTCAAGCCGGACTGGCCGGCATTAATGCGCGGCTACTGGGGGAACAAAGAGACTTATAACAAAAAGTTCGTGAACGGATGGTATCTGCCGGGAGATCGGTCATCGATCGACAAAGAAGGGTATTTCTGGTTCGCGGGGCGGGATGATGATATCATCAACACGGCAGGACATCTGGTCAGTCCGTTCGAAGTAGAGTCGGCTCTGCTGGAACATCCATCGGTAGCGGAGTCGGCGGTGGTGGCAAAGCCGGACGACGTGAATATGGAAGTAGTAAAAGCGTTTGTTACGCTTAAGCCGGGATTTACGGCGAGTGACGATCTCGAACTGGATATCATGAATTTCATACGGAAGAAACTCTCCTCGCTGGCGATGCCACAGGAGATCGAATATGTACCGAATCTCCCCAAAACGCGAAGCGGCAAGATCATGCGACGGTTGTTGCGCGCCCAGGAATGGGGCGAGGAGATCGGCGATATCTCAACTCTGGAAAACGACTAACCGGCCACCCGGCTTACGGAGGATACTATGGATGAAATGAAAGATGTCGTGCTGAAGTATGTGAGGAATGAATATCTCGAGGACGAAGATGAAGAATTGGGGTATGACACCCCGCTGATCTCGGGAGGGATTGTCGATTCATTCTCGATGGTTTCCCTCAAGCGGTTTTTGGAGAACAAATACAAGATCTCGATCCCGGATGACCAGGCTACGCCCGAGGCTTTCGACTCGGTGAACAAGATCGTGGTTTTGGTTCAGCGGTTCGTCAAATAGATTCCCGGGTTCCGGGCAAAGGAGTCGGATATGAGTTTCAGCACAACTGTCAGATCGATCTACCATGACCAGATCCATGGGATCCAGGATGCTGGTTTATTCAAGCAGGAACGATTTATCCATTCACAGCAGGCGGCTGATATCGAGGTGGAATTCCCGATCGGCGCGCCGGTGAAAAAAGTGATCAATATGTGCGCCAACAATTATCTCGGGATGTCCAGTCATCCGGAGGTACTCAAGGCGGCGCAGGAAGGACTGCAGTGCCGCGGGTATGGGATGTCATCAGTTCGTTTCATCTGCGGCACACAGGATATTCATCGAACGCTGGAAGAGCAGGTGACGGAGTTTCTCGGCACGGAAGCGACGATCCTCTTCCCTTCCTGTATGGATGCCAATGCCGGCGTTTTCGAAGCGCTGTTGACCAAAGATGACGTGATGATCGCGGACCGTCTGGTGCATGCCTCGATCATTGACGGGATGCGGCTCTGCTCGGCAGAGCAGGATTCATTCAAGCACGGGAATATGGAGCATCTCGAAGAGAAATTGCAGCTTCATGCCGACAAGCGATTGAAAATGGTGATCACCGACGGCGTCTTTTCGATGGACGGAGACACGGCTCGGCTCGACCAGATCGTGGCACTCTGCGAAAAGTATGACGCGATGGTATTTGTCGATGAGTCGCACGCTTCCGGGTTCATTGGTAAGACCGGACGCGGGACGCATGAGAAATACGGTGTGGTCGGGAAGATCGATGTCATCACCACGACCTTCGGCAAAGCGTTGGGCGGGGCATCCGGGGGCTGTGTCTCGGGCCGTCGCGAATTGGTGGAGATGTGCCGTCAGCGGGCTCGGCCATATCTCTTCTCCAATACGATCGCTCCGGTCGTGGTCTCCGGCGTGATGCGGGTACTTCAGATCTTGTCGCAAAGCACGGAGCGTCGCGACAAGCTGGAGAAAAACACGGAGTACTGGCGCCGCGGTCTAACCCAGGCTGGCTTTGTACTCAAAGAAGGAGATACGCCGATCGTGCCGGTGATGCTGTTTAATGCGAAATTGTCACAGGATGTCTCGCGCGATCTGTTTGATGAAGGGATCTACGCGATCGGGTTCTTTTTCCCGGTCGTGCCGCAGGGGCAGGCGCGAATTCGGACGCAGATCTCGGCGGGGCATGAGATCCATCATCTGGATAAGGCGCTTGAAGCGTTTATCAAGGTCGGGAAGAAGTACAATATTCTCGGCAAGACCAAGCAGGAGATAATTGACATGTACGGAGCGTAGCGATCTCCCCACGACATTGGACGCAACGTACTGTCTCCGCAGGGCCACCGAGTCGATCCGGTGGCCTTGTTCTATAACCGCATATCTTGACAATCATCGCTATAGCTGCTAATGTACGACAAATCAGGAGGGATCAAAAATGAGCTACGACCTTTTCTTTCGAGCTCGAATTCCAGAGCAACAACCTACCCGTGAACAGATCGCAGATTACTTTCGGACCAGAGAGAATTACAGTGTCTCGGACGAACAAGCGCTGTATGAGAACGAAAGTACTGATGTCTATTTCGTCTTTCTATTTGACGAAGTCGAATTTGAGGCAGAGGACGATCGAGAATTCATGGCTGAGGGCTTGCTACCCGTCATTTTCAACCTGAATTATTTTCGGCCGCATGTTTTCGCCTTGGAGGCCGAAATCGAAATCTCGGCCTTTTTGAGACACTTTGATCTTCTCGTGAGTGATTATCAGCATCACGGCATGGGAGACGGCGAATTTTCAAGTGAGGGGTTCTTGCGAGGCTACAGTTTCGCAAATGAAGCTAGCTATGAGATTATAGGAAATGAGCCAGGCGATGGCTCCCCGTTGTTGCTATTGGAAACAGAAAAGCTCGAGTCCATTTGGAGATGGAATTACGAGTGCAATCAATTTAATGAACAATTGGGTCCGCAAATCTTTGTCCCTCATATCAAGTTCTTCTATGTCGATAGTCGGGTCATGAGTGCAGTCATCTGGCCCGATGGCATGAATGTGGCGATACCTGTTGTTGACATTATAGTGCTGCATCGTGACCGATTGCATTCTCATCACTCTTCAAGTCACAAGGAGAAAACGGCCTTCGTGAAGTTCGAAAATGTGCTCCCGTTTCTAGCAAAGTATCCAAAGAGGCAGCGCAGTTTACCGTACTACCATTTGGAGTATGATGAAGTTCCTCCAGATTTGTGTGAGTTCATCGCTAGTGCTGAGACCACGATAGCACGTACGCGAAGTCTGGTGTCGATAGATTCCATTTTGAATCGCGAAGTGTTTGAGGGGCGAAGAATCTAATTGTCATTTGAATCCGTGACCCTTCACATATTATCGTCAACTTTGCAGGCGTAACTCATTATCGTATCATGCGTTAACACCGACCGACAAACTCACGGTCACCCCCTGCCTCTCCCCTTGCTCTAAACAACTATCTCCCTATATTACGCCGACTTTTGGAGCGCTACCAGGAAACCGCGGCCACAGATCGACCCCCGCGCTGGCGTGCGGTCTTCCCGCCTGAAAGTCGTAAAGGAGTGTAGCTGTGCCACTGGATAAATTCATACCTGCTCTCTCTGCCGAGATCGCGCAGATCGATTCCGCGAAAACCTCCAAAGCCACCGAACGGATCGTGGTTGATATGCTTCCCGCCAGCGGTGAGCGTGGGCCACGGTTCATGCTTCAGGGATATCCCGGCCGGGAGTTCCTGCGGATGAATTCAAATTCGTATCTGGGGATGTCCGCCCGCGAGGCAGTGACGCATGCTGAAGAAGAGACGGTGCGGAAATTCGGCGCCGGGCCGGGCGCAGTGCGGTTTATCTCGGGCACCTACGAGCCGCATGTCGCACTGGAAAAACGTCTGGCGCAGTTTCATGGGCGCGAAGATTGCATGATCACCTCCGCGGCGTATACCTCGGTGCTGGGAGTGATAACCTCGCTGACCACCTCGGAGACGATCATCCTCTCGGATGAACTGAATCATAACTGCATTATCAACGCGATGAAGCTTTCCCGGCCGAAAGACAAAAAAGTCTATCGGCATGTTGATATGGAGGATATGGAAGAGCAGATCGTTGCCTGCGAAGGTCAGTGCGATACCCTTCTGCTGATCACAGATGGAGTCTTTTCCATGCGCGGCGTCTACGCACCTTTGGAGACGATCAGCGCGATCGTGGCGAAACATAATCATCTTTTCCCGCGCGGGATCGTGCTGATAGTCGATGATTCCCATGGTGTCGGCGCGCTGGGTGAGACCGGCCGCGGGACCGAGCAGCTCTGCAAGGCGAGTGGGGTTGATATTTTGGTCGCGACACTCGGCAAAGCGTTTGGCGTGAATGGCGGGTATATCGTTTCGAAAAAGGAAGTGATCCGCTTTTTGCGCGAACGGAATCCGCTCTATATTTTCACCAACCCAATTACACAGGGGGAGGCCTCGGCGGCACTGGCCTCGATCAACTTGCTCGATTCAGCCGATGGCCGCAAATTGCTGGAGCATCTGCACAGGCTGGTCGCGATGTTTGAGAAGGGGTTGACGGATCTGGGGTACGAAACGATGTCGAGCCCGCATCCGGTGACACCGCTGATGGTCCGCGACACGGCCAAAACATCTAAGTTGGTGCAGTACCTGTTTGAGAATGGGATTCTGGCGACAGGGCTGAATTATCCGGTGGTGCCGAAGGGGGACGAGTTGATCCGGTTCCAGGTGAACGCGGACCACACGGAGAGCGATTTGAAGTTTGTGCTGGAGGTGTTGGGGAGATTCAGGAAAGAGCAGTGGTGAGGTAGAGTGGCTTTGCCACGCTTTGCTCTATGCCGAATTTCCGTTTCGGATAAGGTCGGATTAAGTGGCGAACGGATTCTACCAGGCGTCTCCTGTGTACTCTGTTTCCCAAAAGAAACAGATACCTATGCTTGCTGTGAATTTGTTGTGTTTGATAATTCGGGTCAATTTGAAGCAAATGATCCCGTGAACGCGAACCAAATTTCTTGTGCACTTTCCGTGGATCATAGAGCTTGCCATTGATGATGTACTTTTTGCCTCCCCCCGGTGAAGTCATACCAATATATATTGCATTGCTGGCTTGATAGATTGTCCCTATCTCACCTGCAGCAGGGTCGGCATAGGCAATCACGGCATCTACTCCATAAGAATTCCTTATTAATGTTAGCGACCGACTGATTAGCATACTGCCCGACCATTTTGGTGCCCAATAGGTACTCGCACCCCGACATAGCTGCCAGAATTGCACCGACTCATCAAGACCGATAAGCCGTAAATACCCGCTTGGTGCAACCAGAGGACCATAGCAGACAACTGCCGCTAGGTGCGTTCCAAACATCAGTCCAAAACAGTATTTGGATGTGCCCATATTCCCCAGCCACTCGTATTCTAAGATGAATTCGCGGGCCGCTGAATATTCAATCATACAAATCTCTGGCCTACTTTCGTATACAACGCGATCACTAGGCGATGATTCGTGGCGCTTCGAAAGCTTTCTGAGATATTGCCAGCAGGTAAGTGGCTGGCTCATATGATTTTCTTGCCCAACATTTTGAACAACAAGACTAGCGCAAGTGTCTGAACGGCTACAGCAGCCAATTTCGGGTAGTAGAGCACGAAAATTGAAGTGATACTGAGTGGCCACACTTCACTCCAATCAGTCCCGACTACAAATGTCGATGTCGTGTAACATAGAATCAACAGACATATCCAAAACCAAAACCAGGCCTTATTCTTTATTTCAAACACAATAGGTCGATCGGGCCCGACTACTGTTCCAGTCTCCTTTGCTTCAGAAATCCCTGTTGAATATCGCAAGCTCAAGGAACCTTTGGTTTCCTCTAAGTGTCGCTTCAACGTGAAACCGTATGAGACACTATTTGAGTAGCTGTCGACAATCAGCGCACTTGACCCCAAGCACCTAACAGTGTCGTCGCCGACAACTTCTATCTTTGCCATTTTTGTTTGGTCAGCCTGCTGAATTGGATACACATAGTTCAACTTGAAGTCATATTGTTCATTCTGATGAAGTACAAATAGCGCTGTGTCGCTCTTAATTTTCGGAGAAAGCTCCTTTTTGGGAGTTGACCTACGTGAAAGCGAGGCCTTGGCAAAGAGATTGGCATTGCTAGATGTTGATAGGTCCTTGAATGCCTGAGTCTGGAAGAGCGCTTCTACAGCTTTTGTCCAAGCTGTCTCGCTGGAATAGTATTTCCCCTGATTCAAAATTGCCTCTGTGTCAACAATGGCGTATTGGCCATCTTTTGTACTCTTTGGGTCGGACCCCTGAAGTTGCGGCATGCCCTTCTCTATGAGGCGGTTCCTTATAGTCGTTTGAAAATCCGTTATGTCGACTGGAAACACATAGTCTTCGAGTACTACCCGAAAAAAGAATCGATCCAATTCCGTTCTTATGCTCAAGAATCTACCCTTTCGAAGCGGATAAAATCTGTATCCGTCAATTGCGAACCGATCAATGTAGACAATGAGCAAGTCGTCTTGTCTCTTTAAGGTGTCTTTGATATCCTCAGAAACCTGTTCTCCAATCTTATACCTGTAATCATTGGTCCATCCGCTGGGCAAGAACAGCGTATTGTGCACATTTGTCAGGTACAGTGGTCGAAATGCGGAATTAAATAGATAGAGCATAATAGACTCCCCAAGTTTACAGAAACCTATATGCCAAAAGCGTCAATGTCAATACCATTAACTCTGGTGACCACTAATAAGTGAGCAGGTCGGGCCCGCATGATGCGAAGCAGCACAAAATGGCGGACCTGACAGCGAAATGTCAGGCGCGCAGATAATCGACATCGCGCTGCTTGTCGACCGCGCCTGACCTACGAGCCGCCACTTACTTCAGCCAACCCGACCACGGCAGGTTCCCGGTAACATCGAGATACGCACCGAGGATGGCTGCTATCAAAAGAATTGCCAGAGTGATAATCAGATTGCGGCCGAATTTCAGAACCGGTACGCCTTTGTCATCCAGAAAGAGGCCAATGAGCCGTCGCAGGCTTTTCCAAAGAATCGCCCCTCGACCTCGTAAGAGAAAGCTGTAAACTCGCTGCAATTGATGGAAAGGGATAGCCGCCAAAACTATCTGCGACAGAAGAACAACCAGCGCCAGCACAAGCAAGCCGGCAATGAAGTAGAGCAGGGTGCTCAGAACAACTTCAGACCACACTCACCGAATCCCCCGCTTGATCAATCATTAAACAGATCGTCGAATTTCTTTTTCCGGTTATCTTTGGTTTCCGGGCCCTGGGTCGAGACGCCCCCCGCTTTTTTGATCACCTCGCGGAATTGATAGACATCGCAGAAATTCGATTTCTCTTTCTCCACGATATTGCTCTCGATCGTCTCACGGCACTGGAACCGTCGAGTCGGATCGAAATGTCGGCAGCCGCGGCAGCATCGCATATCAGCGTTGCAGTGCGGGCAGGTGTCATTGCGGAAGACTTTGCCGGTGATCCCGGTCGGTTTGCCGCAACTCCAGCACATCAGTCCTTCGGTCGGCATGATAGGTGTCATGGGGGGAATATAGTAAATGCGGTAGATTGATGCATTGGGAAAGTTGGCAGGGGGACCCAAGGTCAATCCCTCACCCGCCCTTTCAGGGCACCCTCTCCCAAGGGGAGAGGGGAAAGTCCCTTCTCCCTCTGGGAGAAGGTGGCGCGAAGCGCCGGATGAGGGGCGTACAAGCAATCCTTTATCGCGCACACTCGCCATCCACACAAACAGAAAGGGCTCGGAGTTTCCCTAACGCCGAGCCCTTGACCGACAAAACCAGACGAATCCTATGTCCGGCTTTTTATCTCTTTGATCAATTCATCGGTGAATTCAGTTGTCGAGCAGGTGCCGCCGAGATCGCGCGTCAGGTGGTGCCCCATCGCGAGTGAAAGGACCATCGCTTTCCAGATCCGGTCGGCCGCCTCTTCCTCACCGAGATAACGAAGCATCAGCAGCGCCGAAAAGATCAGTGCGGTCGGGTTAGCGACATTTTTGCCGGCAATGTCGGGTGCGGTACCATGGACAGCTTCGAAGACGGCGTACTCATCACCGATATTGGCTCCCGGCACCACACCCAGTCCGCCGACCAGGCCGGCGGCGAGATCGGAAACGATATCACCAAACAGATTTCCCAAGAGCAGCATATCAAAGCGGGTCGGGTCCATCACCAGTTGCATGCAGAGGGCATCGACAATGCGATCCTCGGCTTTGATATCGGGATATTCTTTGGCGATCTCTTCGAAGGTGCGCAGGAAGAGCCCATCGGTCATCTTCATGATATTCGCTTTATGCACCAGGGTGATCTTCTTGCGCTTGTTTTTGCGGGCATATTCAAACGCCCAGCGCGCGATCTTGGCGGAGGCTTTTTCGGTGACCACTTTCATGGCGGTCATCACCCCGGGCGAGACCATGCTTTCGATACCGGTATAGAGGTCTTCCGTATTTTCGCGGAAGATGACCAGGTCAACTTTGTCGAAATGGCTCGGAACACCGCCGATCGATTTGACCGGCCGGAGGTTGACATAGAGGTCGAGTCTTTGGCGAAGCGTCACATTCGCGGATTTGAATCCTTTGCCGACGAGAGTGGTTAACGGGCCCTTGAGCGCGACCTTGTTCTCTTTGATGGAATCAAGCAGGGCATCGGGAACAGACTCGCCGTATTTCTGGATACCGGCCATGCCGGCCTCGTGGCGGTCCCACTGGATGTCAACGCCGGCAGCCTCGATTACGCGGACGGTCGCCTCGGAAACCTCGGGGCCGATACCGTCGCCAGGAATAAGAGTAACTTTGTGTTTAGCCATTTCTTCTTTCGTTTCGGTTGGCAGGAAACAACGACGCCGGGAAGGGTTCGTCAATAGCTAATTTCTGACGGAAAATGTCCGGAAACCGGGAGCGGTCGGCAATTGTTCAGGGAGAAACAAATTTGCAGAGCGACAAGGAGTATTGATGAGTCGAAGAATCTTGATGGCGATGATCATTGCGGTGGTCTCAATCGCCGGATTTGCCACAGAAAGGACAGCTGCCATGCCACAGGTTGGTGACACGATCCCGGAGTTCAAACTGCCGTATGCGACCAGGGATTCGATCAGTTGGGAAGGGATCGGTTCGGCTGATTTGAAGGGGAAGCGGTATCTGCTGGCCTTCTACCCTGCCGACTGGTCGGGCGGTTGTACCAAGGAGGTCTGCACATTCCGCGATGCGATTGCGCAGTTTGAAGGGCTGAATGTTGAGGTGTTGCCGATCTCGGCCGATCTGGTCTATTCGCATCAGGAATGGGCGAAGCACCACAATCTTCCATTCAGATTGCTGGCGGATCATTGGCGGGAGTTTGGGAAAAAGATGGGGGTCTTTGCTGAAGAGAAGGGGTATTTCAAGCGGTCGGTATTTGTAGTGGGGCCGGATGGGAAGATCGAGTATGTCGATGAGGCGTATTCGGTGGCGGATGAGAAGGATTTTGAGACACTCAAGGCGTTTTTGGGGACGAAGAAATAGACGGTGAGTTAAAGACAATCTTGTGAATCGGCCCGGTTGATAACCGGGCCGTTTTTCTTTGTGTTTGGCCGATCTGAATTAGAGTCGTTCCAGCAGCCAGCCGGAGAGATTGAAGTAAAACATCAGGGCTATAATGTCGGCGACCGCAAGCACGATCGGGCCGGCGGCGATCTGTGGATTGATCTTGAGACGTCGGATGATCCCCGGCACCGCCACCCCGAGAAGACAAGCGGTGATCATGGAGACCCAGATCGCGCCGCCGATAACCAGCGCAACCACCCAATCGCGTTGCCAGATCCAGGCGACAGCGCCGACGATCGCACCGCTGGAAAGGCCGATCAGGGCGGCGACCAGCAGTTCGCGTCGAAGCGCGGAGAGGAGCATGATATCCGATTGTCCGGTCTCAGGCAGTCCCTGCAGAGTGAGGGTCATCGACTGCATCGAGACCGATTCAGCGAGTGCGAGTACAACCGGAACAAACATGGCGAGCAGAATGACGATCTCCAGCAGCGACTCGTACTGGCTCATGATGAGCGCACACATCAGTCCGCCGAGGATATTGACCAACAGCCAGGGAAAGCGGTCGAGATAGCTCGCCCAGAGCGATGACTTGCGACCAAGGGTAACGTGAATACCGATCAACTGGAAGGCGTTTTCGATCTCATGCTGTTCGGAGAGAGCGCTCAGTTCTTCGGTGAAAAGTTCAATATCCACCACCCCGAGCAAATGATTCTGAGCATCGACAACCGGCAACGCCAGATAGCGGTAGAAAAGGAATTGCTCCATGGCGATCAGGACGGTGGCACGCTCCGGGATGGAGACAACCCGTGTCAGCATGAGAGAGGATATCTTGTCCTGAAGCGGCGACATGAGGAGCCGTCGAACCGGAACGACACCGACCAGTTGGGAGCGATCATTCAGCACATAAAAATAGATGATCTTTTCGCTCAGCTCCGTGCCGCGCAAACGGGCCATCGCCTCCTGCACTGTTTCGGTATCGCGCAGGGTAGTGATATTCCGATGGAGGTAATCGACGATCGGGTCGTTGAGATTCTGAGCGTTTAGTTTGCCGTTCATGGTATATCTATTCTACGGGAAAAGGGAGCCAAAGTCTACCAGAGATGATAGAGGATCAGAGTGACGGCAACAAACCAGAGTGCGACATTGATCAGAATCGGTTTATCGGCAAAGAGGACGCGGGTCGGCGAGCCGCCTTCGTCCAGGCGGTGGATCAGATAGAGATAGCGAAAGATGCCATAAACGACAAAAGGGATGGTCAGATAGAGGTTCTGAGTGCCGAGCTTGACCGAAACCTCGTCGGAGAAAGTGTAAAGCATATAAACGACCAGCACTGAGGCAGTGGTAACGCCGATGATCTGGTCGAGCAGATATGGGGAATAATGGCTGAGGGATTTGCGATGAGCGCTGGCGGTTGATTCGAGGAGTACCAGTTCATGCCGGCGTTTGCCGAAGCCCAGGAAAAGGGCGAGCATGAAGGTGGTGATCAGGAGCCATTTGGAGGCAGGGACATTTATGGCGACGGCGCCGGCATAGGCGCGCAGGACAAAGCTGAGAGCAAGCGCGACAACATCGATGATGACGAGATCTTTCAGTTTGATCGAATAGCCGAAATTGAGCAGAACAAATCCGATCGCGACTGTGCCAAACTGCCAGTTGATCCAGAATGCGGCGGTCAGGCCGATGGCGAGGAGGATGATCACCATGGCGATCGCTTTGGTCGGAGTGACTCGGCCAGAAGCGATGGGGCGGTCCTTTTTCAGCGGGTGCTGTTTGTCGGAGTTGCGGTCGATCAGGTCATTGAGGGTATAAATAGCTGAAGAGAGAAGGCAGAAGATACCGACCGCCGCCAGGGCGAGCCAGAGGCGCGAGGTATCCCGCAGGGTGCCGGCAAAAATGAGGGCGGCAAGGAGCACCCAGTTCTTGATCCATTGACCGGGTCGAGCAAGTTTGATCAGATCGGCGGGCATACCAGTAGTATATGCCCTAACGCCAAAGACTTCAAGTATTTCAAGGGAGAGGGAGGCCGGAGGAAGCAAAATCCTTGCGGGGAGGGCAGGAGAACGTATACTACCGCCATGCCAAGAAGTCGTCATCAGAAGGAAAAGCAGAGCCATGTGGCACTGTTTGTTAATCGGAAAGCGTCCGGCTACCAGGCCAAACAGATCGACCAGTTGACGTCCGCGGTCAAAGAGCGGGGCGGTTATTACACCACGTTTGAGCCGGAAAGCGCCATGTCGCTTTATAAGCAGGCACTGGCGATCGTCCAACCGCACAAAGATTCATCGGAACTGGCCCCGGTAGTGGCCAAGCGAGGGGAGTTTACCGCGCTGATCGCCTGCGGCGGGGATGGGACATTCAATCTGGTGGCACGCGCCGCGATGGAGAGTGAACTCCCGGTTGGGATCCTCCCGATGGGGAGATTCAACAACATCGCCCGTTACCTCTACCAGGCAGTTGAACCGAAAGTGGCGATTGCCCGGATATTAAAGGGGGATTACAAGAAGATCGATGCCGGGATGGCGGCCGATCAGCCGTTCTTCAACGCGATCGGTATCGGATTTCTTCCAGAGTTGGCGGATAACTTAAAGTCGATCCGTTCACCGCGCTTCGGGTTCGGATGGTCGCAGCTTGGGGCAAAAGCAGCGTCCGCGGTGACGGTTGAAAAGCTCGTGGCCAAGATCGATGCCTTTCGCTTTGAGATATCGCCGGTGATGATGAATATCCACCTTCTCCCGTATGCGGTTGGTCTCCCCTTCGCCAGCGCGGCGCTGGTGGATGATGGTCAGGCGGAAGTGATTTTCGATCAGGGTGGGCAGCTCGGGGAGTTTTCCTCCATCACCAGAGCGATTCAGAAGGGGAAGTTCCTGTATGGGACGGATGTGCGGATGTACCGCGGGAAAACCATCAACCTGCAGCCGATCAAAGATAAGGTGATGTATCTGGATGGCGAGTTGATCACGCTGCCGACGACCGTGTTGGCGGTGAAGATCGGCGACAAGCAGGTTAAGGTCTTCTGTTGAGGTATGAAACCGACCAGATTGTTAGTGCTGCTGGTGGTCCTGTTCTGCGCGTTCGCCGCGCCTGCGTATAGTCAAGTTGCCCCTTCCCCTGTCATTGACAGCACACTGTCCGATACGACAGTGGTAGATTCAAGCAAAGCTCCCCTCATTCAGAACGACACGATACTTTTTGTGCCGCCGGTCTTTCACGGCGAGCTGCCGGTAACGGATAGCACCAATCTCGAAGAGCGATTGAGGCAGAGGCCAACCACCGCATTGCTCAAGTCTCTGGCGATTCCGGGATGGGGGCAGATCGGAAATGGTCGGGTCACCAAGGCAGTGATCTTTGCGGGATTACAGGGATGGTGTATTGGGGCGGCGATCCACTACGGAAAATCAGCTTCCAATTTCAAAGATAGCTACGAGGCGGCGACGGTAGTCTCCACGCGCAATCAGTATTACTCGATGTTCAAGGACCGCCGCCAGGAGCGAAACAAATATCTCTTCTTTCTGGGGTTGACCACGCTGGTCTCGGTATTCGACGCCTATGTGGATGCTCACTTGACCGGATCACCGGCCAACCGGACCGAGACGATCGGGCTGGAGCTCGCGCCGACTGCTGATGGGATGCAGGCGGCGATCTCTTTTCGATTCTAATCCTGCAGAATGAAATTCTTGACGTCGAGCCCGTAACGTGACGGATCGATCATCCGCATCACCTTGCGATCTTCGTTTTCCGGCAGGGCAAGGTCGATCCAGATCGGATTATCGAGCAGTCCGGCACGGTTACCGACGATTTTGATATAAGGCCGAGCGAGATTCTGCTCGTTGTTGGTCAGCACTAATGCGATTTCATTGGTCGATAGCAGAACCAGCGACCCGGACGGATAGATTCCCACGACATTGGTAAAGATCTTCAGCAGGAAGGGATCAAATTTGATCGCCATCTGCGAGCGCATCTTTTTGATAACCTCATCGGGCGCGATCGATTTTTTCAAGTAGACACGTCCGGAACTGAGAGCATCGAAGGTATCGACGATCGAGATGATGCGCGAGAAGAGGTCCGGGGTCCGCTTTTTATGGTGAAGAGTCGGATAGCCGGTAAAGTCGCTGTTGATGTGGTGTTCAAACGCACCACGGGCCGCACGGGCGGTATGTTCGTCCAGTTTAAGTCGAGCCAGAATGGTTTTCGCGCCGAGTTGCGGGTGGCGCTGCATCTGGATCCAGTCGTTTTCATCGTATGCATCCGGCTTGCGGATCAGATCCTTGGGGAGTTTCACTTTCCCGATATCATGGAAAAGCGCGGTAAAGCCGAGTTGCGAAAGACGGGAGCGATCGAGTCCCAGCCTGGCGCCAAGCGTCAGGGAGTAGACGCAGACGTTAGTGGAGTGAGCGTAAGTGTAATCATCGTAATCACGGATGGAGGCGAGTTCCAGCAGGGATGACTCATCGCGAGAGACATGGTCGATGAGCGCCTGAACCACGCGACGGGTCTTGGCCATGTTGATCTCGCGATCCTGCGAGACATTAACCACCAGTTCCTGCACAGTGGTCATCGCCTGGAAGAAGGCGTTACGCGCCGAAAGGCGGATGGTCTTTTTCTCTTCTTCCGTGACATGGCGATGGGGTTGGTCTCCCTCACGCTTCAGAGAAAGAAGATGGACGCCGGCATGCCCCTGCGTTTTCAGACGGGCAGCCAGTTCTTCGATATTAGACGAATTCGGTTTGATCGCCGCGATAAACGTGATGAATTGACGGATGTCGGCCAGGGTGGCTGAGGCCTCGAACGTAATGCCGCCGATGCCGAGGGTTTTCCATTCGGCAACCACCTGCGCGGCGCCGGAAGCGCCGTGCTCATCAAATTTCACCATCCGCTCGTTGACGAAGTAGTGTCCGCCAAACGCTTTGAGCGTGATATTGCCATATTCATTGACCAGGTGAGTCAGATAGTTAAAGAATGTCTCGCTCTGGTTCTTAAAGACAGCGTTACCGGAATCAATGATCCGGGAGGTCTTATAAAGGACGAAAAAGAGCGTCAGCAGTTTTTCGTCGGTTTTGTCCCCGAGTACTCGTTTGACCTGTTCAACGGGCATGGGTAGCCTCCGGGGAATGGTGATTCTGGTCAGCAGTAGCATGCGCGTTGGAACGAAGCATCAGCTCACGTCGCAGATTGACGGCATCGCGGGCCTGACGGCGAACATCCGGAATCCAGTGAGATTTCAATTTGATCAGGACAGTCTCGGCGGCCTGACTGGGGGAATGGGCCAGCGCCTTGAATGCCGCGGCGCGATGCAACGTGATCATGGCGTCACTCAGCAGATTCAGCCGGGTCGCCAGCTTACGCAGGAAAGAGACGGCACGTTCTCCCCCAAGAACAGCATATGCGCGGAGCGCCTCGATCTGTTCATCGTGGTCGATAGTCTGGAAGGTCGCGTCGGAGATCATGGCAGAAACGGCATCAAAGCTCCCCTTTCCACGGTTATGCAACAGCGCTTGGAGAGCAGTGCGGCGGATGTCACTTTCCTTGTCGAGGAGCACCTTGCGGAGAATGTCAAGGGTGCGGGCATCGGTCCGTTCCTTGATGGCGTTGAGCACTTCGAGGCGGACCCGTTTATCTTCATGTTTCAGGGCCGGCGCAAGGTAGCCGATCGCCTTGTCATCGTTGATGCGGGCCAGAATGCCCACCGAATTACGTACGACGAACCACCGTTTGTCATGCACGCCTTTGGCGATAATGGCAAGATTGTCTTTGCCGCGATTGGACAAAAAGTCGCAGAGGAATTCGCGATGCGCGCGATGCTGGAGATCGCCGAGCAGGTCGGTGATGGATGCGAGGGCTTCCCAGCCGAAAACCTCCAGATAGCTCCGAATATCGTAATTCGAAATCTGGGGATACTGGTTGAGCGCGTCACCGAGTTGTTTCATGCGGTTGGCGCTGCCAGCGGCGATACGACTGTCTCGCAGTCGTTCTGACCAGAGCGGTTTGCCATCGGAGAGTTCTTCTTCCAGACGTCGGAGGTTGGCCAGAATGTGACCGGCTTCCATCAAGCGTCCGGCAGAGACGAGATCAAAAGTCAGCTTTTCGCAGATACCAACCGTCTCGAAGAAAGCGCTCAGTTCGGTCTCCTGGAGGAGCATTTCGGCCAGCAGTTCGGTCGTCGATTCGAACATATCAAACTGCGCGTCTTTGGCCATAAGCGAACGAATATCGAGTTCTTCTTCTTCGGTCAGTTTGAATTCATCATTGAGGATCAGCGCGGTGTCGGGCGCGGCCATCTGGCGATTCATTAAATCGCCAAACCCCATGGCATCGGCGGCTTCGGCCACGCGGAGGATTGAGCTGTCGATACGGTCATTGCCCGTCGACGGTTGGTCAGATTCAGCGGCCGGATCGACCAGGAAAAATGCGGCATTTTTCTTACGCGCGGCCCGTAGACGATTGACGAGCGTGCGACCATCGGGGACAACGCCACCGGGTTGGTCTCCGCCCTGCGCATTGGACTCTCTGGCGAGCTTTTTCAGCTCGCGGAGTTCTTCATCAGTGACATCGTCGGGAAGTTCGACCACATAGCCGCCGGAATCATTTCCCGGATCGGTGGATTCTTCTCTGAAGATCTCGTCATAGGCGGACTGTCGATCTTCTCTCGGTGAGTCATCTCCCGAGGCAAGGATCTCTTGAACCCGGAAGTCTCCATCGTAGTCGGCCAACGCGATATCTTCAACGGAAGTGAACTTGATACTTCCAAAATTGGCTTCCCAGAGGAGAGAAACGAGCTCAGCATTCAGGGCGCTTTTGTTCTGATAGACCTTTATGACATCAAGGAGTTTGTAGACCTCGAGCAGATCGAGTGGGTGGCCGAACGTGAGGCTGGTGACGCCATTCTCAAAGAAAAGACCGGCGAGGCTTTCTTCGCGGGAAGAATCCGTGAAAACCGTTTCTTTATCCAGCACGATTTTGTCGGCCTGAATGAGAAACTTCAGATCGTTATGTTGTTCGGCGATATGAACCAGCTTTTCGGCAAAGGAGCGACGGAGTGACTGCGGCAGCGGGTTCCCTTCCGGGTACATAGCCACAACCTTGATGACCTTGAGCATATCCTTGAGGATAAGGCGGGCATCGGAGAGCCGATCGTTTTTAGGTGTCTGCGCAGTCATAATGAAAATAATCCTTATCCTGGTATATCGGCAGCGATGGGTTGGATTTAAACGCTTGGGGGGCAAAAAATAGCCGCCCCGGGGGGCGGCTATGGACTCACGTGCGGAAGTACTTACAGAACAACGATCTTGCTGCGGTTCTTCGTAACCTTTTTCGCGGCGTTACGCGTATCGAACACCAGCTTGGAATTGTTCACGATCCACTGATAGTCGTAACCGGTATGGTCGGTGACAATGATCACCAGGTCCGCATTTTTGAGGAGCTCGGCGGAGAGATTGACCGACTTCATCAGCCCACGACTCTTTTCCCCTTTTTCCCCATGCTCCAGGTAGAAGTTCGGGACAAACGGGTCGTTGTAATGGACTTTGGCTCCACGGTTCTGAAGTAGCTTGATGACATCGAGCGCCGGTGATTCGCGAACATCTTTGATATCCCGCTTGTAAGCAACACCGAGGACGACAATGTTCGTTTTGCTGAGAGCAAGGCCGGAGCGCTCGTTGAGCAGACGGATCGTCCGCTCGACGACATATTCCGGCATATGGCTGTTGACATCGCCGGCCAGCTCGATAAATCGAGCGTAGTAGTTGAGCGATTTCAATTTCCAGGAAAGGTAGTGCGGGTCGATCGGGATACAATGGCCGCCGAGTCCCGGACCCGGGTAGAACGGCATAAAACCGAACGGCTTGGACGCTGCCGCGTTGATGATCTCCCAGACGTTCAGGCCGAGGCGATCGCACATCAACGCAACTTCGTTGACCAGACCGATATTGACGGATCGGAAGGTATTCTCCAGAAGCTTGACCATTTCGGCAGCTTTGGTCGATGAAACCGCATAGACATTCGCGATCGTCTGCTCATAGAAGACTTTCGCCACGGCGGTACAATCCGGCGTGACACCGCCAACTACGCGCGGAGTGTTTTTGGTTGTATAGATCGGGTTGCCCGGATCAACACGTTCCGGCGAAAACGCCAGGAAGAAATCTTTACCGACTTTGAGGCCGCCGGCTTCGAGGATCGGAAGGATCAGCTCTTCGGTCGTACCGGGATAGGTGGTCGATTCGAGAACGACCAGTGTCCCTTTCTTGATGAACGGCTTGGCCGCATTGACGGCATCAAGAATGTAGCTGACATCCGGATCCTTGGTTTTGGAGAGCGGTGTCGGCACACAGATGGAGATCGTATCCACCTTCGCCAACTTGCTCGGATCAGTGGTCGCACTGAATCGTTTCGCGGCGACAGCCTGCTTGACGACGGAATCAGGGATATCATCGATATCTGATTTACCGGCGTTGAGCAGTTTGACTTTCTCTTTGGAAATGTCGAGTCCGAGGACTCTGAAGCCGTTATCGGAAAGGACCATGGCGAGTGGAAGGCCGACATAGCCGAGTCCGACGATCCCGGGGATCGCTTCGCGGCTACGGATCTTGGCAATCAACTGATCGGCGGCGGATATCTGTTTGCCGGACGATTTGGTTGCCTTTTTGGATTTTGCTTTTGTTGCCATCTATTCTTCTCCCAAAGTGGTGCTATTTCTTCGTTGCGATCTTCTCACGCCAATACTCAAGCGTATCCTGCAGAGTCTTTCGTAACGGTATTTTGCTGGTAAAGTTCACTGCGCGAGTGGCTTTTGCATGGCTTCCCCGCAGTATCGGTATATCGGCTTTCCTGAGCCGACTTTTATCTATCCTGACCTCTATATCGGCGTGACTGAGGGATAGCAATATCCTCAGGATGTCGTTTATTGCGACCGCTTTACCGGAGCAAAGCTGATAAACTTCCCCCGGTTTCCCCTTCTCAGCCAGCAAGCGATAGCCGCGAACAATGTCGCGGACATCGGAGAAATCTCGTTTAGCCGAGAGGTCACCCACCATCAGAGTTGGTTTCTGGCTCCTGGCTTCGATTTCAGCGATCTGTCGGGCGAACGACGGAATGACGAAGTTTGCGGTCTGTCGCGGGCCAGAATGATTAAAGGCCCTGGCGACCACGACCGGCAGGTGATGGGATCGGCAGTAATAGCGTGCGGCGTACTCGGCGGCGGCCTTGGCTATCCCATACGGAGATATCGGGTTAAAGCTCTGGTTTTCGGTAAGTGTTCGGTTGGGGGGCTGGAAAATACCATATGCATCGGCCGATCCGACGAATAGGAACTTTTTAAGTCCTGTATGCTGTCGCGCGGCATCCAGCATGTTCTGGGTACCATCAAAATTCACCCGAAAGGTGGTCTGTTCTAGTTCGAACGATTTGCCTACTGATGCAATCGCGGCCAAATGAAACAGGTAGTCCGGCTTGACGGAGACGACCAACTTGCGGCAGGCGGGAGTCTTGAGAATATCAAGGCGGGTGAGAGAGAGATCGGTTTTGATCTTCTTGATATTGTCGGTCGTTTCACCGGGGGCGAGCGTACCAAAAACGCGGTACCCCTCGCGGAGCAGCTCCTCGGCGAGCCATGAGCCGGCGAATCCGGCGATACCGGTGATCAGAGCGGTTCGTTGTTTCATGCGCGGGGCGAGCCCGACAGACGCTCCATGTCAGCATCAACCATCATCTTGACCAGTTGTTCGAAACTGACTTTCGGTTCCCAGCCAAGGGTCTTCTTCGCATGTGAAGGGTCACCCAAGAGCAGGTCGACCTCGGCGGGTCGGACGAAGCGCTGGTCGGTGACAACATGCTTTTTGTAATCGAGATCCAGATGGCCGAACGCAAGCTTGACGAAATCTTCGACCGAATGTGTCTGGCCGGTGGCGATGACAAAATCAGAAGGGTTTGGTTGTTGTAGCATCAGCCACATTGCGCGGACATAATCACCGGCAAATCCCCAGTCACGTTTGGCGTCGAGATTCCCCAGCGCCAATTTGTCGGCCAGACCAAGTTTGATCCGTACTGCGCCATCGGTGATCTTCCGGGTGACAAATTCCAGCCCGCGGCGCGGCGATTCATGATTGAACAGAATCCCGGAGCTGGCATGGATGCCGTAGCTCTCGCGATAGTTCACGGTGATGAAGTGACCATACACTTTGGCCACGCCGTACGGTGAGCGCGGATAAAACGGCGTTGTTTCTTTTTGCGGGACTTCATGGACCTTGCCGAACATCTCCGATGATGACGCCTGGTAGAATTTGATCTTTTTGTCAACCAGTCGGATCGCTTCGAGCATCTTGGTGACGCCAAGCGCATCAAACTCGCCGGTCAAAACCGGTTGCACCCAGGAGGTCGGCACAAAGGATTGTGCGCCGAGGTTGTAGACCTCGTTGGGGCGATGGTGCTCGATCACATTGACGATTGAGAGCTGGTCGAGCAGATCTGCCTGGACCAGTTCGATCTTATCTTTGATATGGTTTATCCGGTCGAATGATTCAGTGGAGGACCGACGGACCATACCGATGACTTCGTATCCTTGTTCAAGGAGAAGTTCAGCGAGGTAGGAGCCGTCCTGTCCGGTAATCCCGGTAATGAATGCGCGCATAGGGGACCAATGGGTAAATGGTTAAGTCTTGCTTTGTCTTATACTGTCGTTGTCGGCAGTCGACGGCGGTCAATATATGGTTGGAGCAAAAGAGGGTCAAACAGAATTCACTCCTCTACTGTATTGAAAAAGAGGGAGTTAGGCGGTATATTCGGAGGGCGAAGGTAGTCAATTGAGGCATGCTACTCCGGTCCATTGACTATCCTGCTGTCCGGGGTCGTTTTGACGCGATCCGAGAGAGGAGAAAAAGGAGCTTTGATGGAAACGTCCGGCCTGTCCGCCTCCGAACTGCTCGAATTGGCTGACACTGCATTTCAGAAACGGGAAATAGATTCCGCCTTGGCGACCTATACCAAGGCTGGAGAAACGGCTCGAGCTGAGTTCAATCGGCCGGTGGAAGTTGAGGCGCTTTGCCAGGTGGCGCGATGCTACCTGACACTAGGGAGTCGAACGGATGGAGAGATGATCCTGACCGAGGCAGCAGCGAAAGCATCGGAGAACGACCCGCTTGGATGGTCCCGCTATCTTGGAGTCCGCGGGCGGTTCGAGTGGAAAGGGAAAGATCTCGACGCGGCGCGAAAAACGTTTGAAGACTACTATACCTTCTGCGCCCTGCATGACCTTCGGGCACGGGCGATCGACGCGGTCAATATGAGCGGGATTGTGGCAGCCTCGCCACAGGAAGCGATCGACTGGACCAAACGCGGGATCGAGATGGCGGAATCGTACGAAGCTGAGCATTGGCTCGGGCCACTCTGGAATAATCTTGGCGGGACATATTATGATCTCAAACGGTTCGACGATGCGCTTGACTGCTATCTCAAAGCGCGTGAATATCACTGGCGGCATTCGACGGAGACGGCCAAGCTGTTCGCGGATTATCATGTCGGGATGACCTATCGATTGACGGGACAGAATGAAACGGCAAAAAGCTGGCTTCGGCCGGTGTTAGCGTGGGCAGAGCGACTGGGGAATCATAGTGCGATCGCACAGGTACTGGATGATCTGGGTGAGATCGCGAAAGATGAGGGGAATTTAACCGAAGCCCTTGCGCTATTGAAGCGAGCGAAAGATCATTTCCGCCTGGATGGCTACCCTGAGCATTCACCGGATATCTGGGAGAATGTCTCAATACGCGTCGCACAGCTCGAAGCCAAGATACGCTAGGAGCGGGGCTCTGCAATCGGGAGACGATCCGGGTTCGTATAAGCTAGTGACGCGGGGAGAAACGCGAGCAGGCGATGAAGTATCGTTCAACTGGACTGATCATATTTATTATTGCGACAATCTGGCTTTGTGCTGGATGTCCGGAAGATACCCCCGTACCTGCTCAAGGTGAAAATTATTACCCGTTTGAGACCGATCCGATCCTGTCGACTGACCGTCAGTATGTTTACTTTTCTTTGCGCGATACGGCAGCCCCCTCGCTTACCGGTATTTATCGAGCGAGAGTCGTGCGCCCAGAGCGCGAACCAATCTGGCTTGACTCCGGACTGACCTCTCCCTCGCCCTCGGAGAATCTCCAGCAGATTGCGGCATTGCGGCATGATACCTTGCTGGTTTATGCCGTCAGTGATTCGAACGTTATGGTGCCGGCTCTCGGCAGCACATTTGAGTCTGTCTGCTTTGTGGGGAATAGCACGATCATAACTGTCAATGACTCTACCATATCGAGATATTCACTATCGGGAGGCGGTCTGCTGTTTGATCGTTATGGCTATGATCCCGTCGCGTTTTCAGAAAGTAGTTATACCTGTCTCGTGCGCACGGGAGATTTCAACTGGGCGGTGATCGAAGCAGGATTAAATGGTGCGACAGATACGTTGTATCAAGTAGCATCGACATTTCCGCCGCGGTGGCCCCTGCTGAATGCAAACCGGGACCGTCTGGTGCTGGCGAGGCAAGCGACTGCAGGATATGAGCTATGGGGCTATAATCTGACCACATCGGCTGACCTGTTATTGGCGGAGTCAGACTATCCGAAGGCGTGTTTGATCGGCAATTACCTGCTCTTTACCGGGGCGAAGCCGATCCTGAATCAGGTCTCTCTTTTTGGAGGCTCAATTTCACTTTGGGTGTTCGCTGAACCAATTGAATCGACACCGTCTGGGCCCTAAGAAAGTCAGTATATGTTAGTCAAGTTCGGGTCTGTTGGTCTCCCTTTCCGGTTGTTCAATTGCCGGCATCTTACTACTTTCATTTCAATGAGTATTCGATCACCCGAGGCAAAGGAGTTGGTGTGAATTATCGGCGTGTAGGTGGTACCGGTCTCAAAGTTTCCAGTATATCGCTCGGCGCATGGTTGACTTATGGCGGGACGGTAGAAGACAGGACCTCCACCCAGATCATCCAGCGCGCGATCGAACTGGGGATCAATTTCATCGATATCTCAGATATCTACCGCAAAGGGGAAGCCGAGAAGGTCGTCGGGAAAGCGATCAAAGAGTTCACGCGAACCGACCTGGTGATATCAAGCAAGCTATTTTGGCCGATGTCGGACAATGTGAATGACCGCGGGCTCTCCCGCAAACATATCATGGAATCGATTGAAAAGTCACTCAAGCGGATCGGGACCGACTATCTGGATATCTATTTCTGCCACCGGTTTGATCCGGAGACGCCGGTCGAAGAGACGGCACGAGCGATGGATGACCTGATCCGTCAGGGGAAGGTACATTACTGGGGGCATTCCGTCTGGGAGGCGGAGCAGATCCAGCAGGCGGTGGATGTTGCCGAGCGTTATTTCACATATCGCCCCTCGGTTGAGCAGCCGCGCTACAATATGATTGACCGTCACATTGAGAAGGATATACTCCCGACATGCGCCAAAAACGGCATCGGGCTGGTCGTCTGGTCGCCGCTGGCGCAGGGGTTGTTGACCGGCAAGTATAATGGCGGGGTTCCGGAGGGGAGCCGTGGGGCGACCAGTCAATGGCTCGAACGGGATATGAACGAAACCAATATTGCCAAAGTCCGTAAACTAACCGGCATCGCGGAGAAGTTGGGAATCACGGTCGGGCAGTTGGCGCTGGCCTGGATACTACGGCTTCCGGAGATAACCTCCGCGATCACCGGCGCAACAACGCTCGCGCAGTTGGAAGAGAACGTGAAAGCGTCGGAAATTGCCTTGTCACCAGAGACACTCACAGAGATCGAGCGGATCCTAGACGGGAAATAGACTCGAACAGATAGGAACTCAGACATAGATCGAGGAGCGGTAAGATGTACCATTCATTGGCGGAATTTTTCGGGGAGTATGAACAGGAGCGCGGTGAAACACAGAAGATCATGAATGCGCTGACGGATGCATCGCTCGCGCAGGCGGTCGCGCATGACCATCGGACACTGGGACGCATGGCCTGGCATCTGGTGACCACCTATCCGGAGATGACCGCATACAGCGGTATTATCATCAAGTCGGCCGTCAAAGAGAGCCCGGTGCCGGCCACCGCGGCGCAGATCGCCCATGCGTATCAGACCGCAACACAGGAGATGATCGATTTCATCAAGGGGAACTGGAATGATGACGAGCTGAAGGTCGAGAAAGATTTCTACGGCGAAAAGTGGTCGATCGGTCTGATGCTTAAGATATTGATCAAACATGAGATACATCACCGCGGCCAGATGACGGTGCTGATGCGTCAGGCGGGGCTGAAAGTCCCCGGCGTATATGGACCGGCCAAAGAGGATTGGGTCAATTACGGGCAGAATCCGCCGGAGGTTTAGCCGATTTAACGGTTTCTCCATCGATGACTTACCGTTTTCTAACGGTCTGCGGGTTTAATAAAATGTCGGTCGCCTAGTGACTGATGTTCAAGCGAATTGACCAGGCTGCTTGATTTCTCGAGCAGCCTGTTCTTTGAAACGCGGTAAAACCAGGTGAGTGGATGAAACTGCTGAAAACAACCTTCCTGCTTCTGACTTTATGTGCGTTTGGTGCGACATTGACCAGCGCCCAGACTCCGACTGACTCTTCTCTGCTCAAGCAGGGGATGCAGGCGCGTGAAGAAATTTTCCCCAATGGCAAATTGAAAGCGAAGTGGACCGAACGGACCAATGCGGATGGGACAGCCACCAAGCATGGCGTGTTCGAGAATTTCTACGACAATGGCCAGATGAAATCCCGCGTCGAGTATGTCGAGGGGAAAGAGAACGGCATGATGACCACCTGGCAGAATGACGGCAAGTTGATCTCGACGCTCTCCTACAAAGATGGGCAATTGCATGGCATCTGCACCTATTTTAATACGGATGGGGTCAAGATGTCATCGGGGAGTTACCAGAACGGCAAAGAGAACGGCGTCTTCACGCTGTTTTATCCATCGGGGAAAGTACAGGCGAAAACGACCTGGAAAGATGGGAAGCAGGATGGGGCATACGAAGTCTGGTGGGAGAATGGGAAGCGGGCGAAACTGGGACAGTCCAAAGATGGCATGGTTGAGGGGCATTGGAAAGTCTGGGACTCGACCGGAATGTTGATGCTTGAGGAAGACTACAAAGAGAACGTGCTGGTGAAATCGGTGAAGTACGACAGCACGGGTGCGGTGATCGACACGACGAAAAAGTAAACGCGGTCTCTCAGACCATTGTGGTGTTGGTCGAGGGCTTGGGGAGTTTGATGATATTCAGCACCAGTCCTGTCCCCAATAGAATCAGCGCCATCCCGCCGACCATCCCGAGCGTCAACTGCTCGTGCAAAAACAGCACCCCCCACAATATCCCAAACAGCGGCATCAGGAAAGTAACAGTCAGCGCCTTGGTTGGGCCGATATCGGCTATCAACCGGAAATAGAGCAGGTAGGCGACTGCGCTACAGATTATCGCGAGCGCCAGCATATTGAGGGCGATAAACGGCGTTACTTCGCCTCGCATCGGGAATGCGGGAATGGCAGGGATCAAGACAAATGCGGCCATCAACTGACTCGCCCCGGCAATCGCGCGCGGCTTGAGTGACTTGCCAAATTTCTTGATATAAACCGCGGAAAAGCCATAGCAGAGCGTCGCCACCAGACAGGCGAGGACCGACATGAGGAACCATGAGTCAACCTCAGCCGGTGGAATATTCACCACCAGAAAGACGCCACCTGCCCCGACCAGCAGACCGAGTGTCCGCAGCCAGGTCAACCTCTCCCCCAGCCAGAAGACCGACAGGATCGCGCTCCAGAGCGGGGCGCTTGAATTGAGAATCGCTGAATACGAGGCCGGGATATGGAGTGCGGCAAACGCGTACATGAAAAATGGGATCGCCGAGTTCACCCCGCCGATCAGCAGGTACTGTTTCCAGTACTTGAAGAACTCCATGTCAAAACGAATGATGCGGAAGTAGATGGCCAAAGCCACTCCGGCGATCAATACCCGGAGCATGGCAGTGATGATCGGCCCAAAGACCGGGGAAATCACCCGCATGAAGATAAACGACCCACCCCAAATGGCGGCGAGAATGACCAGGCTGACGATATCGGAAGTCTTCATAGTTGCGGGAAGGTAGTACGGGGTCGGCGGCTTGTCTACCGGAAATCGGGCAAGGAATCCGATCGTCCTGTAGCAATCAACTAGCCTGAATGAGATACCCTCACCCGCCTCTCCGAGGCACCCTCTCCCAGAGGGAGAGGGGACTTCCCTTCTCCCTTTGGGAGAAGGTGGCGCGAAGCGACGGATGAGGGATTCCACGCCTCGATCAGTCCAGCGTTAACCCGTAGCATTTTCCCAACTCACTGTTTACCTTTCCGGTGACCTGTCCGTCTAATGGTCAAAGCTAATGCAAATACCGAATCTCAGGAGCCACATATGGATAACGACATTCTGATGCAGGAATCGATAATGTTCGCCTGTTTGACGGCGCTGGTTGGGTTTGTCCTCTGGTTGCTCTTCCGCCGCAGACAGGTGATCATGAATCTGGAGTATCATCGGCTGGAGACGCTCAACAAACTGATCGACAAATACGGAAGTGCCGCGGAGTTCATCAGTTTCATGGCGACCGATGCCGGGAAGCGGTTGCTGATGACGGCGGAGAAAGAAGCGCCCGCCTCCAACGGAAAGAATATGGTCCTTCGGTTTATCCAGGCGGCGGTGATGATCTTCGTCCTGGGTGCAGGGTTTATGGCTGGCGCGGGACAATACGGCGATTCCAGTGATCCCGGGAATATTCAGCAGGTGCATGATATGGAGTACTGGGGAGTGATGTGCTTCATGTTGGCGATCGGGCTGGGGATCGTCTCGATGGTCACGTACGGATGGCATAAGACACAGGAACGGGCTGCACGGAAAGAGCGTAAACTGGAAGCGTCCTGATCAGTCTGTCGGCCACCTACCATGAACCAGTCCGAGTTCCGCATCTTCTACCGCTCGACGTACCGTCCGCTCTGGAGCTATCTCTATCGAATGGTACGCGAGCATGAATTGAGCAATGATCTCGCACAGGAGAGTTATTTTCGATTTCTCAAGGCGGATCGCGGTGCGGAGACACCCGGAGCAGATCGGGCTTACCTCTTCACTATCGCGACCAACCTGGTGCGGGACCACTGGCGAAGTGGAAAAGTACATGGGGAGTGGGTGGAAGTAGAACAGAGCGATGATAGCGATGATTCAGCTGAACAAATTCCGTTGCAGATCGACCTGGCAACGGCGATGGAGAAGCTGACGCTAATGCACCGTTCCCTGCTCTGGCTTTGTTATGTCGAAGGGTACACGCATACTGAGGCGGCGGCTATTGTCGGTGTAGAAACAGGTTCGGTGAGAGTTCTGTTGTCGCGTGCGCGAAAGAAGCTGGCAGGCATCTGTCGTGAAGCCGGTATTGTTAAAGAAAGAGAATGACTATGCAGTGCGAATTTGAATTGCGAGTAATCACGGCTGTCCGGTCCGACGCGATCCCCGGTGACCTGCGAAAGCATATTGATTCTTGTCCTGCTTGTCAGGAGACAGAGCGGCTGACACTGTCTTTCCGCGCATTGGCTATGGAGACTGACGCAGTAATTCCGCCCGTGCCGGATCCATCGATGGTCTGGAACGAGGCGACAGTAGAGGCACGACCGGCATCGCAAATGACGCTCTACCTTATTTCGGCGGCGGTACTCGGCTCAGTCTTGCTGGCTGGTTATTTCATATATGGATTCTTCTTCCGGATGCCGGGAGAAAGCGCGGGGTCGCTGAAGAGACTTCCACTCGGCGGGTCCCCCTTCCCTCTCGATAGTGGCCTGATAATCCTGTTGGTGGCAGTCGGGTTGGTGCTGCTACTTCCGCAGATGGGGTCATCCAAGCCGAAAAAAGTCGGCAGTTTGTTTGTCACAATGTAGTCACGCACGAAGAAATTCCCAAAGTCATTGCTTCCGGAGCGGGAGGATGTATATTCGTCCCACTTATGCATCATCTCCTGGAAGGCCTCAATAACGAACAACGCGACGCGGTGGTCACGACCGATGGACCATTGCTGGTGATCGCCGGCGCGGGGTCAGGCAAAACGCGGGTATTAACGCGACGTCTGGCGTATATCCTGATGCAGCGATTGGCGGAGCCGTACCAGATGCTGGCGGTGACATTCACCAACAAGGCGGCGGGAGAGATGAAAGCGCGTGTCAATGCGCTGATGGCCACTGACATAGCGGAACTTCAGGTCAGCACATTCCACTCCTTCTGTGCGCGGTTACTTCGGCGCGAAGCGGCCTCTGCAGGGTATGACAGTAATTTCACGATCCTCGATCAGGAAGATTCGATCAGCCTGATCAAAAACTGTATCAAGGATCTTCGGATATCGGATGGTCAGTTCCCGGCCAAAGGGCAGGCGCGCAAGATCTCCGATGCGAAAAATCAGTTGATATCGGCGGACCAGTTCGCCCAGCAGGCTTCCGGTTATTTCGAATCCCGCACGGCAGAGATCTACAAGTTGTATCAGCGCCGGTTGCGCGAATGCAATGGGATGGATTTTGACGACCTGATCTTCAACTCGGTCTGGATCCTGAAAAACAATCAGGAGATCGGTGACCGGTATCGAAATCGATTTAAGTATCTGCTGGTGGATGAGTACCAGGATACCAACCGGGTGCAGTACCTGTTGCTGAAGTCGATCCTCGGAGATCACCAGAATATCTGTGTAGTGGGAGATGAGGACCAGTCGATCTATGGCTGGCGCGGTGCGGATATCCGCAATATTCTCGAATTCGAGAAAGATTTCCCCGGAGCCAGGATCATCAAACTGGAGCAGAATTACCGGAGTACCAATACGATTCTGAAAGCGGCCTCGGCGGTGATCGAAAACAACCAGGCGCGCAAAGGGAAAACTCTCTGGGCACAGGCCGAGGATGGCGAGCCGATCAGACTGCTGATGGTTGATTCGGCCGAGGATGAGGCGGTGCGGATGGTCGAGCAGATAGATTCCGATCGCGGAAGCAGATCGCTCAAAGAGATGGTGATCCTCTATCGCACCAACGCACAGTCACGACCGTTCGAAGAGCAACTTCGCCGGAAAAATATCCCGTACCAGATTGTCGGTGGCATCTCGTTTTACCATCGCAAAGAGATCAAGGATCTGATGGCGTATCTGAAACTGATCGCCAATCCGAAGGATGATGTTGCATTCGAGCGGATCATCAATTATCCGAAGCGCGGTCTGGGGGATAAGACGGTGTCGGATATCGCGGCGCTGGGTTCACAGCAGAAGCAGCCGATGTATGAGATCGCGCGTTCGGCAGCAAGTTATCCTGATCTTGCCGGCAAAGCGAAGCGGATCCAGCCATTCGTCGACCTGATCGAGAAATTCCAGGCACGGGTTGAGACTGACCCGATCGATATTCTCGCGGAAGATCTGGTCGCCGACCTGAAGCTGATCGAAGAGCTGCGCGCCGAAGATGCCGTGGTCGGTGAAGCGAAGGTTGAGAATATCGAAGCGTTTATCGAGGGTGCGGCCGAGTTCGCACGCGGACGCAGTGAAGCGAACCTTCGCGACTACCTCTCCGAGATCTCGCTGTTCTCCGATACCGACCAGTACAAGGAGATCGAAGAAAAGATCACGCTGATGACGATCCACGCGGCCAAAGGGCTGGAGTACGAGACCGTCTACCTCGTTGGCCTTGAGGAGGGTCTGTTTCCGCTCCAACGAACGATAGTCGAGCCGATGGAGTTGGAAGAGGAACGGCGACTGTTTTATGTCGCCGCAACCCGGGCGCGCAAGCGGCTCTTTCTTTCGACTGCGACGACCCGTTTCCGGTTTGGCGAGGTGCAGTCGATTCCGTCGCGTTTCATCAAGGAGATCCCGGAGGGATTGCTCGAAAAGCGCGATTTCAGGGCACGGACGATGTTCCAGTATGGAAACGGGTATCAATCGCAGTCGACTGCCCAGGGGAAGCCGTTCCCTTCGCACCAGGTTGGAGAAGATGATCTGTTCGGCGGCCGTTCGGCCGCATCTGCATCCAAAGCCAAGGGCGAGACATATTACGAGTATGAAGAGAATGAAACCTATCGGGTGGGGCGAATAGTAGCGCATCCCACATTCGGACGCGGGAAGATACTGGCGGCAGAAGGATACGGGGATTCGCTCCGTTTGGAGATCATGTTCACCGGGCTGGGAGTAAAAAAGATCATGGCGAAGTATGCCAAGTTACGGATAGTTGGCTAAGCCGTTCGGTCAAGTGACCGGTTTTTTCGCTTCTTCAGAATCTCTCTTCTTAAATACTACTCTCCCCCACAACAGCGGGACCAGAAGCAAAAGAGTGGCGCCGCCAGCCATCACAGAAAATCCATAGCGTACTTTCGTTGCACTGACCAATCCTCGCATTGTATTTCTGAGAGGGCCCCCGGCCACGTGTTGCTTGAAGTCGGTATCCATGCTGGCCTTCCGGTTTTCGATCTCGCCGACCGTATAAAACAGCAGGATCAGCGCGAGGAGACCTGTGAGGTAGAGTCCCCACCACTTGCGGAAGAGAGCAAGGAAAACTGAGATCGCCGCGAGCGAGATCAGGATGATCGCTCCGGTCGGACTGAGGTCGAAGAAAGATTCATCGCGGAAGATCTTCATCCCCAAAAGAGGCATCGAAACACCCCAGATCATCAGTCCGGCGCCAATGAGGATGAGCAACTGTCGAATCAGAACAGAAAAATTGAACATATCTACCCGGTCAAGATACGTGCTGGAATCCCGTCAGGTTCCTTTCTTCTTTGACTTAGCGAAAGAAAGTCGATAGAGCGGACGACTATGGGAGAGCCGTTGCGTGAGACTGAAGCCGAGTCGCTTGAAGATCGCTTCGGGGCCGGTGTAGACAAATGCCGCCGGGAGTTTGTTGCCATCCTTGGTCAGCGGGACAGGATAGCTTTCGATGATCTTCCCTTTCCGTTTGACGATCGCCTTGACGGCGGCTTCACACATTTTTTCAGCGAGCCCACTGTTGCGGTATTCCTTTCGGACGAAAAAGCAATTGATCGACCAGACCTGGTCGATATCGGTCCGGGCGTAGGCTTTCATGGTTTCGGTGCGCGGGAAATCGAGGCGCCGCCCGAAGGAACACCATCCGATCGGGGTGGAACCATCGAATGCGAGTATGCCGTTGGCCTCACCAGCCTTGACCAATTTGCGAAACGCTTTGTGGTTCGGTTCGCCGACGGCATTCCGCCAGAGTTTGCCACCATGGGGGATTCGCCAGAACATACACCAGCATCCGCCGCAGGCGCCACGTTCGCCGAAAAGTTCTTCGACTGCGGGCCAGTCTGTGGGCTTTAATTCTCGCACGGTAATTGCCATAAGTTCGTCCTTGGAAAGTCGGGTTGCTGGTACGATAGAAGGTGACGATGCGACAGGCAATCACAAAACGGGTTTGAAGGGAATAAGCTCTTGGGACGGGGGATGTTAGGTCGGGCAAAAAGGGCTTGCTTTTTGGGTGATTGGGTACCATCTTTGGCTACCTTTCCTCAGACCGTCGCAACCGGTTGGGGGACAGCACCAACCAGAAATAAGTAACCTCGAAGCATAAAGGCGCAAACTCATGAAGTTTGAAGACATTCTGCAGGACGATATCGTCATCATCGACATATCGGGAAAGATCATGGGTGGCGAAGAGACGACGATGTTCCACGGCCGCGTCCATGAGTACCTCAATCGGAACAAGAAGAAATTCGTTCTTGATCTGGCCAAGACGGATTGGATGAACTCCGTTGGCCTGGGGATGCTTATCTCGGCGCTGACCTCAGTCAAGAATTCGGGCGGACGCCTGGTTCTGGCCAATATCACGAAGATCGAATCTATTCTGACTATCACTCGCCTGATCTCTGTTTTTGAGCACTTTGAGAGCCGCGAAGATGCCCTCAAAGCGCTAAAAGGCTAGTTTCGTCCGGATTTCAGACAGATATGACGCAAGGCCCGCAATATGCGGGCCTTTTTCTATGAGAGAAATGGGGGCTGCCGCTCGCCCGTTTGCCAGCCAATTTCCGGTCGGTCGAAACATACAGGAAAGTGGTTACGTAGTTTCCTTCATGGGAACTATCAGACTCATCTGCAGCGCGGCAACCATGGCCGCTCTTATCCTGTTTCTACCGTTGTTTGTTTCCGCTCAGGAGACGTTTACAGCCAGGATCAAGCCGACGATCAATGTCCCCCGCGTTACCGGAGAAGTCACTGTTGATGGCAAACTGGATGAACCGATCTGGCAACAATGCGCGGTGGCTGATGGTTTTTCCGAGACCGATCCCGGCGACCTGATCAAGCCGCCGGTTGACTCACGGGCGCTGATCGGCTTCGATGATCACAACCTCTATGTGGCGCTCATCGCGCTTGACAATGACCCGAAGTCGGTCCGCTATTCGTTGCGCGACCGCGACAATATTTTCCGCGATGATTATTTCGGCCTGATGCTCGACACATACGGCGACGCATCCTGGGGGTATGAGTTGTTCGTCAATCCGCTTGGCATCCAGGGGGACCTTCGGATGCTAAACGGCGGCAACGAAGATATGACTTTCGACCTGATCTGGCACTCCAAAGGAGTAGTTACCGACAGTGGCTACCAGGTTGAGATCGCGATACCGTTTTCCAGCCTTCGCTTCCCGAATAAAGAGGAGCAGGTCTGGAAGATCAATTTCTGGCGCGACCGTCAGCGCGAAGTACGCCGTCGCATGTGCTGGGCGGCCATCAGCCGCGATGACCCTTGCTTTATGTGCCAGTGGGGAACCCTTACCGGTATCTCTGGGATCAAGTCTGGCAACAAGCTGGAGATACTTCCTAATATCATCGCGTTCCAGTCAGGGGAGTTGAGAGATTATGGCAATCCCGATGACGGGTTTGAGAATGGGGATGCCGATGCAGAGGTCTCATTCAATGCGCGTTATAGTCTCTCTTCGAACGCGACGGTAGAGCTCTCCGCCAATCCGGATTTCAGCCAGGTTGAGTCGGATGCGACCCAGATCGATGTTAATTCTCCCTTTGCGCTCTTCTTTGAAGAACGACGCCCCTTCTTCCAGGAGGGGAGCGACCTGTATGGTTCATTCATAGATGTCATTTACACCCGTTCAATCGCTGATCCGCTTGTTGCCTCAAAACTGACGGGGAAATTCGGGCGGACCAGTTTTACGCACCTGCTGGGGCGGGATGAACACACCCCGCTTTTGGTTCCGCAAAACGAACGCTCTTACCTTTGGCAAGGTGGGAAAAGCACGTCGAATATCCTGAGAGTGAAACATCAACTCAATGATGGCTCATATGTCGGCGGCATGGTGACGGACCGTCGCCTGGATGGCGGCGGTGCAGGAACGGTCTTTGGCGGCGACTTTTCCTATCAGTTCCTGAAAAACTACACGGTAGAGGGGCAACTGGTCGGCAACCGGACTGCAGAACCAGATGACCCGGCGCTTTCAGAAGATGCCGGGGATGCACGTTTTGATGATTCGGCGCATACCGTTGCGTTTGACGGCGAGACCTTCTGGGGAAGCGCGGGGTATTTTAGCTTAGAACGGACTGCGCGGGTCTGGAATGTGAATATCGACTATAACCAGTATAGCCCTACTTTCCGTGCGGACAATGGTTTTGTCACGCGCAATAGCAATCGGGTCATTGATATTTGGACCGGTCTCAATTTCCAGCAGAACAGCAAGCTCTTGCAGCGCGTTGAGCCATCGGTAGGTATCGGCCGCTTGTGGGATTGGGATGGCACACGCAAAGATGAATGGCTGGTGCCGCATCTTGAGATGCAACTAACCGGTCAGACCTTCGTCTGGGCGGAGTATCTCTGGAGCAGAGAGCTGTTCCGCGATGTCTGGTTTCCGGGGATCCGACGTGCCACACTTGGGGTTAATGGCAGACCCTCGGAGTTTTTCAATTTCGAAGTAAGCGGGAATGTCGGGCGGTTCATCGCACGAAGTGGTGAATTGGCCGAACCAGTACTTGGGGAAGGACAGAATTACTTCCTCTGGATATCGCTCAAGCCGACCAAGCGACTGTTGATCGAGCCATACGTTGAATATTCCAAATTGGATTACCCGGACGGCGGCCAGAACATTTATGACTTCTATGTTGCACGGTCACGCTTCAATTATCAGTTGAGCCGTCAGTGGTTTTTGCGAGTAGTAGTTGAGTATGTGCACGGAAAGGAGATCATCAATACCGGCTCAGGTTACGGATACGACAAGCAAGCGTTTCTGTCGGTCGAACCGCTGGTGAGCTGGAAATTGAATCCGTTTACGATCTTCTATGTTGGTTCAACGCATGACTACTGGGACGCTGACCAGGAAGGCAAGCTGTACCGGTCATCGCAGCGTTTCTTCGCGAAATTTCAGTATCTGTTCAGGATATAGGGAGGTTAGGCGACTCTCCAGATACACAAAAGCCCCGTAAGTGCGAGGCTTTCATATTTGATTCTATAGGGCGTCTCATCCCGCTTTTTTCTTCTCCGCGTGAGTTACCAGTTTCGGTGGCTTGCCTTCAGTGATCGTCTCCGCGCCGACAACGACTTCGGCTACTTCAGGATGCGACGGGATATCGTACATCACGCCAAGCATCGCCTTCTCGAAAATAGACCGCAGCGCGCGGGCGCCGGTCTTTTTCTCCATCGCGATCTTCACCGCCGCCTGAAGCGCGTCTTCTTCGAAGCGGATCTTGACCCCTTCCATCTCCATCAACCGCGCATACTGTTTGGTCAGCGCGTTTTTCGGTTCGGTCAGGATAGACATCATCGCGACAGCGTCGAGCGGACGAAGCGGCGCCACCACCGGAAGACGACCGACCAATTCCGGTATCAACCCGTATTCGATCAGATCAGCCGGAATGACATGGTCAAGAACCTCATCGGAGTTCTGTCCGACGAACTTCTTGTTCGCCTCAAACCCGACAATGCGACTCCCCTGCCGACGGGCGACGATCTTTTCCAGACCATCAAACGCTCCGCCGCAGATGAAGAGGATGTTCGAGGTATCGATCTGCACGAAGGCCTGCTCGGGATGTTTCCGTCCACCTTTCGGCGGGATATTAGAGACAGTCCCTTCGAGGATCTTGAGCAGACCCTGCTGGACCCCTTCGCCGGAGACATCGCGGGTGATCGATGGGTTTCCATCTTTTCGGGATATCTTGTCGATCTCGTCGATATAGATGATCCCTCGTTCGGTCTTCGCCTGATTGTAATTGGCCGCCTGGTAGAGGCGGACCAGGATATTTTCGACATCCTCGCCGACATAACCGGCCTCGGTGAGGACGGTAGCATCGGCGATCGTGAACGGCACTTTGAGGAATTTGGCGAGCGACCGGGCGATGAGCGTTTTGCCCGTACCGGTCGGACCAAGCATCAGGATATTGGACTTCTCCAGATCGACGACATCGGTGTTGGCAACATCGCCGGCCGAGCGTGAGCGGAGATTGAGATTGACGCGCTTGTAATGGTTGTAGACCGCGACAGCTACCGTTTTCTTGGCGAGCTCCTGACCGATCACGTACTGGTCGAGGAAGTTCTTGATCTCGGCCGGGCGCGGGAGATTGGCGATCTCCTCGCTCGGTTCGTAATCAGGAGCATTCTGCAACAGGTCGGAGCAGAGGACCACGCACTCATTGCAAATATAGGCCTCATGACCGGAGAAGAGCCGTTTGACCTGACCGTACGCTTTCCCGCAGAAGGAACAGCGGTGTGGCATACGTGGCGGTTGACCCGCTTGATGTGTCATATCAACATCCTATGTTTCTGGTCCGTTCGCGCGGACGCTGACTACTTCTTTTCTTTCTTGCCGAACTCGTAGACCTTGTCGATCAGGCCGTAGTTCTTGGCATCTTCGGCGGACATGAAGTAGTCGCGGTCGGAATCCTTCTCGATCTGTTCGAGCGGCTTTCCGGTATGATAGGCGAGGAGTTCGTTGAGGCGGCGTTTCGTCCGGAGGAACTCTTCGGTCATGATAACGATATCGGAGATCTGACCCTGGGTGCCGGCTGACGGCTGGTGGATCATGATCCGGCTATTCGGCAGCGCCGAACGCTTCCCGGTTGTGCCGGAAGCGAGGAGGAATGCACCCATCGATGCGGCCAGCCCCATACAGGTGGTGGCAACATCCGGCTTGATGAACTGCATGGTGTCATACATGGCAAGTCCGGCCGAGACCGAACCACCCGGAGAATTGATATAGAGGAAAATGTCCTTTTCCGGATCCTCAGCATCAAGGAACAGCAACTGCGCAATAACCAGGTTGGAGATATTGTCATCGATCGGGGTGCCGATGAAGACAATCCGGTCTTTGAGGAGTCGCGAGAAAATGTCATAGGCTCGTTCGCCACGTCCGGTTTGTTCCACCACCATCGGAACGAGGTAACTCGACTGGGCCTTCGTGTAATGTCTGACTAAGTCGTTGAATTCTTTCACGCGCTACATCCTTTTCGCTTATCGTGATCGTCGTTAGGCTTTTTTCTCCGGCGCCACCACCTGGGCTTTGCTCATCAGGAAATCGAGCACTTTTTCTTCGAGCAGCGATTCCCGCAAGCTGCTGACCTTACCCGACTTATTCAGGGCTTCGGCCGCCTGCTCCTTGGTGATCTGGTTGCGCAGGGCAAATTCGTCTATCCATTTTTCGGTATCTGACGGCAAAACTTCAATCTTCTCTTGCCCCGCAAGCTGATGCCAGATCAAATCCCAGCGCATCGCTTCTATTCCAACATGGCGGTAGTTCTGTTTGATCTGCTCTTCATCATCGGCGGTTGCCATGGGATATTGCTTCTTGAAGTCCTCGATCACCGACTCAAGGTACTCAGCGACCATCCCTTCGGGGATCGGGATAGGGTTGATATCGGCCATCTGGTGGACCAGTTCGTGGCGCTGGTTCCGCTTGTATGCATCCTCGCGCTGGCGCTTGAGGTCCTCGCGGATCTTAAGGCGCATTTCGAGCAGGGTCTCCCCTATCCCGGTCTGCTTGGCGAAAGAGTCATCGAGTTCCGGAAGGATCACTTCCTTGACTGATTTCAGGGTAGCATGATAGGTGATCGATGCTCCGGCGAAAACGCGGTCGGAGTAGTCCTCGGGGTAGATGACTTCGATCTTTTTCTCATCGCCGATCTTCATGCCGGGGATCTGTTCGCGGAATTCTTTGATCGTGACCGGATTGGACAGGTCGACCTCGGAATTCGGGAAGCTATCGGTCTGCAGAACCAGTTTCGGGTCGGCGATCTTTTTGAGGTCGACCGTCACCCAATCCGAGGACTGCGCTTCGCGCTCGACCGGGCGGACAGTGGCCATCCGCTTCCGCATATAGTCAACCATCTCGTTGACGTCTTTGTCAGTCACTTCGCCATCTTCTTTAGTCACCTTGATACCGGCGAAGGCGATAGTGCCGACCTCGGGAAAAACTTCGACCTGGGCGGTGTAGTTGAAACCGCCATCGTCGTTGAAGTTAAAGTCGGTCAGGGTCGGGCGGGTGGCGACTTTGAGGGAATGTTCTTTGACGGCTTCGGGGAGGGTTTCCTTGATCAGATCATCGACGACATCCGCACGGACCTCGTTGGTGAACATGTTTTTGATCATGGGCATCGGGACTTTCCCTTTGCGGAATCCCTTGATCTCAGCTTTTTGCTGGACCTCGACGAATTTCTTTTCCATTTCGGTCTGTACCCGCTCGGCAGGGATAACCACCGAAAGTTCGCGCACTAACCCTTCACCAGTTTTGACTTCAACTTTCACAAATCTTCTCCATCGGCAATGCCGGTCATGTTAGGTAGCAACGGTGGCAAGGTAGCCGAATGTTCCCGTCTGCCAGGATGGCAGGAAATCGGGGGGTCAGGCTGTCCGAACCGCCGTTATCTGAACCTCTAATAAAGCACCAAAAGCCACCTGAAAACAAGTGGCTAATTCTTGGCGCAAGTTCTGATGTGACAAACAGGTAGCGGGCAGGGCGGGTTGGGACCATGCCGGGCCGCGGCTGGGAGTCACCGGGTATAATGGTGCGAAAGGGGGGACTCGAACCCCCACCCCTTGCAGGACTGGATCCTAAGTCCAGCGCGTCTACCAATTCCGCCACTCTCGCATTGGCCTAAATAGTATATCTACGAACAACTTACCAATAATATGGTTTTCCTCGCGACGGCTCGTGTGACCAATTTGTGACTAACCAAAGGCTTCTACATCAATCTGGATTCATTCAGTATGATTCCAATTGTAACTGACAGCGATTGGATCAACACAAAAGATGGGTTTACCATTGGCCTTGTGGACCTTGCTTTTTGGTTGATTCAATTTGCCCATTTATCTACCTTAGAACAACATCAATTTTGCAGATTCTAAAGGGAGGATATTCTGTAGCCCGTTACTCGATTCCTATCATAAAACCAATCCAGCTGCAGAATTGAAGAGACAGTGCACTATCGAGACCATCACCGGATAAACCGGCTACAAGTGGCATACGACAATGACTGAAATCAGATCATTAGCTGCTCGCAAGATGGCCAGAGGGTAGAGATTTTCGGGTAGCAGGGTGATTGAGACACCTCCTAGGTGGCAACTGGTACCACATCACAGTTGTCTGCCAAGGCGGCCCAATTCGGAACTGTTGGAATGGTAGACTTATTCGTGTTGCCCAGAAAAGCAGTTTCTTTCGTGGCCCCGAGAGTGCTGACATTAAAAATGAGCAGACGCAGGCCAGCTTTGCGAATTTCAAGCTGACAAAGCTGCCGTAACCATACGAGTGAATCTCAGCGGGGAAAGGGATCAATGACCTCCAAACGTAACACAGTGAACATACTGGCCATGATTACCTTCGTGTGCCTTGCAAGTTGTTCCGAAAAGGAAGCACAGCCTATCGTCAAGAAGCTGGAACCGATTGTGGTTGCCGATGATTTCCGAAATCTCAAAGACGGAGAACAAATCGCTTATAGGCTCACGTCAGGGACGTACAAGATGGAGCTGACTTCGGGAAACGGGACTGCAGTTGTTGAGTGGGTAGGTGCGCCCTGTCCAAAGTCCACCGAAGTCACCGCGCTGCAGACAATGTGTGAACTTGTTCAGGATGGCCAGCTCTTAGTGACCAATCCAACCAGCTTCGGGAACGGCCCGACTATCTCAGTTACTATCAAAATTACACGCATGCCACATGCCTAACACTTATTCAACAGTTGGCAAAGGACATCAGAAGTGCCGGTTTCTAATGCTGAAAGACTCAACTACAATGACGGTGCGCTCTATTGCTACGGAACCGCATACATTTTTGAATGTAGGATTCGACCTCTCGAGGTCGCCATTAACCTGCTTACCTTTACTGGGTTTCTGGGTCCTATGATCGCTGGCGTAACTGTCACCTCCGTTAGCACAAGTGGTCAAGTTGCCGGATGGGTGATTTTGGTAATTTGGTTTGCCGTAGCCTTGAGTGCCATCCACGTTCTACTGTCGCTTTGGGCACTCGTTCAGGAATGGCTTAACCAGTTGGCTTTTTACAAGAGCAGCATGGTTGAGAATTACCAGCTTTCTTCGGAGTTAGAGGACTTGGCTAAAAATACACTTTTGTCAGACATTGATTGGAGGAACCGGGCTGCAATCTTGGATGAGAGAGGTAAGTATCGCCAAAAAGAGGATCTTCACCAAAACATTACGGAAGACGAGCGCCGCATGGGGATGCGGTATGCACTCAGAAAGTTTAAACGGGCTTGTTCGGGATGCGGGAAGATTCCCACCAGCATAGTTGCATCAGACTGTGACATTTGTGGATCGTTTAAAATGAGGAGTTTCCAATGGCCACGGTAAACGCAAAAATGGTCAAAGTAATGGAAGGGTTCACGAAACTCGATTCCGCTGAGAGGGCGGAGCTTGTCAATTGGATTAACAAATACCAAGCCACCGTCTACGGTTTCCAGCAGACTGAGCTGATGGAATCAATACGCAAGACTGCCGGCGTCTCACTTGGGCCGCTCAGCTCCGGCTCTTGCCCCTGTTGTGGTAGATAAGGGTAAAACCAGAAATTACAGCAACCTGCTATAGCGTCTTTACCGGATTGCCAACAGGCAATCAGGGACCCCATTCAAGCCCCTGGCGCAAGGTGGGGCTATTTTTTCAGTATTTACGGTCTTATGACGCACCCTATTCCCAATTGAAGAGCCAGGCTGCATTCGGGCACCGTCTAGCGTCCGAAGAGTCGCCCGCCAAGCTGTAGTGAGGGTGTCGAGGGAAGGGTTTGACGCCGAAAGAGGAGCTATAAGGCGTCGATTCTGGTTTATTTTTCTTGACAGAACTTCTTTCTACCCTTATAGTTAAGGTGTGCGCTTCAGTACCCTCGTTAACCAGCCGATAAAATGACTACTGTGTATAAAGACTCTCGTATCTCCGTCCGAGACGCAAGATTGGGCAACAAGATTCCGCTTGCGGGATGGTATAAAGAGGGAGTATGTTCTTAAGCAAAAAGAGCGAAGAGGTTCCGAGGAACAATCGGAAAGGTATCTTCGCAGCTTAATCTCTTAGTGGCGGCAAATAGCCAGCATCACCGTGCGTAGTATAGAAGATTCTTCTATGCCGGTCAAGCCAAAAAATTTAGCCGCTAGGTAGAATTATTGTTTCAGAAAGGCGGTGATTTATGATGATTGATGGAGGCGGTACCGGCGAGTAATCAAACGTACCCTAAAATCATGCGGCTTGCGGCATAGCAAAGCCATAAAAAACTCTTGCAGTTCTGCAGGGGTTTTTTTTATTGATTATCGTCCATTTCATCTATAACCGAGGAGGGCACCATGGGGAAGATCAGCTGGAAGGATTGGGTTGGCGTAATCGGAACTATAGTAACGACTATTGCTTTCATTGGGGCAATAGCTACCGAGCAGTCTATTTACCTCAAAGTTTCGCTGGCTGTATTACTCTTGATAATTGTCGTGTTGATTGGGGTGCAGGTAGTAAAAGCGCTTCGGCGGTTCAATGATCACGTAGAAACTGTTTCCAGATTGTCCGAGACGGTCGCGCGAAATATGAGCGGGGAAGCATTATCGAGACCATACGATATGGAAATAGCAAAGAGTGATCATGCGATAAAGCACCTGCAAATCGACGCTCACTATCAGGATGCCAAAGGGCACCGCGTAACCCTTAAGAAAACGCAAACGGTTCTCCCAATGAAAGATGGATTTGTAGAAATTTGGGACCGAAACTTGAAGGTAGAGTCACCGGGATTTCTCGATTGGGACAGTGCTGAGAGTACACCGGGTAAAGTTGACATAACCAAAAAGCGAAATTTCGGAACTACATTTGAGGTGCCGACCGTTTTCAGCGACCCCCTACCGATCAACAAACCCACCACGAGAGTCTTCAAGATCGATATGATTGATACCTTTCCAAAGGATACTGAAGATCTGCTCTGTACGCTTGAACGCCACGTCGAAACTCTTTTCATCACCGTGAATGCTTGCGATGGTCTCAAGTTTGTGAAGTCTCATGGCACAGCTCGGTTCGGAGGGTACGAAAAGAACAACCCCGACCCAGCACCATACATCACGGACGATGGAAAGCGAATATGCTGGGATATTCCTAACGGTCAAATCGGAGAGGTCTATCGCCTCGTGTGGCTTGTGCAGCGGTAAATGAGCACAGATGTTCCTACTGCTGACGCACGGGAACTGTCAGCATGGCCGCCCACGAAGTTTCACAGTCGACTTCAATCGTTGGGCCTGGCCACTCGCAAATTTGGGCCGCCGTGCCACAGCTGTCCGCGGGGTATCACAGAGTCTCAGTGCCGGTGCAATGTCGTACAAGTCTCCACCTTGACCAGCACTCCATCCCTCTTTGCCCCAGCCCTAGCTTTCAGGAACCATTGCATTCTGAAAAGTCTGGCTCACTCGGCTGTGCGCCGGACAGAACTTGTTACCCATAGTTGTGCGCAACTTGGATTTTGCCAAGCTGCTCGTGCAGATACGTGAGGGCAAAGGCGGCAAGGAATGACGCATGATCAAACCATCCATGACAATTCCAATTGTACCTTGTCTCTTCATTTAAGACAGGCGATTGAGGAGCTCAGATTCATAGAAGCGGGAACATTCAAATTGGCGGTGATGTCAACTAGTTACTTGCTCACCTATCGGTGAAGATTATTTCCCCATTTCGTCGTACCTCTGTCCAATAGGTACATCCGTGCCAGCGAAGTTGTAAAGATATCTCGTATTGAGCAGATTGATCACTCTCCTGGACGCGAAACACATGAGTGCCCCCTGTCATTGTCATTCGGGAAGTCATTTCCTGACCGTCGTAATAAATGCGTTCTTTTCCCCAACCCTTGATTTGGATGGTATGGCCATGACTAATGATAGTTTTCACCGTGTTCCCCGCACTAAAGTGTTGTTCTTGAAATAATGAACGGTTGAGATGCAGATGTCAAGAAACATTCGTCTTGGATTCGGGGATAGAACGGTGTCCTGGTGCGCAGTAATCGAGACTCTCTATTGCCTTCCGCTTGTGGTCCGGGCTCAGGTGTGCGTATCTCAATGTCATGGTTATGGACTTGTGTCCCATAAGTTCCTTCACAGTCAGTAAATCAACGCCAGCCATAACCAAATAGGACGCGAAGGTGTGCCGGTTGTCATGAAAGTGGTAGTTAAGGATGCCACACCGCTTGACCGCTCGATCAAACGCTTCCCGGATGCTCCGCATACGGTTGCCATTGCCAAAGGAAAAGACATACTCACCGGTTCGTTCGAGGGCATTGAGCACCTTCAGCAGTGTCTCAGCAATGGGAATCTCCCGTTTCTCACCATTCTTCGACTGGCGTACAAAGAGCAAGCGCTGCTTCAAATCTACATCGGCCCATTTGAGATTCAGCAATTCACCCCGACGCATGCCTGTATAGAGGGCACATTGGACAACCGGCTGTACTCGCTCTGGCAACGCATTCATCAGTAGTTGTATCTCATCGTTGGTGAGGTACCGCAGCCGTTGATTGTGCTCCTTGAGCATGCGAACCATTCGGACGGGGTTACTCGTAGCCATCTGCCACTGGATCGCCTTCGTGAACATGTGCTTGAGGCATGCCAATTCTCGATTGACCGTCGCTGGAGCAACTACTTTCAGGCGACTGCTCTTGTACGTCTCCAAAGCTAACGGTGTGATCTCACTCAGTAGCTTTCGGCCAAAAGACTCCTTCAGGCGTTGAATGCTGTGGACATCACGCTGCCACGACAGTTTGTTGGCCTTGGCGTATTCCAGGTAAGCGCCGATGAGCTCCTCAAGGCTGGTTCTTGGTGACCGTTGAATGTCCAAAAATCGGTGCTCTGCCACCTGCACCTGACGTTTGGCAAGTGCTTGCTCCGCAACTTTCTTATTCGAGCCAACGCGCTCACGCTTACGCTTTCCGTTGACGTAGTAATCGATATACCACGCGTCGCCACGCTTATACAATCCCATATTTTTACCTCGACTTTGCCTCCAAAATGTACATAGAGGGGCGGCAGCCAGGTATCACCGGCAGCCGCCCCCGCTCAGAAAGTGACATATCAGAATGCCGACGGGGAGTTTCGATTGCGCTCTAACCACAGATCGACATCTTTCCGATCAAACATGACGCGGCGGCCCATCTTGATGAACGGTAACTCGCGTCGCTGGGATACCCAGGCATCAATCGTGTAGAGGGAGAGCCCCAACATGGCGGCCACCTGCCGCTTATTCAGGAAACGCTGGTCGGTGCTCATCTTCCCCCCTCTCTCAATAAGGGAGATGCCTGCATTTCTGCATCACACGCTACTCCTACAAAGGGGGCACATGGCGATAGTGACAGCAAAAACTCGCTGGCCATATCGTGCAAGACTGCGCAAATCACGTTGCTATGTGTAAGTTCAATTCTACCGGAGTCATCGTCAGGGAAAGTTCTACCAAACCTAGTCATAATGAAACACTCCTGGGATTGGTTGACAAAGTTGATTGCCTCCAACTGATGATGAGTTCCCAATTCCTGAGACCTCGCACCGGTGGGGCGGTACTATTGTTGGGACTAGGTGGGATAAGGAAAGGCTGATATACCCCACCGCAGTTGCTACACTCCTACGCAACTGAAAGGGCTGCAGATTGAAGAAGGCTCGAGACCCCTGATGCTTCCCCGCGCCAGCGGTTGACAACAACAATGCGAATCAATGCTGTTGGTCGAGAAGCTCGATACCGTTGAGAAACCTTAGCAGAGTGTTCTTCATTCAGCACACATTCATTATGGTGTGGTGTGCTGAATGAAGAACACTGGCACGACATCCATTCTCCCGAGTCTACTGGGCGTGTCCTGCTACATCTTCAATTACCTCCGCTATTAAATGGAAGCGACTGCTGGTAGTTTGAATACGAACCTTTCCCCATATTATTCAATTGTTTCGTTATGAATTTTGGTGGAACTGGTCACACATTGGTCACTACTACTGCGGCACCAAACATCCTTTTGGGGCACATTATCTTGTACAACTACCCGCTCTACTATGCTTGGCGATGAGAAAGAAGCCCGCAGTAGTACAGAACCATAGGACTGCATGTGCCGGGTGTCGTGCACCACATCTGATCCTATTGACAACCCAACGCGTCACGTCCCATGTGCTTGGCACTGGGGTTACCTTCGCACTTGACAGGTTTATAGAAGCCAGGCATTCGGGAAATCGGAGACGAGGAAAGGCCCGCCTTTTATGGTACCACTGACCCGATAGACATAGGCGTAGTCTGAGTTCTTAGCAAACGTCCTTGCCCATTTCCGGACAATGGTGAAAACCATTGCACTATAGACACTTGCGACTATCCTGAAAGGCGGCTACTGGACCCGAAGATATCACTTTCTACCCAAAGTGTGAAATTGGAGCAATAGATTCTTGCCAAGTTGGGCGCTGGGTACGTACTTCCGAACCGAGAATTCAATCAGAAAATAGGAGGAGTCTCGTGAGACAGCTTAAAGGTACTCTACTTGTGGCGGTACTACTATGCGTACTCCCGATGTTAGCATCTGGGCAGACAACAGTTTCAGATTACCGACAACTGGTCATCACAGAAATGCAAAAAGCCGGGGCCAAGATACTGCCCGCCGATTCGGCGATTGATTATCTGTTGGACTTGAATTACCAGCGGCTCAAAGGAACTCTGGAGAGTCTGCCCGATTCGACGCTGGTTAGCTACTTCGCCACATACGATCCAATATCCGCTAGACTCCGCGGCCATCATTGTCGCATCCGCGGTGTACTTGGGCACTGATTCCACTTTCCACCTCAAGCATGCTCCGGTTGACATTGCACATCGACTGAGTTCGGAAAGAAAGGTTCCTCTGTACTACGATTTAGAAAAGAGTCACCTGTACATCTGGCCTCCCTTGGAATCTAAGGCAACAGTATTTGTCATGTTTTGGAGGAAATTCCCTGAGACATTCAAGGATGCCGTAAGTATGTGGCCAGAAAAATATAAAGATATTCTGGTTCTTACTACGGTACTGGACCGCATGGGTAATTCTGTTCCGAAGGAAATTGCCGAACGCCTTCGCTCCGAGCTAGCTGCTTCCGCGAAGAGTGCTGGGGTTCCCTTCGACGAGAAGGAAGGCAAGATTGCTTTCTAGTTATTCCGGATATTCATCCTGGCCGCGAGCAATAACAACGGGCGGGGGATAACCCCGCCCGTTGTGCACTCTAGTGCTGGGCCGCCTGTCTGCGGTCCATCTGGTGGGCGTACTGAACGCCACTCCAGATCGCTCTTCCGGTTTCCTGAGCCATCAATATCGCGATGCGCTCTCGGACTTCTTCATCCGGCAAACGCGGATCGTTAAGCTCAACGAGCTTTGCTCGCGCTTTATCAATGTAGGTCATACGTATCTGACCTCTCTCCAGCTGTGATTGAAAAGTGAAGTTGCACCGCTGGCGTGCCGCCTTCAAGTTCTGCTGGGGCATAGAGGGGTGGAGTGCTGGTCAAGGTGGAGACTTGTACGACCTTGCACCGGAACTGAGACTCTGTGATACCCTGCGGAAACTTGTGGCACGGCAGCCCAAAACCGCGAGCGGGGCCAGTTCGTCGGAAAATCACAATCAAAGCGAGAAATCAGAAGCTGATCGTGGCTCTACGAGCCTCTAAATGCGTCGTTTTTTTGAGGACCCTACATGGCCACTCATAGCAGCCGCAGTCTAGATAGTTCTAAACTCTCTGCTTGCCCGATCCATTACAAACATCACAGATGGTATTTCGGAAGAAACCAGGATAGAAACCCCTGCCTTCACATGCGGCACAGGTGACAATTGTCCCCTGAAAAGATGGGCGATAGTTGCAAGGAGAACCACCTGAGCGCAACGGTGTACCACAATTGCGGCAAAAACTATCCGAGAAATCGATCGTTTGATTACAGGTAGGACATGCGTATCCCATTTTGCAAACCTCCTTCTACTGAAGATGGCCGCCACGGCAGTCTCACTACGCTCGATGGCGGCGTGGTATCTTTTAGGCTTTTGGGGTGGCGGTTTCTCCCCTTCCGTCATCAACGTCAAAGTCGTAATGCCCGGCCTTGATTTTCCGCCGCGCCAAGCGGAAGCATAATTCTGGCGGAGTTGCCCCTGCTGCGCGAGCACGCTCCATTCGCTCAAGGAGTGGTTTGACCTCGGCTTCAAATTCGGGGTAGGGATTCTGAGATGCAATGTGGGCGGCTTGTCGAAATCGGTCACGGAGATTTGTGAACTCACCAGCAAGGTGCTTGACCTGGCCAAGCTCGTCGTCGAACTTCAAGGCGGTATAAACCACAGGAAGTAAACCGGCCACGAAGGCGCTTATGACTGTAATCAATTTTATCGAAGGAAGGTCAGCTCCGGTCAGCAGCTTCCAACCAGCGACAGAACCAGCGACGGCTGATCCAGCGGCAAAAAGTCGCCGAATCCACATGAGCCAGCGTAACCAAATTCGGAGCGTCGTGGAAGTATAGAGGCAGCTTTCGTACTGCCGTTTGCACTCTTGCGCGCAGAATAAAAAATCTCGTGTCATGTAGTCATAATAGACAGTGCTATTACCGGCGTGTGTCCAGGTTTGGAGAAACTGGATAGCCAAAAGCTCTATCACGAATGATTGCAATGGAACATTACACCAGCCCTGCCAACATTTCATCATTCTAATAAGATGCCGCGTATTTCCCTTTGTCGTTGTATCAGAGTCAGTAACGGCTTTGATTTCCGCATTCGGGTCCACACTTTTATATTTTCCGCCATCGTGTGTATCACACACCCAGTACTGGCCGCTGTTCAGCTTGAAGGCCGGAGCCACCTCGACACTGAATGACTGGAAAGGAACGACTACAACCTGACCGTCCCCGCGAATGGCGGTATTTGAATAAGTGTTTTTGAGAACGTCGCGGACCTCTTGGAGGAGCTGTGATTGCTTATTGCCGGTGCGCTGCTCAAATCGCTGATAAACCTCATATGGGAGGACGAAAAACACATCGACATCGCGCGGAGGCCGGATGCGAGTCGATTTTCCCCACGAACCGATCAACATACTGTTGGCGGTTTCAGAGCTGGCATTGTAATAACTTGAATTGAGACAAGCCCCTCACACCGTGGTGCTTAGTAGTACCGTCATCGCGTTGAGCTTGCGTCAATAGGATATTGTTGAGTAGCGCAATGAATCGCTCAGATACAGTCATAAGAGTGTCCCCAATAGGCTTTGGAGAATATAGACCCTCTTGGCGGAAGTTTCAATCACATTTTAGACTATAGCCGCCACGGCAGTTTCGCTCCTCTCGATTGCGGCATTCATTCATGGCAACTGCGTGACCCGGATGTTGGTAAAGTTCACAAGGGTTGCATCATTGTTCGTTCCGAGACCCACCAATCCGCGAAAAAGGCCGCCGTGCCTGACCTCACGGTGGAGTTGGCCATCTTTGTAGTATTGAATGAGGTCCCCTTGGCATACAACTTTCAGTTGAAACCACCTGCCGTCGGGCGGACAGTTCCGGTCAAACGTCCAACCCCCAATTTCATTAGGAGCCCCAGCCCGGACGTAGACGATTGCATTGTTACAGCTTGGATCATACCCCATGACGTAGCAATTTGACTCGTCCGTTGCTCGGCAGTAGACACCGAAGCCGCGACCCGCCGTGAGTTTGATAGAACATTCGAACGTGTAGTTGATCCACTTTTTCGAACCGAAAAAGATCACCGCCTCGTGCATTGAGCCTTGGGTGAGAACATTGCCAACAGAGCCATTGGGTAACATGTCCTGGGCTATCTTCCAGTCTCCCGACCGGCGGACAGCACTCTGAATGAATTGGTCATCAAGATGAAACTCGACATAGCTCTGCGTGGCCAACAGGTCGGGTGTATCAACAGGAACCGTTAGAGCCGAATCGATGTGCGCGGCAGCTTGAACAGCACTGGTCACGTGCGGTGGTGCCTCCTGCGACACCGGCGCTAACTCTGCCTGCTGCTTATGTTCCACAAAAACAGTTTCTACCTGGGGCTGCCGCCGCTCAACCTTCGCAGGCTCTGCGGGCGTCAGCATCTTCTGCCCAAGTACCATTTTGCGGACGTTCTCGTTGCTCTGGCGTTCGACCTCAAGAAGTGAGTCGTAAATGCGCTGATTTTCCTGTGTCAAATCATCTTTCGCAATACGACCGGACAGGTCGGTCCAAGCTGCAGAGAGTTTCGCAGCATTGATTGAATCTACTCGCTGAGCGGTACGAATCCGAATGTTCTCCTGCGTGACGCCCGGCTCCATGGCTTTCTTTGCAAGCTCGTTATCCGTACGCTCTTGCGACTTATCCAACACGTTCTTTGTGAGCGGTAACCCCTGTGTGAGTCGAATGCCTACAGAAATAATTAGTAGGACATTGCCTACCCAGCGCCAACTGGGTGACAGGCCGAGATTCATGAGAGCAAAGGCGGCAATGGTGCCGAGGACAAACCACACGCCGACAAGTCCACTAAAGAGCGACACAACGAGGCCAACAGCGACAAGGACGGCGATAATGCGAAAGGCAAGTTGCGGGTCAGTATTCGTTGAAGCAGTGCTCATACAATGTTCCCCTTGATTTCAGTACTTATAGCTGTTGCCATTTATCTTCCGTCAGTTCATCCAATTGTTCCATGCTCGAGGGACCGTAGAGCTGGGCGTAGCGTTCGGGTCCTAAGTAGTGCCGGAGACGATCATCTATGAGTGCATCAACCTCCTTTTGCGTCCGGAGCCGCATACGTTTGTAGACCTCCTCCTTGAATGCCAGCAGTGGCTCAGGCGCGATTGGGTACAGTGGAACCGTTGGCGTCTCAAGGGAAATTGGCTCACGGTACGGCAGCTTCACCTTGCAGTGCCGGAATGGCTGCCGGACAATCTCATTCTTGTAGTGGTTAACCTTCTCCTCAACGGAGGTAAACACCGGCGTTTCATCTTCCAACTCGCGTTCGAATGTCGTCTGGATTGCCTCGTGCGTGCTGTTGCTGTTCGAACTAGCGTGGGAATCACTGTCTGATTGCGAGCGCTGGAACGAGTCCATGAGAAAGCTACCGCTATTTGGGTCTGTCGTAATGCTCACGCCAGCTACGCTACCGGATCCGGAACTTTCACCGTGTAGCTCGATTATGTCTTGCTGGGGAATCAGCATGGTGCGCTTGCCTTGGTACTTGATATCGTCGCCGCGAATTTGGAGCGCAAAGATTTCCCGCGCCATAATTTCCGCATCATCGTAGGCAAGCGAAAAGCTAATTTTGGTCAGTGTGTTGGCCATGACAGAGCTGTAGATGTCGTCATTCTCCATGTCAGTTTTGAGCTGACCAAGGCGCTGGTTGGCCAGCACAAAGGAAACACCGAATTGCCGGAGCAAATCGAGCGCGTCGGTGAAATCTTGGCAGACGATCTTCCCGAATTCGTCTATGTACACTGTGAATGGCTGTAATTCGGTCCCGCGCCGATTGCGTGCGGCTGTAGTGATTTGATGGACAAGGATAACGCCCAAAAGAGATGCCATTTTAGAACTGAGTCGACCAGTCTGTCCGAGATTGCAGAGTACAACCTGGCCGTCATCCATGGCCGTCCGCCAGTTAATGCTACTTGTTGGCTGACCAACAATCCGGCGCATGGTTTCATTTGGCCAGAATCGCATGCCTCGATTGTAGACGGCCATAATCAGCCGAAATTTATCATCGTAGCGTTTGTGGCTATCAAACACCGACCACCCCAACCGCAAAGCAGGATCCATAATGTCTGCGAGGACGTGCTGGCGAAAATCTCCTAAGCTGGGGTCCGTGAAGAATGGAACCTCGAGAAGGGTCAATTTCTTCTTAATCAGCGGACCGAACACGAGCGGGGCATAAGTTTCCCAGAGGGGCCGCACGTCGTTTTGCTGCTTGTACACCCGCTCGATGCCAGCCATAACCATCTCAGCGATCGTGCCCGTGTCGCCCTCACCGTCGTACTCAAGATAGTTCAATGCCGGACAGTAATGCGGGTCGCTGGGGTCGAATAGGCGTAGGCGGTCGCCGGTGCCATACCGACTGTAGTAGGCGCAAAATTGCACCAATCGGGGGTAAAGGTTGCCGAGCATGTCAATGACGCACACGCCACGTCCGGCCGCAATATCCTGCCGGATCATGTGTTCCATGTAGCTCGTCTTGCCCGTGCCGGTCCGTCCAATAAGGTGGACATGCATCGAACGGCTGCGATCATCAAGGAAGACGGGGCGCCTTGCTTTAGTACTGTCCCCCAGGTGCAGTGCTGGCATTGGTCAAGTATCCAATTTCATTTCGTACTGCATAAATTCCCTATCAAGCATAGTTAATACTCCCTCGAGGATCTTTGGCTGATTGCCATATTTGCGTCTGAACCGAAGTATAAACTCTTGGTGAAGGCTGTGAAGCTGCTCCCTGGTCGTCACCCTTGTCAAGAGACCGCGCAATTCTGGCATAACCCCTGCAAATTCATCAGTAGCTGAAGCGCGTTCTGATGGTGCCTTCGATTCGACAGTTTTCCCACGGCGGAGCAGTGCGACATGCAGTTCGGCGTAATAATTACGACGCTGTGCCAAAGTAAGCTGCACAAGGGTTTCGCGTTCGTCGGCGGTAACAGACTGGTGGTCGTCCGGAAATTCTGAGCGGAGTTCTTCATCAATCTCGAGTCGCTTGTCAAGCTGCGAAGAAAAGGCTTGTTTGAGTTTTGTTTCGCCGGAGGCTGCATTTTTGATGGTCGAATTTAGGAAGGAAAGGCGATTGGATTTTGCCAAGTAGCCGAAGAGGGCAATCCCACCAAAGACGCCCACCACGATGAGCACGACGATGTAGAATTCCATGTTTGACAACCTCCCGATAGCGTGCAATAATTAGTGACCCTTTCTCCTGTCGGCAGTCAGGCTATCTCGAGCGATAACCGCTGGAGCGGCCATTCACCTGCCAACAGTGGAGGGCTCACACGTGCAGAACGGTGATACTGATGACCGTATCCGGCAAATAAAACTAAATCTTATCAAAGCGCAAGTCGAACAGAAGGCTGCTCAACGTGTCTGTGGGTCTCTAGCACCCATTCTCCGTACCTATGGCGTACCGGAATGCCTGATCAATCTGGTCGTGGCAGACGCGCGAATGGCAGATGAACTGCTCTTCGAACGAGAACGCAACCTGTGGCTCTACCTTCTCGCAGAAGCCACGGGAGCCGAAAAGGATCGCGAGAGTTTCAAAAGTTCGTTTGTACTTCGAAAAAAGTGAACCTGGGCCGCCCAGCACCTTTGCTGGCGGCCTTTCTTGATGCTTGGATACATCCGGTCGCAAGGTTCCGCCCCGACCACGTAGTAGAGGTGCCGCTGGTACTGACAAGACCTTGGTCCACTGACAATTTCTGACAGTACTCACATAATGAAAACTCAATCTAACAGGCTGTGCAGCACGACATTGTTCGCCTTAGGGCTCTGCCAAATTGCGCGGAGAATAGCCTCCGGGTCATCGATCCGATAGTCAAGCTCGTCGGTCGCGAACAGAAATTTACTGGTGGTCGGTGGAATATCGGGCACCTCCTGCACCGTTCGAAAGAGATTCGCCTGACGCAGCCGGGACGGTCGTTTTCCGGCAAGTATGAGGGCTTTGTCCTTCTCAGTGGACCTCGTCACGAACAATACCTGAAAACTCGCAATTGCACTGGTCACGAACGCCTTCTGGTGTGCCGGATCAAGACTATTCCACGGTTTGTCGATTGCGTACAGAATAGGCTCACCTGAGCGATTGATCCGGTAGGAGTACTTCCGGCGAAACATCTGTGATCGATAATAGTACCAGTACCCCAGCGCCTTCTGCCGGATGTCGGCTAAGGGCATCGTCCCCCGATCGTATTCCAACATGTAGTGCGCTGTGCCTTTGCCCTTGATCGTGAGCGCAAAAGCCGCATCCGGCACAACCGGAATGCGGTCGGCAGATGGTCCGCTCCCGACCATGACGGAATCGCGCAAGGCCGGTCCTTGGATCCAGCCGGTCAACTGCACCATTGTACCGGTTGCACGACACGCCAACCGCAATATCGACTGGAATCTCGCTATACTCAGTTCGTGCCGTAGGAAGAGGCTCTTGACCGTATTCCTCGCGACCGTTACACACACCCGTCTCGCTTTCTCGCCATAGCTTTCGGTTAGCAAATCTACTGCTGCAGGTCCGATGGCGTAGATCGCCGGACGCTCCGTATGCCATCCTCGGCCAGTGGGTTGATCCGCGAGGAATCGCCAGACCAAGTAGCGGTTCTCTCTTAGCTTCTGGCAGCGGGCGCGAAGCGCCGAAACGGTGAAGCCGTACTGCCGACCGGCGGCGGCGGGCTCGCAGAGCAGCGCTGCCAGTAGCTCAATACTCATGTAGCGATGTTCGAAGACCAATTGGAGAATCGCCACATCGCGTGCATTTGGCACAAAGGAGGCTTTGCGTTTCACTCTACACCTGCCGTTCTCGCGTGAGACTGATGCTGACACTGCCAGAAGATACTGCGGTTAGGGTAGATCGCGCATCAGAGCGCATCCAAGGCAATCCAATAACATCAAAACTGCGTTCGAAAAGATTGCGTGGCATTTCGCCCTCCGGAACAGCACCCGTATGCGCGCGTTCGTCGGAGGCAGGCGGGCTCCGCGCCCGGGTCGCTCCCAGCGAGCAGGGGCGCGGGAGTGGCTGGCAGCAGCCGGCCACGATAGCCGCCGTCAGCCTCCCGACTCCTCCAGTTTCGTCAAGGCCAGGCCGCGGACACCAATCGAGATGGGAAATCCGCGGAATGGCCGCAGACCGACGCCGAGCCGCCGCACTCCGCGAATGCAATTGGTTGCGGCGGCGATGTCGGCGTAGCGCCGACCGGCGGAGCCGAGTCCTTTTCGGGTTCCTGCGATTGGCGCACCACGCTCCACCACAGACGCCAATCGGAGGAGGAAAAGGACTCGGGGAACTGGAGGAGTCGGGAGGCAACCGACACGACATTCCGTAAGTGTGACAAGGGGTTATGTTGGAGGAAAAGTAGAAGCGTTTACCACTTTCGCTTCGACTTCTACTTTTCGGGTGACGCGCCGGGAAGGCACGTCACTTCACACTGCAGGAATGGCGTGGAGGGATGCTGACCGACGAACGCGCGCAACTACAACCGCCGGTACGCGCCTTTGGCGCAGGCGGCAAAAGAAACAGAAGGCCAAACGCTCAGTCGCTACTGAATGCAGCCCCCGGCGTGACTGGTGTACAGGGCCACGCAGTCCCGCCAGTATCGCCACCTCTCAGAGCCGCATGTTTCGGCGACGGCGGTACTAGCGAATTTGATTCGGATATCGACGGTTGTCCCCTCCGGACATTTTTTGGGTATGTATACTAGGCGACGAACCAAGGCATGTGAACAAGAAGAATGCCACTTTGCCATTAGTGGTGTATACGAGCGTATGTGCAGCCAGACAATTTTCCTAAGAGACTTCGTACCATACGGCATCGAGCGTCCTCAGGTATGGGCCATACAATCCACCACCTGAATTTACGGAAACCAACTAGCCCGGAACTGGGTATTTGTGTTTGTCCTCAATCCGCCAACATTGGATTATCCCGAACCACGTGCTTCCTGCAGGACTATCAGCAGCTACATGTACCGGAGCCGAAGAAAGAGTTTCTTCCGAGGCTTAGCCGCAGTGTCGTTTTCCAGTGTCATCTCACCCACGGCAATCAGTTCGTCAGATCCCCTCGGTATGCCGCTGTAGACCCAGAACGCTTGACGTATCCCTGGAGCAGTCCACGTTTCGGGCCGATAGTCTATCCATGCGCCGCCATTAGTGAAGTAGACCACAGGGCCCATAGCGTGGTTGTCCGTCTGGAATGGCACGAATCCCACCAAGCCGTCCCGAAACCTGCAACCGCTCGTTATGGGACCGCCAAACCAGCCGTGCTCATCTCTGGAGGTCCAGAGACTGTCGCCTGCGGCGTTGATCTTGGCGGCCACGCCCCCTGCCCTGCTTTGCGAGGGATCCCATCCTCCGAACACCGCGTAGTTGCCGTCAGCAGAAGCGGCCATTGCCCTAGCTGAATACCCCTCCTGGTAATGACCGTGAAAGTACATCTTGAACCAAACGCTGTTGCCCGCGGCGTCAATCCGTCCACCGCAAATGCTCTTGGCTGGGTCAAAGTCACCGGGAATTTCCGAAGTATAGAGGTAGCTCCCTGCCGGACCAGCGCACAAGCCGCGCACGGTGCCGGTCGTCGTTGCTGTCCAAAGGAGCTCTCCCGTACTGACAGAGTACTTCGCCACCGACCCGCCCCACGTGATGAGATTTCCATCAGCGGCCAGCGTGACCCCGTACAGGCCCACGCCTTGAAAAGATTTCTGCCACTGTACGTTGCCGGTAGCATCCGTCTTAATGAGCAAACCTGCCGACCCGAAGTCACCGCCCAGCCCGGCAATGGCGAACCCATGATCCTGAGTCTCCACAATGCTCGATGCTTGTCCGTATCCACCAGCAGCCACGGTCTTCTGCCAGAGCGCGACACCGTTGGAGTCGACTTTCGCCAAGTAAATGCTTCGATTGCCAGATAGTCCTGTCCATCCCGCAATCCCGTACTTTCCGTCTGTACATGGCGTCACTGCCCAAGCCCCCGCTTCTTCCGCTGCGGCGGAATCGAACTTCACGACCACTGGCATCAGCGTCCAGTCTCTTGTCGTGAAGGACCAGCTGTAAGCTGTTCCGAGTTGGACGCCGGCCTGACTGCTGACGGACCCTGCAACGTGCGCGGTGTAGGATTCGTTGTGGGCAAATGGCGTCGTCGGCTTGAATGCGGCGATGCCGTTGGCGTAGCTGACGGTACCCGGCTTGCCGTCGACCCAGAACGTCGTCGCCGTGAACGAGGCCGGTTTCATCGCTTCTGTGAACGTGATGGTAATTGGTCCTGTCAGACTGTCCGAAAGAACCGCACCGGACGACGGGTACGTCCCTGCGACGACAGGTAGCGGCGGCGGATTTGATTGGGTCGAGTTCTTACTGCACGAACTGAGAATTGCCGCACCAACGAGTAGCGGCACAAGGCAGGAACGCAGACTGGCTACTCTTCGCGTACTCACTTTCATTTGTCTCTCTTTCTGGCGGCCCGTTCAATTTCAGCCACTGCTGGAGCACCGGGCGTGGCCAACATTTTCTGTTTAGTGTTTTCATAATTCCGCTGCATATCGTGGAGACTTTCGGCTCCATAGAGATCCCACGTCGTTGCGACCGAGGAATGCCCCATCACTTTCGAAAGCGTCTCGATGCTTCCCCCATGGAGTTTCCAGAGCCGAGCGAATGCATGACGAAGCAAATGGCAGGTAATGTTTGGACGCTGGGGGTTTGGGTGCGTCGGCCCTGCCCGTTGACCTGCCGCTACGACTATCCGATTGACCTGTCGCGCTGATAATGCTTCCGATTGCCGGGACTGATAGACGAGCGGTCGATTCGTCCTTTCGGCCAAGGCCAAGTGTGTCGTGATAGGAATCATGCATTGTTTCCCTCCTTACCCTTTTCGCACGAGGAGGTTTCGGGAAGATATCAAGGTCATCCTTCTTCTCCGGGGGTAAAATGGTGAAACGCTCTTGCAACTACCTTTTGATATTCGATTTCGATATCTGTAAGTCCGGGTCGCCCGTACACGTCCCACGTGGTCTTCACTGACGCATGCCCCAGAATGTGCGACAGCACTTCGATGTCACCGCCTGAAGCCTTCCAGCGACGAGCAAAGGTGTGCCGTAACAAGTGACACGTGAGTTGTGAACGACGCGGATTAGGTGGAGTCAGCCCGGCAGCGCGACCGGCACAGGCGACAATTCGATTTGTTTGACGCCGTGAAAGGCGCGGACCCTGACGCGAAGAAAACACCATCGAGCTTCTGCTCATGCATTTCAGTGCGGCCAGATCGACCGCCAGCGAGGGCGTGATGGGCACCATACGCATTTTCCCTCCTTTGCCGTTTCGCACTACCAAGAGACAGGCGGCAAGGTCGACATCGGTCCATGCAATGGAGACTGCTTCCGCCCTTCTCAGCCCTGTTTCTGCAAATGCCCTAATCAGGGCACGGTCGCGCAGGCATGCGGCTGCGCTGATAAGTCGATGAACTTGGGCCGCAGTAAGACTGTAGTCTGCTTGCGTCAACTGGTTTAGCCGCCGCGGTTTCTCTCTGGTGCCCAAAAAGCCGACCATGAATCTCTTAGCAGCCCGAATCAGACCCACCGTAGAGAGAAGGAGACAGTGATCACGGTTGTGACGGAGCATTGAAGTCACAGCGGTTGGCCGAAAAGCCATTGGTTTGCATGCCATTGAGCATATTTGAAGACGTGTGGTTAAACCACGAACAGAATGGAGTTACGGAAGCTGGACGTAGTCGAAGAATATTGGAGAAAATCCTGAGGGACAATTACTTACGGGATTATAGCAGTGTCCCATTTTCTCTAAAGTAGGACACTCGATGATTCATGTCAATGAAATTCTGTCTATAAGGGTTTTCGGAATCACTGCAAAACAAAAAGGACTAGTTACCTAGTCCTTTTGGAAGCTGGAGCGGGGGGGAGGGGGAACGCTCCGAGCCTATACAAATAAGTAATGGTTATCCATGAAGAAAGCAAGGGATCTTTGCAGTCACTTAGAAATGCCAATATGATACAAAACTAGGTGGGGCTTCATGAGGACTATTGAATCTTCCGTCTCGCGACATCTGAGCAAATCACCAGCGTCGAAGTACCGCGCATTCAGGGATGTTCACCTCCCTGCTCATCGCGCGCCTACATGCTTCCCTGTACTGTCAAGCAACATCGTCTAAACGATTGCTCTGCCATTGAGTAACTTGAGCGTGCATGACTACAATGGATAGTTCGCCAATATTCGCCTTCAAATGCAATTTCCAAAATTATTGATACGCACAATTCATGCCGTCAATTCTCGACTGACGGGGGCGGCGGCGCAGACAACCCCAATCTGACAAACTCCTCGCGCAAGGCCCTTAGCTCACCCACAGAGAGTTTCAGCGCAAGTCGCCTGAAGAGGTCGACAATATGGTTTGGATCAAAGATTGACTGTGCTTCGACCCTCTTGAGCAGGTGCAGAAAAAGACGTAGGAATTCGTGGGGGTACTTTTCTGGTGAGTCAGTATCCGCTAAGTGACGGTAGAGGAATGTATGCGCCTGACCTGTGGTATCTGCTGTCAAAGCAAGTGAGACCGCCTCGGGAAATCTATCGGCAACGTACGGAATGAGATCCAGACAACCGGAGACCTCTTCCGACGTCATTCTGTCTGGTACACCGTCTCTCCTCTTAGCCCAAAACTCGGCGATCCAAGCATCCCAGGAAGCTACCGTCAAGACCGGCCCAGCTTGCTTCAAACTGTAGGTAATGTGCCGCCAAAATCCGACTCGTTCGCCGTTTGAGAAGGCGCGGAACAAACGAATCAGCCACGCACAGACATCGAAGTCACGTCCCGTCAACAAGAGGGCGGTACCTGCCGCGTATTCAGTGATCCGACCTCTCAAGCCATCACTTCTCACCGCAAGGTGTTGGGCAGTGGATACGAAGAGTTCCGCAAATTGCTCCCGAAGGGGTGGTGGAATGCGGCCCCACGTCAGGAAGCCGTGCCATGCTTGCTCTGCTCGGAGAGCGTCCTTGCCCCAATCGAAGCAAGCGATCAGCTTCTGGGTAGTCCAGTGCTGGTCCGTCGCATAGAGAAAATTCACCTGACTGCATAGGACAACGCGTGCTAACTGGCCCGCTTCGGAAGGAGCATCAATGACCTGGTCAAAGAGATCGCGGTACCATTCGGGCAACTTGTCTACCCGTGTCTGTGAATGTCGAATGCGCAAGCTAAGTGCATGGAGCCAGAACCCAGCAACGTGCCCAGCGGGGCTATCAAGCGCCTTTGCCAGCCATGATTCCTCTCCGGAAAATGCTCGTTCCTGCGTCTGAACTGCGCGGAAGCAATTTAGAGAGATCTCCTCTGCCTGGCCAAGGACTGATAGTGGCAAGCCACTCCCCTGTCGTGTTACGATCTTCTCGAGGAACAAGTCCATGTCTGGGTGGGCGTGCAAATGAAATGCTGGCACAAGCACTCCAAAGACCTTCTGCCATTGGATGGAGTCGAGGTCAGTTTCCGACCAACCCCTGAGCAGAGCAGTCCAAATGTCAGACTCCCAAATCTCTTTGTCTCGAAGCCTTCCTGCAAGGAAGAGTGTCCTGTCAAAGTGCTGACTGACTGTTGATTGGATTTCAGCAAGAACGCGATTGCGACGAACCCACTCAGTGCTTCCCTGTGGGTGCCTAGTACCAACTACTGCATGGAGTTCGTCATCAGATATTGAGTCCAGCTTGCAGCTGGGCATTGGCGGTTGCTCAGCCAACCGATCATCAGTGTCTCCGATATAGTGCAGGAAATCCGCCCAACTCCTCAACCGAAATTCCGGATGAATGTTGGTAATCGTAGCAAGCGCCGTACAAATAGGTTCTGAATCGGGGGCATTCTTTTGCATCCAACCCAGCAAATTGAACTTGGAATAATCGTAAAGCTCCTGGTCCTGAACTGTCGATACAGCTTCTGGTGGCCCTTCTATTGCTACTCGCACGAGTGCAGCGATGGTTTCTTCTGAAGCCATGTTTATGGTCTGCGCTAGTAATCGGTATACCTCGTGATGCGTCGGTAGTCCAAACAGTAGGTGCCTATCAAGCAGCCACAACAGCTTCGCATCGGCTGTTAAGTTCGGCAATTCTGTCAGGCCATCAATTGCGATCCGCATCATCAATGGAACGTTTGAAGCATACCACGCATCGATGAGAAATGTCGCTCGGTGTGGATCGTGCTTGGTGCAATGTCGAATGACGTCCCTGGCCGCATCAATAAGCGGATCAAGGTCATGTCTGTTGTCATCTTGTGAATGCGGTTCAATCGCCGAGCGAAGCGCAGCCGCCGAATCGTAGCTATCACCGGCAATCCTGATACTAGCGGCGATGGTGTGCGCCATGAGCAAATTGCTGTAGATGATCCCCTGCAACTGCTCGAAACAATCACTCAATTGCGGTCTAAACTTATCTCTCCAGACCTCCGTCAGGTCGCTTTCATCACCCCGCAGTGTCAGGCGAGGCACTAATCCCGTCTGCCAGGTGAAGTCATTCATAGAGACGACTCCTTGTGCGAACCGAACATGAGGCGTTGTCAGGTACGCAAACAGTTGTAGGACCACTGGGCCGTCAAGTGAGAGACTAATTTTGGAGAGCAAATATTCAAAAATATGTTCAATTGGCAACGGCGATGGAGCGTTGTTCAAGAGATAGTTTACCCAGAGAGCCAAAACGCGCGGTTCCGGACGCACGTCAGCTGTCCAGAGTCTGTGTGCAATGGCGCGCCACAACTCAGGGTGGACGTGTTCGTTGCGCGTTAGCAGGTTCATGAACGGTTCGTGGTTCACGACTACAAAGTTGTCGGCGAGCCACCATGCCAACGCGCCTTGTGACAAACTGAGCGGAGTCGAAGAGTTGAAGAGCGGTTTGAGCACGTCTCTTTCGGAAAACCACTTGAGCCAGTCAATTGACGTCACTTGCTGGAATAGCATTCGAGCCGTGACAGGATCGCCGAGCGCATAGAGAGTGCAATCCACTTCAATGGGTGAGATAGGAGGCTGCACAGCTGCAATCTCGCGAATCACCTGTTCGTGTTCAAGATAGCCACATCCTGCGTGCTTGCCCCATGCTTGCAGTGCGCACAGTGCCGCATGATGATCGTTGCCTGACTGCTGAGGGTACGATACTGGCTCAACGCCGAGAAACCTCCATTTGTCTGCGTCGGAATCAGGAGAGAGTGCGAATCGACTGCAGGATGTGCTTAGACCTCGCGCAAGGTAGCGCATAACGGGATCTTCATGGCTGTAACCCACGAAGAGTATCGTAAAGCTCTCAAACAACCCTATAAGAAACCGACTGGCCCAGCCGTCAATGAGATAGGCCCGGCCAAAGCTACTGTCAGTCAGCACCGCACCTTCAACTGGGCGAGCGACACTACCGTGCAAATAGACTAATCCCTGGAAGCGGCCACCTAATGGTAGAGCTGGCGCGTAGAAGATGTCGTCTGTTTCACCCCGTTCTTCGCGAAGAATGGTAGTAAGATGGCGGTCCAAATTAGTCGTTACAATTCTCAGTATGCTCCGCGAGCCGAAGAGATGGACTATTGCCTTATGCCAGTCATTGGGTCGAGTGCTCGCATTGTCCAGTTGTGAGTAGATGAACGATTCAACTGCCTTGCCGTTGCCGTTCAGGCGACCAAGGAAGCGATCAATTGGCTCAGGAATCGGCGGTGTTGAACCGTGGTCGAGTTGTCGAGGTTCACTGAAGTGCGCCTCAACTCGGCTGGCCAAGGTCTCAAAGGTAGGCAAGGCCGATGGCAAATCAACGGACACTCCGGCACCGATGAATAGCACAAGATGGTCCTGTCGGAGGGATTCGAGTAATGCTTCGGGAACGTCTACTTCGTCAGTAAATCTCATTGCTGCCCACTGCAATCACTGCATTGATCCTCAAAATCGTTGCCAGTGCGCATGTGCGCAATCACTTTATTCAGTATCATACGATTGTTGTTAGCTCCTTTGCTCCCGCACCCGGCAGATGAGGATATCCCCAGCCGCCGGGCCCATGTGCCGTTAGCCGGCTCCGGCGTCTGGTCCGCGCACTGCTGGGTTAGCTGGCGCAGTCGGGAGCGTGATAGGAAGAACTGGGAAAGCCCTGACTCTTGTATGGTGCCCGGTTTGGTCAATTGTCTCCCAAGTTGGCTCAAAGAGCCTCCCAGGTCGCTCTATGCTGATTTCCCCTTGTTTGGTCAGGCAAATTACTTCGCTACGCTGAAAATTCCTCTGAAGGCCTTTCAGGACCTTGAGCAAGTTCGTCAACCGTCGCTGGGTGGTGGTGACGTAAAGCACACGGAAAGACCGAATGCCAAGCTGTCTTGACGCCGCTTTCGAACGCCAGAGGTCAAGATATGCAAGGAATTTCAACCGAATTCTCCGTAAATCAGTTGTTCCTCGGTCGATTTCGAGAAAGTAAACGTAATCCAGTTTGCCAAAGGTCAACACGAAGAAGGCGTCTGGGACAATCGGCACTCGCATCCCCCCTCTTTCGGTGCGAACAGTACCGCTGAAACGAACCCTTTTGCCCTGCTGCCAATTGCTCAGAGTCGGGTATCGTGGATGCTTTGTCGCCAGCATCATCGCGATGTGGAAGTCGTTGATCTTCTCGAAATGAAGGCTGAGTTTTCCGGCATATCGCGTGGACTGTACTTTTTCAGCATTCGCATCTACTACTCCCTCTCCCTTTCTCGTGAGCGTATAGAGGTAAGGTGCGGTTCCGTCGCCCATTCGCACGGGTCGGCGGTGCCGGGCAATTAATCGATGTTGCCAGAGCAAGCGCAGTCGTTTCCTGGTACGTCCGCTGGAGGAAAAGCATAGGTATCGAACCTGCTCGGTCGTGAGCATTCCTAAGTAGGCAAGATGACGCAGCACTTCGCCGTCTCGACTCGTGATGTGGATTGGCCTTCGCTTAGTAGTCGTTTGCGGCATACATTTCTAGTTTGCCTTGTTGGTGTAGGTCGAGCGCAGTCCGGCCACAGGCGATGGCGACAAACATGTGCGACACATACTGTTGATTCGACGTATATCTCTTTCGTAAGCGGGCCTGTAGGTGCGGTGCGAAAGCTATGAGCGCATTTGCTAACTCCCATTTGCTAGCCTCATGTCGACCAGCGAGACTCTGCTTGATGAATCCAATGTTGATTCTGAACAGCGGGATGTCACGCTTACGAGCGATTTCTTCCATCTGCAGCACCACTCGTTCGTACCAGGTCCTTCGTATTTCCTGGGCATAGTCGTTCTTCACCAGCACAAGCAGATTAGGATTGGAAGTATCGATGAGCTTACTGAATTCGGTCATGACCACATTCGTCCGCTTGCTATCTGGTCGGCGCAACGATTTGATGCCGTAGTTGATCAATCGGTCACTGACCATGACGGCAAAGCCGAATTCTCGGCTGCAGGGATCAATTGCGAGAATCCTGGTCATTCTCAAGGGAATGGACAATGAAGAAGAAAATAGCACGTCGGGACTTTCGCACTTGGTGGCTCGGTACGGACATAGCCTCTCGGTATGCTCGAAAGACAAGCTGGAAGGGTACTCCAGCACAGACACGCTGGTAATCAGGTAGGCGCTCCTCGTCGTTGAACGCTCGGGCAATCTCCAGCATGAGCGCGTCGCGTCGATTCTGCGGCACGAAAGGAACCGGCACAGTCATGGTCATAGGGGTTTCTTAATGGGGAGAGCTTTACGATTCAAGATATCCTTGCGCAGTTCCTGGAGGCGCTCTGAGTAGAGAACGATGACCGGAGCCTCAAGGACTGCGGAGAGCTTCAGCACATTATCGAGGCTCGGCGCTTTCCGTCCGGCTTCCCAATGCGCTATGTGTGAGGGATCCGCCAGGCCCAGCAAGTGGGCGACTTCGAACAGCCGCAGGTTGACCTTCAAGCGATACTCACGGATAGAATTGGGGTAGCGAATTTGGCGGTGGTGACCCATAAAGGTAGTGTTGGTTTTGAAACGGTAACTACCTATAGAAAATCGCTCAATTGCCTATTTCGGCAAGTTGCTGTGGAAAACTTTCGCAATCGTCCAACAAATCGTTGGTAATTGCTGCAAATTCATCGAGAACCTGTTCGGAGGATCGTTTGCCTGCTACAGACTGCTCGTGAACCAATAGTCCCATCAGAATCGGCTATTCTGTCAGAAGTTCTCCACAATTATTGCCGAAGATTACGGATTTTCCGCATTTACGTGTTCCCGCCTCTTAGTAGACTGATAGGCATGCCACTGCAGCAGCGCCATATCGAAGAACTGAAAGCGCTCTATCGAAAGGAGCAGGGGGTTGAGTTGGACGACAAGGAGGCATGGGCGATGGCGATTCGACTCATCAACCTGTTCCGGATTCTGGCGCAATCGAAGCCACCACGCTCGGATAAAGTTCGAACTTCGTAGAAGTTGCCTCCCTCGCGCCTAGTCTAGTACGCTTGGATTGCTCCTTCTTAAGGATTACCCATGCCCTCCATCGTCATCTACGCTCGCAAGTCTACCGAATCTGAGGACCGACAGATTCTGTCTATTGATTCCCAGGTTCGGGAATTGCAGGCGTTCGCGGCAAAGGCGGACCTCTCAATAGACGCTGTCTACATCGAGTCAATGTCGGCTAAAGCGCCAGGTAGACCAGTGTTTAAAAAGCTTCTGCAGCTTGTGGGGACTGGCAAGATCCAGGGCGTCCTCTGCTGGAAGTTGGACCGCCTCGCACGTAACCCGGTCGACGGCGGAGCTCTCATATGGGCTATGGAGGTAGGGAAATTGTCGGCCATACATACGCCACAACGGAGCTTCAGTAATACGGGCAATGACAAGTTCTGGATGCAGCTGGAGTTTGGCATGGCCAAGAAATACGTGGATGACCTTTCAGATAATGTGAAGCGAGGTTTGCGGGCGAAAATCGACCAAGGCTGGGTTCCGGGCCTTCCACCCATCGGCTATACCAACGACCGCAATACCCGCACGATTGTGAAAGACCCGGAGCGGTTTCCTCTGGTTCGCAAGATGTGGGATCTCATGCTCACCGGGAGCTACACGCCCCGGAAGATTCTCAGCATTGCGACAGAGCAGTGGGGTCTCCGCACCCGCAAGCACAAGCGCATCGGCGGAGGCCCGCTGCAGTACTCAACGGTCTATAAGGTCTTCACCAATCCCTTCTACTACGGAGCGATCCGGTACGGCGGAGACATAAACCCCGGTGGCCATGCAGCCATGATCACCAAGAGTGAATTCGACCGTGTGCAAGAGCTGCTGGGACTGCGCAAGTGGCCGCGACCGAAGCGGCACGAATTCACGTATACTGGCCTCATTAAGTGCGGAGAATGTGGCGCAGCAGTTACGGCGGAACACAAAACGAACCGCTACGGCCGGAAGTATGTGTACTACCATTGCTCTCATCGAAAGCGATCCGTGAAGTGTTCGCAACGCTCCATAACCGATAGTACCCTTGAATCGCAGGTGAGAGAGTTCCTATCGTCACTGCGAATCGGAGCTGGTATTCGTGACTGGAGCCTGAAATTGCTCCGTGAGTTTCACGAGGAGGAGTGCCTGAAAGGCGGAGCAGCGCTTGCTTCGCTCCATAGCAGGTACGAAGCGTGTGTGCGGGAGATCGGAGAGTTGGTCAATATGCGGCTGCGAGAATTGCTCACCGATAGCGAATATAGAGCGAAAAAGGCAGAGTTGGAAGAGGAGCGTTTCCGCCTGAAGGAACTCTTAGACGACAACGATGCACGCAACAAACAGGTCCTTCTGGCTTGTGAGGACACTTTCGACTTTGCACAACGCGCTATGGTCGACTTCGAAAATGGTACGCCTGAGCTCAAACGAGCTATTCTCGTGTTCACTGGTTCGAACCTCACGCTGATGAACGGAAAACTGCTGATAGAGCCGCAGAAGCCGCTTCAGATGATTCAAACTACACTCTTGTCTCAAGCTGTAGAAAAGCTTCGGTTCGAATCACAGATTTTAAGCTTGGTTAAGCGGAAAACAGACCTGGTTGCGCAAGGGATTTCCGAGTGGTGCGGTCTAGTACGAGACATTCGAACTTTCTACAAGCAAAATCGAGGTGTGGCCACATTTGAACAGACCGTGCAGCGCATCAGCAGTGCAGGCCTTGGTGGTCAGCGGTGGAAGCAGCGTGGGAAAGAACGGGTCAGTACCAGTGCACTGGTCACGGTAGCAGCATGACGAACGTTATCAATTGCCGAAGTCGGCAACATTTCCGGTGCTGCTGTGGAAAACCTCGAGTCTCTTTGACAACCCTCCTCCCCCTGCGCTACGCTGATTCCCTATGGAAAAGGAGCAGTCAGCCATTATTGCGAAGCTCGATGCACTCGATGCCAAGGTCGCTACTCTGGAGACCAAGGTAGACAGCGTGGTCAGTCGGGATGAATTCCTCACGACCATGGATGAGGTCCTCACCATCGTCCGCCGACTGGACCAGGAGCGTATCTTCAGTCTGGAGTGGGTGCGGCGCATCGAGTCAGACGTGCAGCGCGTGAAGCAGCACCTCCACCTCGCCTAAGCATTATACGATCACCTGCCGCATCGCACGCTCCTCAGAGCGTGTTTTTTGCGTATATCGGCTCACGCCAATGCCCATTAGGCACTTCTGGACGGCCTGGGCAATCAGCGCTAGGTTGGCGGTGTGCACTCACCTTAACGCCACTCTCCTATGCCCCTGCAGCAGCACCACATTGACGAGCTGAAAGCTATCTATCTTAAAGAGTCTGGGATAGCCGTAGAGCGATAAAGAAGCCTGAAATGGCCCATTCGGCTCATCAACCTGTTCCGGATCCTGACGAAGACAGATGGACGCTGCTGCTCCGTCCTTATCGAGCCCAGCAGGAAACCGGAGGTCCCGGTCACCGCGCTCGCCTGCAGGGCGGCGGCGGGCCGGGCAGAATCGTCCCCAGCGGGCCACAGTCCGGGTGGAGCAAATCTGCACGGCTAGCACGCCGTGACATCCGGTGCTGCGCCGGTATTGCGTGCAGTGGTGACCATTGAAGGAATCCATAGCCTACCCAACGTAGTGGGTGGCTCCAAAGCCTTCAATTGCCGAAAGAGGCAAGTTTTGGGGTAAGACTGGGGATAAGTTGAAGCTCTTTTGACAGTTCCCGTATTTCCCAGGATTGGCGAGAATAAAGGGAATCCAAAGATTTCGATTGCCTGTTTGAATGTTTCCTACACAAATTTCACCTTTAGTGGCATAGTTGGAGAGTCGAGCTAACCCCGACGTCGCAACATAGGATGCATAGTGGGCGACTTGGGGCTACTGATAACGCAGTATACGTGGGGATAAACATAGTAGTATGCGCCACTACCTCGCCGCGAACCCATTTTCCTTAGGAACATTGAAGCATGCGAATTCTCTCTCTGCACATTGAGCGGTATCGCGGCATAAAACGGGCCGACCTCTCACTACCTGCAAATGTACTATTCGTTGGCCCGAATAACATTGGGAAATCAACGATTCTCGAAGCGCTCGACCTCTTGCTCGGCCCAGACCGTTTGGGCCACCCAGCCGCAATTTGTGAACATGACTTCTTTCAGAGTCACTATCTCGATGATGGAGTACCAGTCGAAATTCGCATTCGCGCCACATTAGGGGCGCTGAGCGATGATGACCGCGCAATGTTTTGGACACACCTTGAGTGTATGGGTGCGGATGGGCAGATCGTTTCGAAGAAAGATGTGCCCAAGGGCAAGGCTGGGAGTGAGGACTATCCGTTCGTACTACAAATCGAACTCGTTGGGAAGTACGATGTTGAGGAAGGCGAGTTCTTAGCAAAATCCTACTACTGTTGCCCAGAAGCACCTGACGGAGAGCGAGAAGAATGCACGCGATCCCACAAGCGAAAAATCGGGTTTGTTTACCTTAGATCTGTGAGAACCGGCAGTCGTGCCCTCAGCTTGGAGCGTGGCACACTGCTCGACATTCTCATGAGACGGCACGAGGCCAAGCCAGGTTGTTGGGAGTCAGTTCTGGAGAAGCTCCGCGCAGTCGGTCCGACGGTGAGTAATGACCCAACCATCAAGCCGGTGCTTGAACGCATTGTTGAAGGAGTCAACCAGTTCATTCCCTTATCCCAAGACGATGGATCGACGCTAATCAACGTATCTGACTTGACCCGCGAGCACCTGCGCAAAGTACTGACACTATTCTTGAGTTCACAGGAGTCTCCCCACCCCCTTCCGTTCAAGAACCTCGGAACAGGTACCGCCAACGTATTGGTGTTTGCACTGTTGGCCGCCATCGCAGAACAGAAAGCAAACGTCATATTTGCAATGGAGGAGCCGGAAACCTCACTGCCGCCGTACACGCAACGGCGCATCGTCTCGTTCCTTAAGTCGAGGTGTCAGCAGTGCATTTTCACGAGTCACTCTCCTTACATCAGTGAGCAGTTTCTGGATGCGGGTATACAGCTTATCGCTCGCGCCGATGACACGCTACATACTGAAGCACGACAGCTGAACATTCCAGCAAGCCTGAAGCACAAAATTTTCTCCCGTGACTTCAGAAAGAAGTTTGCTGAAGGAATACTGAGCCGAGGAGTGCTCCTTGTGGAGGGAACATCGGACGGGTCGACCATCTACGTCGCCTCAGAGAAAGTATCTCAAGTCGATACACTTGCACCAACCTTAGATACTCTCGGCGTCACAGTCGTCGACGCTGAAGGCATAACGGCCCTAACAGGAATCGGTGATTTCTTTCGGGGCTGTGGTATACCGGTGTTTGCCTTCTACGATGCCTCGAAGGGCATAGACGACGCGGAGATGCAAACACATTTCACCGCGTGCCGATCACACCCGTACGGGGGACTAGAGCGGCTCCTCGCCCAGACATTGCCGCTGGATGTCTTGAAAACCTTCGTCATTGACCAGAGAAACGATTCTAACTGGCCGCAGAAGGTCACGACGCCGGGTCCAAACGATGCCGAACACAAATGGCGCGAGTACATCCAACAAGTTTTGGAGAGGCGCAAGGGCTGTGGGTATGCGGCGGCATTGCTCAGCCACTGTCCTCCGGCTGAAGTACCCACTGACCTTAAAGGTGCAGTCACTATGGTCACACAGTACCTGGTTCGGAATTAGCAATGAGTGCATTCCGGAGCGACCCGTTGCACGAGGCTGCGCTGGCGGAGACTGGGCATGTGCTCGTACTCGGTGGCCCTGGATCGGGCAAGACTACGCTCGGTCTCCGAAAAGCGCTTTGGGCCATGTTGACTATGGAGGAGCACCAGCGAGTTCTCTTTCTAAGTTTCTCGCGGGCTGCTGTCGGCCGGATCATGCGGGCTGCGCAGAGTCCCGAGTTTGCGGACCAATTGCGTCGACGTGTGCAGATAGATACCTATCATTCATTCTTCTGGGACATCATCCGTTCATACGGAGGATTCGTCGGCCTGCCAGGTTACGTACGCATCCTCGCGCCCGAGCAAGCAAAGGTCATTCAGCGCTCTCCAGGCGGGGGGACATCCGCATTACAGGCCCTTGCTGATCGAGGAGAAATTGACCTTGAACGGCTGGCGTCACTGACGGCTGCGGTTGTGCACAATCAACCAGCGGTTGCCCACGTCATTGGGACGCGATATCCCTTAGTTATTCTCGACGAATTCCAGGATACCGACGGCGAGCAGTACGCCTTCGTACTCGCCATGGCACAGGTAACACAGCTCTTTTGCCTGGCAGATCCGGATCAGATGATCTACAGCTTCCGAGAGGGCGTCACTCAGGTGCGCGTTCAGAAATTCAGAGAGGACATAGCGCCTCGATTCATAGACCTCGAGAAACAGAATTTCCGCAATGAGAAGACGGCAATTCCTCAGTATGCAGAGGCGATTCTACACGGCCGCACTCCCCCGAGGGTTAACGAAGTAAAGATCAGCCGCTTCCCCTACCCGAACCACGTCGGCTTATACCTCAAGCGCCTCGTCCTAGCCACAGAGAATAGGTTACACCAGCTATCGGTACCTTTCCCGAGTATTGCGGTACTAGTCCGGACCAATGAAGGGGTCCAGACGGTCTCAGAGATGTTAGAGCACAAGACTAAAGCAGCATCTTATTCTCTTTTTCACGCCACAGAAACTGACAGCAATCAGTTGCAGTTCGCCTGGCGTATGGGAATCGCCCTCCTCTGTACTCCTCGGCATCTGTTGGCTGGGCAGATTCTCGAGTTCATGGCTGGTTTTCACCTCTGTGTTGATCAGGCGAAACCGGCTAAGTTGGGGCTACAATTACAGCGAAGTGCGGAAGCGTACGGTAAGGGCCAGGAAATTGACGGTGCGCTGGCAAGAGCCATCGATAGCCTGTGCACGGCAACCTGTGATTCTGGCCGTTCTGGTCGGCCCGACATCGACCTCGACCGCATCACAACGCTGCTGGGCGCATCGGAAGATCCAACGCTGCAGGCAATTGGGAGATGCCTTGTGTTTGGCCGGTTGGGGCATGAGCCCTACGACTTCGACCTATTGAGCAGAACCCAAGCACAGTACGGCACATACGAGCCAGCACAACAGAAACTCATTGACGCACTTGCCTCGCATCGCCTCCGGGATGTCTATGGTCCGCGTCACCGGCGAGTGGTCACGACAATGCACAAGAGTAAAGGCAAGGAATACGATGCTGTCATCATTGTAGACCTGAGCAATCCGCGCTTTGGCCTTGTCGACCCACGTCACAAGCCACCATATAAAGAAGATCGCCGGCTGCTACGAGTCGCCATTACCCGTGCACGCCATTTAGTTCATATCTTGACAAGCAGCAACAAGTCATGCCCCCTCTTGGAATCGCACTCCTCTAGGCCTGGCACACCTGACGAGTAACTCTAACAACCCATCGGTTGAAGGTTATAGGCGTGTTCGCCACGATGCTCAAAATATGCGATAAAGCCAACAATTCTGGCAGTCTTGCAAGCCGTCTCTATGAATCTATGAAAAACGTGTTCAACAGCAGAAACCCAATGATTTAGAACCATCCGGCTGCCTGAATTGAAGTGGACACAAGTGTCATATGGCTCGGGTCAGGCGACATGAATCTCCCCATCTCATGACTGTAGTACCGTGGCCCAACGTCCAACTCACCGACATAGTCGTTTTCCATTTCGGAGAAACTCAGATGTGAGGCAACCAGATTCAGGAAACTCACCACATACAGATCTCCATATCGAGAGTATTCAAGTAAGCGAACCCTGACAAGATCATCAAATACCTTTACCGATCATACGGTACTGAGGTTGTCGACTAAGTTCTTGAGGCCTTTCCGAACAACACTTCGCAAATCCGTACCGATTCATTACAAAACTCTTACCTTCCCATCAAGAAGACCAGAATTTCGCTGAATACGATCAAGACCAACAAAAAGAAATAGGACTTGAAGTACTTACGCCGCAGGCCACCAGGGTCTATATTCAACAAGCGCGACCAGTCGGCACATCGAAACTGTATTACGCCAAGCACCGCTGCCCCGATCATAAGACAAAGCCCTACACAAACCAGAAGTAAAATATCCAATGGCTGCATTTTGTCAAGATGATTGGGAGGTGTGCCGCCATCCTTACGAAGCAGAATATAGAAGAACAGCATTCCGCCCGATATAAATGCGTGTCCTATCGGGTACCACCTGTCCCTGATCGTCTGCAGCCCTATCGGCGAAGAATCTTTCTTCATTGAATCCATATCCTTTTGTTCTTTCAACGAATCTGCCATGTATATGTATAAGCAATCACGGATTCAATTCCAAGTGAAACACCTGGTGACAGATTATAAGGTCGGCCAGGAGCGCTGAACGAAATGTCCAACTGAGCTCCGACACCAATTCTGTTCGAAATGACTTTGACTCCGTGGCCGGGATAAACAACTGTACTTGGTAGGTCAGCGCCAGCATCAAGACTTAGCTCGTCGAGATTCCAATTGCCTCGAGAGGCGCTCGCCCCAAAACCATGACCAATCTCGATCTGGAAATAGATATTGTCGCCTTGGAATATGAAATGACCGCCACCACCAAAGAAATAATATCCTGCAACTCCAAGTTCGAGGGTCATGCCCGAACCCCTCGGTCGTCCAAACGCAGCCTTGTACGCCATGTGTTCGTCTGTGGAAGCCAGCATCTCCGATCCTCGTAGTTCTCTGGCCTCCATTTATCTGATTTTATTTTAGCCCATGACGCAGCAAGCGCCGCTTCTCTTTCGACGCTCTTTCAATACTAAGGTTTGTGTTGATTCTTCCGAGTTCACGACTATCAGCGCGTCCAAGCTCCTGGTCCCCGGCATACAAGACTATGTCGTCAATTTTCTCCCATTTCTTAGTCTCATTATTATATTTGCCAGAAATCTTGAGCTTCAGAACTAGCGAACCATCCCATGTCATTTCCACTTCGGCACTAGGATCATCTGTCGCGTAATACGGAATTCCCGCTTGACATTCAGCGGCAAAACTCTCTGCTGCCACCCTGGCGAATTCCCGTTCCATACGCTCACTGGAGCTGCAGTCATGCGGGCCATAGAGCATTTGATCACGGGTAGTCTGTGCCCACGCACTGGCTGGATCTGGTACAAGCCCCGATGGGTCCCAGTTCATCACCGGGTTCCCTTCGGCATAGCTGTACGGTGATGGTCCGGACAGGATCGGGTCAGGCGACAAAAACCTCCCCATCTCACGACTATAATACCTCGGCCCAAAGTCCAGTTCTCCGACTTGGTCGTTCTCTTTGCTCAGAAAACTCCGATGCGACCAGATGAGGTTTTGGAAGCTCCCCGAGTACGGCTCACCGTACGGGTAATATTCGAGCAGTCGGTCCTTCACCTCTCCATCATACCTGATCACTGCTCTAACTGTGTTCAGATAATCAGAGATCAGATACTGCCAGTTGTTTCCCTCCCAGCGAGCAAGTAGTTTACCCAACCCATAGACATTGATGTTCGAAATCGTACTGGGATTATCCAACTCACACACTACTTGATTTCCAGACCATATATAATAGCGCGCCTTCGTCCGTCGCTGCCAGTAACCGTCACCCGGCACTGAACCATCTGTTCCAATTCCATCATCAATAAAACCATCTATACCACCTCCCCCCGTATCCGGCGGGATCCAAACTTGGTAAATAGTAAGCTGCTTCACTTTCCTGCCGGCAAAGTCGTAATAATTGAGCACCGTGTCAGGAGCGTCACCCGCTTGCAGCGGAATTTTGAGCTGAAAGGTCGCTTCCTTCAGAAGATTGCGATGATCGTATGCGTACGTTGTCTTACGGTACCAATTAGCGGAATCGAGAATAAAAGCTCCGTTATACTTCCGCTCCACTACTATGCACCCTCGTGAGTCTCTAGTCAGAACAAGAGTGGAGTCGTCACTATACTTGACCACCGAATCGCAGTTCGACGCTGAGTGCCGCGTGTAGTAGAGCGAGTCGATGCCAGCCAGTTTTCTCATATTTAAATTATTGCTAAGATCATACTGATACGCGAGGGAGTGAGTGTCTGCAACGCCATTAGGATCTTTAAGCCAGGCCGAAGTCAGTCGACCACGATAGTCGTACCCAAAGGTTCGTACCTGACCAACATTCGTTGAGTCAAAGAAGCCTGTGCCGTTCACGGTAGTGTCCAGGTCGAATTCCTTCGTCATGTACCAGTTGGCATATTGGTATCCACGCCCAAAAAGGCGATTGTTCTGTGACCAGGTTACGGTCTGATCGAGTCGACCGAGGATGTCATAAAGATTATGAGTTTTGAGTCTTGACGGTCCACCGAACGCAACTCGCTCTATTGCACCCCAAGCCGCATACTGAATGGAATCGGGTCGAATGAAATAGGTTGTGTCATTCTGAAGAATCGAATGTAGCCGTCCTGCGACATCATACCCATACTCCGTGTATGTGCCATCGGGATACGTAATGCGTTTCAGAGCATCGTTTGCGTAATAGGAAAAACGGAGCTTCTTGACGCTGGATAGACCCCGGATAGAGGTTGTCTGCTGACCGACTCGACCACGTAAATCGTAGTAATAGTACGTGTAACCCGAGGTATCGACCACCTCGGTCAACCGACCGAGACAGTAACTGAGCCCGCCCACCGTGTCGGCAGCGATTGTGGAGTTAGAATAATTATCATGCCGATAGCGAGCATAAACACGCTTGGAACCGACCGTATCTTCAGGATAGGACGAGACCTCCATTTTAGAGGTATCCGGCACACCCATGACACCTTCTTCAATCAGCCTGCGTTCGGCGTCATACTTCATGTATTGATAGGTGGTCTCGGAATTGCGCCTGGCGAAACGCACGTTACTGGCGCGATCATACCAGGTTCTAATTGCACCAATATCGGGGTCAGTAAATAGGATTTGCCTTCCCCAGGCATCTAGTGTTGCCGCCCGAACAAGACCCGCAAAATTTCCGACCCGAATGGGCGAATTCCATGGTGAGAAAGTCGCATTGGCGGATGAGATTGCACTAAAGCAAGTGTCACATGCCGATGAATCGCCAATTTGGACCCTCATTACATTTCCGAAGAAGTTGGTGATCAATCGCTGCCTGAGGCCAGTAACACTTCGGGTATCGAGAGTGAAAGCATCTCTAAATCGTGTTGAATCGAACGAACCGTCGGGATAGGTATGTTTATATGGCCGCATGTTCGCATCATAAGCTGTGTGCGTCCAAATCAGGGTGGTATCTCCGGAGTATCGAGCTCGCGCAGATCTCAGGACATTGCCATACGGATCGTATTCCATACCATCCTTGATTACGGTGCTATCGTTGATCGATAATTCCGATCTGGTTCGCCGAAATCGTGTATCGTAGTAAGTAGTCTCCTTGCGATAGACGCCACTTTCGATCTTCGTCCGACCGGTAACCGTATTTGAACTGTTGTAGTATTCCTTGATTGTAGAGGGTTCGTCTTCAGGGTCAAGCGCTCCAAACGTGACGCTATCGCGACCATAGAAGTCGGGCACGAAGATCGTGCTGTCCCCGTTCGGCCCCTTCACGTACTTCAAGGCTCCATTCGGATAATAAGCCTGCTTTGACAGTTCGACCGTTAAGTCAAGCGAACCGTACGACGAATCGATGGTCGTCACCATCCGATGGTCACTATCGTATGTGTAGTAGACAGTATCGTAGGTCGCGGAAATTGACCTGAATAAGTCATAGAGGCTGTCGTACAAATAAGTGGTCACCATTGTATCTGATGTCTTGACTGTCCCGGAATCGTTGTAGACAGAGGAGATTGCACTCTGCTTTAGCAGGTAAGCCTTGGTCGAGTCGTATTGGTACTCGGCTATGAGCTTACGCCACCGTGGGCCATTCTGCACCATATGCACAGTGCGCAATGGCAGGGTCAGGTTAAACTCCGGAACGTACTTCCAATTCGTCACGCTGTCCAATACGAACGGAAGTGTATCATTGGGGTACTCCTGCGGACCGCAATCAGTTGAACTTCCTCCCCAAGGACAGATGCTGTAATTGGGGTCAAAGTACATTAAGCTTGTATCACCAGTCGCACCCAGATACTGGTGCAAGCGGGGCGCTGTTACCGTGTAGGTCGGAAACCTCAGAGTCCGGAGATCAAATCGACTATATCGCGTTCGCCATGATTTTGCAGAGTTTAACGCGAATTCGATTGTCTCGCTTGTATCTAGAAGATCAGGCTGATATGTACCGACGCCGTCATGCACGAACGATCGGTTTGATGCATAAACTGGAACAGAATCAACCATCGTGCTGCAGACATAAAGGTGCCCATAGTCGCATTCGAACAAGCACGTATCCACCGCCGGAGTAATGGAGTATCCAATTTGAGTGAAATCGCCCGTACCCATGTAATCATAACCAGCACAAATAGTATCAGCGTCTGCATAGTTGTTGACCTGAAAGAGCGCTCCAGGCAACATACCGGCACTTGGCTCAGGATTGTTATCGGGATTGTACTCCTGCTCAAACTCACAGAAAAAGAAACATTCGGTCCTAAGTCCATAGCCGTAGAGTGCATGGGTGCGAGAGGTAACGTTGAGTAGAGGGGTGTAGACGAGCGATCCTTCAATGATCTGATAGTTTAACATCAGCGAGTCCAGTCCATCGTACCTCCGTTCAACCGCTACGTATGCTTTGTAGCGCCATCCTTGACCTGACAGCTTCGATGGCCGGTAGATTTGCCGATACTCCCATCTGGTCCACGCACCTCCGACTGACTTGTATTGGTAGAGAAAAGCAAGACTATCTGAGGTTACTGTTGTGTCGTTCCATTTGTATGAACTAGTGTACTGGTATGCAGTCGTGTCACCAGCTGGATATATGACACCGGCTAACCGCCTCTTGCCTGAGCTTTCCTCGTAACGAAAATCAATAGAAAGAGTGTCACCGATGTGATTTTCATAATCGAGTCGCCGGAGACGAGCGCTATCTGGCGGTGCCGATTCTACCGAAAATAGGGCTGTCCCAGGGCCAGGACCGTATCTGAAAATAACTTCTCGTCCGCCAGGGGCCGTTACCTTTCTAATCCAATGAGAGTACGAGTAATACTCGACCACCAATTCGTCTCCGAACCTATTGACCATTTTGGTCAAATACTTCCGTTTGTCCCGTAGGTGTCCAAAAATCCACTTGGTGCCATCGGTGTTCAGAAGCGTATCAGGTTTGGAGGCATCGTCACCATCCACACCGTGTCCTATGAACAACGCCCCGTCGCGAGTCTTGTTGGGATACACACTATTCGTTAGCGTGTCCTCGTTGCTGATGAATCCATCCTCTGCCCCATTTTGGTAAACCAAGACGAGTCGTCTGTTTGTTCTAAAGGAACAGCTACTCGTCCAGGCGCGCTGGAAGCTTTCATAGATGTATGGATATTCAATATGCCATCCTTGCCCCAGATAGCGATTGCCTTTAGGATTGCTGAGTGTTTGATAGACATGAGAGTGGAGAGCATCTTCGCGCGAGTCCACCGAGAACATTTGCGAGCTGTAACTGTGTGCAAGCGAGATATCGAGGCCACGTCTTCCTTGTACCGAGAGGTCGGTTTCGGTAAGTGTCAGTGAGCCGTTGGAGAAATCAATTCGATCACCAATTGAGCCAATGTGCTGTTGTGCGAATGACTGGTGAATCGGGAAAAGTAGTGACAGAGCGAGAAGAACAAATAGTACGGAGCGCATATGACCTCCCGGAGTGTGCGCGTTGCATTTCGGATATGCAAATAAATAATCGATCGCAAATAGCTTTGTCAAGAGTGGATTGCGGTATCCATGACGATTCTAACGATCGCGAGCGCTTGGAGGATTCCAGATCCCTTAATCGCTTGTGCCCCATAGCGGATAACCGACTCATGGCCTCAATAGTCCACTTCGATTTCGGGTGAGCCAGTGCTTTCTGCAAATCTGAAACCCTTTTATATGTGCTGAACAAGTATGGATTCGAAAGTAACAATTTGGCCAAATATAAATGCCCCGGAATCAGTTGATCTCGGGGCATGGTTAAGCAATGAACAAATGACTGGCTCTACCACTCGAAAACCTTATAGTCAGACTGGAGATGCTCAGCGGCATAAGCCTCAGCTAGAGCCTGCGTTTCGAACAGCATTGTCCGGTCACCATCATCTTCCATTATGACAAGATGAAAGTCGAAGTTCATCTCGATAACAATGAGGTACAGTGACATACGGACTCCTGAAGTATAGGGAAGTGATGTGTGGCAGTACGGTGTGAGGTCAATGTACGGCCTGGATGCGGCCGTCTGATGGACAGAGGAATGAAGTTAGCGAAGCAGTGCCCCGGCCCGCCGCTCGAGACTGACACGTGTGTCGATGTGAGGAAGCGATTGGGCGGCAGCCGTGAGGCCCTGGATCATCCCCCAGACCGTCGAGACATCGTCACCTGCACTCAGTCCTGCGTGATGACCGGCCAACAGTTCCTGCCGTGTGAACGGCTTGCCGGCAAACCACGCCTGCACCTCATCAAAGGACCCGCCGACCGGCATGTACATCGCTCGATGCACAACGTTTGCAATGGCATACGATGCGGCGCTGCTCTCCACAAACTTATTGAGGAGCGGGACTGCTTCTCTGCAGAAACGATCCGGAGCTCGATCTCGATGGACGATTCTGAGTTCCTTCACCTCTTCCGCCCCCCAGACGATGTGATTTTGACATACTGAGTTGTACAGAAACGTGGTTAGGCCGAAGGTTGCAGCTCCAGTCTCGGAGTTCCAGAGGAAGAACCCTCGACCGAGTTTGGCATTGCCAATCTCCACCGGCTGTTCGTCATGAATCAGGAAGGCGAACATGTTCCGATCCGAGGCGTAGAGCCCACTCGGGCCCAGAACAGACGATGGCGGGGTATGCCATCCGTTCCCCTCAATGGCAGCCAAAAGGGCGGCGAGAACATCACAGTCCCAGATGCGACCGTACGTTGGGCTGGTGAAGGCGGCAGCGAGGTTGGCGTGATCATCACCTTTGCCGCCATTCCGGGTGAGTATCTTACACTCATCGTATGACTGACTAATCCCGTGCTCCAAGCACCGTGCGGCTACCTCAGGCGGAAGGGTCCGTAGGTACCCTGCCGGTGCCCCCAGCTTGTGGCACATTTGGGAGAAGGCCCAATGGGTGAGAGTGGCATGTGGCTGGTGTCCGTTCAGGTCGAGGGCGCCGTTATGGGAGGCGTAGACGCGGAGTGAACGGACATCCCGGACGTTCTCGATCGACTCCCGCTTACGATGGCTCGCGACGTCGAGCATAGCTTCGAGACTTGGAAATCGCTCATCCGGTGGCCGTGTGATCCACTGTTTGTGTGCGTCAAGGAGTGTTGTAGACATGGAAGTTTACTTTCTTCTGTAAGATTTCAGTTTCTTGTGATTGGTGTCAGGACTTGGTTCGATGCCGAGTGAGTCGGTGGTACGAATCCAAACCGTCAGGAGACGGCTACCCCACGCAGCATCTCCAGAGGATTCGCCAGCAGTTCGTCAATGAGGTCAGATGCTTCCTTCTTTGTCACCTCACTGAGGGAGCCTGCACCGACGGTCTCGATGATGTAGTCCTGCGCGTCATCGCCGTTGACGCCGTGCTCTGCCAGGATGCCGTACAGGTAGTTCAGCTGGTATTCCGTCATCGGGTCGTTGCCAGTGCCACTACCGTTATTTGAACCAGTCCCTTGCGCTAGGTGCTTAGGGTCCTGAGCGAACTTGCCGGTCGCGCCTACCAGAGGTTTGGTGCCGGCGTTATCCACACCGTTTCCAAACCCTGCACCAAGCTCCTCAATTGCCACGGCACCGATGTTGACTGCGTCCCTAAGGGCGCGGGCTTTCGCACGGGTCACGGACATGCGAATGATGTGCGGAATGATCATGGAATCGACATTGTCCGGGCTGGCATCTCCGTAGTCTCGGAACACACCCTTGTCGGTCTCCACTTCTGCCATGGAAATCGCGGTCATACCGTTGGCTGCTGAAGGGGTCTGAATGAGCTTAGTTGACACTCTTTTCAGCCCCTCCTGGTGGGCGCGATTAAGGAGGCCAGCGTAGGTGACAACCTCTTTCGACTCCACGACCCGCCCCTGGTCGTCCTTCACCTCGATCGTTTTGACTAGCCCCGGCTGGCTACTCATGTTGCTTCTCCTTTCTGCGTCGTATTTTGTTGGAAAAGTGGGTTGGTTTCCGGGCAGTCATGTGTGCTGCCGCAGACCCAGCGTAGCGAAGCCGCAGAAGGGTTCAATTGCCGATGAGAACAGGTTTTCCGTATAGACTGTGGAAAGCTCGTTCGGGTAGGCTGAACACATGGGAAATGGGGACCTCCTCATCCTCGGGGAGACGAATTATCGGAACGTTCGGCGAAAGTTCGGGATGAAGCCGGACGACCGTCTTCGACCGACGTACATCGTGGGCAAAACCGGCATGGGAAAGTCTACCCTGCTCCTGAATTGCATCATTCAGGATATTCAGGCCGGTCGGGGTGTGGCGGTCATTGATCCTCATGGTGATCTGGTCGAGGAAGCGTTGGAGTATGTGCCAGCCAGCCGCATCAATGAGACTATCTACCTGAATCCTGCCGATACGGACTATCCGATTGGCTTCAACGTGCTCGCACACACGAGCCCGAAGTCTCGGCCGCTCGTTGCTTCGGGTCTGATCCAGGTATTCAAGAAAGTCTGGGCCAGTTCGTGGGGCCCCAGGCTCGAATACGTGCTGCGAAACTGCTTCCTCACGCTTCTAGAAAAGCCCGGGAATTCCTTGCTCGGCGTTTCGCGCCTTCTCACGGACGAGCGATTTCGGACGAAAGTAGTTGCAGGTGTCGTCGATCCGGTCTTGCGAACGTTTTGGACCTCGGAATTTGAGCAATACCCCAAAGTCTTCCGCACCGAGACGATTTCACCCATCCAAAACAAGGTTGGTCAGTTCCTGACGAATCCGATCACGCGCAATATTCTCGGGCAGACAAAGTCTAAACTGCGCCTGTCAGATGTGATGAGTGAAAGTCGAATCTTGCTAGTCAACCTAGCGAAAGGGAAGATCGGTGAAGATAACGCGTCGCTTCTGGGCGCGCTGCTCATAACACAACTGTATCTGGCCGCTCTCCAGCGGACCAATCGCTCACGACAGCAGCGTCGATCGTACTACCTTTACATTGACGAACTACAGTCGTTCGCAACTGAAGAGTTTCCGTCTATGCTTTCGGAAGCGCGAAAGTACGGCTTGAGCATGGCTGGCCTGGCCAACCAGTTCCTCTCGCAACTACCCGATAGCCTACGGGACGCAGTCCTGGGGAATGTCGGTACGCTGATTACTTTCGCTGTGGGGGCAGACGACGCCAAAGCGCTCGAAGCCGAATTCAGACAGGTGTTTTCTGCGGATGACCTCCTGAATCTCCCGAGGTTCCAGATCTACCTGAAACTGTCCATTGACGGCACCACGTCGTTGCCGTTCAGTGCAACCACGGTGATGCCGCCTGCACCGCGCCACGGCAACGCTGAACAAATAATCCGGCAGTCGCGAGAACGCTGTGGGACCCGCCGGGAATCACTGGAGCGTCGCATTGCTCGGTGGTACGCCGGGTAAGCTGTAGTGCCTGCGCTGTATCGTCTCCAAAAGGGTGGGAGGATTTTTCACCGAGCACAAAAAAGCGGAGCGGGGAAACATCCCCGCTCCGCTCAGTGCTAATGCTGCACTACCTCACCGCGCTTCGGCTCGGCACAGCCGAGCATAATCATGTGCTGTGCGATGACCTCAACCGTCCGGCGTCGCTCGCCGGACTCTGCTACCCGGTCAACTGAATGCAACCGGCCTTCGACGTAGATGCGGTCACTCTTGCGAAGGTACCGCATTGCAACTTGCGCCAGCGGCCCAAAACAAACCACTGTGTGGTAGTCAGACATTTGCTGGCCGGTAACTAGGCGACCAGGTATGCTTAGCTAGTTCAGGTCCATATGCATGAACCCTGTCTCGGGCGACTAGTGAGAACGGAATGACACTTCGTAGCTTGCCGTTTCCGCCCTCCTTAATAGGACAGAAAGGTGAGAAGGGTCGAGTCGAAGTGATGCGGTAGTGAACGAAGGGCAGTCGGCGTCAGGTGTGCTGCCCGTCAGGGTGAAGACATGTACGACTTTGGGTAGGTAGCTGAGACAAAGCGATACCCTCTATGGAACTACTTACATGCCGTATGATCTGGTCGCGGCTTGGAAAAGGGTAGAGTGAAGGCGTAAGTGTTTCGGGTGCAGGGCGTGAAGACTATGAGACTATACGGCACAACTGGTAATGCCAATTAGACAGGCGTCATCTCGATTCGCACTGCCGACCATTTCTGATTCAACGAGGCAACTGAGAATTGGAGGACTTATGCACGGAACCACTTTGGGTCTCCCGTCCGGTGCGTGAGCATCCATGCCAATACTCCTAACTGGAACCCGTCGGTGACCTACTAGTACGACTTAAACACCCGACTGACGCGGATCCAGCAAAGCAACCGACACATCACTAATATCTTCCGACGTTAAGTTGAAGTACTGTGTTGTTTCGTAGTTGACTTGGTGCGTGCGTTCGCATTATCCTATAGATGATGGTCCCAAAATTAGCAACCATCCAACAAGTCCTGACTTTCACATGAGAATCCGTACCGTCTCGACTATTGTAACAGTCACTTTGATTACCGCGGTAACCGCCGCAGTATCTATTTGGATTATAGACAAAGCACAGTGCACTTGGGATTCGTGGCGGCCCGCAACCTGCCAATCACAAGAATCAAATTGCTTCTGCGAACACATCAATACTTCGGGAGCAAAACAGCCTATTAACACGGCAACTGGCTTTGGTTTCGTGTGGGTTGGCATTCTAGTCGCCATTCGAGAGTGGCAAGTAAGAAAGTTAAGGATCGAACGAAGTAATGGTCCCCAATTATTTCGGGTATGCTTCGGCTTGGCTTATCCGATGTTTCTCATAATCGTAGGACTTGGGACAGCATTCTATCATGCATCGCTGACGTTTGTCGGGCAGTCATTCGATATAGGCGGAATGTACTTGATAGTCTTGTTGTTTCTTGCATATGGTCTCGCGCGCTTACAGAACTGGAGGACTGCGCAGGCAGTTGCACTTTTTGGGACTGCATGCATCTTTTTCCTGTCATGGGCCACCATATACCCAGGCGCTCGTAGGTATATATTCGCAGCCATGGTTGTTTCCATTCTGGTCTGCGAGTATGCATACCATAGTTTCCGACAGGCCAAGTTGAGGTATAGCCTGCTGCTTGCAGCTGTTATTGTGCTTGCAGGAGGCCATATTTTTTGGCAACTTGATTATCATGGAGTATTTTGTGATCCCTCGGGCTGGTATCAGGGCCACGCTTTGTGGCATGTCCTAGGGTCTGTTTCTGCCTATTTGGCATATCGGTTCTATCGTTCGGAGTTGGAAATAGAGACATAGTATTCGCCTTATTTTTGATAGTCGAGTTTCACACATCCACCTTTTGGGGAGGTTGCCGTAATGAAATGGGTAGTCGCATGTACGTTAGTGGTGTCGGTTGCAGTAAGTGTGTCGATCTTCTATTCGACTTTCTTTGATCATCGGTTCGAAACTACGGTGAGGCTTTGGGGGCACGCTCCTCAGCAGTATATTTTTAGCTTGCTCATTTTCCCCTTCGCTGCGTTTGCGGTGTTCACAGCACTTTATCTTCTAGTGTCTTCCGTCGGTCCACATTTACAGGAATTGTCCCTAGCTAAGCAGATGGTGGATAATTGGATAATCGTCGTATACCTGGTACTTATCCTTTCCTCAATTGTTGCTATTACGACTTACTTTTCGGTAGCAATGAGCCCCGATAAGTTAAAGCCCCAATTTGCGATAATGTATCTAGCGTCTGAGGAATCTCTCCGTGAGGAATTTGAGAGTCTGGAAAGTAAAAGAGTAGAAGAGTACAGGCGTCAGTGCATCGCTAACGCCAAGCAGACATGCGGAGAACTAGTGTTCCAATCGAGTGAACCGGTGAAACTCGAAAGTGATTTGGCCGCCCTGCCACCAGCTGTGCGCCTTCAAGTCCTTCAATCCCCGAAGTTGCAAAGAGAGCTGAGACTCTTAGAACCGCCGATGCAAGCATTGACTATGCTTCAGATGTTCATCACGTTATCAGTTGGGTTGCTTTGCTTGGCGACGATATTTGTAACCTGGTGCGCGGCTGAAAGCATTGGTTATAATGGTGCCAATTCTCCACAGATTAAGGTGGTTATCAATACGCTCTTTGTCTCTGTGATGGCATTTGCGGCATTTCCCCCTTTGTTACAGTCAGTTCCGCCATCAGGCCGAGTACCTAATTGGCTCAGGAAATTGGAATCTGTCTGACGTATTTGCAAGTGCCACCATAGTTGTAGCACTTGTATGTCTACGAATGCTCGATCCCTCAAATCGGACACTTTCCGCATTAACGATTGGGCGATTCGTTCCTATATTCGCCGTCGGTGCCAGTTCAATCTTGGTGGCAAGAGACTCGACACTTATGAGGCAATTAATCGGCAGCGATACAAGAACCGGCATCCAGATTATTTTGGGCTTGATGCTATTACTTGCTGGCGCAGCTGTTGTCTTCGCCCTGTGGCCAAAGAAATCGTTGTTCGAATGAGGATGGATTCCTCGAGAAATCAGGTCTCGGGGGGCGGCATACTCGTCAAATGCCAGAGTGCTGGACCTTCTCAGAAGCACACGAGTTGCTGGATGAGAGGTCTACCCACTTTTCCAATAGTAGTGACCTTTACCAAATCATAAAGGTGACGCTTCTTTCGAATACACGCATGCGAGAAAAGGTGCTGGTCTTCCCCCTTCAGATTGACCCAATAGGAGGCCCGACAATTAGGATTTTCGCTTCCTGTTGGAATATGGACCTGTAATGATACTGTCGCGCCGAAGAGCAGAATGGCGAAGTGTAAGGAGAGGTTGGAAGGTGTCTGAAGGTAACCAGGAAATAGATGTGGTTATGGCTCTCGTTGGGGGGTAGCGAGGTCCTGAAGCACCGGTAGGTAGGTGTTCGCCCAACGCTCAACTTCTAGGAGCCCAAGATATGCACAGTAACTGTCTGCAATGTCCCAAGGGTGGACACCAGGTATGTGCGGAAACCACATAGATATGGCTCGACGCTGCATTACCTCGGACCATGGAGCAAGTGAACCCATCCCGTCTTGATAATCCCAAATGTCTGGCAGTGGAATATTCGTTTGGAGAGGTAGCCACGCACGAATTGTAACAGAGGCAATTTCGGTGAAGATCGGTGTAGACTGCCTCTCGGATTTTGGCCAGAGGCTGACACGAAGTGCACTGGTATGAAATTGATCGCGATGCCATTGGCTTGGGTCAGCGCTAGCCACATCACACGTGTACACAGCAGTTCGGATTCGCCTATAATCTCCCCTACTCCATGCAATCCCATATTTGTTCCAAAGTCGGTCGGCAACTAAACGAATGGCAGGGAACGGGTGCCTTACATCAAAAATCACGTCCCAATCAGAGTCAATATCTGAATCCGAAAGTTCGTTAAGACATGCAGTGTATCGCATAAGCATAAAATCAAGCAATGTGATCTTATCTTGCTCTTCAATCTCGGTCGAAGTGATACGAAGCAGAGGTAGGTCCGCCTTCTTGCACAGCCGATTCTTGATAACGTCACGTTCTTCTGTTCTGGCATCAGATAAGTGATACGGACCATCAAATTCGACGGCGAAGACAGGGAAATTGCATTTGTATACGACAAAATCCAGACTCGCTTGTGTAAAATATCGGAACTCTTCGGTAGTAAGGTACTCGCCATCCTTCTTCTTCAAAACTCTCGGCAGATGTATTTGGGGATGAACCCGATATCCCTGCTTTGCCAGATTTCGCCAAAGAGAATTGCCCACCACCGATTCGCAACTGTTAACTATCGGGAGTTTCTGCATCGATAGCCTGCTATTTGATTCACAGTCCATATCGAAAAGGGCGAAGACATCTGAAACTCCCCTTTGCAACCCGCACAAACAACTCTGAATTTCCACCCGGATTGTCCTTCGTATGCTTGTGGAGGAAGGCACTATAGGTACCCTTCCCGAGGCCAGGACAGGCTTCCCGAAAATCTGCGGATGAAAACGGCTCGGCAAGTGAGCCATTCTTCACTGCCCTTACAATAGCAGCGTATATCCGATGAGCCATCAATCCTCCGAGCTTTGTTTCATATTTGCACTGGATCGCGGGCATTTGTCGCCGCCTTTACCGTCAAAAATCTCAAACCCGCACTCGAATCGGCTGTACTCGTGATCTACTTCTATTTCCATACCGTTGTACTCGCCCCACTCAGAATGTCCCTCGCGAACAATCAGAGGCGCTCCACAGTGAGGGCATACTAAATTGTAGTCAGAAATCTTCTGCAGTAAATTACTAGCCTTTAAGATCTGGTCTCTAAGTCCTGCGATTTGATTCTGCACTGCTTCAATTTCTGCCTCCTTAGCTTTCAGAGTTGTCTGAGCCGTCTGTTTGTCCTGGCGCATGAGCACAAGTTCATGTTCGTAAGTATGCAGTCGATCCGTTAGTTGTTTGGCAAGAGTGTCTGGAGAATGATCTTTGGCAATCGTCAATTGGCTTTGGAGGCTTGCCTTCTGCTCATTCAAAATGTCAATGTGGCGTTGCAGCATCCAGTAGGCAAAACCGGCAAGGACCAACATGCCCGCCACTATCGGTGGCCAGCCAGTCCAACCTGCGACTACATTGTAAAAATCCATTGCCAGAATCCGTCCTCATCTTCATCAGCAAACATGGTGCATGAGAATTTCGTTCCATCATCCATTGTGAGGTCACAACCAACTTTTAACAAAACTAAATTGGAAGAAGAAGGCAATATCTTGTGTCCATTTTGTGACTAGTTAGAATCCCAAATGACCCTAACGGAGCTTTGGACCTATTTGCATTGCTTCGGCGGAAGTTTTTGCCGCACAATGCAAATTGAAGAATTTGAAGCACTTTGCCCATGAGGTAGGTCGCATCCTAAGTCCAGCGCGTCTACCAATTCCGCCACTCTCGCAGTATACAGGGCAACAAGTTACAAGGAATACCGCGTTGTGGCAAGTATTTCCTGCACGCAAAACTGCGAGGCTCGGAGTCAGCCCTACTCAGCTTTGAGCGAGGCCATGTCGATCGAGAAGCGGTACTTCACGTCGGAGCGGAGCATCCGCTCGTATGCTTCGTTGATCTTCTGGATCGGTATCACTTCAACATCGGCAGTGATATTATGTTCGCCGCAGAAGTCGAGCATCTCCTGAGTCTCGGCGATACCGCCGATGAGCGACCCGGAGAAACTTCGGCGCTGCAAGATCAGCGGGAAAGCTGCAACCGCCAGCGGTTTTTCCGGAGCTCCAACCAGTGTCAGGTTGCCATCGCGACGGAGCAGGTTGAAATATCCGTTGAGATCATGATCGGCGGAGACGGTGTCGAGAATAAAGTCGAAACTGCCGGCATGCTTCTGCATTTCGTCGCTGTTGCGGGAGTTGACGACTTCGTTCGCCCCAAGTCGCAAGGCATCTTCGATCTTATTGCTCGAAGTCGTAAACACGACGACATGAGCGCCGAAGGCATGGGCAAGCTTGACACCCATATGACCGAGTCCACCCAGACCAACCACACCGACCTTTTTCCCCTTGGTGACGCCCCAATGACGCAACGGCGAGTAGGTGGTGATCCCGGCGCACAAGAGCGGCGCTGCTCCGGCAAGGTCAAGATTGGAGGGGACTCGCAGGACGAAGTGTTCATCGACTACGATGCTGTCGGAATAGCCGCCGTAAGTGACACCGCCGGAATGTTCATCCGGAGAATTGTAGGTACCGACCCAATGGCCGCAGTACTGCTCGAGTCCAGCCTGACAGGCCGGGCAGGTGCGGTCGGAACCGACCAGGCAGCCGACTGCGGCGATATCGCCAACTTTGAACTTGGTGATATGCGCGCCGATCTTGGTGACGCGCCCGACAATCTCATGACCGGGGACACAGGGATAAACGGTGCCGCCCCATTCATTGCGGGCCGTGTGAAGATCAGAGTGGCAGACGCCACAGAAGAGAATCTCGATCTGGATATCGTGGTCGGTTGGGGTGCGTCGTGGAATATTGGTGCGGACCAGATTGGAGGTCGCGCTGGCGGCAGCGTATGCCTTGGCGGTGGACATTCAGTTGTTACTCCCGGTTTACTTTTCTTTCTGGACAATATACACCATTTGAGTAAATGGTAATACGGGGAGTTTCTGTTTGTCCGAATTGTTCAGCATTCTACATTGGGTTGACCCTTATCACCACCTTGCCGCGGGCGTGGCCCGTCTCAACATAACGGAGTGCGTCCGGAATCTGTTCTAATGAGTACGTTTTATCGATGACCGGTTTGATTTTGCCGGATTCGGTGAGTTCGGCAAGGTAGGCCAGATCCTTTGTGTTTACGGAAGCCAACAGTGAGAGTATCCTCTTCCCACCCTTTTTCGAAAAGAATGTCTGAAGAATGACCAGCAATATGAAGTTAGAGAAAGCGCCGCCTATCAGAACGTACTTCCCCGCAGGTTTGAGAGCACGCAGCGGTTTGAGGATCGAACTGAAAGCGACATTATCCAGAATGAGATCGTACTTGCCGCTGCCTTTCCAGAATGTCTCTTTGGTGTAGTCGATGACTTCGTCGGCGCCGATCGATCGCATCAGTTCAGCGTTTTTTCCACTGCAGACCGCGGTAACATGTGCGCCGAATTGTTTGGCAATTTGGACGGCAAATGTCCCGACTCCCCCCGATGCTCCGTTGATCAGAACGTGCTGTCCCGGTTGGATCTGACCATGGTCGCGGAGAGCCTGCAATGCGGTGAGTCCGGCGACTGGAAGAGCGGCAGCCTGCTCGAAACTGACCGTCTCTGGCTTGAGTGCCAGTTTGGTCGCGCTGACACAGGCATACTCGGCGAAGCTCCCGATCGAGGAACCAAACAGACGGTCGCCGATCTTGAACTGCGTGACGTTGCTTCCGACAGATTCGACTATACCGGCGAGATCGGCGCCAAAGATCTGTCGTTTTGGTTTCAGCAGTCCGAATCCTGCCAGCCTGAGAAGAATTGGTGTGCCGCGAAGCACATGCCAGTCGATAGGATTGACTGAGTTGGCGGCGATCTTGAGGAGGACCTGATCTTCGGTCGGAACCGGAATGTCGACATCCTTGAATTCAAGAATATCCGGTGATCCGTATCTGGTGCGAACGATTGCCTTCATCTGATTCCTCCGCAATTTCGCTTTTTAGTCGCGCATCATGCCAGCCAGGAACTCTTCGATACACTGGACTACGGTTGGAGCATGGAGGAGTTGCATGTGTGGGATATCTTTGCGCACGATCGTCGCTTCGGTGAACTTCTTGCCGAGTACTTCTTTTTCGAGGTGAAGCTGCAGAACCATATCCAGCGGTTCCCACTCATCCTTCAAGAAGACAAATCTGACATATGGCAGGTGTTCAACTGCCAGACGGTACCAGTCAATGAATTGCTGATGTCCGCGCGCCGCAAAGGGGGCAACGATATCCGAGGCGTATCGCGAAAGCGGGGCAAGGTCGGTCTTGAATTTCTCCAGCACCTGAACCTGATACGAGCTTACCAATAGCCAGTCACCAAGACTCTGGAGACCTTTGCCCGCCGCTTGCAGCGATGCCAATAGCTCTGTGCCGGTATCACCTTTTAATTCCGAAAATATCCGGGAGTTTTTGCAGGTCTGCAAGCTGACATTCACTCCCAACAGCAGCTGCCCGGCAATCTCTTTACCCCATGCAGGATCATCGCTCAACATATGCAATAAATGATCGGATCCGGATGAAGCTCCCACCATCACAACGTCTTCCGCCTGTGTTTGTGGGATCACCTGGCGAAACATAGCGCGCAGCAGGATTGACTGATCTCTCAGCGACAGTGGAAAACGGTGTGGGGAGTCAGCGCCGAAGCCGTACAAAGTTGGTGCAATGGCGCGACAAGGGAGATGCGAGATCACATCGGCAACCGAACGCTGATCAAGCCCCATGCCATGCAGCACGACTGCCAGCGTGTCAGAAGGTGTGCCATTGTCCAGATAGGTCATGCGATCCCCGATCATCTGGGGAGAGCGATACTCCAGTTCGCGCACCAGTTCTGCGCTTAGCACAAAGTGACGCTCGGTCAAGTGAGAAGACTTACGCATGCTCACAAGGGGGGCTGGCTGTTCAGAGTGTCCGGATCTCAGCGAATCAAGCAGGTCTTCCAGCTCGATCCTGAGATCGGTGACTGTTTGGTATCGCCGCGCGGTATCTTTTCTCAGACATCGCAGGATCGCTTTCCCGAGGTCAGGCGGCAGATCATTGGTGCCGGAAGGAAACATGCGCGGCTCATCGCGCAGGATGCTTGATGCGATCTCGGCAGGAGTCGCACCCACGAATGGGTGGTCTCCCGAAGCCAATTCACAGAGCGTCACGCCGAGCGAGAAGATATCAGCGCGCTGGTCGACGGGGAGGCCACGCAATTGTTCAGGCGCCATATAGGCAAAAGTGCCGATCGGGTATCCAGCCTGCGTTAAATGGGTGATCGTTTTCTCAGTGGAATCAGTCGACTCCAACTGGTTGATCCCGGCCAGACCGAAATCCAGGAGAAAAACCCGTTGCGATCTGTCGACCATGATATTGCCGGGCTTGAGGTCGCGATGAATTACTCGGTTCGCATGGGCGGCTTCCAGTCCGCAACAGATCGAGATCATCAGGGTAAGCAGTTTGGATGAATCAAGTCTGTGCGCGCGGGCGAATGCGCCGAGCGTAAGACCATCCACGTACTGCATCGCCATGAAGGGCCGGTCGCCATGTTCGGAGACCTCGAAAACCTTGATGATATTGGGATGATCCAGCGATGCGAGGGTTCGGGCCTCGCGCAGGAAGCGACTCCGTGCCTCCGGCTCTCGATTCAGAGAGTTCAGGAGAAGTTTGAGTGCGACGAGACGATCGAGCGACCTATCCTGGGCCAGGTAAACCTCTCCCATACCACCATTCCCCAGATGCCGGACAATCGCGTAATGCGCAACCGTAGTACCGGGGGGGAGATGAGTTGATGTGTGGTCCGGTTGATTATCGTGTCCCATACTAATCCATGATTGGAGTCGGCTCAATATGCGGAGAGAGAACTGTTTTGGCAAGAAGACAGAATCGCGGCGTGACGTGAAAGGACGGGCGCTGTGGGGAGAACGAAACTGCCCCGCTCCCATCACCTACCAGGCAAATTTGAGGACAACATCGAAACCGCTGGCCTTGGGGCCGCCTTCCAATAACTGCAGGGCGAGGTTACGTGTCAGTTCGTACTCGAGCGTGACTATGACCGGGGTGACCTCATCCTCGGATGGATTACCCACTCCCCGCTGATAGCTCATGAAGAGATCGGTAGTCAGATATTTGCCCAGTGTGATAGTGGCGCCGGCAAGGCTGGAGGAGGCATCGATCTCGACCACATCCAGCGCCAGGCTTTTGCCCAGCGTTGAGGCGAGTTGTCCGGCGAGGACATTGGCGGCAACCCCCTTCGCCATGTCGCCGGATCCACCGCCGGTGCCCGAGGCGGTGACCTCATCCATACTCCGTCCAAAAACTACATAGGCCAGCGCGTCTCGTTCAGGGATCTCGGAGCCATCAAGCGAAAAAGCCACCAGTGGAGTGAATGCTTTGCCGGTGATGGTTGCGACCAGTGTATGTTTCTCCCGTTCAGGCGAGCGGAAGACATACTGTGCGATCAGATTGAGGTCCGGATTGTATTCCGCGCCACCGGTGAACGTGAGGGTCCCTTCGCGGATCACAAATTCTTTTCCATACATGGTGTATTTGCCGCGGACTACGGTGATCGGACCAAACAGCTCGAACTCATCCGGACTCTCTTTGACCATGCGGATATCGCCGGAAATCTCAATGTTCATCTCCGGACTTTTCAACCAGGTATTCCGCGGGATATTCAGGGTGAGTGCGCCACGCAGGTTGCGATAGTAATCAAGCGACTCCACCGCGGAGACTTCCGCACTGTCAACAACCTGGTTCGAGGAATCGCGAGTAGTGCTGTCCGGATAGAGAGCGGAGATCAGCATCGGCGGGCTATCCAGTGTCCCCCCGGATTTAGTCGCCATCTCCGTGAGGAAGGGGACATAAAACTTGGAGCGGTCGATAGTGATCTCTCCGGAGAATTTCGGTTCCGCGGTACTTCCCTGCAGGGCGGAGTTGCCGGATATCTGGATCTCAAAATTGCTGTGTCTGGCCAGAAAGATCTTGTCGGCCACCAGATCAAAATCCGTACTGCGGAGCGCGCCCGACATAAGGTCACTTTCAAACTCAAGATGGCCGGTTGCGCGCATGAATCCCTTCCCACGTGCCACTATCAGACTGTCCAGGATGACCCTATTGTCGTTGAAAGAGACGGCGAGTGCGAGGTTATCGTATTCAACGCCGACATCCTCAATCGCAAGACCGGCGTTCTGAATCGAAAGTTTGCCTGCCATATCCGGTTTATTCCAGGTTCCACCAACGGTGATATCAGCATCGATCACGCCGCCCGTAACCGTCATCTCGGTGGTCATCCCGCCGAGAATGGAGAATGGAAGCTGGCTGGCTGTAAGTTTCATCTCCATCGGGCGGTCTGGAAGGATCAGATCTGCGCTGTCGGTAAGCGACAGATGGAGCGGGAAAAATCCGCTGGTGGCTAATTCGCCGGTTGTGCCCGGGTCGAGGAGTCCGTTCCAGTGGAAACTATCATTCGCATGCTGGTAATCCAGCGCCAGTGAATCGAAGAAGAATTTCTGCACAAGACCTTCGGAGAGAACGGTTCGTCCGGTCAGAGTGGGCTGCGCCGCAGTGCCGGTCACGTGAAGATTGCCGGAGAGATGACCGGCCAGGGGGTATGGAATTTCCATCAGAGAGGCGATTGGGGCAAGATCAATCTTCTCATAGCTTATCTTGAGGTCCTCTGACGCAGCGAGACTGAAGAGGCCATCCAACACAATCCGCTGAATATTGCCAGCACTATCCGGCTGACTAGCGAGTGAAAGATTGCTGATGCGATAGGAATCTTCGAGCAGACTGACTCTGGTATCGCCTGAACCACCACTCCACTGCTGGTTTAAATACTTAACTGCCAATTTCTGAATAACGACCGTGAGGATCGAGTCCTCAGGGAGATCGAATTCGCCGTCAACAGCCAGCCCATCAGGAGTGATCAGGTGCAGTTTGCTGCTTATCAGGCCGTCGGAGAAGATTGCCTCGGCACGCACCGAATCCACCGGATATCCCGCGGAGACCACCTGCTCGGAGCGGAGGGTTGCGTTCCCCCGGAGGGTAGAATCGACAAGGCTGAGATCAAATTCGCAGGCGAGTGAATCTATGCTGGTGATCTGATACCAGAGTTTTCCTCCGGTTGCAGAACCGACAACAGTCAGGGAATCGAGGCTACCAGCGACAGTCCCGTGCGCGCTGAGGTGTCCTCCCAGGCTGTCGGTCCCGGCGAATGCGTGGTAGCGGGAGAGATCAGCTACTGTCAGGGCGAAGTCGAGTTTCCCTTCTCGGGCGGCACTGATCTCTCCTCCTGCATTCACGGTCGCGAGAGCGGAGTTTAGCCAGAGAGTGTCAATAGAGATCTGGTTCGGCTCAAATCGAAGAGCCGCGGAACCCTCCTGCAGTTCGACTTCAAACATACTGCTTCTGCTGATATCAAGGGCAAGAGAGCCGGTGGCGGTTGCCGTGTCGAATCCCTGCCCATTCAGACGGAGCGTCAGATTGATATCCGAATTAAGTGAATCACTATTCAGTAGCGGAGCCAGGTTCAGGGAAGAAATGGCGGCTTCCAGATGATACGCTTGCGTGTTGAAGATATCTGCCACCAGACTATCGAGGCTGATCTTTCCGAAATCCGACGCAACCATTGCGGTGCCTGAGAGTATTCCCCGATCGAGATGCATTTCGGCGGAGGCAGTATCCACTCTCCGTTCCATGACCGTACATTGGCCAAGATCGGCAGTGAGGTCGACTGTCATTTTTTCGGGCAATGTGCCCTGGCCGTTGAGATCAAATATGCCATTGATCTGGTAAAGGAAGGTCGAATCACCGGTCCAGCGCGCAATGTCGATATTGCGCAGTTCTCCCTCCACGCGATAGCCGATTGAATCGAGAGTCTCTTCACTCAGCAGGTAGCTGACCGGCCAGGCGGAGATAGCGAGGTCGACCACTTCCGGACCATCCGATATTGTGATCCCGCTGTAGAGGCTATCTTTGACCAGACGCGATGTCAGCGCGATCTGGGGAGCAACCGCAATGCTGATCTCCGGAAAGATCTCGGCAAACTCCGTGAAATCAAATCTCTGGCTGGAGACGGTACCGGAAGCGGTGATCGAGTCGCTTGGTGCGTAGTTGGCAGTTGCGCCCGCACGATTCCGTTTCGTTTCAATGATCAAATTGCTGATAGTCAGAATGTCGTTCTTCTGACTGGCATCAAACGCGAGTCGTTCGAGCCTGAGGAGTGGATCGTTCAATTGGACCTGCAGTTCCTGTACCGAGAGTTGCGCGGCAGTGTCGGCATAGGACCCGGAGAACTGCACCAGGATATCTCCAAGGCTCAGATGCAAAGAAGTATCGAGCGCAACAATTTCCGCGGCGGTATTTCGAAGCATGAATTCATTCAGCAACAGGGTGAACCCGAATGGTTCATCGCTCGCAGTCAAATCCGCTTCGACGGATGAATCAGGTTTCATCAGTCCATCAAGATTCCAGCTACTGTCGGCATATTGTCTGACGGAGAGCGTTACTGAGTCAATAATGACCGAGTCGATCATGATCTGTTGATCCAGTATCGGCGAGAGCTGATAGCCAAGCTTGATGCGCTGAATGCCGCAGATCGTATCCTGTTGTCGTACTATCGTGATATCAGTCAGTTCAAGATCTCCGAAGAGAGAACCGGAGATCCCGCCAACGGTCAATTCACCGTTGAGCGTCGAGTTTACTTTGTCGACACCCAGGCCAAGCAGATAGCGCTTAACCATATCGGTCTGTAACAGGAGCAAAAGGAGAACCACGAGCAAGATGAAGCTGCCCAGTGAATAGGTCAGCAGTTTGGCAATTTTCTTGAGGTTAAGCGCCATTAGAATGCCTGCCCCACACTGATGTGAACCTGAGTGGTCTTGTCGACATCCGAGACTGGGGTGGCGACATCGAGTCGAATCGGGCCGATCGGAGTTGTCACCCGTATGCCGAGCCCGGCAGAATAGCGAAGGTCGCCGAGAGGGAAATCGAAGGAGTTGAGCCAGACATTGCCAAAATCAACAAACGCGGCTCCGGTCAGCAGACCGAGGATTGGAAACCGGAGTTCTACATTCGACTCAAAGAGTGAACGTCCGCCGACCGGGTCACCATCGATAGTCGGACCCAACTCTTGTCTCCCCCAGCCGCGCACAGAGCTACTTCCACCAGAGAAGAGGCGTTCTTCGAGTGGGATGATATCTTCGGTGGAGAATTCTTTCGCTCCACCGATCTTGGCGCGCAGGGCAAGCGTAAAGGGGGAAAGTCGGCGATAATGGCGCGCTTCACTCACTATTTTCCAGAAATGAAAGTCCGATCCAAAGCCGAGTCCGCTAAGGGTGACATTGGTGGCAATGAAGAATCCGCGTGTCGGAGAAAAGAGCGGCCGCGAATTGTCGAACTGTCCTCCCAGGGCAATGGTCGATTTGGTGTACTCGTCAATGGCAGCGCCCTCGTACAATTCAACCTGTGACGTTGAAAGCTCGTTGAGTTTCACACTCTCATAGGTGTAGGTTGCGGCACCGCTGAGTTGCTCAGTGAACGCATGGCTGAGTTGGATGTCACCACCGATCCGGCGGACATCATATGCCTTTTCATCCTGTCGCCAAACGAATGGGCTGAGAGTGAGCGTGGTGCGCGGATGGAGAAAGGCCGGCTGGATCAGGCTGAGCCGGATATTGTACGGCTCTATTCCCGAATGCTTGACATACAGTCGCAGGGTACGTGCGCCGCCGAAAAATCCGTATTTGCGGATATCGCCAAATGTACGGAACTCTTCTTCGCGCCCATAACCGGCTCCAAGCTTGAGTTTGTATTTGGCACCCTCACGGACCGAGACGGTAACCGGGATCGTGTGTATGGCAGAATCAGACAGATTCGGGTGTACCGTGGCCACCTGGAACATGCCAAGGGCGTACACCTGCTTCTGTGTCCGCAGGACAAGTCGACGGTCGTACCGCTGTCCGGTTTGGAAAGCAAGCACCCGGGCGATCTCGCGGTCCTGGAATCGTTCATTGCCGACGATTTCGGTCTCTCCGAACGTCGCGAGCGAGCCCGCCGAGATCCGCCAGGTGACGGCGACCCGAGCTGCGACCGTGTCGACCCGAAGGCTCTGTTCGATCCGTGCGTGCGGGTAGCCCTGGTTTGACATCAACAGGATCAGCGAATCACGATCGATAATCAGCGATGAATCGCGAAAGCGGCTGCCAACATGCAGTATGAATTCATCGCGAGCACGCTTGATATGCCAGGCGAGCATAGATCGCTCGCTTTCGTCAACACCACTGATCTCGTAGCCGATGCTGTCGATCAGCATCGGTTGTCCCTCGACGACGACAATGCGAAGCTGCACTTCATCTTTGCGAGCGTCAAACTTGATGACCTCGGGGGGGGCGATCCTGACCAGCGCATACCCTTCCTGCTGATAGAATCTCTGGACATTGGCGATTCCCAGGGCAAACTGGTCTTCATCGTATAGGTAGTCCCCCTCTTCGCCAAAGATGCCGGAGACACCGGAAGAGGAGGCCGATTTGAGGATGGTTCGCAGTGCGCCATCGGAGAAGGTATCGTTTCCACTAAAGTCGATCTTAGTGACGCGGGCGCCGGACTGAGCTATTGTGGTGAGCGGAAGAGTGACTGCTAAGAGAAAAAGCAGGATCGCCAGGTAAGCAGGCGAACCCGGGTGTGGTCGGTTGAGTGGAGTCCCCTTTGACATAGTGAGTTTACCCGGCTGGTAATTTCCGGGTTTTAGAGTCACCCTTGTGATCGAGTGGAGTCAGAAACCGCCTCAGCCTTTGGGCGGAATTCCGGTTTCAGCAGTTTTTCCAGTCGCGCCAGGGGGATTGAGACCACCTGCTCGCCGGCGGCATAGGGGGCGACAGCGTATGGTTCAAAAAAGATCACCAGGTCGCGGGGGGCGAGCATAAACCGGGAGAAATTGGCCAGATCCGGTTCCGTGCCGACCTCCAGCATCTCGTCAACCAACATCTCCCCCAGTGTCTGGCGGAGTTCCGCCCGGGAATAGACGGAGAGGCTCTCCGCTACTTTCGCCCGCCGTTCGAACAGATCGGTAAGCAGAAGCAGGTTTCGGGTAGCGAGGTTGAAATTGAGGGTGGTCACTGTAGTCATACCGTGAGCGCCGCCCGTAAACTGGTACGAATCAAACTTGAAGCAGACAATACTTGGCGGATAAACGGAAGAGCTGTAATTGATATCCAGTTCGGACGGCCAGGTCTGGTCGGTCAGGCTGTCGGGGGCCAGGGCAACAAAGCTGTCGATCTGGGTTTTGACGAACTGCTCGATCAAAGTATCGACAATCGGTTCGCCGGTGCGGGGAAACCGGGCGGAATAGCGATAAGCGGCGGTGGAATCGCTGATAGCAGCCGGCTCCTCGAGAGGAAGCAGACCGAGGGTGTCGCCTGCCTGGGAGGTGGTCTCCTCCTCCGGCGGGGGGAGCTGGGCGGATTCCTTTTCTTTGGCGCAGGACAGGGTAAGGATGATCAAAACGCCGGCAAGGAATGGCTTTCGCAAAATGAACGCTCCAGTTAGATCGTGCCCGATAAGGTGTGCAGATTCGTCTGACACTCATTCTAGAGTGCAAAGATGCAGTGGAAGTTTCCGTGACGCAAGCAAATCGGCAGGTTAGTCCATTTCCCGCGAAAACTGACGTCTGGGCAGCAAAAGGGACCGGGCGCAAGCCCGGTCCTGAAGCAATAACGGTCTCTAGAGCTACTGTCCGGAACCACTCGGCAGAGGCAATGACTCGACCGGGCAATCCGGCAACGTCGGTGCAGGCGTGACGGTCAGATAGGCGATGAGGTAGGACAGATCGGAGAGATCGACCAGATCATGCGTATTGATATTTGCTTCGGCAAAACAGGGGAGTTCGGGCCGGGGTGTCATGGTCAGATAGGCAATGAGCAGCGAGAGATCAGAGAGCGTGACGATATTTTGACCATCGACATTGCCGGTGGTACCGACGCAGCAGGTAGGTCCGCTTACTCGGTAAGTGACCGGAATGAGGATCAGACCATGGCTATTGTCGTAACTCGAGATCGTAATGGTGTCGCGGTAGATACCTCGGGGAAGGATCGCATTTGGTGCGATCAGGATCGTATCGGGACTGGCAGCCCCATTCTTCTTACTGAGGGTCAGCCACCATTTTGTGTGATCGGCTTGCCAGTCAAATGGGACCTGTGCTGCATTGGTCAAGACTATCTGTTGGCCCGGAGGAACTAAGCTGTCAGCGGTGAAGTAGAGTGAATCCAGAGAGGTCGTTAGCTGGGACCTCTTCTGCAAAAGCAGTTTTAGGTCGGTTATTGATTGCAGCCTATCCTCTCCCTGGCCGACTCCCCATTTGACGATCACTTGCTGGCTGTCGCCTGGCGCCATGCTGATCGGCCCGATCGAGCCCATAATGCGCCGATCGGCGGGATTAACGTCCAGGTCGCCGGTCATCGAAATCGGGTCACCGGGGACCATGAACTTGGAGCCATTGGGCAATGGAGAACCATCGCTATTCAGTCCGCGCATATAGTTGTACGATTCGGTGGAGGAATTCGGATCTATACCGTTGTAATAGCGCACAAAGGCGGTTACATCCATATTGCGATAATTGGGAACGGCCCGTCCAAATGAGACGGCAATATCTCCAGGTGAAGGAACGATCGGCCCTTGAAGGACAGTGAAGCCAACTGCCGGGCATCGCACACCGTAAACTGCGTCCGAATAGTCGCCATTGTAGGTGTAGTAGACGTGGTTGATAGTATCGCAAGCTGTCAGATCATCGGAGGAGGTTCCGAGATCCGGGTCACCCCAGATCGAGATATACATATCCTGGATATCTCGCCCCCCCTTGTTGAAGAGGTCATACTTTACATAGAGGGCATTTCCGTCGCCGCCAGCTGTCTGAAAAGTCGGTACCGTGGCGGTAAAGGCAAAGGAATCCACCGCGACAAAACCTTCTGAGGCAAGGATCTGAAAGACCGTGCCGGTTTCAGGCATGTCAGCTACAAAGGGTGGTGCTTCTCCTCCGTTCCAGGCGACAAAAACGAGGCGAGCAAGAATTTCGGCGGCGGCGCCTCTATCATAGTCTCCACCTCCCTGAACTGCTGCAACAGCCGTATTATACCCCTGTTCACCCGGCTGAGGATCTGATGGACGGTAGAGATAAACCCAGTCGGTGAACGGATCATTGTCAGCGCCAGAAACAGAGTGCTCGTTTCCCGCTCCGTAGGCAGATAAATTGAAGGTCCCGTCATCACCGTTTTCCAGTAGCAGAGGTATGAGGCGGACATCGTCGCTCGGATCAGCGGGCGTATCCTTCCCAATATCCCAAACTTCAAATGGAACGGGGATCAAGCTATCTTCAGAAGATCCGAAGTCGGCCTCTCTGATTCCATAATTGCCTGCGCCAGTGAAGCGGAATTCGTAATCCCCCTTCAGAATCTCAGGCCAATTGGTTCCATCGCGCGTGGTACGGGATAAGAATGCTTCGTAGGAACCTCGCGTTCCGCCGCCGGAACTCCCGCCGTTATCGGCAGTATGAATGAGCCAGCGTTGGCCGGTGGTCTGTTGTGCCGAGGTAGGAGCTCCATCTCCCGGCGTCGGAAATCCTTGAAAATTTGCAGCAGCAGGCTCTGGAGGGTCGATTGGACCTGCCGCATTAGCGACTGCCTGAAATGAGGAGAATCGAATCCCCAGAGCTTTCACCTGAATCCGCAGACCGTCCACCACCGGGGAACTAGCATCACCGGTGAAGTTGTATTGATAATCGAGGACTGTCGCACCGATGGTGCGGTCGATCAGTCGCCAATAGGCGCTGTCGGCAGTGATAGGGACAACCTCGACCAAATAATCATGGCCGGTGATCGCATGAGGGTTCGCGACCACTGCCTCGACCACTTCCGAGCCTGCGTCAAGGGCTGACACTGGATAGTAGTTCGGAAAGAACAGCGTGTCATCGCCGGACTTGCCGTATCCCCAGACGGTCTGGTGAACTTCTATGCCCAGTGGTGGCAAAGTGCCGGCACGGTTGTCCCAGACGCTTTCAGTACTTGATTCATTGTAAGCGGCATAGAGGGTTTGCCTTCCCAGCAACAGAGGCTTGCCGTTTGCATCAAGAGGAGCACCCTGATCGACCGGCCAATGAATATAGTCATAATTCGGATTACTCTCCATACTGTCTGCATAAAGCTTGTAGACGCGATTGTCCGGGTTGTACCGGCCATTCGGATCAAACGATGTGCCAAGCATCGGTCCCGGATAATACTCGCTACTATAGATCGCGACCGCACCACGCAATTCACCGTTGGTTTTGCCGAACATCCAGAGCCCGGCGCTATACATCACGGATTTGGTGTTGGTGCCGTTCACTATGTCGGCCGTGGTAGTGTAGGGATAGAAGAAGCCGTAATCATGGCCGAAAACGCCGGCAAGATCCCTGAACATCATCCCCTGATTGGTGACAAACGCAAAGATATTGTTGGAATTGACGAAGGCCTCGTAATCTAGTCTGTTCGTTTCTGCAGCCGACGGAACAGTTAGCCTGCCGAGCGGTGGAAGCGCCATGACCTGCGAGACCAGCAGAAATATGACTATGACCGCACATATCTTAAGTGAATTCATTGTAAACCCCATCGGAAAACGTGTAAGAACATCCGGAAGACTCCCATTCTTCAATAATATATCTGCTGGACCACGTTTCACCAAGGTGGAAATATGGAAACACCGGCCAGACGACGGCAGAATATACTCCTCATAGATTATCACCAACCTATCTGATTGCGGTACATTCGGTTCCTCAAGGAGATAGCGATCCTGTCGATACATGATAGAGTAACCCAAGGGAGTATATCCGATGCTTGCTTACTTTCCGTACATCATCGCCGGACTCGTTATCTGGGGGATCTTCGCGCTCATTCGTCATTCGCGCAGGCTGATGGCCGAACAAAAGCAGATGCTGATGGAGCTTGGCTTTTCCGAAACAACCACTCCAGACAGTGACCTGACAGCCAAGGTCAACCGGCTTCGTAATATCGGACGCGGCAATGTGCGTATTCTCAGGTGCTACTCGCGTCGTCAGGCGTATTACACTCTCTACTTTCTGCACGTCTGGACCGGTGGCCGCTCAGAAAATTCAACACAGTGGACTGCCGCGATCGTCTCGAAAGAGATCGATCTCCCGACCTTTGCCATCAGCCCTTCCCTTCCAATCAAAGGAAAGCTCGGCTCATGGTTGAATTCTGCGGTGACCTGGGCGGTGGAACGTCGCGGACTCAAAGCGGCTCCAATTCCCAAAGAATCAGGCTGCGCGGAGAGTCATTACTTTTTTGCGGAGAACCCGACCCTGGCGGCCCAATACTTCACGCTGCCGTTCTGGGAACGTTTGGCCGATGACAAAAATCGACTGATGATGGAAGGTACGGAGGATCTGCTGCTTTTCTGGTCGATGCCCGGGCAGGAGCGAGAAAGCCGACGGATCAACTGGGTCGGCAAACGGGAGGCGGTACGGTTGCGGATGGATATCGCTGACCGGATATTTGGATGGTTGCGCGAGTGCGGCAAACAGGCGCAGTCTACCGGGGCTCGCGATCTGTCATCACTGCTAAGCGGCGTCAGCGCGATCCAGGCAGAGCGCGAACGCTAGGCCGGACGCCGTACTCCAGGTAACACACGTGCAAATGAAAACGGACCCTGTGACTCGGGGTCCGTTTTGCATATAAGTCGGCGTGAAAACTAGAACCGTTTGGTATAGAAGTGACAGTACGGTTCCTTGCCGGTGTAGTTGTAGTAGTCCTGGTGGTATTTTTCAGCTTCCCAGAACTTGTCCGCCTGAGCGATCTGAGTGACTACTTTGTATCCCTTTTCTTTCAACTGACCGACCAATTTTTCGGCAATCAGCCTCTGCTGTTCAGATGTGAAGAAGACGGCCGAGCGATACTGGTCGCCCACATCCGGTCCCTGGCGATCGATCTGCGTCGGGTCATGTATCTCGAAGAAGTACTTCGCCAATGATTCATAGTCGGTCTTTGACGGATCATAGACGACCTCGACCGTTTCAGTATGACCGGTCGTTCCGGAGCAGACTTCGCGATAGGTCGGGTTCTCTTTCGTTCCACCCATATAGCCGGACACGGCGGAGATCACGCCCGGCTGTTGTTCGAGCAGATGCTCGGTTCCCCAGAAACATCCACCGGCAAAATAGGCGCGTTCGGTTTTCACTTCGGCCGGCATAGCTGATTCCGGTACGAAGTTCATCGAGATCGAGTTAACACAGTGACGCGTGTTTTTCTCGGTGAACTGCTCACCCTCGAAGACATGTCCGAGATGCGCGCCACATTTGGCACAGGTTATCTCGGTCCGCCGACCGTCAGCATCAAGAGTTCGCTTCACTGCGCCCGGGATGGCGTCGTCGAAGCTGGGCCATCCACAGCCAGCATCAAACTTGTCACCAGAGCGATAGAGTGCCGTTCCGCACCGCTTGCAGGTATAGGTTCCTTTGGCGGTATGCAGATAATACTCGCCGGTGAACGGCATTTCCGTTCCCTTATTTACGATGACCCGTTCTTCTTCGGGGGTCAACTTGTTGAATTCCATGCTTTTCTCCTTGGCCTGGTCCTGTGAGGTGACCGCTACTGAGGCGATCCCAATGCCGACCAGTGCAATAATGGCAACCCAGATCAGACGCAGATAGTGTGTTCGGTTCACGATGAAATTCCTCTCCGAGAGCCGGTCAGGATCTCCCGGTGATCGAGAGCTCTCGCGAATTATAACACGCGGCGGTTCCCGAAGTGCCGGAGTCGTTTCACCATGACAGAAAGATGACGATTCAGCGAACGCTCCGAGCGGTCGTCTGAATCAGATCCCAGGCAGACTCTACATCGTGTCGCGTGACGCCGCTCTGCCCGATTACCATGCGGAGAGTATATGCGCCGCGAAGTTTGGTATGAGTCATATACAGTTTGCCGGTTCCGTTCAGGTCCGCCAGCAGCTTCGCATTGAGTTGGTTCAGTTCTTCTGGGTTGTCGACAGTCCCGGGGTGATAGCGGAAACAGACCAGGCTGAGCGGATGCGGAGCGAGCAGCTCGAAATCAGGCGATTGCCTTATCTCGCCAGCGACCCATTGAGCGAGAGAGATATGCTGGCGAATCAGTTTCTGCAATCCCTCGACGCCAAATGACCGGATGACAAACCAGAGTTTGAGCGCCCGGAAGCGCCGCCCTAACGGTATCCCCCAGTCGCGATAGTTGTTCACCCGGTCCGCCTCTGCGGTCTTGAGATATTCGGGGAGGATCTCAAATGTCCGGATAAGTGCCTCTCGGTCGCGCACGAAATAGGCGGAGCAGTCAAAATTGGTCAACATCCATTTGTGCGGATTGAACACAAAACTGTCGGCCAGTTCAAGACCTTCGCTCATCCAGCGCATTTCGGGAAGCAGCAGAGCGGTTCCGGCATAGGCGGCATCGACGTGCAGCCAGATGCCGTGCTGAACGCAGATATCGCCGATCTGCTTGAGCGGATCGATCGCCGTCGAGCCGGTTGTACCGATGGTCGCTATAACGCAGAGCGGAGTGAAGCCGGCGGCTTTATCCTGAAGGATCGCCTTCTCCAATTCCGAAGGGATCATGGCAAAGCGGTCATCGACCGCGATCTGCCTCAGGTTCGCGCGGCCGAATCCGGCGATCTTGACTCCCTTTTCAATCGAGGAGTGAGTTTCTGTCGAGCAATAGAGGCTAAACTTGTGGCCAGAGAAACCACATTCGTTGATCCGAAAATCAGTCTTGCGTTCGCGGGCAGTCAGGATAGCACAAAGAGAGGCCGTAGAGGCGGTGTCCTGAATCACGCCGGTGAATCCACCGGGCAGAGCGAGCATCTGGCCGAGCCACTGCATCATCCGCTCTTCCAGCTCTGCGGCGGCGGGCGAAGTTTGCCAGATCATGCATTGCGCCCCGAGCGTGGCGGTCAACATCTCGGCAAGCACGGATGGTGCGCTGGAATTGGCCGGGAAATAGGCAAAAAACGAAGGGTGTTGCCAATGAGTCATGCCCGGCATGATCTTCTGCTGGAAATCCGAAAAGATCTTGTCGAATGGTTCCGAAGTTATCGGCGGTGCTGTGGGAATCTCATTGATGATCTCGCCCGGTGCAACGGTAGAACGGACCGGCAGGTCACGAAGATTATCCAGATAGTCGGCCATCCAGTCGACCAGACGATGTCCCTCTTTGCGAAATTCGTGCGAATTCATGGCAACTCCTCTTCAAGGTCGAAAGATAGAATACGTGACCGAAGAGTGCCAGAGCTTTACGCGCGAAGGGCGGCAGAAACTATCTCACCTGGACCGTGAGTAATTGATCTGCCACTGCATTGCCCAGATCTTTCCGGAGTCGGTCGAGGACTGCCAGTCCCAGACAAAACTCTCTCGGGTGATATCGCGAAAGACCATGCGCTGAAGGATCTCCTTGCCGTCCTTGCGGGTGACGGAGCGAGAGAGGATCATGCGGTCCCTTTCCCAGCCGCCGGTGAAGGTCATGTAGGCTCCGGTGTTGTCGACCCAGGTCTGTCGCCAGGTCTTGGCTTGCGGGTCATAGACTGAAACGGAATGCCCGATCAGGCTGTTGGGAGCCAGATCACGGAACTGCTCCTGTATCACACAATTTCCCAGCGGCTTGGTGATGCTGTTGTGGCCGCGTCCTGAGTCCGCCCAGGTAAGGTCCCATTCCCCGATCCAGAAATCAAACTGAGCGGCCTCGGAAGAGGCACACGGCGGCGGGGTCGAATCCGTTGGTTGTTGTGCGGCGACCGAGGCGGTCAGCCACAGCCCAAGAATAAAAGCTCGTAACATGCTCTTCCCCTTTCGGATGGCAGTATCAGGGTATGGACGAATCGGGTCAATAATCAGTGCAAGCAAATCCGCTTGCTCTAACCAGAGGATACTATTTATTGAGACAATTAGCATGGACTAATTTAGTCCTCGACACAGGAGCGTTTTGGATTGTCACGACCGCTTTCTCTACTGACCGTACTGGCACATCCTGATGACGAATCTCTGGGTATGGGAGGGACACTGGCCCGCTACCGAGCCGACGGTATCGCCACCTATCTTGTCTGCGCCACCCGCGGCGAACGCGGTAGATATTTTGATCAGGCGGAGAAACCGCCGATCGAAGTGATCGCGAAAACACGCGAACAGGAACTGCTCGCGGCGGCGAAAGAGCTGGGGATTCGCGAAGTCAGTTTTCTTGACTATCTCGACAAAGACCTGGATCAGGCGGACCCGCACGAAGCGATCTCAAAAATCGCCGCACATATTCGGCGGATCAAACCGGATGTGGTGACCACTTTCGGTCCGGATGGCGCATATGGGCATCCGGATCATATTGCGATCTCGCAGTTCACTGTCGCGGCCTGTGTGGCGGCGGCGGATGCATCATTCAAAGCAGCGGCTGGAATTGACCTGCCCGCGGAACCACATCAAGTGTCCAAGCTGTATTACATGGTCTGGACTCCGGGGAAATCAGCGGCTTACATGAGCGCGTTTCGTGAATTGAAGATACTGGTAGACGGCGTAGAGCGTTCTTCGTCCCCATGGCCGGTCTGGCAGATCACTACCGTGATCAATACGGAAAAGCACTGGCCGACCGTCTGGAAAGCGATCTCACACCATCAGACGCAGTTGACCATCTACACCAAACTGCAATCGCTGGGTGAAGAAGACCACCGCCAACTCTGGGGATCGCAGGAGTTTTATCGGGTGTATAGTCTGGTGAATGGCGGCCGGACGCAGGAAACAGATCTTTTTGCAGGGCTGAGATAACCAGAGTCGAGAATCAGGTAAGGAGTCATCAGCATGGCAGTTCGGACCAACGAATCAACTTCGCGGCAAGCCGCAGTACAGATGAGCAGCGAACAGTTTCGCGAACTGGGACACCGCCTTGTCGATCAGATCGCGCAAATGTTGGAGACTCTCCCGAGCCGACCTGTGACGCCATCGCCGGAACCATCGGAGATCCGTCGCTTGATCTCCTCTCCCCGTCCATTGCCGATAGAGGGTGCCGATCCAAAACAGATCCTCGATCAGGCCGTTTCGGTGCTGATGAACAACTCCCTCTACAACGGACATCCCCACTTCTGGGGATACGTTACAGCCGGTCCGGCACCGATGGGCATACTGGCCGATTTCCTGGCCTCGGCAGTCAATCCGAACTGCGGTGGATGGACATTGTCGCCGGCGGCATCGGAGATCGAAGCACAATCGATCCAGTGGATGGCCGAGTTGATCGGTTACCCATCGGATTGTGGCGGCGTTCTGGTGAGCGGCGGCAATATGGCAAACTTCGTCGGTTTCCTATGCGCCCGCGTCGCCAAGGCGGATTGGGATATCAGAGCCAAAGGACTATCCACTCCAACCTCTCATAAGATGATCGCCTACTGCTCTGCGGAGACCCATACCTGGGTGCAGAAGGCGGCCGATCTGTTTGGAATCGGAACCGACTCAATTCGATGGATTCAGACCGACAAAGAATTGCGGATGGATACGACGGCGTTGCGGACCCAGATAGAAAGTGATCTTTCATTCGGGCTCAAGCCATTCCTGGTAGTTGGCAATGCCGGGACAGTCAGCACCGGCGCAGTTGACCCAATGTATGAGATCGCGGAGATCTGTCGTAAGTATGATCTCTGGTTCCATGTCGATGGCGCATACGGTGGTTTTGCGGCCAATGCGAAAAGCGCTCCCTCAGATCTGAAAGGACTGCGCGAGGCGGACTCGGTGGCGGTTGATCCGCACAAATGGCTCTATATGCCGCTCGAGGCAGGCTGCGCGCTGGTCCGTCGACCGGAAACGATGATCAACGCCTTTTCGTATCATCCGCCATATTACCACTTCGATCCCGAGCGGGTCAATTATGTCGATTTTGGCATGCAAAACTCGCGCGGCTTCCGAGCGCTTAAGATCTGGCTGACATTACAGCAAGTGGGAAGAGCCGGATATCTGCAGATGATCGAGGATGATATTCAACTCTCCGCGGAGATGTTCCGGGCCGCACAGCAGCAGCCGGAGCTTGAAGCAAAAACGCAGGGGTTGAGCATCGCCACCTTCCGCTTCGTGCCGGCGGATCTTCGGGAGAGAGCAGATCAACCGGACACGCTGGAGTATCTCAACAATCTGAATGAGCAGATCATGATAGCGATTGAGAAGTCCGGGGAGGCATTTGTGTCGCCAGCGATGTTGAGTGGCGTGTTTGTGCTGCGTGCTTGCATCGTGAATTTCCGGACGACTGTTGAGGATGTGCGAGCATTTCCGGAGCTGGTCTGCCGGTTGGGCCGGGAAACAGACAGGGCGTTGCGTCCGCGCTAATGTTGCCTGGTTGGACCAAATTTCTCGTTTATTGGACAATTGAGTATAGATTTACGCACTCCTGCTTAACTCCGATCGCGTAAATTTCGGCCATTTATCCCAGAAACCAGTTGATTCCTTTACTGTTCGGGAACATTCTATCTAAAGTCATTGTAAAAGAACGGCTATCACAAATATTCAAATAAGGAACCTTGCCGTCCGAAGTTGATATCGAGTCGATAACAGAACTATTCACCCTCGAACAGAGAGGAAATTAGTTTGATATTACGAGCACTCTGTATCAACACTGTTTGGATCGGCCTTCTGCTGGCCTCTTCTACTTCCTCAATCTTTGGCAAACCGAAATCCGCGCCTGCCACGTTGCAGGAGATCGGCGCCGACTGGAGCGATTCCAATCAAGTAGCCGGCAAGGTTGTCTATCTCGATTTCTTCGCCTCATGGTGTACCCCCTGTGCACTTTCGTTCCCTTTCATGAAAGAGCTGAGTCGGACTTATGCCGATAGCGGCCTTCAGATCATCGCGATCGATCTGGATAAGGACTCATCAGAGGCTACGATTTTTCTCGAGCGGATGCGCCCTCCCTTCAAGATCGTGATGGATCCGGAAGGGAATCTGGCCAAGCGCTACGATCTCAAGGCGGTTCCATCTTCCTTCATTTATGGGCGAGATGGGACTTTGCGCGAACTGCACCAGGGGTTCGTTTCTGCCGATACCACTAAAATACGCGCCGAGATAGTGGCGCTGCTCAAAGAACCGAGGAAGCCATAATGAAAAAGCAAACCGCCTTGTTGTTGACACTGCTGGTGTTCGCCATGTTGGTGATCAATAGCTGTGCGCCGGTGGGGGTCAAACCATGGGAGCGGGATATCATGGCGAAACCCTCGATGCAGTTGGATAACGAAGCTGTGGATCGCGGCCTGGATGACCATATCTATTTCAGCAAGGAAGCCTCCAGTGGCGGTCGCGGTTTCGGAGGGGGCGGATGCGGATGCAACTGACCAAGCCGCGTTCCATAGCCAAAGCGGCCGCGGCGATCACCACTGTCTTGCTGGGCGGAAATTTGGTCGCTTCGAATACCACCGGGAAAGTGGAATCCTCGCTTCTTCTCTACAGCGAGACCAGTCGCGTGAAAGCTGCTGAGGGAGTCCTGGCCGGAACTCTCTTCCTTAAAGGTGACCGGGTGGTCTCTGCCAAATTGACCTTTGATGGCTTGACCGGTGCCTCGCCGAATGGCGCGACTCCCTCAAGTCAGATCCAGACATTCACTCGTCCATCGGGCAACGGAAGCTACACGATTCGTCCCGGCGAAACGCCGCTCGATGATACCTTCAAAGACACCCGCTTTGCATTCGACCTCGGCCTGACTCAGCCGCTGGGTCGCCTGACATCGCTCAATATCGGCGGGCATTTCTCCAGCGAACATGATTACAGTTCTTTCGGTCTGAATGCCGGACTGAGCCGCGAGTTTTTCGACAAAAACACAACTGTCGGGATATCGGGGAGTTTCGCCCATGAACTGGTGCGAACAGTTGGAGGAACACACGTGCCGTTGTCCTCCATGCCATTGGCTGTCGATGACGGTGGTGGTGGCGAAGAGGATGACGATGACGGCCCGGAGGGGAAAGAAAAGAAAGATGTTTTCGATCTCCTGGTCGGTGTGACTCAGGTGCTCAACCGGCAGACGATCTTTCGCGCCAACTACTCGTATGGAAGTGTGACCGGCTACCTGAATGATCCATACAAGTTGCTCTCAGTGGTAGAGCCAGCGACCGGCGCCAATCCCGGCGAACCTGTCGACTACCTGTATGAAGGGAGACCGGACAGCCGCACCAAGCAATCTGTATATGGACAGGTGCGACGGTACCTCGGCGGTCATACGGTCGATCTCTCTTATCGCCATTTCTGGGATGACTGGGGGATCACGTCGAATACGGTCGAACTTTTCTATCGGTGGCAATTCAAGGGGGATAAAGCGCTCGTCCCGCATTTCCGTTGGTATCATCAAACCGAGGCCGACTTCTATCGCGCGTTTCTGTTGCAGGGGGATCCTCTCCCCGGTTTTGCATCGGCTGACTATCGTTTGGCGAGCTTCAATGCCTATACGATGGGATTGCAGTACTCATTTCCGCTTCATCAGGGGAATAAGATCAGTATCGGAGGAGAGTACTACATGCAACGGGGAGACGCATCACCGCCCGGTCTTTTCGGATCGCTGCGCGATGCCAAGCTCTTCCCGGATATGGATGCCCTGATGTTCCGGATAGGGTTCGAGCATGCTCTCTAAGGAGTTGGTCCTGCGCAGATCCGAGAATTGCTGGAAGGCGGAATTTTCCGCCATGGCCAGTCCGTGCGAACTGCTGATAGACACCGATACCGAAAGTGAAGCCAGATTTCTGGCTTCACTTGCCCTTTCTGAAACCCTTCGAATCGAATCCAAATTCAGCCGCTACCGGGATGACAATATCATCCATGCGATCAATCACTCTAACGGTCAGCCCGTGGAGCTCGATGACGAGACCTCCCGCATGCTGGCATATGCGAATTCCTGTTTTCAACTGAGTGATGGCCTCTTTGATATCACCTCGGGGGTACTGCGAAAAGCCTGGAAATTTGATGGGCAGCCGATTCATCCGGACAAAGAGTTGATCCGCAGTCTGCTCGCCGTTGTTGGTTGGTCCAAGGTGGCGCTGACCGACAGAAGCATCACACTCCTCCCCGGCATGCAGATCGATCTGGGGGGGATCGGCAAAGAGTATGCAGTTGATCGTGCGGCCAATCTGCTCCATGAAAAATCCGGCAGGTCAGTCATGGTCAATTTCGGCGGAGATATTCGGGCAATCGTCTCCGATAGTGGGCGTGAGCCATGGACAGTCGGGATCGAAAAGCCGGAAAATGAAGAAAAGGTAGCCGGGGTGATCGAACTGCGAAATGGTGCGATTGCGACAAGTGGAGATTCGCGAAGATTCTGCCTCTACAAAGGAAAGCGTCTGGGCCACATTCTCGACCCGCGGACCGGCTGGCCGGTGAAACATGCGCCGCGAAGTGTAACCGTTATCGCCGGTCAGTGTACCGAATCGGGCCTGCTCGCGACGCTCGCCATGCTGCATGGCGCCAAAGCGGAAGAGTTCCTGCAGGCGCAGGAAGTGACCTTTCACTGTATTCGGTAGCGCTACTTCTTTCGGATCAGTAGTTCTCCCTGGAACAAGCCCACCACCGCAGAATCAGACGCGGCCTGACCATTCACCTCGAGCACTATCAGCAACGCCTCCATTTGAGCGTTCTCAGCTCTCAGATGAAGTTCTGATTTTGTGGTGTCGTTTTCCATGTATTTAGCTGCAGCGGCAATCATCTCTTGAGTGAGATCGAATTTGAGCGCTTCTGTCTCAGAAGAATCTGCAATCCATTGAATAGCCAGTTCTGCCGTCCGTTGCTGGAATGTCAAACTGAGCGAGTCGGCTCCCAATTGGCGGGTTACGGCTATCTCCATCCTGTCGGAATATCCGAAATCGAGTGGGATCAGATACTGATAGGATGAAACATCGACTGCCAGATGTTGATCGTAGTTCCGGTTGAACCATTTCCCCTGCCAATTTTGATCCCAGTATCCAAGAAATTGCCCGGCATATTCAAAGCCGAGTAGTCTGGCGAGATCATCATTCGGGGTACGGTCGGTTTCAGAGATAGTGGCGAGAATCGAGTCCGCAAACCAGAATCCAAACGGCTCGCGTCCGTGCCAGCTCACCAGATAATCGATCGTGGAACTCATCGACTTCCGTTCTTCCAGGTCGACCTCAATTAACACGGCGGTTGTGTCGCCACTCGGTACGATGTCGTGGGAGCGTAGTTTGCTGTCCAGGCGGGAGATCTGGCTTGATTCTGCGACAGAGAATGCGCTCTGCGGTCCATAGGCCGAGGGTAAAGCCACTGCACAAACCACGATCGGAATCAGGCGAATGTCTTTTTTCCGGCTCAAGACGTTATAGAGCACCACCACCGCCAGGCCGCAGGCCATGGCGATAACGAGATAGCGATTGACCGTCACACCATATTCGCCGATCCGCTCGAAGATCGCGAGGAAAAGCATGACAAGCAGTGGGACGAGCAATCGGAAGAACCACTTACTGAAAGTGCTGATCCATTTGCTCTCGGCCTTTTCGCGCAACGGCCAGAGAAGCAACAGGGCAAGTATGCTGACCACCGAATACCAGAGCACCAGTTGCGAAACCCAGCCGCGCGGCCAGCTCCACTGGAGAACGATCTTCAAACCGTACGCATAGAGGATCACCAGGTAAAGCCCGACCAGGGGAAGCAGAATGTATTGAGTGAAAATGCGGAGTCCGCGTGGATATTCGGTCGGCTTGTCAAGTGCATTGAGATCCTCCGGTATACCGGAGATGAAAAGCCAGGTGGTGAAGAAACCGGCGCAGATCGACCAGAGCTGCATATAGATGTCATCATCGAAGTCAAAATCAAACAGCGTCTTGAGTGCCCAGAGTGCGATAGCCAAGCCGCCGAACATCACTGCCGAAAAAAGTCCGGAAGTAAGGAAGCGAAGGAACAGCGCTTTGTTGTATTGCCAGAACCCCTGTGTCTGATCTCCACCCAAAAACGGCAGGAAGGCCGCCAGGCAGTGGAAAGCGACGGCAAGCAGAATGATCCGGACCCAGTGAATATTGGGATAAGTAATATCCGTGGGTGTCGTGAGGAAGACGATCGCCAGCAGAAGGATCCCGATAGCCTGAGTGCCGTAGTTTGCCAGACGACTGAGTTGTCGCTTTTCGGCGAATGCGGCCAAGGCAGTAAACAGGGGGAGGCCGAGCGCTGAGAAAGCCGCCCACTTCTGAAGCAACGGGTTAGTGGGGAATGCATCGCGCTCGATCAACAACACAAGAAAGCACGACGCCAGCACGCCTGACAAGAAAGTCAGCGGGAATCGGGTCAAGCCGCGAACCGCATTGCGTGCCAGGAACTCATATGAAGGAAATCGTGTGAACCAAGACATACAGTCACCTCTGGTTTCTACAGCCGCCAAAATCTCGTATCCGACCCGTTGATCGGCCAAGATAAAAACGCGCGACTCCCTTTATACCGACCAGCCGGTGCCCGGAGAGCTACTTATCTCACGAGGGAGTTACTTCAACAGCTCCTGGATTGACTGTGCCCCGATCCCTTCGGAATTGCCAGTCACCAGTCGACGGTGGTAGTCTATCTGGCCGAGATGGTAGCTGAAATGCGTCGTCAGGTGCACGAGAAACAGCCCGGTGACCAGTCGGGTCTTGCCGACCTCTATCGGGTAGATCGCGTTGAGTGTCTCTTCGGAAAGATCGGCAAGGGTTCTTTCGATCTCAGTGATAGCGGTGACAATATCACGCTGGATCTCTGCCCGTGCGACCGGCGTGCCGGAGAATTCAAACTCGCGGTTCCGTACATAGCCGGAGTTTCCCAGGATTGCGCCAATGAAGTGGCGCGTATTACCGAGCAAATGGAGCGCAAGACTCCCGGCAGGGTTTTTGACCCCGGCTGGATGCGCCCAGATCAGCGCTTCATCGGGGTAGCCATCAAGCTCGCGTGACAGTGTATTGAGTTCGCGCTTGAGGATAGCGTTAATATGCGAAGTACTAGTCAAGAGTGTCTCTCCTTCTTTCACAACTGATCTTTCGCCTGAAAGACCCAACCTGGCGCTGAATCGACGGCTTGCCGCATGATCAGATTCATCTGGGCCGCATGATGCTGGCAGTGGCGCATATTATAAAGGAATTTTTCGGCAACCGTGATATGGGTGTTGGCGAAATGATATGATTGAGTACTCGCTTCTTCTGTCAGCCGGTGAAGCGCTTGTTTGGCATTAGCCCTGGCATGGGCCAAAAACGCGAGCAGCTCTTGTTTTGAATAAACGCGCGGCGGAAGCAGACCGGCCGGATCAAGTTCTTCCAGGCCGAATGGTTCCGGCGGATAGTATCCCTCGCTTGAATCTTCCATATAGAAATCGAGCCAGAAAATGGTGTGAAATGCCAGATACCAGTACTGGGGTTCGCGCGATTGGTCGGACCAGAGTGCATCGGGACAGAGTTCTATACTCCTCTTGATCGAGTCAATCGATGCTCCAAATTGGAGCCAGATAAGGTTTTTCCACTTTTCATGCATGAAATACCATTCTCCCTATCCTCGCCCCAATGCAAAATAGCGGACAGTCGAATCAGAGAATATCACAATTTGAGTTCGTTGATCACCCTTTGAATCCGGTGCGCGTGTGGCTCCCATCGCAAAACGGCTTCTTGCCGGACTGCCCACAGCGACAGAAAGCCGTGGTCCGATCCCTGACCTCTTCCTGACCGTTGGCGTGTCGAAGTGTAACGCTCCCGGTCAAGATCAGCGGGCCATTCTCTGTCACTTCTACAGTGGTGGCCGGTTTTGCGGATTCAGCCGGCGGTGTTGCTGAGTCACGTTGATACGATAGGGCACCGGAAGGACATTTGTCGACCTGCGCGATGATCTGGTCGGAGGTAGCTCCATCAATCTTTACCCAGGGGCGTTCCTTGGGATTAAAGACAGAGCCGAGGCCCTTCCAGCAGAGTGTGGAGTGTATGCAGAGATCCGGCTTCCAGATGACCGTTATCTCACCATTCGAATACTTTTTGGTCAATTTGTCTCGCATCAGGAGATACCTCGCTTACTTGACTAAGACATCCGCATACTCAGTATGCCGCTCGAACTCTACTTTGGCGAAGGGACAGAGCGGAACGATCTTCAGGCCATTTTGGCGTGCGTGTTCTACACCTGCCCGAACTAGTTTGGCACCGACTCCCTGCCCTTTCAAGATGGGGGATACCTCGGTATGGTCAATGATCATCAGAATCGAGGTTGACTGCACGTACGTCATTTCGGCGACCCGTGTGCCATCCTGTTCGATGAAAAAACTCCCCTTGGCGCCGTCGAAGTTTTGTTGAATCTCCATATTTCCTTTGCTCTGGACTGAGTGTCGTGTGCGGGCTCGTGACATTTACATAAACGGCCGGGAAACCGGGGGAGTTCCAGAGCGTGGAAAAACGAAAGCCGGCACCCTATCCGGCGCCGGCTTTCAGTCGAACAATATCCGAGTGTTACTTAAGCAAGCTCATCTTCTTGCTCTGCGTGACACCACCTGCCGTCAGGCGGTAGAAATAAATGCCCGAAGATAGATTCGTGGCATCAAACTGAACAGTGTGTGCGCCCGCGCCCATCGGGCCTTCCACCAGCGAAGCAACCTCCTGACCGATGACATTGTACACCTTCAGGGAGACATCCGACGGTGTCGGCAGGGAGAAGGAGATAGTGGTCGTCGGGTTGAACGGATTCGGGTAGTTCTGATCTAATGCGAACTCTGACGGAAGGCTGTTGTCGAGCTTGGCGACTGCAGTCTCGGTGGCACTGGCCGCGGGAAGTTCAAGTACGGTGCCATCAGCGAGAGCGGCGAAAAGCCCAAATGCAGAACCATCTCCATTGGCGGACGGATTCAAAAATCCTGAAGCAAAAACTACAGCCGCGCCTCCTGCAAGACCCCGAAGATCAGCAACAAAGGAAGCTACCACCGTTTTGTTGTCGCCGCCCGGAGTCACATCGAGGATGTACTTCCAGGCCGGGAGCAGACGACGTTCAGAGAAGGAACCATAGGAGAGATCGTTAAAGATCGGGATCCGGACTTTCCCGAGTTGCGGAACGACATCTACAGTCGGAGCATCGGAAGCACCATGGAAAGCTACCAGATTGACGAGATGCCCGTAAGGTGATTTCTCCGCGATCCCTTCCTGCGGATAGAGTGAGAAACCGATCGGAAGACCATCCGGGTTCTCGGCAAAGCCGTTCGGATCGAGGACACCGTTTGCCATAGCGACATACGTACGGCCGGGAGTAAGAGTGACAGTAAACGTGGCAAGCGCTTCCGAAGCATTCGCGCTGTTGGAACCAGCCACGCCTATCTCGAGCGGAGTTCCGGCCGGAACATCAACAAACGGAGTAGCTGTACGGAAGGCGAAATTGTCGAGGAGCAGACCGCCATTCACATAGACATCAACCATTTCAGCGGCCGGATCGGCGGCATTGTGGATCACCTGCAAACGAGCGGTAGTGACCTGCGGGAGTTCGATCACCGTGCCATTCGGCAGCGCGGCGAACAGACCAAACGCAGCACCCTCTTGATTAGCTGCAGGATTCAGAAAGCCTGAAGCAAACACTACTGCCGCACCACCGGCCAGTCCGGTTAAGTCGGCCTGATAGGCAGCTACAACCGTGTTTTCGTCACCGGCCGGAGTGATATTGATCTGGTACTGGCGGGGAGAAACATCTTTGTATCCGGAGAACTCACCGTAGGAAAGTCCACTCACCAGATTCCAGGAGTACTTGCCAGTAACACGAACATCCACGGCCGGGGCATCGGTCGCACCATGGAAAATATTGAGATCAACATTGCGGCGCCAGGTGGCCTTTTCGCGCATCTTGTCTTTGGCAAAAAGAGTAAAGCCAATGGACTTGTTTTCCGGGTTGGAGGCAAACGCATTGGGGTCAAGGACACCGTTGGCTATCGCGACATAGATCTTCCCCTTCTGCAGAGTGACGGGGATAGTGGCGAGAATATCCGCTGATGACGAGCTGGTGCCCGGCGCGACGCCGATATTCAACTGCACGCCGGCAGGGACATCAATAAACGGTGTCGCCGCGCGGAACGCGAAATCGTTGAGAAGGAGTTCGCCGTTGACATAGATGTCAACGACTGCCGCCGCCGGATCGGCTGCGTTATGAATCACCTGCAGGCGAGCAGTCTTTGCTCGGCTGGCGAAAGCAGAGGTGGCCAACAGGGCCAACGCCGTGACGAGAATTAGTAAGCGCTTCATTTTGTTTTGCTCCCAGTTCTTCTGAGTTCTTGTTTATGAGTAAGGGCCCCGGCATCGTCCAGCCGAGGCCCGAACACTTTGGTTAATTGTTGACGATGATCTCCGCACCCAGCGCCTGAGCACCAGCTCCGCCAACAAATCCTTTGGCGAAGACGGTGTAGATGTCACCGGCGGTGAGAACGACACCATTCAAGCTCAGCACCACGGCAGTGTTGGTGGCGGCATCACGAACCTGCAGGTTGTAAGTACCGGCATCGAGCGGGGTGAAGTCGGTCGACTGCTTGAACGCTTTGTTGCCGAACACGATGGTCCCATCGGTCAGCGTGATATTGACGGCTGGGGCGTTCGGGGAGAGGTGAACAAAGCGAACGTGCGCTTTGCCGGCGGCCGGCGTGGCGAGATTGTCTTCCAGAACGACAGTCGAGATCTTGCTGACGGAATCAACCGCAAAACGGTATAGTCGCCGTTCGCCGTGAGTGCCAGGTCCGCATTGATGACCGTTGTGCTGGTACCGGTCACATTGACCTTCACATTGCGTGTCCCGGCATTCACCGGCAGGTAGCCTGTGTTGGCGGGAAATGCCAGACCGGTCCCCGCAACGTTGTTGTCGACCAGCAGGTCAACCGCGGGGGCATTCGGGGATGCGTGAACCACCATTACATTGGCTTTGGGCTGCGATGCGACCGGGTTGTCATCATCACTACAGGAGGTGATCGCTAGCGGAAGCGCAGCGAGCATTGTCACGAGCATTGCTTTCTTAAACATCAGTTTACTCCTCTATTTGTTTTCGTTCTTGTCAGTTTTGGTCGGGTCGCGCCAGCAATAGGCGGCACGACCCGTTCGATCAGTTCTCAGTGATGTTATTCTTTTTCTTTGGGCAGGATCACCGTGTCAATGACGTGGATAACGCCGTTGGAAGCAGTGATGTCTGCCTTAACGACCTTTGCATAATCCACCATCACGCCGTCCTTGGTTGTGGTGATCTTCACACTCTGGCCATTGACCGTCTTCGCTTCGGTAAGCTTGACCACATCGGCGGCTTTGACTTCGCCGGCGACTACGTGATAGGTCAGAATAGCGGTCAGTTTCGCTTTGTCCTTAAGAAGGGCTTCAACCGTACCGGCTGGGAGCTTCTTGAACGCTTCGTCCGTCGGCGCAAAGACCGTGAACGGACCTTTCCCCTTGAGGGTCTCGACCAGGCCAGCGGCTTGCACTGCCGCAACTAGAGTCGTGAAATTGCCTGCCGTGACTGCGGTCTCGACAATATCCAACTGCTTGGCCGGCGCCTTCTTGTCAGCATCACTTGCCTGCGCGGTGACGACTACGCTCATCAGGGCAAACACGAACGCGCTAGCAAGCGCGATTGATTTCAAAGTTTTCATGGTTTCTCGTTCCTCTTCTTCTATTGTGTAGAGTTGTTTGACAATCCTAGGCCCGGGCGGCAGACATACCCCAGCGGCGCTGGATAGCTTTCCACTGAAGCATCTGATAGATGGCGCAGAGGCCAACCACCACATAGACCAGGCGGCTGAGCATGGTGGCATCACCAAGCAGGGTTGCGACCAGATCGAAATTCATGAATCCGACCAGACCCCAGTTCAGGCCGCCGATGACCAGTAGCAGGGCGACGATGGTGTCTATTGATTTCATTTTCTTCTCCTGTCTTAAGGGTTCGAGCGCTTCAGACGCTCGACCTGTTTGTTCATCATTTGTCTATCGTTTGCCTAATTAAACTGTTCAGAGGCGAAAGAAGTTCACGAAAAACGAAGATTTTTCATGGAATCGCATAATCCACTCTTATATAATAGGTTATATTAGCCGATGGCTAAGCCGCGTGGATTGGATTCGTCAGTATGTGGAACTTAAGGCTTGTCTAATGTCTTACAGGGTGTATATAATGTCTAACTTTTGATGATTGAAATATCGGACAATACAGTGATGGAACTAGCCAGAGAACCGGGATTGGGCATTCGGGCCGTGGCGAAGCGGCTCGGCATCAGCCAGCATTTGATAAGGGTGTGGGAGAAGAGATATCGGGCGGTCACACCCAATCGTACAGATACCAATCGTCGTCTTTATTCCGAGACGGAGATCGAGCATTTGCGCCTGCTGCATATGGCGGTGCAGGCCGGTCACAGGATCGGGGACATCGCGTCCATGTCCAATACCGAATTAGAGCGATTGATCGGATCCAAAACCGCAACTCTACCGGCTGTCGCGTCGGAGAATACGTCAGCGTACTTCGTGGAGCGCGCGCTCAAGGCTATCAAAAAGCTGGATGCCGAGGAGCTGGATGCTGTTCTCACCCTCGCGGAAGTTCAGCTCGGCCAGGCCGTTGTTCTGGACAAGGTGATTTTGCCGCTGATGGATCAAGTCGGTTCTCTTTGGAAAGAAGGGAATTTGCGAATCGCGCATGAGCATATGGCGACTGCCATGGTGAGTCAGCATGTGGGTGCGATGTTGCTCTCCCACCGATATCCGGCCAACGCGCCAGCCATCGTGATCTCCACTCCGGCGGGGCAGTTGCACGAACTGGGCGCGATGATTGCGGCGGTCCAGGCAGCGCTGGAAGGATGGCGACCGATATATCTGGGACCGAGTCTTCCGGCAGAGGAGATCGCCGGAACCGTGCAGCAGACCGGAGCGACAGCGATCGCATTGAGTGTGGTGTTTCCCGCGGATGACCCGCGTTTGCCGGGTGAGATGGCCAGACTTCGCCGCCTGATCGGCGACCAGTTGCCCATTATCATAGGGGGATCAGCGGCTCACGCGTATCAGTCTGCGTTGTTGGGTGCAGGAATCACACTGGTGGATGACATGCATGGCCTGCGTATACAGCTGGCCTTGCTCCGTTCAGCATGACCGAGAAGCCCAGACAGCTCACCCGGCGCTGTCGAATGCCTGTTTGATCCAACTGAACAGCTCGTCATTGACCTCGGATACTTCGGTGAGTTTGACTTTGTAATTGCACATTCCGCCGGCCGGGAGTTCTTCAAGCCGTCCCCCCGCTTTCAGCCCCTTCACATTCAATCCAACTTCGAACCGCGTATTGGTCGCGGGGCCGAGCATGGCGAACTGCTTTTTCCGTCGAAGGCTGACATACCCCTTCTTGGGCGCGATCTCGAACTCACCAAATGTACTGATTTTCTTCATGAGCGCTTCGTGTATCGGTCGCATATGGGCTTTGGGGCCGGTGTAGATAGTATCTAGGACATCGCCACCCGCGGAGGTCGTTTCCTGCGCGGCGCTGGCGCCATCACTCTTGAGGATCACATGAGTAAGCGTGTTGGCATCGCCGTGTCCTAATCCAAGGTCTACTTTGAGCATGTCGCGGATTTCGCCATGCTTGGTCAAACCGCTCATCTTCACGATCTTCGCAAGTTCATCCAACGTCTTTCCGGTCTTAGTCTGAATGTTCTTGAGCTGCGTTTGCAGTGCCTGTTGTGGGTCGGCCATGGAAATACCTCCTCATGTTGCGGCATTCTAATAAACGAACGCCAGTTGTTAGCATGTCGACATTCTTCTTCAAATCGTCGTCCACGCAAAATATACCAATTTACTCGTGTTTCTCAACAATGTTCTATGATGGCCGATAATGGAGACAAGAGGCGGCATTATAATCCCAACAGGAGAGAAGTATGTTCCATCGAAATTTTGCATCGCGCCAGTGGGCGTTGACCCTCAGTTTGTTGCTCTTGGCAATATCTATCGGCGGTTGCGGCAAAGACCCGGTCAATAATGACACCTCTGCCACCACCGGCTCTATCACGGTGAATCTCATCGCTCCGGCTCAGTCGAATGTGAATGGCCATGCCGCGAGGCTGGCTCTGTTGAACCAAGCCGGAGATAGTCTGATGGTCGTGAGCGAAGACGAGCTGTTTGCCGACGGTTTCGTCCAGATCACGGTAGATAGCATTCCGGCAGATGTTTATGCGCTCATGGTAGCAATTAGTCACGATAGTTCGGCAACCCAGGAGACGGGCTTGGTCAGTGACAGCGATTACTTTTGGATGGGACTCGATGTCGAGGTGAGCGGAGCAGATACCCTCACGTTGAGTCAGTATCATTGGCAACGGTATTACAGTGAGGCGATCATAGTTGGCGTTCGCGGTATTCCGTCCAGTCAGGAAGGGAAGATCGCAGGCGCCGGTCTGTTTACAGACGGCTATGATGTTCTGGCGACCAGCCAGCCGAACGCGATTGTCGGTGCAGCATCGTTTGTTTATAACGGAGCAATCGTTGTTTCCATGTTCCAGGATGGTGAACTTGGGCCAGACCCACTTTCCGCAGGAGAATACGACTTCTGGTGTATAGTGGATGTCGACGGCACACCCGAAGACTGGTTCACTCAGAATGGCCAAGGTGGGATTGAGAATGGCGACCTGATCGCTCAATCTGATTTCACTTACCTTGGGCCAGAGGAAAGCCAGTTTTATTTCCGGACGGGGGATTTCACGGCCCTGGATGCCCAGACTCTGACTCTGAATCTTACCGTACCCACGGAACTCGGACTAGAAGGCCATGGTCTTTATCTCTACGTTTACGAGACATTCCAGGACCCGCATTTGGCGCTGGGTGAAACGGTAGTTGAGGGAACCGACGTTACCGTATCGGTAGAGTTGCTGCAGGCTGGAACATTCCAACTGCTGGTGGTTCTGGACAAGGATAATAGCTTTAGTCCCAATGTGACGGAATACCCATGCCTGACAGTCGATGATTATTTCTGGGGGACGCTTGACCTGACCGTTCTTACTGACAGGACGATCACTATCTCAGACAGCGCCCTTCAAAACTACCAGTCGTTTATTTATTCGGTGAAGGGGATACCGGCGGGGAACGACGGCAAGCCGTTTGCCGTGGCCCTTTATCCCGATGGTGAGCAGCCGCTCAATATCCATGATGATCCCGTCTTTGCGGGTGTCGGCATGGTCTACAATAACTCGGCGATGGTTTCACTGCAACCGACAGACATGCTGTCCGGAGACAGCTCCGGATACATTCCGGAGGGGGATTACGACGCCTGGACGTTAGTTGATGTGGATGGCCATATGTCGGACTTTTTCGGCGATGCAATCGTTCGCCCGGCTACCATTGGCGACCGATATTATAAGTTCGATGTCACTTATGATGAGGAGAACCGGTATGCCGACTTCCAGGAGCGAGAAGGGTCGTTCCTGCCGATAATCGCGGTGACCGGTGACATTGACTGCCCGACATTCCACGGGAATAACATCTATATATATCTCTTCCGGGAAAACCCGTTCACTTCCGAGGGTGTTGATCCAGTGGTGACTCTCGTTTCGCCGGAACCAGGTTGGTATGAAATGCCTTACTATTCCAACGACTCAATGTACATTGTTGCATTCTGGGATAATGACGGCAGTGGCGAAGATGGCGGACCAAGTGCTGGAGATCTGATCGGAGCCTATGGTCTGGCCCAACGGCGGTGATCCAATGACTGATCTCGTGCAGGTCACCACTTCTACACTGGCTACCGCCAATCGGAATTTCGAATTATGGTTTACCTTTGAAGCTCCGACTGCAGCTCCCTGGAAAAAGTAAGCAGATACTACGGACTTAAACAAAGGGCCGGCTGACTGCCGGCCCTTTTCATTTTGATCTGGCAGGGGTCTATTTCGTGATCACTTGCCTCGATTTTTCCAGAAATCAAACGACCGTCCAGGCACAAAGATATCAATTCCGACCGATGGCGTGGATAACGGATTGGTAACGATGTGCGATTCGTTTCCCGGGATGTAAACGGAATCACCGACCTCAAGCGTCTGTTCATCCGAGTCGGTAGTGATGGTCAGTTTACCTTCCAGGACAATCAATACCTGGGCGTTGGGATGGTCATGTTTCGGCGATGCATGCTTCGGCGGTTTGACGAAGTGCTCGATAGAAATATCCGGCTGGGCGCAGATCGATATCCGTTTCCAGTCTTTCTCCGGTTCATAACTCTCCCCGCTTTGTAAACGAATAACCTGCATAGGACCTCTTTCCCAGGTATAGTTAATGCGAAGGTTGGCCAAATCTGCCAGGACAGAAAAATAGCAAACAGACCCTTCGGTACCAACTGGAAAGTTCGTTACAGGTGTCGGCGAATGAGGAAGGGTGTGGCACCAATTCAGGATCGGGCTGGCGTGGCAATAGGGCCGAACTTGACTCAGCTTCGGATCAATTGTGGCAACTCTGTCTTCTTCAACGCACCGGCCCAAGATGCTGGTCCAGCCAAAGCAAGACCTCTTTGACCAGTTCGCTCCGAGGTACAGAATGTCCCAGTGAATAGGTCAGCCGCTTTTTCTGATCCGGTGGAGCGCCCAAAAGTTCAAACATCGGGCGCTGCGACGTCTCAATCGGAAAGAAGAAGTCACGCTCACCGTTCAGCATCAGAGTCGGTTGCGTGACCCGCGATATAGTTGATCTGATCGACTTCCGGCAACGCGTGTTGAAAGATGAGACCGGCTACGTAGAGCACAACCGTCTTGATCCGCTTTTCGATCGCGGGCATGATCGCCCCCATCGCGCCACCCCAGCTAATGCCGTAATAGGCCAGCTTGGATGAATCAATATCTGCTCGGGTTTCCAAGTAGTCGATCGAACGGGCCAGATCCTTGCTCCACATGATGACATGATCTTTATAGAATGTCGATTGATCAGGATAATCGGATTTCAGCTCATCCCCTCGCTGGTAGGTTCCCTTATAAATGGGGAGCATGAGAGCACGACCACTCTTCAAGATGAAGTCCGCTCGCCGGAAGTCGGTTGTCCCGACTGACGAGACATGGATCGCCAGCGAACCGGGGAACATCACTACCGTCTGCAACGGAGGTTTCGGTCGGATCGGCAGGAACAGATAGGCCAACATCTGCTCGCCGCCATAGGCGGCATCAAAACTGATCTTCTGAAGGATCCCGAGTGGACGCTCTTCTTCTGACTCTATCCTGGCATTCAGTGGCGTCTTGTCATAGCTAAACTGTCGAAGGAAAAATCCAAATACCTCGTTCGACACTGGCTCTTCCGTCATAAAATCACGGAACGGGAGTTCAATGATCCGCTCGAGATTCACTCGGTTCGGCTCGTCAGCCAACACTCGCATACAGCGGAAGCCGTTGGTGCGGGAGCGATCGAATGGCGACTGAGCATACGCATCGGTAATCGCGTATTCTGCGTCATTCCATCCGCCACCCAGAATGAAACGCTGACCCGGACGATTGCATTCATTCCAGGTCCATTCGCGAACGTTGCCGGCGAGATCATATATCCCAAATCTATGCATCGCTTGTGTAGAACCTACCGGCAGAAGACTTTTGCCCGAAAAGTTGCAGAAGGGAATGATCTGCGAGCTGGCCACGGTGAAAGCGACGCGATTCCAGTGGAAGATGGTCGGCAGCTCTTTACCGGCCCAAACCGCGTATGCAGCGGCTTCGTACCAACTGATCCCCGTGACCGGGAGGTCATCCTCACCTGAGGGGAATTCGCCGAACTCCCATCCGGCAGGGCCGGGTTGGCCCACCGCGTCGGTGAATCTTCCGAGCGCCTCTTGCCTCTCAATGGTACGCCCATCGTCAACGAACGGATGTCGCCAGTATTCTTCGCTATCGTATCCGCCGATATCAACGAACTTCTTGAATTCGCGATTGGTGACAGGATGGCGGTCGAGCAGAAACTCGGACATGGGTTCGGTCTTTAAATGGTCGAGTCCCGGCATAAAGAGTGGAAACTCCCCGCCGGGAATCAGTTCCATGTCATCTGGGATCTCGCCCGGCGAGACCAGCCGATAATGCCACAACGAGGTCCTATTGTCCGTGGCGCCAAAGACTGAATTTTCGATTATCCAGAGCAGATCATGACACGGCCTGTGTCCCGCCAGCTCAAGCTTGAGTCTGGTGAAACCTCGAGGATAACGCACCTCCTGTAGCGGAGTCACACCAAGTGGGATCCACTCGCTCTCCGGGTCACCGTAATATTTGATAGAGACGGTTGCGCCGGGTGGATCGGATGTAATGTTGATCTTGCGACTGAACTCCGGCAGGAACCGTTCCAGTTGCCCATCAACATCCGCCATCTTCTCGATCTCGCGAGCAAGTTCATAGCAGACCAGGCTTCCGGCCCTTCATCCAGTGACTGGATCTTCTCAATGATGCTCGCCAGCTTTGGCAGTCCTTCATCGCGAGCCCAATTGCGAAGTCGTTTCAATTCGATAAGCAGATCGCCTGCATTGGCGTACCGGTTGGCAGGGTCACGTTCCAGACAACGTCGAATAATGGCTGCGAGTGGCCCCGGCAGGGCATGATTGATCCGGCCCACGCTATCGGGAGTGAATTGCATGATGGCGTTAAATACCAACGCCGTGTTAGTTCCGCCAAAAAGTCGCTCTCCGGTCGCCATCTCATACAATACGGAGCCGAGCGCAAAGATATCAGTCCGTTCGTCGACCTCTCCTCCGGTGATCTGTTCTGGAGACATGTAGGGAATCGTTCCGATGAACGCACCCTGCGTGGTCAGAGGAATATTCGCGGTTGCCGGCTCACTTGATACTGATTCAGCCGTTCGCGTCTCGGTCGGACGGGACAGACCAAAATCAAGGAGTTTCACTCCCGAGGCAGTCAACATGAGGTTGCCCGGCTTGAGGTCGCGGTGAACAACCCCCGCCCGATGTGCTTTGGCCAATCCGTCGGCTACCTGGGCACCGAATACGAGGAGCTCGTCGACCGGAAGCGGCCCGCGTTCAAGGCGGGAGGCCAGCGTCTCACCCGGGATGTACTCCAGGACCAGAAAGTCTGTTTCGTGATGTCGTCCAATATCGTAGAGGTGCAAATGTGCGGATGATTGAGCTGAGAAATGATACGGGCCTCGCGCTCAAACCGGGAGCGAGCTTCGCTGTTATTTGCCAGATGTGCGGCAGAAATTTGAGCGCTACCTGGCGGTCCAACCGAGTATCTTCGGCCAGAAAGACCTCCCCATTCCCCCTGCTCCCAGCTTTTCAATGATCCGGTAGTGCTGGACCATCGAACCCGCGCTCATCATCATGGGCGAGCGCGCAACATCGTCGCGCATGTCACCGGACATGGCAAAACACCGCCGGGTAAGATAAAGATAGACTATTTATGGCCATAAATCGAAGATACCGCGCGAGCGGAAATTGCCAAGTGTTCTTCGAAAGGAGTGGAGGAAAAGGGATTGAAAGGAGCGGCGGGGCCACTATCGGTAGCTGGCCGATGCCGGTCTTCGATCCAATTCCCGGCGAACGGCGGCCGCGATCGTTCTTCGGTCAAGCGGCTTCCGGACGAACTGGCCGGCGCCCAGGCGCTGGGCCTCGAGCACCCGTTCGGATTCTGAGAAGCCGGAGACGATAATGGCCTTTTGTTCCGGATTGATCTCAAGGGCGCGCCGATAGGTCTCGGTACCATCCATGGAGTTGGGCATGATCATATCAACCAGCAGAAGGTCAAATTGCTGATGTCCCAGCAGCTTGACCGCGGCATCACCATTGGCGCAGTCGGTGACCAAATAACCCAGAGAGGTCAACAGCCGCGACGAGACCTCTCGCTGAATATCATCGTCATCGATCACCAGAATTCGTTCGGTACCGCCAATCGCCTTTGTCGGTGGACGAACCAGAGACTGTGCCTCTGACAATCGGGAAATAGAGCGAGAAAGTCGATCCGTGACCAACGCGAGTGGTCAGGTCAAGATAGCCGCCGTGGTCTTTCCGACCGCATCGACCACACCTGAGTCCCAATCCTGATCCACGCTTCTTATCGGCCGACTTGGTGGTGAAGTACGGATCGAATATTCTCTCCACCAGATCGTCGGGGATCCCGCAGCCGGTATCCGTGACGGACAAACGGATGTACTCGCCTCGCGGAACCCGGCCAAATTGGATGGTCGAATCATCGGCGTAGAAATTTTCGGTCCGGATGTTCAGTAGTCCGATATCCTGCATGGCATCCCGCGCATTCGTGACCAGGTTCATTACGACCCGGTAGAGTTGCGCCGTGCCACCGGTGATGTTCATGATGTCCGGGGCCAGGCATAACTCGAGCGCGAGGGTTGAGGAGTATCACCCATATCGCGAATGACCTGCTGGACCACCGTGTTGAGGCAGAGGACTTCCTGGTTGTAGTGCCCTCGTCGGCTCAACGTCAGAAGCTGTTGATTGAGATCGGCGATCTTTCGCGGAATCTTCGATGGAATCGAGATAATGGAAAGCGGGGTCATTGACCGGAAGGGATTCCCTGATCAGTTCGGGATAGGCCATCATCAGGGCAAGCATATTGTTAAAATCGTGCGACCTGTCCGGCGATCTGCCCCGCTGTCTCGGCCGTTGAGCCCGCGACTCCAATTGTTGCAGCCGCTTCATTTCGGTGATATCGATCACCGTTCCGAATGCGCCGAGATAGTTCCCCTGGTCATCCATACGCGGTGAGACCGAGGCCAGAAGTTTCTTGCGCCGTCCGTTCAACGTGATGATATCCAGTTCGTATTGACTTTGCGGTCCCATTTTCCGGTTCTGAGCTTGCGCACGGACCACTTCATGCTGATCCTCTGGTGTCAGATCGAGTAGGTTACGTCCAATCAATTCATCGGTCTGAACAGACTCGAATACCTGGGCGAACGAGGGGTTGTAGTATTCGATGACGTAGTTCGGATCGACCGTCACAATCCCTTCGAGCACAGAATTAAAAAGCTGATGATAACGCTCTTCCGATTTGCGAAGCGCTTCTTCTGCCTGTTTTCGTTCGGTAATGTCGCGGGCATAGCCGGTTGTACCAATGATCCGTCCATTGTCGTCCAACACCGGCGTCTTGAACGTCTCGAACCACCTATCTTCGCCGCGATCTCTGACCAATTCCTCGACGATCTTGCTCTGGCCAGTCCTGATCACTTCGGCATCATCGTGGCGATATTGCTCCGCGAGTTCCTTTGGCCAGATGTCCAGATCGGTCAGTCCCACTAAATCCTGTTGCTCTGCTTTGCCACAGGAGGCGGCAAATGACTTGTTTACGGCAAGAAACCGGCTTTCGGTATCTTTGAGCCAGACCAGGCCTGGCTGATTTTCGATGATCGAACAGTACGATTCGCGGACCTTGAGAGCATGATCCGCACTCCTTCGATCAGTGATGTCAAGGTAAGTGCCCAGGACACCAACAATCTCTCCTGAGCTGTTACGGAGAGGGGTCTTGCTGGTCAGCAGATGGATCAGTTCACCGGTTGGTGTGGTTTGCGGTTCCTCGATCAGCATCTTGGCCACGCCACTTTCGATCACGGCGCGATCATCAGCGCAATACAGCTCGGCTTGGTCGCGCCAGACCATGGCATGGTCGTCTTTTCCCACGATCTCTTCCGGCGATCGAAGTCCTGCGTCAAGAGCAAACAGCTCATTGCAGCCCAGGTAGATACCATTCCGGTCTTTCCAGAAAACTCTCGCCGGTATTGAATGGAGTACAGAATTGAGGAGCTCTCGTGATTCTCTTAGTGCCTCGGTTGCCTTGCGATGTTCCGTGATGTCGACCATCACCGTCAGGAAGTACTGTTTCCCCTGACTGATTATCATCTCGCCCGTGAAGAGCCCGTGCAGAATCTCACCATTCTTGCGGCGGATGCGTAGCTCGATCTCCGCGATCCGTCCGGTCTCCCAAAGTTGCCTGCCTGCCTGTTGCTGTTGTTCCGGGTCCGCAAAGAGATTCAATTCATCGCCATTCCGTCCGATGACCTCTTCCCGCGTATATCCGATCGTCTTGAGGAACGCGTCATTGACATCGATAAACTTCCGATCCTTTGTATCGGAGACCGCCATCAGGGCCGGGTTATTGCGGAAGAGACTTTCAAAGCGCTGCTGGGCTTCCTGCTCTGCAGTAAGGTCTTTGGATAGTCCAAGATGCAATCTCGCCATTCCATTTTCCGGACCATATCCGGTCTCGACAGGGAGAAGAGAGCCGTCCTTGCGCGCCAGAGGCGGGACAACTGGTGCGTTCACCGCGAACCATTGAGCCAATGACGGTAAGGGCCTCCTGGCGCACGTCAGCGGGGTGTAAGTCCAGGATATGCATCGTGGAAAGCTCCACTACCGAATATCCCAGCGCAGTACCTACCGCCGAATTGGTGAAAGTGATCTTTCCCTCTTCGGAGGCCACTATCAGCAGGTCGCCGACCGACTCGAAGAACGTGCGAAAGTTGGTTTCGCTCTCGCGGAGTTTCGTTTCCGCTATCTTCCGTTCCGTGATATCTTTGTCGACACCACGATATCCCTTGAGATTTCCAGGTCATCCAGGAATGGGACAGCATTGGTGACCATGCACATCAGTGCGCCATTCTTAGAAAGCACCCAATTCTCGAGGTTAACAATAGGGGCTCGCTTGGAGGCTAAATTCGAAAAGACCGCAGACACTCGAGTTGCTTCTTCGGGCGGCATGAATTCAAAGGGAGATTTGCCGATCAGTTCGGCAGGCGTGAAGCCCATCATTTCGATAGACCTGTCTGAGCAGTAGGTGAAGATCCCGTTCTCGTCAACTTCCCAGACCCAGTCGGCCATGCTGAATATGATGTCTTTCAGGCGCGATTCACTTTCGTGCAAGGCTTGCCTGACTTCTTGGATTCAGTGACATCGACATGGGTTCCCGTCATGCGAAGCGGTTTTCCCTCGGCGTCTCGCTCGACCACTCGGCCGCGATCGGAGATCCAGATCCAGTCACCTGAACAGTGCTTCATCCGGATATCGCATTCGTAATGGTCAGTGACGCCAGAGAAGTGCCGATGGATCAGTACCTCGGATTGGATCAGGTCGTCCGGTGGCACAGATTGAACCAGGTTGCAATGGAAATTGGCTGGAGTTCTTCAATAGTGTATCCAAGTATCTCCGCCCTACGCTCGTTGAGGACAAGTTCGCCCGACTGGATCTTCCAATCCCACAACCCCGCACCGGTCCCCTTGATAGCCAGATCGAGTCGCTCTTCACTTTCTTTTAAGCGACGATAAGGTTTCTATCCGGAGTCGCTCCCGCCGTCCACTGTGCCAGGCACCGATCGACAGCATGGTCACTCCAAACAACCAGAGCAGGAGGTGGGCGACCATCAGGGGCTGGAGGCGTGCCGAGGCTGCGGCGGTGAATTCGCCGAGAGGAATCTCTACCGAAATGCCACCGCCTATCTTGCCGGCCGTATACCCCTGTCCTGAGTGACACCCAAAACAGTCCTCCTTCGTGATAAGCGGCTGCATATAGCGAAGGTGTGGTTCGTTATTGACTATGGTTTTGGTTGAGTACTCACGAGCGCCCTGAGCAAAGAGGTCGAGTGCAGTACTCTCCCAACTGTCGGGCTCATGCTCGGGATGGATCGGATTCTTGCTTGTCAGATGGCTGCGAGTCTCTTGGCCATTGCGGCCGGGGCAAAACACTCGATGGACCCGATATGTCTGGTACGAGGTATCAATGCTTGTTGGATTGGCAGTCGAATCACCCCACTGGATATAGATCAGATCTTCGGCGATCTGTGATCGTGCCGCCTCCCGAGTTCGATCACTCCTTCGTGCTGGCTATGATAGTTCCAGACCATTGATGCCGCGACTGCTGCGGTCCATGCAAGGGCCAGGAGCAATGCGTATTTCAGCGAAGCCACGGTCTGGAGTGAATTACGAGAGAGCACGTTAGCTGATCCTCTGTATATAACCGGTATCCACGTTTTTCACCCAAGTTGAGCGAATATCATCATGGATAAGCCCGTCAACTAGTATCGGCAAGCTGTGCAAAAAGTTAACAGGCACAGGAATCAACCGGCTGTCAGGCAAGGCAATACAAGCAGAGCGGAAGACAGAATAGCCCCCGATTTTACTGCGCGAATCCTAAAGCATCGACCGCCAATGCCGATTTCTACGAATGAACCATCTCTTTCCGACTGGTGACGATTACAATGACCAACAAAAGAAAAGATCGACGAATCTATGCCCCGGATGTCCTCCCGGTAAAAGACCGCGTTAGTTGTCTGACGCTGGGGTTTCTTCGCGATCTCTCAGTGCATGGAATGAAATTGACCGGTAAAGGACCGTTCACTCAGGGAAATATCTACAAGTTGAAACTGGTCCTTCCGCGGGCCATCATGGGGAAAAGATCAGTAGAATTGGAAGCTTGCTGCCGTTGGAAGACGAAAACGGCAAAGAAGGATGTCTTTGATGCCGGCTTCCAATTTGCGCAGTTGTCCGAAGATGTTGAACTGCTCCTCCTCCTTGTTCAGGCCGAGTATGCGGTCAAGATGATGGACACCGAAGAATCGACAGTCGGTAGTACGGGCCGGTAAGATTACCCATCGCTCTCATCCAGTCATCGTTGATACTTTGCTGAGAAGATGGGTGGCACGCGTTGCCAAGTCAGAGGTTATTTCCCTTTATACTCTAGTGACAGCACCGTAATATCATCCGCCTGGTCGGCTTTCCCCATATATTGCAGAACATCAACAATCACCCCGCGGACGAGATTGTTGACATTCTCCGGCCTGCTCCCTTCGAGATACTTGAGCAGTCTCGGCTCCATATACATTTCGTGCGATCCGTTGGTCGCCTCAGTCACGCCGTCAGTATAGAGGATGATCCGGTCACCCGGCTGGAATTGAATCTCTTTGGCTTCAAAAGCTGAACTGGTCGAACTTGCCCAGTAATATCCCCGGTGCATTCTCCAATTGGGCGACCGCGCCACTCCCCCTTCACCACAAACGGAAGGTTATGCCCGCCGTTACAATAGCGGATGATACCAGTACTCGTATCCAGCACACCGTAGAATACGGTGACAAACATGCTGGCATCACTCTCCGGGATCAGCATACTGTTGACTTTGGAAAGGCAAGCCGCCGGATCGAGCAATTGCGAGGCGATCCCCTTGATCATAGTGCGTGCGACTGCCATATAGATTGCGGCCGTTATCCCCTTGCCGGATACATCGCCGATCACAAACCCTAGGTGACTATCATCGATAAAGAAGAAATCATAAAGTCGCCGCCGATATCTTTAGCCGGATGCATCTCCGCATAGATCGAAAATTCGCTCCGATGCGGAAACGGCGGAAAGGTCTGCGGAAGGATCGTCTGCTGGATGCGCGAGGCGGTAGAGAGATCGCGCTGCACCGCCATGAGGCTCTTTCGATCGTCGAGCGCGGCCTTGATAGCAACGATCTCTTTGAGCCCCTTCTCGATCGTCAGATGGAGGTCGTTGAAGTCGATCGGCTTGGTGACGAAATCAAACGCCCCGCGATTCATGGCGGTCCGGATATTCTCCATATCCCCATAAGCGGATACGATAACGGTCTTCAGTGCCGGGTCGCCGCGCTCCTGCAACCGCTGAAGCAGTGTCAGTCCGTCCATGCGGGGCATGTTGATATCGGAAAGGATCAGCGCGATATCATCGGCAGCCTGAAGTTGATTCAAGGCGTCTTCGCCATTCTCGGCGAAAACGAATTCATACAGCTCTGCCTGGATCTGCTTCCTGAATCTCTGTAGGATCAGCATCTTCAGATCCGGTTCGTCGTCAACGACCATTATCTTGAACAATTTCATAGCGTCCCGATCGCTTAGCCTTGTTTCTGTTGTCCGATCTGAGCATGAACTTCCTGCTTCAGCCTGCCGAAATCGATCGGTTTGGTGAAGAATTCTTTGGCGCCGGAAGCCATCGCCTTCCGGTGGTTGTCGCCTTCGCCATACGCGGAAATCATGCTGACATGAATGTGCGGATACTTCTGAGTGATGATCTCCAGCAGCTCCAGCCCGGTCATCCCCGGCATATTGATATCCGAAAAAACATAAACCACATCGGGAGGCTGCGAGCTGTCCAGAATGGCCAGTGCGTCTTGTCCGGAAAAGGCGAAAACCAATTCCAACTCGCCGCTTCGAATCTCTTTCCTGAATTGCTGCAGAAAGAGCAACTCGATGTCCTGTTCATCATCGACGACCAAAACTTCATATTTATTTCACTCTCTGTTACTTTGCGCACTCGTCAGTGGGGGTCAGCCGGCAAAGCGACCACAAAGGTAGCGCCGCCGTCCTCATTAGATTCTATGTTCAGTACGCCGCCGTGGGCCTTGACGATATCATTGGTGATAGACAGCCCGAGTCCGGTCCCCTGGGTCCCCTTTTTCGTCGTAAAGAAGGGCTGAAGGATCTTATCCTTGATGCTGTCCGGAATTCCCGGACCGTTGTCGCCGACCTCAACCAGCACTCGATTGGTTTCCCGACGGGTTCGCACGGTCAGTTTGGGGAGGTACGAATGTGAGCCTGTCTGCTTGCTTTCTCCGTTCAACTTGTCCCGCATGGCATCAAAGGCGTTCTGGCAGAGATTGATGATCACCCGGCTGAAATCCTCAGCGATCACCGAGACCATCCCGACCGGATCCTGGAGATCAAGGACGATATCGACATTGATCGGATTCTTGCCTGCCCTCATGCCATGAAAGGCGAGATTGGCGTACTCTTTGACCAGCGCATTTAGGTCAATCGGTTCTCGCTTGCCGCTGCCGCCGCGCGAGTGCTGCAGCATCGACTTGACAATCCCATCCGCGCGCGTGCCATGTTGAATGATCTTAGTCAGGTTGGTACGGATATCCGTCAACAGAAGCGGGACATCCCCCTTCTTGAGATCGGGCGCAGATGATTCGATCTCTTGTATCACTTCATCAAGCAATTCCATCGAAACCGAGGAGAAGTTATTCACGAAGTTGAGGGGGTTTTTGATCTCGTGTGCAATGCCGGCAGTGAGCTGGCCGAGAGAGGCGAGTTTCTCCTGCTGGAGTAGTTGAACCTGCGTGTCGCGCAGTTCAGAGAGAGCGTCCTCGGCACGTTTCTTCTCGGTCTGCAACTGGATCAGGTCAAGGTGCGCCTGATGCGCCTGAGCCTCGGCCAGTTTCAGATCGTTGAAACGGGTGAACGTAAGATTAAAGACCGCTGCAAATCGCTCCAGTAGAAGAATGGTCTCTACCGGTTGTTCATCGGGAGAGGCGATTCCCAAGAATCCTCTGGAGAAGTAGGCGATCGTCTGGACCCGACGCGTTTGCGAGAGTCCCCCTTTGAACGGGACATTCAGTTTCGCCAACTGCTGGAAATATTCCTGCAGCTCTTCTCCCTGCATGTCGATCGTGATTGATGTTCTTCCCTCTTTCCACCCAGCGAACATCTTGCGAAATGTGCCGTTGCTCTCCAGGTTGGTGGCGAAGCCCGAATTCACTCTGCTTCCGTCTTCATCGGTGATCCAGAATTCGGCGTTGCCGGAATCATCCTTGATGACCGTGATATAGAGGCGGTTTGGTGCGATCCCCAGGGCGATCAGTTGTCTGAAGAGAACCGCCGCCGTTTCGGCCAATTCATCGGATCGCTGCATCGCCAGCGTGCGACTTCGCACCCGCTCCAGGCTTGCTTCAATCTGTGCTTCGCGAGCCTGTTCTTCAGCGCGCTGGAGTTCAAGGTATCTTCTGAATGTTAGTTCGATGATCCCTTTGAAGCGGTTTAGCACCGCCAGCTGTTCATCAGTGTACTGCTCCTGCGTCCAGGCGTAGAATTGCCCTTCTGAGAAGTAGAGGTAGTAACCATGCTCGACTTTCTCTCGCTGATCACCTGAAACAAAGGGAACAGGGTTCTGCCGGTGCAGCCATTCGTAGTACGATAGCAGTTCTTCGTTTTCAGCGTGACCAGGTAGTCTTCTTGCTTTAGCCACTGCTGGTATTGCTTCTCCAGCGACGGATGACCAGTCAGAGAGATAATTCCAACATGGGCAAGAGTATCACTCTCCCGGGAGGTGGAGGTGAAGTAGAGCGATCCATCGTGGGATTGCTTGGTCAACAGTACCACGCCACAGCGAACCGACGTGATCCCCAGTTTCCGCAATTCCGTGAAAACTAGCCCGGAGGTAACCGACAGATCGTTGCTGGTACGCATCGCCATCGCTTTCGAACGCACACGCTCCAGCGCTGCCTCGATAGTGGCTTCGCGCGCCTGTGCCTCGGCCTGTTTCAGATCGAGAAAGCGGGTGTAGGTCAGGTCAAAGACCGAGGCAAAGCGCTCGAGGAGTTGGACCACCTGCTCGGATCGCGGATGATCGGTTGAGAATGCCAGTATGCCTTTGGAAAAGAAGGCTGCATGGATCACCCAGCGATCTGTATCCACATGTAACTCGGCTCGGGGATCTCCGCCTCTGACTCTCAGCCGGAACTTATTGTATTCACGAAGTTCCTCTCCCACCAAATCAAGCACTAAAGACTTCTGCTGCTGCTTCCAGGCCGCGAACAGTTTTTGAAGACTGGCTTGCTCATTGAAATGGACTTTTCGGGGATTCTGCCACTGGTTGCCGAAACTCGTGGCATATAGTTCCAGCGTCTCCTGGTCATCGCTGAAAATTCCAATGGAGATCTGGTCGCCGATCTCTCCCAGTTGCATGAACTGCTCGAAAAGAACAAAGGATGTTTCCGAAAGCTCGCTACTCTTCTGCATCGCCATGGTGCGACTTCGCACCCGCTCGAGGGCGGCCTCGATCTGGGCCTCGCGGGTTTGAGCTTCAGCCTGTTTCAGGTCGAGAAAGCGAGTGTAGGTCAGGTCAAAGACCGAGGCAAAGCGCTCGAGGAGTTGGATGATCTCTGGTGGTCGAGGTTCGCTGGTCGAAAAGGAGAGGTTACCTTTGGAGAAGAACGCCGAGTGGATGACCCAGCGCTCATGCGTGAAGGTCATTCCGGTCACGTTCTTGATGTCTCTCAGTTGTTTCCGCCAGGTATTATAGTCGATCAGTGCATCACCAGACAAATCGATGACCAATGACCCTTTCCCTTCTTTCCATGCACGGTGAATTCTCCTCATCACGTCGTGCTCATTATATGGAAGTAGAGTCGAGCGTTTCCATTGATTGCCGTGACTTGTTGCAAACATCTCCATAGTGCCTGCATCGTCATCGATAATCCCGATTGAGACCTGTTCGCCCACTTCCCCCAGTTGCCTTAGTTGTTCGAACAGCACGAACGAGGTTTCGATCAGCTCGTCACTTCGCTGCATTGCCATTGTGCGACTTCGCACCCGCTCGAGGGCAGCTTCGATCTGCGCCTCGCGGGTCTGAGCTTCAGCCTGCTTCAGGTCAAGAAAACGGCGATAGATCTGCCCAAAGACCGAAGCAAACCGCTGCATGATATGCAGCTCGTCATCGTTCAGCCGTTCTTGTCTGACGACATTCAGGGAGCCTTCCGCGAAAAAGAAGGTATAGAAGACTTCACGTGAATTGTACGAACTGGCTGGCTGATATGAGACGACCCCCGCCATGTGACGATAGTATGCCTCAACTTCGTCGCCATTAAACTCCTGGAAGAAGTACGGTTCCTTGTTTTTCCAGGCCTCAAAGCAGCGATCAAAAAACGGATGCGCAGCTCTGGGTACTTCGCCAAGGATTTGCTTCCCGGATTTGCCGCTTGACTGTGACCGGGACCAGACCTCGATCGTCTCTGCGGACTCATTGAAAGTACCGACACCGGTTCTGATCGCCTCAATGCCAAGCGACGCCAGTTGTTCGAAGAAAACATCCGAAGCCTCGACCAGTTCATCGCTTCGATGCATCGCCAGTGATCGGGCACGGACTCTCTCCAATGATAATTCGATCCGCACCTCTTTGGCGTGTGCTTCCGCCTGTTCGATATCGACAAACCGTCGATACGCAAGGTCGAAGACATTGCGAAAACGTATAAGTATCTCACGCTTGGCTTCGCCGATCGGCTCGAATGACGAGATGCCGATATCCCCGAGTCCGATGGAGTAGAAATAGTAGTAGAGTGCGGGATGTTGATCGAGCCGGGGATCATCTTGCTCTCCGTTGCGACGTCGAAACTCCTTCCAGTCGTCCAGTTCTTTTCCCGTGAAGATTATCTCTTCGAAAGCATCATGTGCACCGCGGATCAGTTTGAGGTGACGTTCCACGACCGGGTGAATGTTGTATGGAATTCTGGTTATGCTGTTTCCGAGCTGATCTGAATAGTCGTAGTTGAGGAAGTACCGCTGGTCATCGTGATAAATATCGATCATTGCATTGCGAAGAGCGTCAAATCCAAGAGAGGACAGTTCTTTGAAGAGCACTTCACAGACCCCCAACAGGTCTTCCGGCTTCTTCATAGCGATCGCCCGGGTTCGCACCCGCTCCAGGCAAGCTTCGACTGCCAGTTCCCGGTTTTTGCTCTCAAGCTCTACGGTCCGGCGCTGAATCGCCTCGCGAAGCTGGTAATTCTCCTGCTTGATCTGCTCCGGCGCAATGGTCGCTCCCGCTTGGGCCCGGGGGTCGGGAAAGGAGCCATGCTGATGGAATACCTTCCATTGGTCGCCGATCTGGCGTAGAAAAGTCGAAAGTCGTATCTTGGCGTAAAACGTCCACTGATTGTCAATGAGGACATACATATCCGAGAACTCGTCGATCCGGACCAGGTCGTTGACCGAGGCGACTCGAATATCTCGCTCCCGCATTTCGACCTTGCCTGAGATTTGTTCGATCGTCGCATGCACAAACGCTAAGATCTCCGCTTTATTGAAGCAGAGTTCGATCTCGGCAGTGCCGATCAGAGTCACGTCTTCATCCACGACCGACAGAAACGTCGCTACATCTCCCTTTAAATAGCTCTCCCAATAGAGATCATAGACTTTGCGTGCTTCTTGTTCCTGCGGCTTGTGGTCTGTCATGTGTATGGTCTGGCCCGTTGGTTATAATCCGGTTTCGAAGTGCGATTTCAATAATAGACAATGATAGTCAATATTGCAAGCAACATGCGAAAGCTGCCTCGCTCTTTCTTGCTTGTTCAAAGATTCACATTGACCTGATGAGGACCCCCTCTCCTGCCGATATTCGTCCCGCGAAAAAAAAACCAGAACGCCTGCATTTTCTTTGAGGCAATTTCGAAACCGCCTCGTATACTGTGTATATGCATATGCACAGTTGGCTGATACTCAGCCAAACGAGTGACCGTCCCATGTACCTGCAAATCGTCGATCAGGTGAAGCAGCGCGTCGCTTCAGGTGATTGGGCGCCGGGACAGGAGATCCCTTCCATTCGCGGATTGGCGGCTGATCTGAAGGTGAGCGTCATCACGGTGAAGCGCGCCTATGCGGAATTAGAACAGGCGGGGATCATTGTCACCAATCAAGGAAAAGGTTCTTGTATTGCGGACAGCGTGCCTGATCTCGGTAGCCGCATGCAAGAAGAAGAACTATATCGCCATTTGCGTGCAGCTGCGGAGCTCGCGCTGGCGTTGGGGTGGAGTGCGCGCGATATCGCCGAGGCCTTGAGAAACGTGCAGCAACAGGCAAAACAGGAGAAGTAGCAATATGAGTGCATATGCTTTTGATCTTCGAGCGGTAGACAAGTCCTACCAGCATTTTAAGCTGGACAGTCTCTCCTTGAACCTTCCCACCGGCTGCATCATGGGATTCATCGGGCCGAACGGTGCTGGAAAATCGACCACCATCCGCATTCTCATGGGACTGGTCCGTCATGATTCCGGCGAAGTTGAAGTTCTGGGCAAGGCGATGCCAGCACATCAACATGCGGTGAAGCTCGATGTTGGATTTGTCTCTGAAGATATGCGCCTCTATGCCGGAGCCAGCATTCGTTGGCATATGGATTTTGTCGCGTCGATCTATAAATCCTGGGATAAGGGACATGCCGAGAAACTACTCAAGCGATTTGATCTAAAGCCGGATCAGAAGGTCAAGGGATTATCCCGAGGGCAGGCCGTCAAAACTTCCCTGCTGTTGGTCCTGGCACGTCACCCCAGATTGCTGATCCTCGACGAACCGACCACAGGACTTGATCCGGTCGTCCGACAGGAAGTTCTGTCAGAATTGATGGAGGTTGTGCGCAATGAAGAACATACGATCCTGATGTCTTCACACAACACACAGGATGTCGAGCAGATCTCTGATAAGATCGCCCTCATCTATGGCGGAAAGATCCTGGATTCGGACGACAAAGAGTCCTTCCTAGAGCGATGGCGGCGCATTCGGCTTGAAGTCGATCCACAAACGGCCATTCCTGTACGGAGCGGCTGTGACATGCTCTCGCGGAGCGGGAGAACCGCTATCCTCACCACCGGCCAGTACTCGGAAGGACTGATTGCCGACCTAAAAGAAACCAAAGCTACAGTACTTGAAATTCAACGAATGACCCTGGAAGAGATCTTTCTCGCTCGGATCGAGATGGTCAAGAAGGAAGCAGTCTGATGGATAGATTCATCATTCAGAAACTGATCGGCAAAGACTGGTACCTGCATCGCGTGGCGATCGGTCTGCTGCTGGGCGGTGCGATCCTTGGCGGGATCTGTGCGGCCATTCCCGGAAACACCGGCGTTTCGATCGGCGTGAGTCTATCGATGTGCGTGTTGATCGCGCTGACATTTTATTTACCGCTGACGACCGTGATCGGCGAGCGAACCGACAAAACATTACCGTTTCTGATGAGCCTCCCTGTCACACCGGCGGAATATACGCTCTCCAAGATCCTGGCCAATCTGCTTCTCTATCTGGTTCCATGGACCGTGGCAGCGCTGAATTTCTCACTCGTTTTTCGCGAAGGAAGCGCGGCCGGAGTCCCTGCCGGATATGTGAATGTCCTGTTGATCGGCTTTTTTGTCGTCTTCATGTTTGTGCTGGGGTTTGCGATCATTTTCGAGTCGATGGGCTGGACGATCGCGCTGATCGTCATCCTGATGTTTCTTTTGGGGAATGTGGCGACCCAGATCGTCCCCCGCATACCGGGAGCAAAACAGTTTTTGATGAATGTTGGCCAGCGTGGGCCGGAGTATTACTGGACGATCGCCATCGAGCTACTGCTCATGGCCGTGCTGATCGGCGTGACTTTTTTCGTCCAGTCAAGGAAGCGGGATTTCTTGTGAGCGATCAGAGCATCCCCTTCTCTTTCATCCAGTCATCGTTGAAGACATTACTGAGATAGCGGGAGGCGCCATCGGGAAAGACGGTGACGATCCGCGCCGGCTTGTTCAGTTTGCGAGTCAGTTCCATGACAGCCCAGATTGCAGCGCCACTTGATCCACCAACCAATAACCCTTCCTCGCGAGCCAATCGACGGGCGTGATTGAAACCATCGCGATCCGATGCCTGTATGACTTCATCGACCACCGAAAAATCGGCGCAACCGACAATGAACTCATCCCCCAACCCCTCCATTAAGTACGGCGCCGGCTTGACCATCCGCTTTGAACGGAAGAACTCCGTGTAAACTGAACCCTCGATATCCACCGCGATCGTTCGAATTTTGGAATCCTTCTCTTTCAGGAAGCGACCCACGCCACCCATTGTGCCGCCGGTCCCCATCCCCGCGACCAGGTAGTCGATGCGCCCTTCCATCTGCTCCCAAATCTCCGGCCCGGTGGAATAGTAGTGGGCTTCGTTATTCTCACGATTGTTGTGTTGATCCGGGAAATAGCAATGCGCCATTTCTTTGGCGAGACGCGGGGTGATATTGTTGTACGAATCGGGTGATTCGGGAGGAAGCGAGGTATCCGCTTTGACGACATCAACTCCCAGAGCCAGGAGCTGGCTCAGCTTCTCTTTGCTGATCGTGTCGCGCACCACCACTTTGAGGCGATAGCCACGCTGTATGGCGATCAAGGCCAGCCCCATCGCCATATTCCCCGAGGAGTTTTCGATAATGGTATCCCCCGGCTTGATCCGGCCATCCTTCTCCGCCTTCAGGATCATGTGCTTGGCGACTCTATCCTTGATACTCCCGGAAGGGTTGAGGAACTCCAGCTTGGCGTACACCTCGCATGGTCCACCGGTGATGATCCGATTCAGTTTCACCAGCGGGGTGTGACCTATCGCATCCAGGATATTTTCGTATCGCTCGCCTCGTGACATCTCTCTCTGCTCCTCGCGGGATAAGTTAACCCGATCCATATCCACATTTCTCGCCTGAATACAGTCCTGCAATCCAACGTAATTCGCTGTAGCACGGCTGGTCGCCTTCAGGCAGGAGCAATGGAACAATGGATGGGTCTGAATGTCAAGATTAAGAGACAGGTCGACGCGGAGACAGCACTAAGTGATTGGGAGGTAGCTGATTCAGTCTTCGGCTCCTTTTGTCGCTTTGCACATTCTTTATATCTCTGTGGCTCTTCCTTATTCTCCTAAACCGCTGATCTCGCCGTTCTTATCTGACGTAAGGCAGCATCGGCTCGGACGGTTGTTTCCGGTGACGGTGATGCTGCAGAGAACCCGTCGATGAAGGGAAAGCCATGTCGTTCGCGATTGCTGGTGTCATAGCACTGGCGCTTCTGGTGTATCTCGTGTATGCCATGTTTAATCCGGAGAAATTCAAGTGAGGTTACCTCATGTCAATGCATGACCTATTGCAGGTCCTAGTCTATATCATACCGCTGGTCACTCTGGCTCCGCTGTTAGGTGCGTATCTGGCGCGGGTTTTCACCGGCCAGTCACATCCGCTTACATCCGCACTCGGCTGGTTGGAGAGGTTGATCTACAAGCTTGGCGGGGTGGACAGTAATCGCGAAATGAACTGGAAAGACTATGCCATGGCGCTACTTTGGTTCAACGGCCTTGGCCTGGTATTTCTGTTTATGCTTCAGATCTGTCAGCAGTGGCTACCGCTCAATCCGCAGAATCTGCCAAATGTCGGCTGGCCACTGGCATTTAATACGGCCGTCAGTTTCGTCACCAATACGAATTGGCAATCGTACGCGGGTGAGACCACGCTTAGTTACCTGACTCAAATGGTTGGCCTGACCACCCAGAATTTTGTCAGTTCGGCGACAGGCATAGCGGTATTTCTCGCTTTGACGCGCGGCATTATCCGAAAAACGACAAATACGATCGGCAGCTTTTGGGTCGATCTGACTCGCTCGGTCGTCTATGTCCTTCTGCCACTCTCGTTGATTCTGGGGATAGTCTTGATGGGCGAGGGTGTCGTCCAGACATTCTCCCCCGCCGTGACTGTGACAACAGTGGAAGGCTCGGCTCAGACTATTCCGCTGGGTCCGGCTGCATCGCAGATCGCCATCAAGCAGTTGGGGACCAATGGTGGAGGGTACTTCAACGCCAACAGCTCTCATCCTCTGGAGAACCCAACGCCGATCTCGAATTTCCTCCAGATGCTCTCAATCTTGTTGATTCCAGGCGGAATCGCTTTGGCCTATGGCAGATTGGTGGGTAATCGCAAGCATGGCTGGATCATTTTTACCGCGATGTTCCTGCTCTGGTTCGCCGGGCTCTCGCTCTCGCTCTACAGCGAGTATTCAGCCAATCCAGCGCTGGATCTGCAGACCAATATAGAGGGGAAGGAAGTTCGGTTCGGCATCGCGAACAGCATTATCTGGTCAACGGCAACGACTGCCGCTTCCAATGGTTCCGTCAACGCCATGCACTCAAGCCTCACACCGCTGGCAGGAGGTGTGGCGCTCTTTAATCTGATGCTGGGTGAGATCATATTCGGAGGAGTCGGCGCCGGCATGTACGGTTTCCTGCTGTACGTGATAATGACAGTTTTTCTCGCCGGATTAATGGTAGGGCGTACGCCCGAGTATCTGGGGAAAAAGATCGAGGCACGCGAGATCAAGATGACCATTGCCGGTATTCTGGCACCCAATGCAGTAATACTGATAGGTGCTGGCTTTGCCTGCGTACTGCCGATCGCGCTGTCGAGTCTGGCCAATCGCGGACCCCACGGCCTGAGCGAGATACTCTACGCCTTTTCCTCAGCTGCCGGGAATAACGGAAGTGCGTTCGCTGGACTCAATGCGAACACCAATTTCTACAATATTGCTCTGGGGATAGCCATGCTGATCGGCCGATTTGCGATCATCCTCCCCTGCCTGGCGATCGCAGGTTACCTGGCCAACAAGAAGATGTCGCCGCCATCCGCCGGCACTTTCGCGACCGACAACGTCACCTTTGTGGTACTCCTCATCGGCGTCATCCTTATTGTTGGCGCACTGACTTTCCTTCCTGCGTTGGGATTGGGGCCGATTGTTGAACACTTGTTGATGTTGACCGGACAAACATTCTAAGGAGAGATATGGCTGAATCAGTTTCAGGACTTTTCGACAGAGCTTTGCTGGGGTTTGCCATTGGAGCCTCTCTCAAGAAGCTTGATCCACGCGACCAATTACGGAATCCGGTCATGTTCGTGGCCTACATCGGCGCGATCCTGACCACAATATCATTTGTGGCAGGTTGGATTCAGGGAAATTGGTCGGGATTTGATTTTCAGATCAGTCTCTGGCTCTGGTTTACTGTTCTGTTCGCCAATTTCGCCGAGTCGATGGCCGAAGGACGCGGCAAGGCCCAGGCCGACAGCTTAAAGCGGGCGCGAAGCGAGACTTTTGCTCGACTTCTCAAAGCGGGCCGGGAAGAACGCATCGCTGCTACGCTGCTGCGAAAGGGAGACACTGTCGTCTGCGAGTCCGGCGATGTCATACCGTCGGATGGTGAAGTGATCGAGGGGATCGCGAGTGTCGATGAATCGGCCATCACCGGCGAATCAGCCCCGGTCATTCGCGAAAGCGGCGGCGATCGGAGTGCCGTGACCGGCGGTACGCGCGTGATCAGTGATCGAATTGTCATTCAGATAACGGCGGAACCCGGCAATACGTTTGTCGATCGTATGATCGAACTGATCGAGGGAGCCAAGCGCCACAAGACCCCGAATGAAATTGCTCTCGGTATTGTCCTGGCCGGCCTAACAATAGTATTTCTGCTGGCGGTGACGACCTTGAAATTCTTCGCCGATTACAGCGGCGCGGCCGCGGGTCAGGATCTGAGTAAGATCGTCACAGTCACCGTATTGGTCTCCCTGCTCGTTTGCCTGATCCCCACAACAATCGGCGCACTCCTGAGCGCCATCGGCATTGCGGGAATCGATCGTCTGGTCCAGCGCAATGTGATCGCCAAGAGCGGTCGCGCGGTAGAGGCTGCCGGAGATATCGATGTCCTCCTGCTGGACAAAACCGGAACTATTACTCTGGGAAATCGAATGGCTACCGAATTTGCCCCGGCTCCAATGGTACCGGTGCAGAACCTGGCCGAAACGGCGCAACTGGCGTCACTGGCCGATGAAACACCCGAGGGACGGTCTATTGTCGTGCTGGCCAAGGAGCAGTACGGGCTTCGGGCGCAAACATTGACTCCGAGTCAGGCACGGTTCGTGCCATTCACCGCGCAGACGCGTATCAGTGGTGTCGATATTCTTGAACCTGACGGTTCGGTCGCGATGAGCATTCGCAAGGGAGCGGTTGATTCAATGCGCGAATACTTACTGCGTTCCGGCGGTAGCTTTCCGGAAGAGCTAGAGCCGATCCAAAGTGAGATCGCTCGATCCGGTGGGACCCCGCTGGCGGTCAGTATAGACAATCAGGCGATCGGTATCGTGCATTTGAAGGATGTAGTCAAGGGGGGCATCAAGGAACGGTTCGCCCAGTTGCGCAGGATGGGAATTCGCACGGTGATGGTGACCGGGGACAATCCTCTCACTGCGGCGGCCATTGCGGCTGAAGCCGGGGTTGATGACTTCATCGCCCAGGCGACGCCTGAGGCAAAACTGGAACGCATACGGGAAGAGCAACGTGCTGGTCATTTGGTTGCCATGACTGGCGATGGCACCAACGATGCACCCGCTCTGGCGCAGGCCGATGTTGGCGTGGCTATGAACACTGGTACTCAAGCCGCGCGTGAAGCCGGCAACATGGTAGATCTGGACAGCAACCCGACCAAGTTGATACAGATAGTGGAGATCGGAAAGCAGTTGCTGATGACGAGAGGTTCGCTGACGACCTTCAGTATAGCCAACGACATCGCAAAGTATTTCGCAATCCTTCCGGCCATGTTCGGCACATTGTACGCAATGTCCGGCTCCAATACGGGACCGCTCGCGGCCTTAAACATCATGCAATTGCATTCACCGGAAAGCGCCATCCTCAGCGCAGTGATTTTCAATGCGTTGATCATTGTCGCGCTGATCCCTTTGTCGTTGCGCGGCGTGGCCTATCGAGCGGAGAGCGCCGAAAAGCTCCTGCGCCGCAATTTGTTGCTCTACGGCCTTGGCGGGATCATATCGCCGTTCATTGGTATTAAGCTGATCGACCTGATCCTTGTCGCCGGCAGACTGGTAAGTTGAGGTAGAGACTATGCGAACACTACACATAGCACTTCGGGCATTGATCGTATTCACCCTTCTGACTGGAGTAGTCTATCCTTTGCTGGTGACAGCGGTCGGAGGACTTTGCTTTCCTCGGCAGGCCTCTGGAAGTTTAGTCACTGTGAACGGCATGACGGTCGGTTCAGAGCTTGTCGGCCAGAAGTTCACCGATCCCGGCTACTTCTGGTCGCGTCCTTCAGCCGTCGATTACAACCCCCTCCCTTCCGGCGGTAGTAACCTGGGACCGACCAGCGCTGCCCTGAAAGAGAGCATTGTGCTGAGACGAACGGTTTACGCAGAAACCGGCAAAGCCGAAATCCCTGCTGATCTGCTCTGTGCGTCTGCCAGCGGTCTTGACCCGGACATTTCACCTGAAGCGGCCCGGTATCAGGTCGATCGAGTGGCCCTGGCAAGACTGCTTGACCAAACGCAAAAAAGCGCGCTTCTTTTATTGATTGACAGTCAGACCGAGTACCCCGCCGCGGGGATATTCGGTCAACCGAGAATAAATGTGCTCAGATTAAATCTCGCTGTAGACTCGCTGGTAAAGGCGTCCCGGTAATGGTTGATGCATTTCGGCCCGATCCCGATGCTCTCCTGGCGGCCATCAAAAAACGGGATTCACATGCTCGCGGCGGGAAGCTGCGCGTCTTTTTCGGCATGTCGGCTGGAGTCGGCAAAACATTTGCCATGCTTCGAGTTGCCCAGGACCGATTGCGCGAAGGAGTTGATCTGGTCGTGGGCACAGTCGACACTCATGGCCGCGCCGAGACAGAGGCACTGCTCCAGGGCCTGCCGATCATTCCCCGCAAGAGTGTTACGTATCGCGATGTAGTCCTGAGCGAAATGGACCTTGACGCCATTCTCACACGACGACCACAGCTTGTCTTGGTCGACGAATTGGCTCATACCAATGCGCCCGGCTCACGGCATGCGAAACGGTGGCAGGATGTCGTGGAACTGTTGGACAGCGGGATAGATGTCTATACCACGCTCAATGTCCAGCATGTTGAGAGTCGCAAAGAGTATGTCGAACAGATAACCGGCATCACCGTTCGCGAGATGGTGCCGGATACCATTCTGCAACGAGCCGCGCAGATCACTCTGGTAGACCTGACTCCCACAGAACTGTTGCAGCGCCTCAAAGACGGCAAGGTCTATCTTGGCGACAAGGCTGAAGCCGCTTCAAAGAACTTTTTCCAGGAAGACAGACTGACTGCGCTTCGGGAGATTGCCCTGCGATTCACCGCAGAAGCCGTGGACAACCAACTGCACGGGCTGACTGCGGCTCAGCAAAGCACCGGCATCTGGAAAGCGTCGGAACGTCTGATGGTGGCCGTGAGCCATAGTCCGCATTCCGAGGATCTGGTTCGCGCCACCCGTCGCCTCGCCTTCAGTCTCGATGCACCCTGGCTTGCGGTTCATGTTGACACCGGCGCCAATCTGGGTGACAGCGACCGTGAACAGTTGGCTCGCAATCTGAACCTGGTTCGCGAACTTGGCGGTGAGGTGGTCAGTCTGACCGATGTCGACATTGTCGAAGCGCTCATTCAGACCGCGCGGCAGCGCAGCGTGACCCAACTGGTTATCGGGCATCCGGCCAAACGCAGATTGCGGGATTTGTTCGGCGGCGGTTCACTCCTCGACCGGCTGGCAGTGCATGCCACCACCTTCGACATTCATATCCTCAAGCCGATGCGGGACACGGGCGCGGCGCCACAGAAGAAGTCACTTCTGCACTTCGAAGCATCCCCCGTTCGCTACTGGTTCATGCTTTGGGTTATCATCGCCGCAGCAGGCTTGAGTGCACTTTTGCTCCCGGTGATCGGCTATCGTGCGGTGGGGTTTATTTTTCTGCTCGGCGTATTGGTAGTGAGTCTGTTTGTTTCTGTCGGTCCGACGATCTTCGCGGCTATCCTGGCCGCGCTCACCTGGGATTACTTTTTCATCCCGCCACAACGCACATTTCATTTCTCAGAGCCGGAGGATATGGCGATGTGCCTCGCGCTATTGGTGGGAGCGGCAGTCACCGGCACACTGACCAGTCGCATTCGAAAACGCGAACGGTTGCTTCGCTCACGCGAACAGAGAACAAATGCGCTGTACCAGATCGCCAGCGCCATTTCTGCGGCGAGTGATCGCCGTCAATTCGCCAGTGCGGTCAGTGACAATCTCGCCCTGCAGGTGCCGGGTGAATTCGCGATCGCGCTCAAGAATGTCGCGGGTACTTTGGAACAAATGTCTTCTGACCTCCGTGATAGCTGGATAACCGGCGAAAAGGAGTGGACAGTCGCCATGTGGGCGTTTGAGCATGGTAAGGTTGCAGGCTGGTCGACCGATACGCTGGCTTCGGCAACCGCCCGCTATATCCCTTTGATCGGTCCGGGGGAGATCACCGGCGTACTGGCTTACCGACCACACGGCAAATCATATCTCACTCAGGATGAGGAGAACTTGCTCACGGCGGCGTCCCATCTGCTCGCCGTGGCTGCCGAACGAGAACTGCTGCAGGAACGTTCGCGCCAAATGCATCAGATCGCGGAATCCGAACGACTTTACCAGACAATCCTCAACACCGTATCACACGAGCTGCGAACTCCTTTGACCGCTATCATCGGCAATGCCTCGGCACTCAGTAACGATCAGATTGCGACGGATATGACCCGCCGACAACAATTATCGACGGAGATCATTGCCAATGCTGAGCGACTGAATCGTGTAGTCTCCAATCTGCTCGATATGTCACGACTTAACTCCGGCAAGCTAGTACTTAAGCGCGACTGGCATGACTTGAGTGACCTGATCTCCGTGACGCTCGATGCACACAAAGTGGCTCTGGCGGATCACCTCGTTTCGGTTCAGTTGGAGGAAACGCTTCCGCTTGTCCGGGTAGACTTTCAGCTCTTTCAGCAGGCACTTGCCAATCTCCTGTTGAATGCCGGTATCTACACACCGCCTCGAAGCCGAATTGAGATCAGCGCGCGCGTCATTGCCAGAGAGATAGAGTTGACCGTGTCTGACTCCGGCCCCGGATTGCCGCAGGAAGCAATACCACATCTCTTCGAGATGTTCTATCGCGTTCCCGGCTCCAGGACTGGTGGAGCGGGAATCGGACTTGCCATCACCAGGGGAATTGTGGAAGTTCACGGTGGAACAGTCAGCGCCGGCAACAGAGATTCCGGCGGTGCCTGTTTTACGATCAAACTCCCTCTGGAGATGCAACCGCAACTACCCTATGGCAGGAGTGAGCCATGACCGGCGCCCGTGTACTCGTTATAGATGATGAACAGGCTATTCGCCGCTTCCTGAAGATCAGCCTGGAGGCCGAGAGCCACACGTTTCTCGAGGCCGAAAACGGCGAGAGTGGATTAGTGGTGGCGGCGACCCAGCGTCCCGACTTGATCATTCTTGACCTGGGTCTTCCCGACCTCGACGGCGCCACTGTACTGCATCGATTGCGGGAATGGTCCTCTGTTCCGGTTATTATTCTGACTGTCAGGGATTCTGAAACCGAAAAAGTCGCTCTACTCGATGCCGGAGCGGATGATTATCTGACCAAGCCTTTTGGTGTGCCTGAACTGCTGGCTCGGGTGCGGGTCGCCTTGCGGCATAAGCAATCCGGAGAATCCGAACCATCGATTCGCATTGGCGATCTGGAGATCGACTTCGCTGATCGAACAGTCATGTTGCGCGGCGAAACGGTACGACTCACCGCGACCGAGTATGAGTTGTTGAGAATACTGGCACAGCATGCCGGAAAGGTCGTCACACAAAGGCAGTTACTGAAAGATGTTTGGGGGCCCCAATCGGTGGATCAGTCGCAGTATCTCCGGGTCTATATCGCGCAACTTCGCAAGAAACTGGAACGTGATCCGGGCCGACCCGAGTTTATCATAACCGAGCCGGGTGTGGGGTATCGTCTGCGATCAAGCGATGAGGACTAATCGCGATCGAAATGGGGGAGCTGATCCGGGATCGGAATCGAGATCTCCACATAGCCGCAGAATTTCCCCTCTTTCATCAGCGGGAGCTGGTGGATGATCTTCTTCTGTCCGTTTTTCCGGATCGTGTAATGATTGGCAGTGTGGGCTTCATACATGCCAGCCAGTTTGGTTCGCGAGGGTTCAGGGTGGCAGGCCAGAACATCGGTTCCGATAAGTTTCGCTCCACCATCAGCCGCAAACGTGGCAATCGAAGTTGAATTCATTTCAGTGATAATGCCGTCGGCGTCAGTCACCGTGATAGCAATAGCGGCATGATCTCCCCAGTTATCGGTCGGCATTATGTCTCTCCAGTTTTTCTTCACACCTTATCTCAGGCGAGATGAGCTTTCACCTTATCCAAACTAAAGCTCAGTCTTCGCAGTGACTCCTGCTGGCCAAGGATCTCCAGAATGTCCGTTGCCCCGCCGGGGGTGGCGCTGGTACCGGAAATCGCGATCCTGACTGCCCACATTACTGACCCGGCTTTCAGACCAAGGTCGGCACTCAATTTCTTGAGATTTTCGAACAGCGTTTCGCTCTTCCATGGCTGCACACTGTTGAGAATATCGATAGCGGCAGGCAGGACCTGCACCGTGTTCTCGAGCGTTGCTTTCTGTCCTTTGTTAACAAATAATTCGCAGTCGAATTCAGGAAGTGCCTCGAAAAAACCAATCTGCTGCGGGATCTGCGAGAATTTTTCGATGCGAGGCTGGATCAACGACATCAGCCTGGCCATATCAATATCGCGAGTAATGATCTTCTTCACATGAGGGGTCGCGAGTTCACTGAATTTCTCCGGCGTCAGTTTGCGGATGTAGTTTCCATTAAACCAGAGCAGCTTTTCGTAATCGAATATCGATGACGACTTATTGATTCCCGTCACCTTGAATCGTTGGGCCAGTTCTTCCAGAGTGAAAAACTCTTCGGTGGTCTCTTTTGGGCTCCATCCAAGCAGTGCGATGTAATTGACAATACTCTCCGGCAAGTAACCATCCTGCACCAGATCCTGAAAGCTGACCGCACCATGACGCTTCGAAAGCTTGGATACGGTGCCGTCCTCTCCTTTGCCCATGATCAATGGTAAGTGCACATAGTGGGGGCGCTTCCAGCCGAAGGCATCATATAGCAAAACATATTGCGGAGTCGACGACAGATATTCCGACCCGCGCACCACATGGGTCACCCCCATCAGGAAATCGTCAACGACATGGGCAAAGTTGTAGGTCGGATAACCGTCTGACTTGATGAGCACGATGTCCTGAAGATCCGCATTCGCTCGCGAGATATTGCCGAAGACCATGTCATCGAACGAGGTTGCTCCATCCAGTGGCACCTTCTGGCGGATCACATGCGGAACGCCGCTGCTGAGTTTGCTGCTCACCTCTTCTGGCGAGTGATTTCGGCAATGCCGGTTATAGCCGAAATTGCCGGTTTCCTCTGTCGTTTCTTCGGGCACCTGACTATCGCAGAAGCAGTAGTATGCGTGGCCGGATGAGATCAGCCGCTTGGCGTGATCAAGGTAAATGGGAATTCGTTCGCTTTGGACATACGGGCCGTTGGCTCCTTCTCTGCCCGGACCTTCATCGTAATTTAATCCGGCCGCTTGAAGGGTGTCATAGATGATCTGTACGGCGTTTTCGACCAGCCGCTTTCTGTCCGTATCTTCAATGCGCAGGATAAATGTGCCGCCGTTGGACTTAGCCAATAAGTACGAGTACAGGGCGGTGCGAAGATTCCCAATATGCATGTAGCCGGAAGGGCTGGGGGCAAAGCGGGTGACAACGTGGTTCGTGTTCATGCCATCCAATTCGTTTTCTGGTTTTGACTCACGCTATTCGGATTGCGCTTTGTAGTGGCTGATCTGCGACGCGTGCTTTTCAAAGAAATCAAAGTGCGGCGGGAGGACTTTGAATTCATGCGTCGAAATATCAGGCACGAAAGCATCGAGCGGATCAAATATCCGCTCCCACGACCAGATATCTTCGCCTACCCCAAAATACTCGCGTATCAGCTCACTGCCGCGAGGGGCGATCGGGTGCACCATCGATGCTGCGATGCGCACATAATAGAACAGATCAACGAGCGCCTGTGGGCTGATACCGCCGGACTCATCGGACTTTGAGTTTTTGGCCCAGAATTTCGAAATATCGCGAATGTACTTGTCCACCGTTACCATCGCCTGCTGGAACTGGTGCGCATGCATCTGGCGTTCATAGGTCAGCACGGCCTGCTTCGACGCAGATAGCGCTTCCTCGCTCACCTTGTTCGCGGGCATGCGGCCGTTGAACTCCTTCTGGATCGTGTAGAAGCAGGATCTGGTACAGCGATTGAGAACATTGCTCAGCAGATTTCCTTCGACCAGCACCGGATCGGCATCCAGCGGCTTGGCATCGGGATCAAACGCTTTTGGTCTGAAGCTGACCCCCTGTTTGCCCAGTCCAAGCCCGAAGAAGTGTGCGCGCAATTGATCCGAAGTGTAGTGGTCGAGCAATTCGGTCGCGGCCGGAGGTTTGATCGGCCCGCTGCTGCTGATCTTTTTATTGAGAAACTGCACATGCTTGTTCACGACCAACACCGGCAACTGCATTGTCCCTTCAGGTGGAGGAAGGACCGGCTGCTTTCCCTGCAATCCCAGAAACATGGCCATCTCGGCCGGTCCATAGAAGTAGACGTTGTCTTCGCCGATGAATTGAAAGACGCCGGCGTTTTTGTCGCACCACCATTTCTCCCATTCAGGCGTGCTCGTTTTTCCACTCTGACAGCAATACGCGGAAAATGAAATAGGAGCAAAAAGTGACTCCGGCCAGACCCACCAGGTACGCGCCGGCTCGCCTTCCAGTACAGGCGACGGCAGACCCCATTCCTGATTTCCGGTCAGTCGAAACGGCACCAATGTTTTGCCGGTGCGAAAACGGATGCCGGCTGCAACCAGCGTCGCGCACGCACGCTCCCGCTCTTCGAGCGTCTCGAAAACCAATGCCACTGACTGACTCTTGCTGCTTCGCTCGGTAAATCCGTAGTCCGATCCCAGAATCTCGATGACCGACTCCAGATCATCTTTCTTCACGAAAATGACCGGCGGCTCCAGGAATTCCCTTATCGCTTTGACGGCAAACGGACGCGCCTGCGGACTTGCCTCCACATCGGCCAGCCAACCCTCGAGCAATGTTCTGAATTTGGGAACATCAACATACCAATTGCTGACTTGCTTGAGAGTAGGAACCGAACCGGAAAGCGTGCTCTTGGGATTGATAAGGTCCTGCGGTTCGTATTGGTGTCCCAACGAGCATTCGTCGGCATACCCCTTGTCGGACTGGCAGCCATCGATCGGGCAGATCCCTTCGACCTGACGGCCGTTCAGGAAAAGCGAAGTCACCGTGTCAAAAAATTGCTGACCTGTTCTTTGGGTCAGATGCCCTTCTTTGTAGAGCCGTGTCATTAGTTGCGCGCACAGTTCTTTGTGCGTTTTGGCGGGACCGTCGAGGGCCGAGGCGGCAAACAGGTTCAGCGATATATCGAATGCGGAAAGCGATTTCTTTTGCAGTTCATGGTTTTCGCGCACAAACTGCTCGATATCGCCAGTGAACCCTTTTTCTGAGACTGCGATCCGGAAGGCCTCGACAATGGAGGAACCGTAACAATCGGTGCCGGAGACAAACAGGACATTCTCTTTGCCGATTCGATCGCGAAGAAACCGGGCATAGATATCAGCGTGGACGAAAACTCCGCCGATATGGCCAAAGTGGAGATCTTTGTTGCCATAGGGCATCCCCGCGGTCACGATAGCGCGACGGGGGAAGGTCGGCCGAACCTCGTTATCTTTTCGTTTATCATGAGCGAAGGAATTCATCTGACTGCCTAACCTCTGGAACTGCTTACAGTAAAGTCGTTTCTAAGGTAGACAAAATAGGTGATTGTCAGGGGAGTCGCAACATCTTCTTCCGAAGACGGCTCATCTACCAGGCGCGATAATAACTGGCGGCGTGGAACCTAGACAAACGTCCATACAATGATGAGCAATCAGCAATGGTCCGAGCGGATCACGTTCTATTACTCTTGGAATTCTCAGAAGCCCTTTGACGGAGCTCAACCAGAGTCTCAGACGAAACAGCCGGTCGTGCGAGGTCTCTTGCCACTTCTGGGTCCAAGTGTTCAATGAGGCAGCGAGGAACAAGAGAGGCGAGCGAGTTTATCCCGATTTGCTTTGTAGGACAATAACTTGCGGACGGCTGAAGCCGACTTAATTTGCCAGATCGGTTGAACGGAAGGCGCGCATTCAGAGCTAAAGTCGTTGGGTCAATTTAATAATCGCCACGTATTCGCCATAATCTGCCCCTTGCTGTCCGTCTCCCTGAAAACCGATCCTCCGCAGCGAAGCCGTCAGCGAAATCTTCGTCGATATCCGGTAGTTGGCCGCAATATCAGTCAGGAGAGAGGTTGAGGAGGATGACTTCGTGAAACCTATGCCACTTGAAACGAACAGCCGATTATTCAGCGTCCTCCATTGCGGAGTGAGAGAATAGGTCTCAAGTGTTCCCCATTTCTGCGAACCCTGGCGCGATGTCACGAGACTGATCATGGGAATAAGCCAGACATTGCGTCCCATTGTCATATTGGCGTTCGCGCTCACCGTATGCGATTGAAAGCGATTAGCGGCCCGGAAGATATTGTCATCCGATGATCTGGTGTACAGGTAATTCATTCCGATCGCCTGGACCAGTTTGTTGCCGCCAAACATGACCATCTGATTGGTTCCTGCACTTAATGTCGTGAAACTTACCAATGCCGTATCCGAGATCGCGTGATTGCGAAGTGTCAGCAGATTCCCGAGGAGGGACATTTGCCATGATTGTGTCGGCCTGATGCTGAGACTTCCAACATAAGTATATCGAACGGTCGTGTGGAGTTTGCTGCCAACCAGATTGTCGTTTTGACGGGTCACCGCGGCGGTTGTTGACCAGTTCGAACGACGAATGTCCGCCCCCCAGGAGAATTCGCGTAGATCCGTGAGCAATGAAGCAACTCCGAGAGAGGTGTATCCCGGCCCAATATAGCGAGTGCCTGTCTTGAGAGTCATCCGGGCAAGGCGGAGTTGTATGCCGGCACTATAGGCAAAATCCGCGCTGCTGCTGAGTCGCGGCGTGAATAGCTTACTGACAAAAGAGGGTACCTTGTCGTTATCCAGCTCCGGCGAGTTCATGTCCCGCGTGTAGGCGGCTCCACTTGCTTCGGTACTCACGACGAGTGCATCGGAAAAGAGTTTGAGTGTGCCCGCCGCGCCCACGACCAGATTTTCCTGTGGAGTCTCCGTGTACTCGATCCTTGTGCCAATCTGCGTCGAATCAGGCGGGTCAATACTATCGGGAAGTACAGCCTGAAACTTTGACGGGATATCTCTCACTCTGACGAACAGGATGTCAAACGAGGAACGAGATTCCCGTCCAACGCCGATCCTCCCCGCGTAGATCTCCCGATCAAATCCTCCTTCGTTCGATGCGGCGCCGATCCGTCGAGTCATCCCTCCCGTGGCAGCCAAGCGCAACTGACCCGGATTGATTGCAAACCCTCCTCCCCGAATGGTCAGTCCGTTGAGCGTAAGCGGTGTATAGGATTCAGAAAAATCCCCCGCATTGGCGTACCCCCATTTCCAACGTGGTTGGACGCCAAACTGATTGATCTGGTTCACCTGGTGTCGTGCCGATCGGGAACTTCCCTCCGTCGAAAGGAGTATGTTGAACGAGATGCTCGCGGCATTGTAAAAGGAGAGTGTCGGACGAAAATAGAGTCGTGCCGAGGAAGACGGTCGCCGCGCATCACGACCCGAGATACTGTAGTATTCTCCGTAACTTCCGATCTCGCCGCTCAGACCAATCGCCTCACCGCGAACTCCGGTAACGACGGACGGTACGCCTGTTTGGGAGAACAGATCCGATGCAGAAATGAGCAGAAGCAGAATCGCAAACCACAGGGATCTCATAGCAGCGACCGCTCCCGCTATTGAACTGAGGCCATGATCTGGTTGGCCAGTGTTTGGGTCGCTTCCCTGAGACTCTTCGGAATATCCTTAAAATTCCACCCAGCTAAGTTCAAGTCAAACGTCTGCTCGCGGAAAGTCAGATTCAGGTGCATCTGCTTGACCGCTCCCCCCTTCAAATCCGCCAGATTGGCGGCGAAATCGGCACGATTCACCACGATCATGCCGCCGGAGGAAGTGGTCTGCTGGGCCTTCGAGGCAACCTCATAGGCCAAAGTCCAGCGTTTTGCCGCTCCTTCTGCGATCACTCGTTCGGCATTGCGCTTCGTCGCATTTGCAATGGCAATCGTCCACTGCCGTCGCTTGGCAACCTTTTCAGCGCGGGGGAATAGCGGCGTGTTAGCCCAAGCTTCTCGCGCTCTCTCTTTGGCATTCACTGCGGCCTGCCACTTTTGGGTCGCCGCCTCACTTGCCGCGATCGCGGCATTTTTTCTGTCCGCCACGACACTGAGAATCGCGCTGCTGAGTTCTTTGGCGATCTTGCCGTTGAAGTCGTTCTGTAGTTTGGCTTGTACCAGGAACTCCGGTTTGGTCAGATTCAGTGCGGCATTTGCGCTCAGATTGGCCTTGAAAGCGTCGAATATCTGAGTCTCGGTTTCAAATGAAGCGGTAGTCTTTGAGATATTCAGGTCAACGAACGAGCTCATGAACCCGAGATTTGCCTTTCCGGCGACAATGCAGTGCTGCGCTTCTCTTGTTAGAGCTAGGTCGACAGCGGCTTCCTCAAGTTTCAGCGGTCCAAACTCAAATGCAGCCACACTCCCTTTCCCGATAACCCCTTCCGTGCTGACATCCAACAGCGCATCCGCGATCTCATTGACTCCGGAGCCGCTTTCCAGATAGAGTAATCCGCCCAGTGTCATTCCACGCGATATACCAAGTTCGGGCGCATCTTTGGGTGCGAACTTGAGTTTTGCATTCTTAAGGCCAAGTGGCGGCAGATTGTCAACTGGTATGCCCGGTCTACCCGATTTTGCGACCATCTTCGTCTGCAGATCCACTATATCCGATACGCCAAACCCGGCATCGCTCTGGCCATCGAACATGAAATTCGTAGGTACGCCGGTGGCCGCATTGAGCGCCACCAGGATCGCAACATCGATGTCCTTTGTGCCAACCACCATGTCGGCATTAAATCCGAGCTGCACGCTGCCGGTTGGTGTAACTCCCAGCAGAAGCATGACGCGATTCAGTATCAGCCAGTCAATTCCAAATGGCGAGTCCCAGCCCTCTTCAGATATCATTCCTCCCGAGAGTATTAACCCATCGCGACCGGCCTTGGTCTTCACCAGGAATGAGACGATATCATCTTCAATCGCGACATTCAGCGCACCGACCAGACCTACTGACGGCAATCCGGTAAATTCGAGAGCAATTTGTCCAGACTTGAACCATTCCGGTGCCCCTTCCGGCTGCATGGCCGGAAATTCTGCGAGGAGGTAAATGTCTTTCGGGTATCTCCCCAGACTCCCCTGGAGAAGTACAGTCCCGCGCTCTACTCCGAGCTTGTTCATGATTGGAAGGAGTGGTCCGTCACTCACCAGCTTCTCTCCGGGGATTGCGGCGATGAGATTCAGCCCCGGTTTTATGACGGTCGTAAAGTTGTCAGTCCCATAAGCAGCCGCGTAGAATGCCAGCTCCTCCTCACCCAATTCGGACGATGGCATGATCCCTTCGATATTGCTAACGACCAGGGCGACATTTGAGAGGTCCAGATTGTCGAGACCCGGCATAGTGAAATCGGGGAAGTACTTGGTGATCGACCAGTTTTCCGGTTTGAGTCCGAGCATGAAACCCTTTTTGCCGGATGATTCCGCCCGCGTGGCGATAATGTCGGTAGATGAACTCTGATAGTCGACCTTTCCTCGGAGAACCATGGACGAGGCTTCACCGGGACTAAAGGACATGGCAAGTTCGTTGAGTGATGGCAGGTTTTGCAGAAAGTCCGGCCCCTGCAGATCGAGATTATCCGCCAAATTGAGCCCGGTGCGAATGAGATTCCACGGGGTGAGCGAACGCAGCGCCGATTGCGCGAACTTCGCAGTCACTTTGACTTCTCGCTTATTGGCCGACTTGCCACCCGTCATTGGCTCCGGCCTCTCCTTATTCATCATGGCGGCAAGGTTTACCTTGGATGGCAATGCGGGGGTTCCGGTCGTGGTAGCAGCAGACCCCGGAGAGCCGGTTGTGGAGTTGGTCGAGGTCTGCAGACTGGTTGAATCCGGCTTGGCTGCGACAACTGAGTCCTTTTTCGAGAATTCGACTTCAATAGTCCCGGCCTTTTCGAATTTGCCGAAATCGAATTCTCCGCCGATCGTGACTTCACTCTTCGAGATGTTCCACTCCAGCTTGGGGTCGTGGAACTTAAACACATTCTCGAATTTCGGGAAATTAATGATATCATCGAATTCGAATGATGCAATGACATCGGGTTTGCCGGCCGATTCGAATTCGAGAGCGATAGCGCCGGTTACCTCGATCGTATCAGACAGCCGTGCGGCACTCCTGAGAAACGGAAAAGTCACCTTGGAGATCAGCCCTACTTTGAGACTGAGCTTTTTCTCAAGCGAATCGGGCCCCGGCTTGGTGGACTTCTCCCGTTCCCAACTGATCTCCAGTTCAGCATCGGCTTCCGGCATCCAACTGACCAATGAGCGGGTAATAGGAAGAGCGCCGATCAGGGCGATCTCCCAGGCGATCTCTCGACTCGGTTTGTCGCCGGTTGAGAAGGCAAAGTTGACATCGCGGCTGATATATCCTCGGAGTTCCGTATGCGGCTCTTCGACACCAAGCTTGGACATGACATCCGCGAGGTTGGGCGTGCGGTGCAGATCGAATTTCCCCAGGAAATTGAGCCCCTGCTTGAGTTCGATCTCATCCGCGGTTCCGAAAAAATCGCTCGCCTGGTCAGGGAGATCGGCTACTTTCAGATCAAATTCCGTCGTGCCGAAAATCAGATACTCTTCGGCAAGTCCGCTGAGGGCGTCAGGAAAGACCCGCGAAAGAAGTGGGCCTTTCAGCGTCAGGCTTTTCTGGCGGGGATCATGTTCGGACCCCCAGAAGGCGGTGAACATCACTTCATAGGTCCGACCCGATTTGGTCCACTCACCTTTGATAGCGACCGACTTCTTATCTTTGTCTATGAATATGCCGTGTGCGGCGGCCTTCAGGATGACCTTGTCAAAGGTGGTCCCCCCTGCTGCGTCATTCATAGGGATCTGAACGGTACCGCCGTACCTGTTATAAGTCTCCAGTCGACCGGAAACACTTTCAAAAGACGAAGTGCTGAAGTCGCTCATTGGCCCGGTCGCATCGGGCACGATCTCCACGAGAAGTGGCGCTGTTGTCGAAGAAGAATCTGATGAACTCCTCATGACAAACGACCAGATCTCACTTCTCCCCTGATTCACCGAGGGCGGGAATCCGTTCTGATCAACTGCCTGCACCTGCCAGGCGTAGCGCTTTCCTTCCTCCAGTGGAAAGGCATCCATTGGATACTGAAAGCTCGAACTCATCAGCAGGTCATTTTCGTATTGAGGAATATTCGCCAACAGTGCCTGGTGCGTAGTCTGACCTTCAAACACTTCGGCAATTCTCAAGATGTACTGAAGTTGATATCCTGGGGGGACGCTAAGCGGCGTCCAGGTAAAGAGCGGGAAATTTGACGAGAGGGTGTCGCCATCGAGCGGGAAAACGAGCGATGGAGGAGATGGATATACAATAGTGAATGACGCGCACACTGCCGCGGCTAACAGGCTCCCGTTAATATTGTATATCTCCACACATGCAGAATAGTCCCCCTCGGGAAGTCTACCAGTGCGTAAGACCTCATCTCGATAACTCCCATCATAGGAGACAGAACCCCAGTCGATAAATCGATCGGAGTTTAGCTGAATGGTGGAACCGGCAGGTGCGGACATTGGATTGCTTTGGCCGTGAGCAATGACGCCACTTTGCGTCCTGGCCACGGTCAATGAAACAATGATCTCGGCCGCACTGCCGCTATTGTTGGTGATTGAGAGGGAGCCGTTGGTGGGATTTCGTTCAAAGTCGCTTAAGTAAGGCGAGGGAAACGGCTGCATGAAAATATTGACAGACCAATCCTGACCATGCGTGGATGAACCACCGCACAATCCCAGGATCAGAATGCAGCATACAATGAGAATGCCCGAGCGTTTGCCGCCGATAACAGATTCTATTCGAAATTTATCAAGGATCATCAAAGGCGATAGTCTGTGGACGAGGGGCAGACGACAATTGAAGTGGCCCCAGGAATCACCCCGTCGGACATCAGACCTCAAGCACCGGTAGGAAAACTGATTCGTTTGATTGGCGATCGAGCCATATCGAATTCCCCAGCGCTTGAATAATATACAAAAATAGTCCACAATGCGCAAGAAAAATCTGGACACTCGGCTTCCAGATTAGATGCCGGGAATGTGGTTATCATTGCCCTTCGGTTTAGAAAGTCGGGATGAGGCGAGCTGCATGTGGTACTTCCACACCGGGCCACTATTTGAACTGATAGAAGACAGATCTGAGGTAGCGTTTGGGCTCGAATTCGGGACAGAGTCCGCTGATCGATTCAGTGGAGCCGATGATCAGCGCACCATCGCGGGCCAACACTTTGCCAAGGTTTTTGAAAAGCCGGATCTTGTCCGGTTCTGTAAAGTAGATGGCGACATTCCGGCAAAAAATGAGATCGAATGGGGCAGGCGATGCGATCGGTTCCAGCAAATTGGCGCGACGAAAGGTTGTTGTCGCCCGCAACTCGTCCCGTACTTTCCACTGCCCACCAACTGGCTCGAAAAAGCGATTCAGTTTGTCGGGGGACATTCCGCGGTCCAGTTCGAGTCGATTGAAGTGAGCATAACTCGCCTTGGCAACCGCATCGTCAGATATGTCGATCCCCAGAATTCGAATATCGTACCCGGCAAAGTCTCCCAGCATTTCTTTGAGTACGATCACCGTGCTGTATGCTTCCTGTCCGGTTGAACAGGCAGCACTCAGGACGCGGATCGGTACCAGTTTCATGCCGGCTCGTTTGCGTCGATCGATCAAGTCCGGGAAGATCTTATGTTTGAGCAGTTCAAAGGGAGCGGTGTCCCGGAAGAACGATGTTTCATTCGTGGTGATGGCGTTGATGACACGGGTCTTCAACTTGCTTGATCCGTCACCTTTGACCTTGTACAGCAACTCAGACCAACCACCCGAGCCGGTCTCTCGCATCAGTCCGCCCAGGCGGGTTTCGATCAGGTAACCTTTGGTTGTATCCAGATAGACACCGCAGAATTCATGGATACTCTTGCTCCAGGCGGTCAATTCTTCGTTGGTCAGTGCCGGAGTGCTCATGCGCCTCCTCCCTGTACCACCGATGTGATCCGACCGGCAATGGAATCAAGTGGCAATACCACATCCACCACACCGGCCTCGACCGCGGCACGCGGCATTCCGTATACGACGCAGGATGCTTCATCCTGAGCGATGGTGAAACAGCCATTTCGTTTGAGCAGGCGAAGCCCAAGTGTCCCGTCGCTCCCCATGCCGGTCAAAATCACTGCCATCGCCTGACCAGGGAAGTGATTGGCCACCGATCGGAAGAGGTAGTCAACCGCCGGCTTGCAGTTGTTTTCCGGTGGATCATCCGTGATCTGGATGGTCTTCACGCCTTTCATTCCAGGAGCGAGCCGCATCTGGCGACCGCCAGGTGCGATGTAAACCGTGCGCGGCTCGAGCACCATCCCATCCTTTGCTTCGTGGATCTGCAGTGAGCTTTTATTGCGAAGCATCTCTGCGAGCGACTGTGTGAACAGCGGCGGCATGTGCTGGACGATCAAGATGGGAGCTGACAGGTTTCCTGGAATGTTCGGTATCAGCGCGGACAACGCATTTGGCCCTCCGGTCGAGACGCCGATCAGTACTATTCCCGGCTTGGTCACTTTGCCGGCAAACGGTTTATTCTCCACGGTCGAAACGCTGACGCGCTTCACTTGAGAAGGAGAGGTCGGAGCACCTGATGGTGCGGGCGGCGTAACTGCACTGCCTATGGCAGGCACACTTACCGGTGTTCGCCGAAGAATGCCACGCACTCCCAGACGAAGGGAGATGGCCTTGATGCGCGGGGCCAATTCGTTCCGTAGGATCTCGCGACTCTGCTCGGCGGTCAATCCTTCCGGCTTGGTGATAAAGTCAAACGCACCCTTCTGCAGGGCCTGGAGGGTTAAGCGTCCACCCTGCATGGTCAGAGCACTGACCACAATGACCAGCGGTGGCGCCTCGAGTGTCTTGATAGCATCAAGCACTGCGAGGCCATCCATCTCCGGCATTTCCATGTCGAGCGTCAGCAGATCAGGTTTTAACTCGCGCACCTTTTGAAGCGCCAGTTTCCCGTTCTGTGCCTGTCCGATCACCTCAACATCCGGAAGAGTCGCCAGGACCTCGGACATCACCCGTCGAAACAAGATGGCATCATCTGCAACAAATACTCTCACGCGTGCCTGCTCCTATGGCCAGATAGGTTTGCCATTAGATGGTTCATCGAGCGACATCTTCCCAGCGGAAGAGCGCATCTGCGTCAATGATCGTGGTTAGCTTGTCTCCCTCCCGCCAGACACCACGGACCCGCTCACGCAGCGCTCCGTCCATGCTGGCCGGCGGACTGGCGATTCGGTCCTCTTCGAGAGCGATCGCGTCCGTCACGGCATCTACCAGGAAACCGTATGATTCACCCTGATATTCCATGATCAGCATGCGAGTTTCCGGACCGGGTTCGACGCAGCCCAGATTCAGATGGACCGCCATATCGAGTACGGTGACTATCCGTCCCCGCAGATTGCGTATCCCGATCACGCCGGTCGGCGCATCATGCACTCGCGTAACATCGCCGACCTTGACTACTTCCTGGACCAATCGCGCGTCCACACCAAATGTTGCCTTTCCCAGCATGAAGCCGGTGACCAGCAACCCATCGTTGGACTCGTCGTCATAGCGCATTGTTCTGCTTCTCCTCAATCGGATGCCGGACACATTCCACACACCCGCAAACTGGTTCAGGTTCAGATCTTGAACTGCTCGACCATTCCTCGAAGCTGCTCAGACAGGCGTGACAATTCTGCCGCGCTTGACTGCACCTGCTCTCCACCTGACCGAATTTCCGATGTCGCTGAGCTGACACCGGCGATATCCTGTGCCATCGACATCGAAACCGCGGCTGTCTGGGCTACGCGCTCACTGGCATCGCGGACGCCGACTGAAGCCTCAGCCACGTGGGTGGCCACATCCTTGGTCACCGCCGCCTGTTCTTCGATAGCGGTGGCAATACCGGCTACCAACTGGCTTACTTCAGAGATCACGCCGGTGATCCGTTCGATATCAGCGATCGCGCTGCCGGCCGAACCCTGGACACCATCGATCTTTGCTTTGATATCTTCGGTTGCGGCCGCTGTCTGCTTGGCCAGCTCTTTGATCTCGTTGGCCACGACCGCAAATCCCTTACCGGCGGCTCCTGCACGGGCGGCTTCGATAGTGGCGTTTAATGCCAGCAGGTTCGTCTGCGAGGAGATCTCTGTAATGGTCTCGGTCACTTTTCCGATCTCTTTGGCGGCGATGCCGAGTTGCTGCATCAGCGAGGAGATCTCTGCCGCGCGAGATCCGGCCTCTGAACTGATTGCGCGAGCCTTTTCAGAATTCGAAGCGATCTCGCCGATCGTTGCGGTCATCTCCTCGGTCGCCGTGGCGACGGAAGCGAGGTTGCCGGTCGCCTGTTCCATGCTGGTGGCGACAGAGGTCGTGTTGGCGCTGGACTCTTCTGCGGCCGCGGCAACCGTGGAGGTCCGTTCGTGCATCGACATCACATTCTGGGAAGTCTGGGCACTGATCGCTGAGAGTTGCGACGCGGCCGATGCAACCGTATGGGCGTTGCCTGCGATATGCCCGATCACTCCCTGGAGTTTCTCGACAAATTTATTGAAGTATGTGGCAAGTTCACCTACCTCATCTTTGCTGGTCACCGGGATTCGCTTTGTCAGGTCGCCTTCTCCCTCGGAAATGTCACGGAGCATGTCTGCCACGCGGCGGATCGGCTTTACGATCGCACGGCTCAGCATCCAACCCAAAAACATGGCAAGGACCAATCCGACAATGGCTGCGGTCAAGTTGCCGGCCTTAAGATTGTTGGCCAGTACTTCTGAGGCTTTCCAGGTCGAATCCGCTACAAACATGTTGATTTCAACTAGTCGTTCCACACTCTGATGAACTGGCTGTTCCGACTTATCCACCGCATCCATGGCTGCGGCGAATTTTGCATCGGAAATTCTGCTATTGTTTGAGCGGTTGAATGCCATCTCAATATACTCTTCGTGCTGGCGCCAATATGACTCATACAGCGGTACGAATTTCTTCCATTCAATCGCTTCTTCTTTAGTCTGCGGCAGCGGTTCGTATATCTTCCAATTCTTTTCCAACTGCTGTTTGGCAGCAGCGTATTCCAGTTTGCATTCAGAACGGGTCGCGTCTGATACATTGCTGGTGAAAAGCTCTTCCTCGATGGCGTTGATCGTCTCCAATGCAAGGTGCATTTCGAGCAGACTCTCCACCGAGGGGAGTCGAACGACTCCCAATTCTTCAATGGCTTCGTCCGTCTTGATGGCGCCATAGTAGCCAAAAAGGCCCAGCCCCAGGGTGATGCATGCGACTACGGCAAAGCCGGCCAGCAGCTTCTTGGCAATAGTCATGTTGGCAATACTCATTTTCGTGCTCCTGTATCGTCGTTTGAATTGTTGCTTTTTCTACCTTACAGCTCCCTGCTCGTCAAATCGCGGCTATCGCCGTTCCGTTGGCATAGGCGTGCACACTTGTGAGCAGTTTGTCTCTATCCAGTTTGACATGATATTCCGTTACCCCTGCCTCGCGGCCGCGGGCCATGTCCTCTTCGCCTGCCAACGACGTGACAGCGATAACGGGGAGGTGCGAAGTCCGCTGGTCGGCCCGAATTCGCGCGGCCAGACCGAATCCGGTCAGGCGCGGCATTTCAACATCGGTAACGACAATACTGACCGTATCCGTATTGGCATCCAGCAGTTCCCAGGCGGCCTCGCCATCGGGTGCGGCCAAAACGCGGAATCCGTCTTCCTCGAGGTACTTTTTGACCTGGGCGCGGAAGAAATCAGAATCCTCAGCCAGCAGGATAGTGGTCACTGCCGCATCCGGCGCGCTGGCGGCGATCCGCATCTCTTCACGGGCCGCTGCCCATTCGGGATGCACCGTGTCGACCAATTCGTAAAGGTCGGCTATCAGCGTTGTTTCGCCATGGAGGATCGCCGAACCGGCAATGCCACGCTGGCGATGAGTTACCTGGTCGATGACGATTTTTGCCTCGTCCACGTCGACCGGCATGCTTCCAAGCAGACCGACTTCATGCCCATTGACATTAAAGACCAGCACCACCAGATCTTCCTCTCCTTCCACTGAATTGACAGCGGCAGCATCGGAAAGAGTAACCAGCGGTAATGAATTGCCGCGGTACTGCATGGTGCGGTGATTGCCCAGATTTTCCACCTGTGCTGGTGAGATATGCTCAATACGATGTACCAGATCGAGAGGAACCGCGCACGGTGTAGATGGTCCATTGTGGAAGAGCAAGAGCGAGTGAACATCCTGCAGACGCTGAGCTTCAGCCTCTGCAGCGATCTCTACGGCCCGGGAAGTTCCGGAAACCGAGGTCAACCCGGCTTTGTCAGCCAGCCCGGCGGAATCCAGGATCAGGGCAACAGAACCATCGCCCAGAATTGTGGCGCCGGAATACTCGCGCAGATGCTTCAGCCGACTTCCCAGCGGCTTGACCACGACTTCTTCGGTGTCGTGGAATGATCCAACCACCAGGCCATAGGACATTGTCCCGGTCGTAACGATGGCGATCTCGATCGCCGAGGTCGTCGACTGACGGCGGTCGCCTGGTTGGCGCAGTTCCAATGACTCGCGTCGCGTATCGTCTGCACCATGTTGGGTGAAACGGATCGTCCGCCTGTCTTTGAGTTTGGTCCGTCGATCTATTTCCTGCTGCCCCGATTCCTGATCTTCGTAGACCGGCAGCGCGCCGATCACATCGGCAAGACGGGCCAGCGGTAGCAGGCGATCGCGCAGGAGAAGAACTTCGGAATCTCCTACTATCTCAATGCGGTTCTTCACCTCGTCGGCTCGTAAACGCAATAGCTCTTCGATATTCGTCTGCGGGATGGCAAAGCGTTCTTCACGTTCGGAGACGATGAGCGATGGGATGATCGCCAGCGTCAGGGGGAGTTTGATCCGGAAGGTCGAACCCTTGCCGATCGTCGACAGGATCTCGACTTGTCCACCGAGACGGTCCAGATTGGTTTTGACCACATCCATTCCGACACCACGGCCGGAGACATCGGATACCTTGGCGGCGGTTGAAAGACCGGGGAGGAAGATCAGCATCTGTTTGTCTCTCTCCGACATTCCCTGAACCTTCTCTGCTGTGATCAGACCTTTTTTGACGGCTGAATCGGCAACCCGTTCTGAGTCGATCCCTTTGCCGTCGTCGGAGATCTCCACCACAACCTGGCCGGCTTCATGTCGAGCCTCGATACGCACGATCCCTGTCGGCTTTTTGCCTGAGCGAATGCGTTCGTCGGTGGTCTCTATCCCGTGATCGACCGCATTGCGCACCATGTGCGTCAATGGGTCCGACAACCCTTCGATCAGGGTCTTATCCAGGGCGACATCGTTCCCCTCCATGTCGAGTTGTATTTCTTTTCCGAGCGACCGGGAGAGGTCACGAACAACTCGCGGAAATTTGGCGAATACATTGCCGATCGGCTGGAGGCGGGTTTGCATGATGACATCCTGAAGTTCGGAGGTCACCTGATTGACCCGCTGATCGGCCGAGGCAAGCAATTTGCGATTGTCCTGAGCGACAGCCGCGCGAAGTTGATTGCGGCTCAGGACCAGTTCGCCCGCGAGATTCATCAGGCTTTCCAGCAATTTGACATTCACACGGAGCGTTTCATCGCTCGATGCAGACTGGCCGTTTGAGTCGCTTGATTTGACCGTCTGAGTTTTTGCGATCGATGCTTCCGTCACTGTCGCACGGACGGGTGCCGCCATCTGCTCGACCGGAGCTTCATCCGCTGTTTCATGCATGACCCGCGTGTCGGTCATCACCGGAGCTTGCTGTGCTCCTTGCGGATCAAAGATCATATGGATGCGTTCCTGCGGAATGGTGTCAAATATCCCGCCCACCAGATCCGGCTCCAGAACGGTAGCTACGATCAGACGAAGCGGTACTCGATTCCCGATCGCTCCGTCCAGATCTCCCACGGCGGTGTAGTCGACTTCGCAATCAAGGATCTCACTGGTTGCGGTGATCGTATTGAAAACCGAAAGGATATTCTGGCCTTTCCGTTCGATATCATGCACCAGGTCGCAATCGATCCAATAGATGTACTGGCCGGTACGCTGCGCTTTTTCGATATCGGTCTGCGGCAACTTCACCTGCCGTTTGCCGTCCGGGGTTTCCAGTGTTGCCTCAGCGTAGAGTGAGTTTTTCTGTTCGGCCGGAAGATAGGATGAAGCCAGCCCGGTGAGACTGACGAGCAGATCGGAGATATCGAGCTGGTCGCTGGTGTCAATATGATTGATCATCTCACGAAGCTGATCGAATGCGGCCAGCAGGACGTTGGTCACTTCGGCATTGGGGACCATCTTGCGCGAGCGAACCATGTCAAGTATGGTCTCGGCGCGATGGGAAAGCTCTTTGACATTGTTCAAGCCAAAGAAGCTACTGCCCCCTTTTATGGAGTGGGCGGCGCGAAAGACCTTGTTGACCAGTGCATCATCGATGTCGGCGCCGCTTTCTTCAACGAGGAGCAGATCCGACTCGATGGTCGCCAGGTGCTCACGAGACTCGTTGATAAAGTCCCGGAGCAAGCTGTCGTCGACAATGTTATTGGACATGAGCCACTTTCTCCTCGGCAGGTGTCGCATGCAGCCGTTCGACCAGCCGCATACTGCGAAGCAGCCGGAGAATATCTGTCGACACATTGATCAGGCGGACCGACCCCTGGGCGGAGGCCAGTGAATTGTTAGTGGCGATCAGCAGGCCGATCCCGGTTGAATCGAGGGAAACTGTGCGGCCCAGATCGAAAACGACCTCGCGAGCACCATCGACGATCGCTTCTTTCAGGGCGGGCTGAAGAGAAGGAACGTCCAGTGCGGTCAATCGCTGGTGCAATTCCACCCGCGCGACTTTCCCCTCTTTTACCACGTGATACTCACTCATTGCGTGCTCTCCTTACTATATGACTTCTTGATCCATATCGTGGCTTGAGAACCGTTATCGTTGAACTGGATACGGTTTGCATAGTTTGTGGCGATCGCCAGTCCGCGACCGGAGGTTGCCTCTGGTCCCGGTATTTCCCGCTTGGCGGAGCGCCAGTCGAAACCTTCGCCCTGGTCGGTTATTCTGAGGACGATCCACTTGCGGCGCAGTTGTACAGTCACGCGAACGCGCTTGTTACGATCCTGATGATGGCCGTGTACTATGGCGTTATTCAGAAACTCCCTTAGGAGCAGGTCCACCGCGAAGATGTTTTCAGCTAGCCCCTCGTTTGACAACAACTGCCTTGTCCGGGAACAGACGGACTCAACCTCTTCGAGAGACGACGGGACCATACTGCTGAAACCAGGAAACTGTGTATGGACCGAATTGACGGTGATATTCATACCGTGACCCCCAACAACACGACATCATCTTCCGGCGCGGCGATGAGCCGCATCGAATTCACCACGCTGGTGACCGCTTCTTTCAGCGGCATGTGCACAGTTGATCGGCAGGCATCGGTCAATCGCTCCAGCCCGATCTCTCGCGAGCCGGCGGCCTCAATCAAACCATCTGAGTAGAAATAGAGCCTGTCACTTGGCTTGACCGATATTTCCAATTGCCCAAAAGTGGCATCGGAGAAAACACCGATCAGATCACCATCTTGCTCGAGTACCTTTGTTTCGTGCGAATCACCGGAGACGAGCAAAGCGGATGGATGTCCGGCATTGACCAGCGTCAGCTTGTGTGAGGTTCGATTCAATCGGGCGTAAATGACGGAGAAGTATGTATTCCCCGGCAGTACCCGCATGAGCGAGGTATTGATCATGCGGCATATGTCGAGCGGTGCATGCAGGATCGAGCCGTATTCGCTTAACAGCGTTTTGAACGAGGCAGTCCACAGGGAGGTCCCGAGGTCATGTCCGGCAGCATCGGCCACCACAAAATCAGTGATCTGGTTTCCGACCGGAATGACATCGTAGAAATCACCACCGGCGGTGAGGACTTGACGGACACAGGCCTCGAAGCCCGCTTCGGGAATATCCGCCGGCTGGGGCATCATGTGCTGTTGCGAAGTTGCCAATGTTTGGAGACGGGCCGCCTGCAGTTCGGAGAGTGATTCGTATGCGGCGCGGAGACGCAGGTGAGTTCTCACACGCGCGAGTACTTCAGCACTGGCGAGCGGCTTGGTGATATAGTCGACACCGCCCGCGGCAAATCCCTTTACCTTGGTGGTAACATCATCGTTCGCTGAAATGAAAAGGATCGGTGCATCGAGTAACTTGGTCAGCTTTTCGCAGAGATCAAAACTATCCCCGTCCGGAAGATGCACGTCCAATAGGATCAGAGATATCGGGCTATTGAGCGCGCGTGCTTCGGCCTCAGCTTTGGAATGTGCGGTGATCGTCTCAAATCCGGCGGCACGGAGTAGTCCAACCAGGACTCTCGTGGTCGTTAAGTCGTCATCGACTACCAGAATCAGTAACGATTTGTGAACCCGACTCATCACTCTTCTTCTCCCCTTGAGAATGTGATATGGGCAGTGAGCCCTGTCGCAACATCATTAGAGACAGGATGTATCGCGATACGGAACCGGACAGTCGCTCGATTTATCGAGTGTGTCGGAACACGTTGGGCGGCAATCAACTGATTGAATACGGCGGATGTCGTGACCAAGCCCCTTTTTACGCGTATTTCTGCCTTTGTGTTTACTCATTTTATTATCGGCAAGCGACTCTATTACCCAATCGTTTAGGGCGAATCAGCAGGGGGGAATCAGCGTACTTTGGCAGATGCGGAAGAAAGAATGCGGATAAAAAATGTAGTATTAAGTATAGATTCAACTATCGATGCTAACTACTATTCCAAGTTGTTTCAATTGACTCGAAACTGTGCAATCTGGAACGACACAGGAGCAGGGAGTCCGCCATACTCTGAACCGTATTCGTCGGACAGATACTAGGTGGGTTCGCTTGCTACTTCTATCTCTGCTTTGAGATAGTCGGAATAGAGAATATCGACACAGTTCGGACAGAGTCCGTGACGGCACTCAGCTTCGGAATGTTGAGTAATATACTCTTCCACCCGGTGCCAGTATCCCTGGTCATCTCTGACTTGTTTGCAATTGGCGCAGACGGGGATAATGCCGCGTAGGGTCTGAATTTGTTCAAGTGCGGCATGGAGTTCGTTGATCTTGCCCAGCAAAGTTTCCTGTAAGGTGACTGTTCGACAGCCAGCTTCTACACGGGCGCGAAGTTCACAGATATCGAATGGTTTAGTCAGATAATCATTGGCCCCGGTGCTGAGTGCTTCCAGGATGTCGGCTTTCTCATCCCGCGAAGTGAGCATCAGGATATAGCACGGAATGTCAGATTGATGTTCGCGAATTCGACGGATCACTTCGAGGCCGTCCATCACCGGCATCATCCAATCGAGGATCGCCACCCTGGGAGCATCCTGCTGCCGCAGAATATCCAGTGCATCGGCTCCATTGCCTACCTCGATAGATTCATGCCCGGCTTTCCGGAGCATGGCGGACAGCATTGATCTTGAGGTAGGATCGTCATCAACTACCAGGATTCGCATATCTCCTCCCCTGTGGTCACTACGACAATTTGAGACTCTTCAGCTCTTCGAGCAATTTGGCCTTGTCGATAGGTTTGGTGACGTAGGCATCACACAGTTTGTTGTAAGCCGCGCTTACGTACTTGAGCTCGTCGAGCGCAGTGGTCATCACGATCTTGGCCGCTCCCTTGGTATTTCCCGGGATCTCCTCTTCCAGATGTCTGATCTCTTCCAGGGCATGAAGGCCGTCCATTTCCGGCATCATGATATCCAGGCAGATCAGGTCGTAATGATCATTCGATTCCAGGGCGGCGATCACGGCATCGACCGCTTCTCTTCCATTGGCCGCAACGTGCGGAGAGCCGAATTCCTTGAGCAGTTCCTGCAAAAGTATTCGACTGGAGAAATCATCTTCGACGATCAGGGTTTTCATCAACAACTCCTTGCTTCATCCATAGATGCGGATGGACATTTCCATTAGCTCATATTATCGACTGCCAGGCCCGATTTATTGCGCCATTTCGAGATCTTGTTGCATTGCCCTCATCAGGCGATCAACTTCGGCCTCAAGTTGAGACATTAAACCTTGTACTGATTGGAGATTACCTGCTTTTCCGACCTTTTCTATCTCGAATGCCAGCTGTCGTACCATTTCACCGCCCACGTTGGCGGAAGCTCCTTTGATCGTATGGGCTTGCATCTGTACACCAGCAGGGTCTTCCTTTTCAATCATATCGCGAAGTGACTGTACCAACCGGGGAAGGTCTTCCAGGAATCCCCCAACGATCAGGCGGGCCAGATCTACATCATCCGACAATCGCGCCAGCATTCCGGCGCGGTCGAAAACCGGCACGGCCTTCGTGACCGTCGTGGTGGCTCCCACCATTTCGCTCTCCTTCGGATGCCTGTGCCCTTCGATTGCATCATCGGGCAGCCATTTGGCGAGGACCGCCGCCAATTCCTGAATCTCGACTGGCTTGGAGAGGTAGTCATTCATTCCCGCCTCAAGACAAGTCTGACGGTCTTCCTGCATCGCATGGGCTGTCATGGCAATGATCGGAATTTCATGGTTAGGGATCGGTGTCTTGGGAGAACGGATCTGTTTGGTGGCTTCCAGTCCATTCATGACAGGCATCTGAACATCCATCAATACAAGATCGTATGGAATAGACTGCAAAGCGTTGAGGACCTCGTATCCATTAGCAACCGCATCAGCCCGCAATTCGAGTTTCTTGAGCATCCCCAGCGCAACCTGCTGATTGGTCGTATTGTCGTCAGCGAGCAGGATCCGTGACTTCCGGCGATTCTTCAGACTCAGGGACTCTCTGGCCGTATGTCTCGTGACGATTGCCTGTGTATCGCCGCTGGTTCCCCGCTCCTGAGAAACCGCCAGGGCGAGAATCTCCTTGAACTCCTGATGCCGGATCGGCTTGGCCACATACGCGGAGAAACCGACCTCTTGATAGCGCCTGGCATCCCCGCGAGAACCCAGCTCTGTCAAGAGGACTAGTCGGCAGTCGGCCAGTCGATGGTCGGTACTGACAACCATACCCAGTGCTTCGCCATCCATGCCGGGCATCTGCAGATCGACAATGACCAGTTGGAACGGGTCGTGATCCGCCGCGGCACGGTGGAGTGCCATGTATGCTTCCACCCCATCGGGCGATTCCTCCGCGCGAATTCCCCATGAGGTCAGAAGTTTGATCATCACTTCCCGACTGGTGGTATTGTCATCGACCACCAGGGCGTGAATGCCGCGAAGGTCGACAGGTGGCTGCAGTGGCGACGATATATCCTTCGACTGTTTGCGGAAGCGGGCTGTGAACCAGAATTCCGAGCCGGCACCTGGTTCGCTCTCCACCCCGATCTCGCCCCCCATCAGCTCCGCCAATTGTTTGGATATCGCAAGACCCAACCCGGTGCCACCGAACTGGCGGGTGGTCGAAGCATCCACCTGACTGAACTTCTTGAACAGAAGCTGTCGTTTGTCCGCGGGAATACCTATGCCGCTGTCGTGGACTCCAAAACGAAGTAACGTTTCATGATCCGCCTCTTCAATCAACGTGACGCGAAGGCAGACCTCGCCATGCGAGGTGAACTTGACCGCATTTCCCAGCAAGTTTGTCAAGATCTGCCGGAGACGCCCGGGATCTCCGTGCAATCGGTTGGGAACGGGCGCTGCCATATCGCTGATGATGTCCAGCCCTTTTGACTGTGCATTGACCGCCATACTGGCAATAGTATCTTCGATCAGGTCATTCAGGTCGAAGTCCATCAGTTCCAGTTGGAGTTTTTTGGCCTCAATCTTCGAGAAATCAAGTACGTCATTAATAATGTGAAGCAGCGACTTGCCACTCGCGTGAGCAATCTCCGCAAAGCGATGCTGGTCGCTGGTCAAGCCGGAATCCATGAGCAAGCCGAGCATGCCCAAAACGCCATTGAGTGGCGTACGGATCTCGTGGCTCATGTTGGCCAGGAATTCGCTCTTCGCTTTATTCGCCGATTCCGCCTGGTCACGCGCTTGCGCGTAACTTTCTACGAGAGTACTCAAGTAAGCCGCGTTGCGTTCAAGCGCTTGCTTGTTGTGTTCAAGTTCGGTCGCATAAGCACTGACTTTGTCCTCGGCTTCTTTCCGCTCGGTGATATCGCGGCTGATCCCCAGAATCCCGATCAGCTCTCCATTGGGTCCCCAGAAAGGGGTCTTGAGCGTATCGAGGAGACAGCCTCTACCGTCCGGATATACCACCCACTCATCATTATGTTGCGACTGGCGGTTCTCCAGCATCTTGTTATCAAAACTGCGGAACGAGTCCGCTACCGCCTTATCGAAAAGGTCATAGTCGGTGCTACCGACGATCTTCTCGCGGGGTTGTCCGACAAACTCCGCAAACTGCGGATTGCACCCCAGATAGACACCATTGATATCCTTGAAAAAGATCATGTCCGGAATTGAATCCAGCAGTGACCTTAGTTGTGCTTCTTTGCGCCTGATATCCTCTTCGACTTTTTTTCGTTCAGATATGTCAACGAAGGTCTCCAACAATTTCACTTTTCCGGCGACCTGGACAGAGCGCACAGAGAGCATGATCGGATGCAGAGTACCGTCAACGCGGCGAAGTTCGCGGTCTACGTTGTCGAACTCGGAAATCTGAGGTGAAGAGATAGCTCCATTGGGGGTGAATCCAGGTGTGCCAAAAAACACCTGATGATTGCGACCAACAATATTGTTTTCCTTGTCGCCGAAAAGATCGGCGGCACGCTGGTTGACGCGTTCGATGATCTGAGTTCCTGAATCGACAATGATCACACCGGCATTGACGCTCTCCAGAAGAAGTCGCTGGAGTGATTCGTTTTCGCGCAACTTTGCCTCGGCCCGTACACGCTCGGTGATATCATAGATGATCGCGTGATTGAGCAGACGCCCGTTCGCCCGAACCGGGCTTGCATGCACCTCAACATCGCGCAACTCTCCATTGGCCATCCGGTGTCTGACCAGAAAACTGGCACGTGTCGAACCGTTTGCCAGGTCGAGGTTCTTTTTCACCTCACCATCCGGCAAGGTGTGGATATCATAGAGCTTCAGACTCGTGATAGTCTTCAGAGAATAGCCGTAGAACTGACAAGCTGCCGCATTGGCGTCTACAATGGTGCCATCCGCCGGATCCACCAGCAATTGGATCGTTCGGTTTCGTTCGAACAACGCGCGAAAACGACCTTCGCTCTCCGAAAGTTGAGCAGTGCGATGTTGCACCTGCTCTTCCAGCATACTTCGACGGCGCGCAAGTACGCCAACCAGGCCGGTAAGAACCGCTGAAAGCAGCAAACCGGGGATCAACACCAACCATATGGCCCTCGGCGGATAGTTGACATGAAATTCTGGTCCGGGGCGAGCGATGATGGCGTATGACTTGGCAAACGCAAAGAGCGGCGCCGGGAGAAGACTGCCGAATCCGTCACTGCTGGAAGTACGGATCTGTTGTTCCCATACTATCTCGTGACCTGTCGTAGATGATAGAAAGGAGGTATATCCAGTGTCCAACTGATAAAGAGAGAGCACGCTACTGGCGCCGTTTGATACGGAATGACTCCGGACTGCTCCCAATAAAGACTCAAGGTTTAGTACCGCAAGGGCCATCCCGTCAGGTAGTACGCTGTTGGTGTCGCTATATACAGGTGCAACGAGCAGGATCCCCTTTTCTGACCCATCGCCGGTCAGTAGTGCAATCGGCTCGCTGACGGTAGGCTGGCGACTGGCAATCGCGCGATCAATGGCTCGGCGACGGATCGTTTCGGAGGCAAGGTCCAATCCGATCACCTGTCGATTTGATTCCAATGGTTCCAGAAAACGAACAGGATAGCAGTTTGCATTCGGGACGACAGTCTGCTCATCTCCATTGGGTGCGAGTCGCCATACCTCAATTTCCTGCTCAAGAGGTGCATTATCTCGGACAACCGACAAGGATCTTTCATTCGCGCTCAAACGAGGCGCCCAGCCCCAGGCTTGCACCATGCTCTTATTGAGAAGATGACGCGTGTATTCGCTGAAGCGGAGGTGGTTGCGATTCTCGGTATTTCCAAGAAAGGTCGAGAGACCAGCCAAGCTCTCTCGTTGGAGAGACCTCGCCTCTTCGGTAATGAAATGAGCATCCGCGTTTGCCATGCTATTGAAGACCAGCAGGCGGGAGCGATCCTCTATCCCTCGCGCCACATATACACCGATCACGGTGAGCATGATGCCAAGGCAGCCGGTGACGATCATTTCGCCACTTCGCGTAGCCCATCGGGGTAGATAGCTTGCCTGTAATCTGATATGCCGCAGGAGTGACGCTCCGCCGAGGACCACCAGCAGCAGAAGCCCGACGAGTATTGATGGCGTTATCATGGCGGCATGGAGCGACGCCTGCCAATGGTCTGCTTCGCGATCGAGACCGATAACCAGCATCACCTCACCGGTTTGCTTGTCAATCACCGGAGCAAAGGCGGAGACCCACTTCCCGTATTCATCCACATACGGGCCGACAACTACCGAATGCTTAGTCTGAAACAGATTTTCCAGTTCGATCGGCGGCTGTTCGTAGACTGTGCCGGGTGGCGATGACCGGCGGTCACCCCGTGGAATGCTTTCTGGTCCGAAATAGAGAAGCGAGTCGCGACGGGCGATCGAGTAGATAGCTGTGTTGTTGCTCGCGCTTTCAAGGAACGGCACGATAGCCCGACAGTACTCGCGCATATGAGCTGATAATGTCTGATAAGCAGGATTGGAGAGATCGGATTCGGTGAACGTAAGCGCTGGGATCTTTTCGCTGTCCAGAGCACGGGCGATCAGCTCAGCCTGATTGCATATTGATTGCCGAAGGTTCTGGTCAACCAGATCCTCCGACCATTTGAGGAGAAAAACTCCTCCGATCGCAATGGCCACCACGGCCAGGCCAAGATAAAATCGCCTTGCAGTCATCATTATATGTCTTGCCCTGCCCGACGACTGCTTTTCCGGTGAATTGTCTTGTTTGTGACAACACATCTGATTGCTATCCGTGACATTGATTACCCTCTCGTGTTGCCGTCTGCCCGGTCGAAATGAGGCGGAATTAGCAGATCTCAGCTTACCCCTTTTCGGTGATGTTATCGTCACAAAAGCCCAAAGATTGACTTGCCGAGCAACGATGTCCCTGACAGGCGGATCGAAACAGAGAGGATCGGTCTGGGATGATCGTCAATGGAGGATTCCGGCGATAGCCGAGCCGGTCTGACAAGAATGGTCCAACTGCTCAACTTTCATTAAGTCGAGCCGATATTACGAACAAAGTAGATACAACAACAAAAGTGGAGGCGAAGTTATGGCTATCATGACGTGGGGTCCCCAGTTTGAGATCGGCGTGACCCAGGTTGACATTCAGCACAAGAAGCTGGTCGAATTGATGAACAAGTTGCATGACGGCATGGTTGCCGGCAAAGGCGCTGAACAAACTAAAGTCGTCCTCAAAGAGCTGGTTGACTACACCGTCTACCACTTCGGGTTCGAAGAGAAGTTCATGCAATCGATCAACTATCCTGATTATGCCGCCCACAAGAACGTGCATAATAACATCACTGCGAAGGTGAAAGAGATGGCGGCCAAAGCGGCTGGTGGTTCTGTGGCGGTTCAGACCGAGCTGCTTCGCTTCCTGCGCGATTGGCTGATCGACCATATCCAGAATACTGATCGTAAATATGCCCAGCACGCGAATAAGTCGGCAACGCCGGCTCGCTAGTTGGTCGGATCATAGATTTGATTTGGGCCGGTTGTAGAAACCGGCCTTTTCTTTTGACTGGGACGGCTGTGGCAGATACCAAAAAAAGCAGGCCCGGCCATGGACTAGTTACCACGACCGGACCAGTTAGCACCCGAAAACTCGCCATTCAGGTGCAGCCCCTCTCACTCCCGGCGCCATCAGGGAGGGTCGACCTCCCCGGTGCGACCGCAAATTTTTCGTACTATGGGGACAGCCTTCACACGCCGGCAGCCTTGCCGTGCTGATGAGTATTGCAATTACGATGCCGAGTGTGAACGGGATGCGATGAGAAAGCTAATGAACTGCAGGGGAAGGGGATAGCTACTTCGAATACGACCGCGTGTCGCTCGGGCAGAGGGAGTTTACCTCGTAAGTCGATTTGGAGCGGAGTAGTTTTACTCCCACTCCAGCCCGTGGTCGCGGATATACTTCCCCAGATTGGCTTTGTCCGTCCGAAGTTGAGCCGCCGCCGCCGAGGTGTTGCCGCCGTTCTGGCGCATTGCATGAATGATCAAGGCGCATTTGTAAGCCTCAACCTTACCGCTCAGACTATCCGGATCATCGATGAATTTCAGATGGGCCGTGCTGTCTTTCAAATACGAATCAACCTCGGCGGCATCTATGTAGTCGGAGTAAGAACGCTGGTAGATCGCTTCAACCGCTTCCATCAGCTCCCGAACATTCCCCGGCCAATCATACTGGATGAGACGTTCAATTGCCGATTGATCGAAATGCTTGGGTGGTTCACTGGCCTTGACACAATCGCGTTTGACAAAGTAATCCACCAGTATGGGAATATCTTCTTTTCGTTCGCGCAGGGTGGGAAGTTCGATCGTGACCCCTTTCAGACGATAGAAGAGATCATCACGAAAAGTCCCCTGTTTGACCATGTTGGAGAGGTTCTTGTTGGTCGCGCAGATCAGGCGAACATCAGTTGTGCGCGTGGTGTCAACGCCGATGGGAGTATAGGTGCCATCCTGAGCGACACGGAGCAGTTTTGCCTGGGTGGTAATGTCGAGATCCCCGATTTCGTCGAGAAAGATCGTGCCGCCGTTTGCGAATTCAAATTTCCCTTTTCTAGTTTCGTAGGCGTGTGTGTATGAACCTTTAAGATGACCAAAAAGCTCTGACTCAACCAGATCAGGTGATTTGTGATTGCAGTGGAGCACTGCCATCGGCTTGCTCGCACGCTGACTATTGTAGTGAATCGCGTTCGCCACCAATTCCTTGCCGGTACCGGTCTCTCCCAGGATCATGACCCGATTGTCTCCACGGGCGATCATCTCGACCTCTCGGATTACCCGGAGAATAGGCTGGGACTTGCCGATCAATCCATAATCGGGCATATCCGTTCGAGGGTGCAGGAGGCCGGTTGTTTTCAAACGGTAGGCATCGACCCCGTTCCGAACACTTCGCATCAGGCGAACAGCCGATCTCCCTTTCTCCACAAAGTCGAATGGCTTTTCGGCGGCATCGATCGACTGCTCTTCATAATCCCCCGGATATCCGGTGTGAAAGATGATGATCAGATTGGGACGGATCCGCTTGATCAGGCGGGCAGTTTCGATCCCATCCAATCCCTCCATTTTGATATCCAGAACAGCCACCGCAATATCCGCTTGGGCTTCAGCCAGGGCAATTGCGCCTTGTCCGGAAGACGCGGAGATCACTTCGTAATCATCGATGAAAAGACTGACCAGAGCTTCAAGAACGGATGGGTCATCATCGACCACGAGCAGTTTGGCGAGCTGTTGTTTGAGCATAGGTGAAGGCCGTATTGAACAAGTATTCTCTTCGTGTTACTCCTGAGAAAACAGACAGAATCTGATCGTGAAGGTTGTTCCCGATCCCGGTTCGCTGCTGACAGAGATTCCGCCCCCGTACAGTTCAACGATCCGTTTGGTCGTGGCTAGACCTAGTCCGGTTCCGTGGCTTGGCTTGGTTGAAAAAAACGTATCGAATACCCGGTGTAGATCATCGGCCGCTATTCCGCAGCCATTGTCACTGAACGTGACGCTGGCAGTGGATTCCAGCCGCTCCCACCTGACCAAGATAGTTGGTTTCGGCCGATTAGTCAAGGCATCGAGACTATTGAGGATCAAGTTGTTCAAGACCATTCCCAGTTGAGTGTTGTTGGACAGAACCGCGAGAGAATCTGGCCCTGAGACTGACACTATCACCCCCTGTTGGTCCAGCATCTGTCGATGCGCCGCGAAAGCGGCCCGGACTGCGCCCGGAAGATCTACCTGTTCCGGAATTCTCTCCGATTCCAACTTCGTGTATTGCGTGATCAACTGGGTGATGCCGATCGCTCGGGAGACTGCGCTGGAGATCAACCGAATATGCTTGGACACCTTGGCCGGGTCGACACTCCCCGTCATGGTCATCTGGTTGACCTGCGTTAGCGAACTATCCGCCGGGAACAGCGCGTTCCTGATCTCGTGTGCGAAGCCGCCCGCAATATCTTTCGCCTGCCGATATTTCTCCTGCGCGATGATCGTCTCCTGCGCCCGTTTGAGTGCTTCATGGGTCTCCTCCAGCTCGATCTTCTGGCTCCTTATCGTTGCCAGATTCTGCTTGGTCTTCCTGCGGTAGTAGTTGCTCACCATCAGACCAAAGAGAGCGCTAAAAAGTGTGGCCAGCACATAGACCTGATTATCCCGGTAGAAGATCGCGACCAGGGTCAGCCAGCTTTGTCGTTGGATGCGAATGAGATGAGACTCACCGATATATCCTGCGCACATCAGAAGCGTAGCTTCACCGTTGACGCCGCGTTCGGCAACCTCAACGTACTGGTATTGCTGGGGCAAGCTGGCCAATTTCGTCAATCTATTGTCGAAGATCCCCGAGTGTCCGTCGGCCTCATTGATCACTTGAGCGTCAGAGTGGCCATCAAAGGCCGGCAAAGAAGATACATGGCTTTGGATCTCACGCGATGAAATTATGGCAGCAGAAGTCAGGTCACTCTCGAACACGCGAATTCTTCCGTCCCTCAGAGTCACAAACAGCTCGTCGTCGGTATCACCATCCCAGTCGGCCAGCCAGATCGATGTATGCCCTGCGCTATCGCTTTCTTGATTCAGCACGCTTCCATCAAACGCAACTCGCGACAGACCTGTCCCGAGCGGCGCAGAGTCAGCGGAATCGGGTGGCTTATCGAATTCGAATCCATGCGCCAGGTAAATATCTTCGTTCGCGCGGCCTCGGATCATCCGCGTTCCCTCGGGATACTGCGAGATCTTGTGATGGTACTGGACCTTGCCTGATGTATCGATACGCACCAAGTAGCCGAAACTATCCGTGAATAGTGAATCAACTGCCCCTTGCCCGGGGCAATGTGTTGAGACCAAAACCCCTGAACAGAGTGAGTCGCGAATCGGGATCACCCACACGACCATGGAAGCCATCTGCAGTGTCCATTCGATCTTAAAGGGCGAGGACTGGATACAGACCAGCAGGCGCGGTTCAAGATCCCGCTCGGTGTTGAGATAAAAGAAACTCTCAACGCGGCCATCCTGATCATAGTCAGATGTGTGCTGGTAAATGAACTGACCATCCCAGCTTCCATTTCCATTTTTGTCCGGTCCGGTAGCTACAAAGATCCGCTCCAATGAATCGGTCGCCAAAGTCCATTTACAGATGTAGGCCGAGTCGTGCCAGAATCCTGAGATCAACACGGATGTGTCCTGCAACTGACTGTCAATGGTCACGGCCAGATCTGACAGGATCAGTTCTTTGACCGGATGTTCCTGCATGATGACCCCGGAAGGAACCTCCATGCGAAGCAGATGGCTGAAGGAGTTGACCCATGGTGACTGGTTTTTGGCATAAACCCAGGAGCCGGACGGACCGTCGATCTGAGAGACCCGAATGATATGTCTTGAGTGAATGACCGGCGAGGCTTCCACGTCACAGAACAGATGGTTCTCGATTTCGGCCCGATAGGGAAGGTAATCGGTGCTCTGTTCTACTTTGAGATTGATCTCGTCAACTGCAAAGGCCAAACCTGCCCACAATAGCAGAACGGCCATTGCGAAACCGACAAAGAACCAATGAATATAACTGCGTGAACCTGTCAAAAGAGTCTCCCGGATCGAGCGAAATCGCTGCTCCGTAATATAATGCACAGACCGCCATCGGGTACGGAAAAGTTGGCGGGGGGGGGCGACTGCAAGCGGTCGTTTTTCAGGGTCCTGCCAAATAATGACAAAACAAGACCCGGCGGGTGACTGGATCACACCACCGGGTCTGGTACACACTCGATAGCTCGCTATTCGAGTGCCATCATGCTGTTATCTTCTCCTACTTGATGAGTAGCATCTTCTTCGTTTCAGTGAATTCTCCAGTCGTTAAACGGTACATGTAAACGCCGCTGGCGTACTGGCTGGCATCCCAACGAACCGTGTGAGTCCCGCTCGCTTGATCGCTGTTGACCAAGATGGCCACTCGTTGACCGGTCAAGTTGTAGACTTCCAATGTCACGTATGCGGCAGTCGGAAGACTATAGCTAATCTCGGTTGAAGGGTTGAACGGGTTCGGATAGTTCTGGGAAAGCCCGAACTCTACCGGAACAAGGGAGGCAAGGTTGCTGATGGAGCCGTAGACCGTTGCGAATTCTGCTGTGGACGCCTCCGATGAGATAATAGTCACCTCTTCCGAAAACGCGAACAATTCCTGTGTGCCCGGGTCAATTATCCCACGACCCTGCAAGTCGACAGCCAGAATAATCACTTCGTTTCCGGCTCGTTCAACAAAAAGGTCAAATTCTGAACTCAAGAGGCTACCTACTGATCCAGATGTCTGGACTTTAAGTAGAACCGCTCGAAGAGGTAGTTGGCTAGATAGCGAGATTGCATAACGACTACTGTTTGACACGGTTGCCAAGTGATAACCAATGTCTGGTTTGAGAAACGGGCTCGCCGCAGCGCCACATTGCAGAATCGGGCGAGGAGTGCTGGTCAGGTATGCAATGAGAATTGTCAGGTCCGACAAATCAACTTTAGGATCCCCGTTAGCATTAGCGGCCTGCAATACACAGGGTGCGGGTCTCGGTGTCTGAGTCAAATATGCTATCAGTGCACTCAAATCAGAGAGATCGACGTTTCTATCGCCATTATTGTCGCCTCTAAGGTAGCCATGTACTATAAATGAATCCTTCATGTTGTCAAAGTGTGGCTCAAATGAATTGAATCGCGAGTCCGAGAAAGACAACATGCGTTCCGGATCTGACGACAAGGTTGTGTCCCAATGCAATCCCGTTGAGGTTGTGCACTGTGCGGCTGCCTTGAAGTGGATATTAGCGATAAGATGATTTCCCGGGGCTAGCTCCTCAAGTGGACTGTTCGTCAAGACCATACGAAGCGTTCCGGACTGATTGTCTATTTGAGTCTCAATCAGTTCGTCCCAACCTTCTGTTGCAAGACCTCCCAATTGCACACTTATCACTTCGGCGCCTTCGGGAATGCTGAGGGGGATGTTCATTCCAACAACAGGTCTCCAGTTCCTGACGCGAACAGGTTGCACTAAGATTTCTGTATCACACGGTAAGGCCGATAGACCTGGGAATTCAATGAAGTTTGGCTCGACTTCATACTCCACGACAAAGGCATCTGCCCCGAAAAGCGTTCCATCGTGCCACTGACCAGGGAAATTCACACCGTAGTACATATACGCTTCAGTTCCACCCCAGCTATTACTTGGTTCACCGGGTGCCCAATTAGTGTAAACAAATGGTTCTCCAGAGTCCCAAGCCCAGTTACCCTCGGATACTTCACAGCCCCCTATTGCCTTAGAAGTATATTCTGTAGGAATGATACTAGTAATGAACTGGTTCTCACCAGATTCAGAGATGCTTGCCAGATAGCCGCCCCGCGCACGAGCCGAGTCGCGGCACGCCGTCCAGGAAATCCAAGGTAGACCAGCCGATGGCCCTTTGACTACTTCGTACCAGTGGCCTGTCCCCGCCCAATAGATGGGACCATTAGTTGAGACAATCGTACCCCAACTCAGATCTGCAATCGAACCGTATTGACTTCCACCTGATGCGCCAATCGGCAAAGTGTCCAAGTTTCCAGATTGCACATCATAAACACAAACATTACGTGCCGTCGTTACGGTCCATTCCTGCGTCGCGAATGCTATTCGCGTTCCGTCGGGTGACCACGCCGGATTTCGATCTGCGATGTCCCCTCCACCATGTAGCAGTGTATAATTAGTATCCGCTCTGTTCAACAGAGCAAGATAGCTCCCATGTAGACAGCCGGTGCCAAAATAGACAGCGGCAGCTATATTGTCTGGATTAGTCGGATTAAACGACCATTCAGTATCCCAATATGTTCTGCCGTCAGCTCGTTCAGCTGTTCCTCCTGTTGCCGGAACCGAATACATTCCCCAGTTACAGCCTCCTGGAATGTAGTCCCAATAGTAAATTCGACCGTCCGTTGGGTGCCAGATGGCACCATAAGAACCGCCACTGCATCCAGTCAGGACGTCTACTGCGCTCGTTGCCAGGTCGAGAACTGCGATCTGTCGGCCTCCGCAGCTTCGGGAATACGCGATCTTGGTATCATCTGGACTCCACGAGAGGTCATACGCAACATCGTTCGCACTGGTCACCTGGGAAACTGCACCCGTGGCAACATCATAGAAATAGATATTTCCATGGTACTGGCCACCGTCGAATCGTGTGAATGCGATGGTCTTACCATCATGTGAGATCTTCGGAGAAAATTCGTCAATTGCGCTGTTTGTGATCTGCATTTTCCCAGTTCCATCCGGATTGATCATCCAGATGTCATGGTTCCCGGATTCGTTCGACGAGAAGACGATCTTTTCGGCTGCCATAACTGCACTTCCTATGAGAAGGAAGACTATGGCAAACATTAGTACTGCGAACCTCATGTGTACCTCCAGAAAATGTTTCATGTTGCGTGCGTGTGATAGAGCGACGCACGGTTGAATTTCGGAAGTACATTGCAAGTGTGATGCCAATTTTGAAGTGGTATTGTCACACGCGTTACTCATTGCGGGACAATATCGTAAAACCGGAAAATTCGGCGACTGTATTGTCGCGTGGAGTAGTTTACCTACAATAAGAACGATTACACCGGAGTAATTTTACTTCTCGGCAATCTGAAATCGAAGTGAACAACGAGTGTGGATTGTAGAATCATTCCGTGTGAGAGTGCACTATTGCAGTGCACCTTATTCGCAGGTCAATCGCAGGGACGTAGTCTTACCTCAATACTCGTGCCCGCCCCAACCGTGCTGGTGGCGCTGATCGTCCCCCCGTACATCTCGATGATCTTCTTCGTAAGTGATAGCCCCAAACCCGTCCCCTTGTTTGGTTTCGTTGAGAAAAACGTATCAAATATCCTGGGAAGAATTTCCTCGGGAATTCCGGCGCCATTGTCGCTGAAAGTGACTCGTGTGAAATCCCCTGTCGTCTGCCACTTGATACTAATAATCGGAGTGGTTCGATCAGTCAAAGCGTCGAGACTGTTCAAGATCAGATTGGAGAAAACCATGTCGAGCTGTGCCAGATTAGATTCTATAACTGTGTTTTCTGGACCATCAAGAACCACTTTCGCCTCTTTGTTCTCCAGTAGTGGTTTGTGTGCGGCGATGGCGCGCTCGATCACTTTTGGGAGCAGAACGCGTTCCGGCAAATGCTCAGATTCCAGTTTCGTGTAACTGGAGATGATTTGTGTTATGCCGACTGCTCTCGTTACCGCAACACTCAACGGAACCAGGCATCTTTCCAGCTTCTCTTGGCTGATGGTGCCGGTTGAGGAGAGGTCTTTGATCTTTGTGATCGCACTATCTGCCGGAAAGAGCGCGTTGCGGATCTCATGCGCAAAGCCGCCCGCGATATCTTTTGCCTGGAGATATTTCTCGCGCGCGATGATCGCCGGCTGTGCGTCTTTCAGTTTCTGGTGCGCCTCGGCAAGCTCCTGACGCTGGCGGTCGATTATGCGAAGGTTCGCTTTTGTTCTTCGCTGATAGAACGCAGTCACAAACAGCGCCGCCAAGAGTGCAAACGACCCGGACAAAAAGTAGACATGGTTCTTGCGATAAAAGATCACGGCCAGGTCAAGGTTACTTCGTCTGGACAAACTAGCGAAATAGTGGCGTCCGGTATACTCATTGAGGATAAGGGCCGTGACCTGCCCGGTCGAGTCCCTGCCCAGCACTTCGCACTGTGAGGTTTTCGGCAAGAGCGCCAGCAGGTTGAAATGCGCGTCAAATATCCCTGTCCGTTCTCCATCCAGCGGAATGAGCCGGGCATCATGTATCCCGTCAAACCGCTCTATGAAACCCGCGTCACCAGCAGGAAATCCGGGCTCGGAGTGATACAGTTTTTCCAGAGCGGCCGAAAACACCTGAACAGATCTGTCTGCGTTGAAGACCAATATTTCCTTAACCCCGTCATCATCCAGATCAATAGCCCACATGCTTGGGCTGAATTGCGAATCTGACACCTGGCTGATGGTCTGGCCGTTCGCAGAGATTCGCTCCAACAATCCTGCGGAGAGTCTTGTGTCACCGGTGGTGTCATCAATGGTCAGTCCAAGGATGTAGAATTCAGATCGGGATTTGGCAATATCCAGAGGAAAGCTAAACGGATAGGTGGACTTACTCAGTGCAAAAGCAACCTTGCCTTTTCGGTCTACCCGCCCGAGGTACCCGAATCTGTCCCTGAAAATGGAGTCGCTGACACCCTGCCCGGGAGCTTCTGTTGCGAAAATGACCCCGGGATCACTCGTGTCGCCGCAGGTAAAAACCGTATACACCGGCGACGCCACTTTAAGCCGCCATTCAAGATGGAATGAGTCGGCCTCAATACAGACGAGCTCTCGCGGCTGGCTATCCCTGACCGCGTTGAAATAGAAAAAGAGCTCGGTCTGTCCGTCAAAATCGTAATCGGCTGTCAGAAGATGCCTCGAATTTCCCGACCACTTTCCGTCTCCGTCGCGATCAACAACTTGAGCGATCGAGATCCACTCCACCTTCCCTTCCGGCGAAACCGCTTTGAACAGATAGAGTGAGTCACTTCGCAGAGCAGTTCCGAATATCCAGACTGAGTCTCCCCGAGGGACAACCGCGATGTCTTCTATAAGGGTTCCCAGAAGCGCCATTTCGTCGAGTGCAGCCCGATGACCAAAAGGGCTCCAATTGAGGTGCCCCTCAGGGGATTCGCTTGGCAACGGATTCATCGCTCGCACATATGTAGAAAGCTCATCAGGCCGATTTGCTACCGTTACAGCACGAAGTGAGTGGCGGACTGGCGGGCGGTCACACGGGCTGGTCGCGGCATCTTTAATGACAACTGAGTATGGAAGAAGAGATGTGTCGACTGACGGATCGTATTTGAGTTCGATCGACTTCGACTCCGCCAGAAGTGGCAACAGCAAAACGACCAGCAGTACCGGCATTGAGCGCAACAACACCTTTGCTGTACTCAGAAGAAAAGCTGATTTTGAACGAATGATCGAATTCAGGTGTGCTCCCGGTTGCCTGTTTCGATTGAGAAGATAGCCGCAGTATCAGCCGTGGTCAATCAAAAACGTCGAGATCGATGGGGTGGGTGTCAATTGTCCCGGCAGTATCAGTATCGTCTTGCCTTTTGTCCACTTATCCTGCAATATATGTCTGCTCGCCTAAGCAAACAATCAACCGTCACGTCCGAACATTCGGGGACTCAATGGATATTCGCAATCTGTCTGCTGAACCGCTTGGCAAACTCTTCTCCTGGCTGCCGCCTGACCTTCAAGCAGAGACCGTAGTCTTTCTCCCCGACGCATGCCCCGGCAAATCCCCCCTTCCGACGGGAACTGCGGTGCTGACCTCACAGTCAAACTGGCGCAAGTTCGCCGTGTCTGATTGCGGATGCGGCATGCGACTGCTGGCATCAGATCTTGACCGAACCCGATTGACTCGCGAGACCTGGAACGAAGTAGCTTCTTTACTTCGATTGAACAAAGGGCGCGTTGGCGATCTGGGAGGAGGGAATCATTTCCTTGATGCGTTGGTGCCGGTCGACGGCGGGCCTTTGCATTTCCTGATCCACACTGGTTCGCGCAATGAATCCGGGCTGGTGGATGCCCTGATCGATCAGCCTGCGCGCTTTGACGAAGAGTTCGGACGAATCGTCAAGTGGGCCTCGGAGAACCGTGCGGGTGTGCAGCATGCGCTGGAGCATCTGTTTGGTCCACTGTCGGTAGTATATGATCTTCCACACAATACCTTCGAACAGCTCGCCGATGGCCGGGTGATTATCCGGAAAGGATCGATCCGACTTTATCCCGGTGAAGTCTGTGTGATACCGTCGCACATGTCCGGCGATGTTTCGCTCTTGCGAGCGACCGACAAAGTCAGCGAGTCGCTCTATTCGATGAGCCATGGCACCGGTCGAACGATGTCGCGTGGCGAATGCAAGCCGCTGGCGGATACGTTTGATTTCGAGGACTTGCGGAGTCGTATTCTGATGCCGGACGGTATCGAGGATTCATCGCTGAGAACCGAGGGGCCATACGCTTACCGGGATCTCGATGAGTGCCTGATGTTGATCGACGGCTACGTCGAGGAGATCCAGCGTTTCCGTGTGATCGGGTATATGGGACACCTGGGGTGACCTAAGCGCCGATCCTGCTATAATTGATGGCAACGATTTTCCTGATGAACCGGCGTCGCTCTTGAGCCACGGCGAATGATCTATCTGATAGGGAAAATTTGGTGGAGGTGGGGGGAATCGAACCCCCGTCCGAATACAACGTCAAGCTGTCTTCTACGTGCGTAGCGTCCACCTATTTGTCTCGTATTCGAAGCTGTCGTGACGCAGACCACTCCAAACACCAGCCGCTTTATTTAAACGATCCGTCGCGACACCAGACCATCGAGTCTCCTTTAGCGACGCCGTATCCCGAGCATGGAGACATACACTCGAGTACGACGGACCATCAACTAACGGTTAAGTTAGGCGGCCATGGCGTAGTTATTTTCGCCATTTGTGGTTTGCCTAGTTTGATAACGGGGACCCAGACAACCCCGGCACGCCAACAACCCCTCGCTACATCCGTCGAAACCTGTCACCCCCATATCGGAAGATCCAAGATTCAGGATCGCAAGAGAGTCCTGGCAGACTCTCCAGTTTTCAAAGAACAGGTCCCACCATAAATGGTGGGGTACGGTAATTAGAGTCGTCGATACTGGTCCGCTTCGCGCTTTGCGAAGAGAGGCTATCCATCTCAACCAGTACTCAGAATCAGGCCGCACCAATCCGCTTCGCGCTTGGCGAAACATTCGAGTACAGTCGATTCAATATACTCTATCGGTCGATTGCTTCCAATCACCGCAACTTACATAACGTATACTCCGGATAGTTGTTTCAAATTCAAAGAATCGCAACTACCATCGTATTCCCTTGTTATACAAAGCAATAGGGCGAGTCGATGACTGCAAAAGAGACAGGATGACGATTTCCGGTGGGTTATAAAGCAGGAAATGGATTACAACGCCAGCGTTCGCTGGGAATGCTCCAGCTTCAGCAGCCACTCTTTGCGCCAGAGGCCGCCGCCGTAGCCGCGAAGTTTCCCCGTTGCTTCGATCACTCGATGGCACGGAATGACGATCGAAACATAATTCGCGCCGTTGGCTCGTCCGACCGCGCGTTGCGCGCCGGGTCGATTCAGATCGACCGCCATCTGACCATACGAGCGAGTCTCGCCATACGGAATTTTGAGAAGCTGCTTCCAGACTGTCCGCTCAAATTCTGTTCCGGCGATATCCAACTGGACTGTGAAGGTTGAAAGCTTTCCCTCGAAATAGCGCGCCAGTTCATCGCGAAGTTTCTCGAGATGCTGATTCTCCCCCGATACGACCTGCCGGCGATACCGCCTTTCCACACGTGCCTTGATGCGGTCGACACCGCCACGGTCATGCCATTCGAGAAAACAGATCCCCTTCTCGCTCGCGCCGGCGGTCATTTCGCCGAGCGGGCTCGATAGATCAATCGCGACAATTTGATCAAGTTCAATCAGCTTAGTGCTGGGCATAATACTCCCCCGGGGTTTTACCGAATTGACGGACGAATGCATCGCGGAAGGCCGATGGCGATTCATAGCCGACCGCATAGGCAGCATCGAGATACCGCTCCCCCTTCTCGATCAGTTCGCGCGCATGTTCAAGGCGCAGTTTGCGATGAAACGCCAATGGAGTCATGCCGAGTGATTCTTTGAAGTGTCGACGAATAGTGGAAACATCGACACCGGCGATCTCAACCAACCGCTTCTCCGACATCCGTTCCTCGCGCTGTTCTCTCATCCGGCGGATCAGTTCATACAGCCAGGCAGGGAGATTATTCGGGAATCGTTCGGCACGGCAACGTTTGCATCCACGGAGCCCGGCACCGATAGCATCCTCGCGGGTCGGATAAAAACGGACATTCTGGAGTTTGGGCAGTCGCGCGCGACATGACGGGAGGCAGAAGATCCCGGTCGAATGGACACCGACATAAAAGCGGCCATTGAAAGAAGAATCGTTGGTTTGCATAGCCCGGACCATCTGCTGGTAAGAGATCGTTTTCATGGGAGTAATGTACGAGGGATCGGGGGAATCGTCTACCGGAAATCAGGCAAACAATTTGACTGTATGCAGATGTGATACGGCCGGGCGGTGCCGGAGCGGAATCATCATCTTGTTGTGTGAAAGCGGGTTGACGTTTTGGGAGAAGCGATCAATTTAGCTGTTTGCAAGGCGAGAGGATGGCAGCCAGCCTCGCCTCTTCTATCCGGCCTCTATTAATGGGGACGGAGTCGGGAGCAGTGAGTAATGTAATACGGGGGGATAGATTGGATGAGCCTTGGAATGTCTGTCAGGGGAATAGACAATCGATCCCACTTAGTCTCTCGACAGTGGGCGATGCTCAACGAGTGCGGTCGGTCGGCACTATTCGCACGATTGAGTACTCCGCAAAGGTAGTATCGGTCAAGAATGGTTCAAGACGATCTCCCTTCGACGGATCTTTGATGACGATTGGAATGTCGCTGAGCGAGATTCCTGAATTGTTGTAAGCGGTTGGTTCAGCCTCCGTGGTTTCATCAGTGTAAATTACTCCATGCCTGTAGTGCTCTGATATGATCCGCAATTTGATTCTGAGTAACCCTGAAACTCCAGCTGCCGGTCGAGCCGTATTCATTTCGTACCCGAATCCCCCAGCAGGCTGGGCAAGGGAATAGTAACTCCAAGCCGTTGCTGTCGGTTCAAAGACATCGCTAACACCTAGTTCGCTTATTCTGGTGACAAGGGCGAAAGTCTGTCCGCTATCTGTAGCGCCAATGGGAAAAAGAGAAACGGATCGCGACATAACGATTGGTTTATCTCTCAGCTCATCTTGCAAAGGGAGTCGTGGCTGAATGGCTCGATGGAACCAGAACTCAAGAGAATCATCATTGCCTCCATTGACTTCCTTCACAAGCAATGGCCACAGCCGACTCCAATCATGCTCCAGCTCCACTGGCGCTTTCCCCGAAGCAACGACCGTCTGCAAAACTTGAACGATCCTAATCCTGTCCAGCGAGCGGTTCCGCCAACTTTCAAAGTAAGCAATTGTTGCCACAAGGATTATGGCAACGGAAACTCCGATCGTTATCGTTGGACGATGACGCTTTACGAATTTGTGAGCTCTGCCAAGCAGTCCTGTTCGACGTGCCGTGATCGGCCGATTCTCCAAAATGGCTTTCAGATCCAACGCAAATTCATGGGCACTTTGATACCGCCCTTGAGGATCGTGTTCAGTTGCTTTCATCAGGACCGTTTCTACGTCCATCGGAATTCGGGCGTGACGGCGTCTTGCCGGCACGGACCGTCCAGCGAGGATCGCGCTTACGTATTTCTCGTCAGTGTCGCCGTCGTAGGGGAGTTGTAACGTCAAGAGTTCGTAAAGTGTAACCCCCAGTGAATAGATGTCAGTGCGCTTGTCGATGTCGGCACGATGCGCAGCCAGCTGTTCTGGCGACATATACTTGAGCGTCCCCATGAAGTCACCCGCGCGCGTCATGCTGGTCATATCGTCTGCGTGAGCAATGCCAAAATCAGTCAACTTCAAACGCGAGCCTGATTCTGTCAGGAGAATGTTGTTCGGCTTAATATCACGATGAAAGAAGCCCTTGTTGTGCACATACTCGACGGCTTCACAGAGGTCTATAAATTTCGCTAACACATTGTGTATATACTCTGTCGTGATGGTGGCCGTGACATCGCCGCTTTTCGACGCTTCCTTTCTTATTTGAAGGAGTCTGTCCGCTAGAGAACCACCATCGGCAAGCTCCATGGCCAGGAAGTGTATTTCCGCTTCCTCCCCCCGACTGTACACTCGGATAATATTGGGATGGTCCAGCTGGCCAACAATCCAAGCTTCACGATCAAATCGCTGATAAGCAACTGATTGTCCGATTGATGGGTGGAGGACTTTGAGCGCCACTGGGCGTTTCATAGACTCATCGAAGGCGCGATAGACGGAACCCATTCCCCCGCTGCCAATGAGAGATTCTATAATAAAGGGGCCCAGCTGAGTTGGAACTGGACGTGGAGGCTGATTGCCAGAAACGGATTCTGTCTCATCCATATCATGGAATGGCTTGGGTTGCTCTTCCATAGTGCCTCGTTGGTGCAATTATCCCAATAATAGTCTTTGGTGCCCACATTGAAAAGCGAAAAGTGGACAGAAATAGGCCCGCAGCCCCGCACTATCAGTCTCGCTGAAGCAGCCGACGTCCAACCCACGCCCCAATGAATGTCGCCGGGAAACAGCAAATCATCATCCAGACAAATTCAAATGGCCAGAGGTTGTGGTTGGTCGGGTCGAATGTGCAGTCAACGATGATCCGGATCACTTGTGCGATCGCCACACCGCCGCAGACTGCCAGTGCAAGTCTGGCATATGGTCGATCGGTGGTTGCTCCCAGATAAAGACCTGCGATAGCGCAGAAGATAGCCCAACCCAGAGCGATACCGGAGGTAGAGTTGTTCAGTGTGGAGTACGACATCGGCCAGAGAGTGATCGCGCCGATGATCAACCCGAGGAGGGCGGGATACCAGGATCGAGAGCTTATTGAATCACGCCTGAATCGTGTCATAGGTCATTCCCCGAGTCGATTGTACTTCTTCATCACTTCACGTAAGCGGTCATGCGGCATGCCATACAACGTGTTGCCGTTGGCCCCGGACATCGTTTCCGCGCCAACCAGTACATTGATGATCGCTTCCTCGGTAGCTTCCACCGCTGCTCGATACAACTTATCCAGATTCCATTTGGTGATCGAGCGCTGCGTCATCGTTGTGTAGGTGCTGTCGTACTCAAATGGCGAAGTTGAGAATGCCAGAAAGACGTCTCCTGAACCATTGCCGGACGTTGTGCCGGTGCGTGCCATCCCGATCGCGCTTCGCTTCGCCATATGTCTCAGATACAGCGACAGCATGGGGGCATCGGTCCCGATCACGACGAAAACTGAACCATCGGTCCATTCCTCGTCAATCACTGGCGCCAGATCGGTAATCTCCTTACCGACCGGAACGCCGCGGATCATCAGGTCATCGCGTCGTCCGAAATTTGCCTGTACCAACACTCCGACAGTGTAGGTGGTGTCGCCAATGGTCACTTGCCGCGACGCGGTCCCGTTTCCCCCTTTAAATCCATACAACCACATGCCTGTTCCGCCACCGACATTCCCTTCGGCGATCGGCCCACTCTTTGCGGAATCAAGAGCATCAAACAGATCCTGTTTGGTGATGTGAAAGCCGTTGATATCGTTGAAATCACCATCCCAGGTTTCGCCGACAATTGGATACCCGAACGACATATCTTCGACGCCACGCTCGCTGAATGTCCGATAGTTCCACTCACCGATGGCATCGCGCACCACCCCTGCGCTGTTGGTGTTGGTAATGCCGATCGGTCCCCAACGCATCCCGTAGTCATCGATATAGAGTGCCGCAGACATGTCAGCATCGCCATTGAGAGAGAAGTAGCCACACGGATAGTAGTCACCATTCTTGCCGTGTGGGAGAATCACCGTCACACCCGTACGAATTGGCCCCTTGCCGACAATCAGTTTTCCTTCTCCCTCAATGCGCGTTTTGTATCCAACCAAGACGCCCGGAATATCGGTGATCGCGTTGTGCGGACCAGTGACGCCGTCAAATGGAATCCCCAGATCTCGAGCGCGCGGCTTAGCCTCGATCGGCAAAGAACCGAAAATCAGAAACGCGATCAGGAATACGAAGGTCAAGGAAGAGACTCGATCAGTCATCTCAGGCCTCACAAGTTACAGGATGTCGGTGCCCGGATAGATCTCTACGGCTTCAGATAGGTGCCGCGGAAATCGTTTGTCAGCAGATCTTTCAGCGTGATGAAAAGCGAACGGGAGCGGAAGCCGAGTTCCGTCTTCGCTTTCTGCGAGGAATAGGCCCAGTCATAATCCAGCATTTTCACGATATCGGGATAAAACGAAACCTTGTGCCCGGACCCGAATTTGGAACGGAAGTGGTGGTATCTCCCGGCGAACCATCCGACAAAATCCACCAGGCCACGCGGAATCGACCAGATGTGCGGTGCGATCTTGAGCTGAGCGGAGACATGGAGGATCAGATCACGCTCGGTGATATTGTCACCGCCGAGAATGTAGCGTTCGCCCGGCCGGCCCTTGACCATCGCGGCAACAATTGCGGGAGCAACATCGCGGATATCGACGAGATTCATCCAGTTGTGCATGCCGGGAAGGATCGGCTGGTTGAACCGTTTGGTTGCCTTGCCGCGATCGTCGCCGGTGCGCGAGGGGGCGACCATGATCGACGGATTGACTATCACCAGTTCCGGGCCGGGCTGTGCGGCGAGTTTGAGCAGTTCTTCTTCGGCGGCCCGTTTGGTCATGATATAGGGGATCTGCAGATGACGCAGATTAAACTCATGCTCTTCATTCGCCAGACTGTTTGGATGAGAGAGTCCGGGACCATTGGTGCGAAGGACCGCGCCGACTGCCGCAACGCTGGAGACATGGACAAATCGTTTTACACCGGCCGCTCTGGCGGCGAGATAAAGATCGGTCGCGCCGAAGGTATTCACGCCGGTGAATTGGGTCAGGCGATCCTGTCGGAAATCTACCAGCGCGACGGTATGAATGATGGCATCAACACCCTTCACTAATTCCGCCAGTTGCGGCTTGTTGCGGATATCGGCGACCCGCTTCTCCAATCCGAGCGAATCGATATAGTCGGTCTTGGAATTGTCGCGAACCTGGGCGATCGGACGATATCCCTGGGTCGTCAGCTCATAGAGGAGCTGTTTCCCGAGAGAGCCGCTGGCCCCGGTTACAAGGACGGTTGATTTGGTGTCAATTGCCATCAGGCGGTGAATATATGGATTTGGAGGCTGGCTGTCATTTCTTTCAATAAGGAGTAGTCGGTCTCGGTTGGCTCGTCGGCCCGTCCAGGACCAAGTTGTTAACATGATTTTATGTACCGTGCATAACCATTATGCCTAATCTAACAATATACCTTGCAGCGCATTACGCGAATGTGTACTATTTTGTAGCTAAACTCTTCAACATTCCTCCCGATACAGTTCTCAAGAGGCTATATAATGAAGAGATTAGACAGATTCCTGACTCTCCTTTTGCTGCTTTTCTGTTCCGGTAGTCTGATTGGAGCAGAGGTATCCGGCGTGGTGAAGCGGAAACCGGCCGATCCGGCGCCGACCCGTTCAGCCGACCGGTATCGCGGTCGAACTGCTGCCGCGCCAACATCTGATGGAAATGCTTCCACCTGTGCCTGTAATCCGGGCCTCTATTCGGTGGTCTGGCTGACCGGTGATTCATTGCCGCCCGTCACACAACCGGCGGTCATGCCGAGCATGGCGCAAAAGGATATGATGTTTCAACCTCCCGTATTGGCAGTCGGGGTTGGTACGACGGTTTCATTTCCCAACAAGGATCCTTTCTTTCATAATGTCTTCTCGTATTCCAAGCCGCGGAAGTTCGATCTCGGGCGATATCCGGAGGGAGAGACCGCCGAGGTGACTTTCGACAAGCCGGGGATCATCAAAGTCTTCTGTGAGATTCACTACTCGATGCGCGCTTACATCCATGTGCTGGAGACTCCGTATTGTGTCACCTCGGACGACAAGGGGAATTTTTCATTTACCGATGTTCGTCCCGGCAAATATGAACTGCATGTCTGGCAGGAGAATCAGCCGGAGATCAGCCAGCCGCTGGTGGTGGAGAGTGAATCGATCCAATTGGAGATCGAATGAAGTTTGCGCTTACGTTGACACAACGTTATCTGCTTTTCCTAGCGGCTATCATTACCGCGTTTATCATAGGCTCGCAGGTTATCACCTCGCATGTGGTCAAGTCAGGACTGGTGGAGATGTTCCGCCAGCGCTTCAGCCGTGCGCAGGTAGTGCTGGAGCAGTACACTGACCTGCATCGCTATACCCGGAGCCGCGAACTGGAAGCGGTCCTGACTTCGCCCCGCTTTTTGGCGACGCTGGCAACGGAAGACTCCGGGACGATCGCGATCGAACTGCCGGCGTACGAAGAGCATCTCGATGCCGACTTTCTTGCCTACTTCGACCTCAATCGACAACTCTCCTATGTAACGAATAGCCTTCCAACGTCAGTAACTCGTCAACTGCAGTCGCGTCGCCTGACCAATTTGCTTGAGCTGGAGACAGACTTCCTGACAACGGATAGTCTGAATTACGAATTGCATATCAGCCAGGTGACGACCTCGGATGGTCTTCGGCTTGGGTGGCTGGTCACCGGAAATTCCATTTCGCAGGGACTGGCGGCGGACCTTCGACAACTGACCGGCTTTGATGTCATTATCTCACATGCGGGCCGGATAATTGGCCACAGCAGTTCGCCGTTGATCGCGACACTCGAGCGACAGGGAAAACTGCAGCAACTGGCCACTGATCAGCAATTGCTCAGTACGTTGTCGATCGAGGATGAGGAGATAATTCTGTCCAGCTCTTCAGGTTTAGGGAGTGCAACGACTGTGACTTTTCTTGGGTCGCTGGATGAACATATCGATCCAATCAAATCCGAGATAACTACGTATCTGCTGCTCTTTGCCGCAGGCGGTGGGTTACTGGCGATGTTGGTGATCTACCTGGTAACGTCTCGTCAGATAGGCAGACAAGTAACCAATCTCGTGCAGGCCGCCGAAAGGATCGCCTCCGGCCAGACGGAGTTTCAGATCGAGCCGCTATCCAAGGATGAACTTGGCTTTCTCGCGGGAGAATTCGAGAAGATGAGGCGACAGATCGCCAAACACCGCGAAGAGATCGAGAAAGCGTACGATGCCTCACTTCGTTCGGAACGGCTTGCGGCGATCGGCAAACTGGCGACAGGCATTATTCATGATTTCAAGAGTCCGATGGCGGTTATTCGCGGGACAGTCGAACTGATCCAGCGAAAGGACCCCGCCAATAACAAGCTGGTCGCATATTGCGGGACAATTCAGGGGCAGGTCGACCGCATGGTTGATCTGGCGCGTGATGTGATCGACTACAGCCGTGGCGAAAGCCGGCTCGATCTTTCGCCGGTTGACTTGACGACTTACTTCGCCGAGATACGCGAATTTCATAGCGGCGCATACCAGGCCGCAGGGATACAACTCCTGATCACCAGCAGCCCGCATGTCACTTTGACGCTCGATCCCAATCGTTTCCGCCGTGTCGTTGATAATATTCTCAATAATGCTCGGGAGGCGCTCAAACCCGGAGATCAGGTTGAGATCAGTTGGCGATTGACCGAGAGTTCATTGCAGGTTGAGATCGCGGACAATGGGCCGGGGATCCCCGAGGCGATCAGAGAGCATCTGTTCGAACCATTTGTCACCAGCAATAAAGAAGGCGGGACCGGCCTCGGCCTCGCCATTACCAAGAAAATAGTAGATGACCACGGCGGCGCGATCTCGGTAGTATCCGCGCCGGGTCAGGGAAGTTGTTTTGTTGTCGCTCTCCCCCGTGCGTTGACCAGCCCGGCGCGCACGGATGACGTTGTTTTAGCGTGAGGTAAACATGTATCGGATTTTCATGGTTCTCGGCCTGATCCTCCTGTCGGCTTGGCCGGTCTCGGCGGATCTGTCTGTCAGCGGCATGACGGATATCGTTTTCAAGAATGCCGACAATGACGATTACACTAATATCACCTTCAAAAAGCACTCGCCATTCCACACGCTGCGCACTCGACTCTTCTTTGACGCTACACTTTCTGAGAACAGTTCGGCTTTTCTGCAACTGATGACCGACAACAACTCGGTGATCATATACGGGGCGTACATACGGTTCACCAATCTTGCGGGAAAATATGTTAATCTGCAGGCGGGGTACATTCCGACGACGGTTGGTTCGTTCGGCGCACGCGTTTATAGCGACAAAAATCCGTTGATCGGCACGCCGCTCGTCTTTAATCATCACTCCAATCTGGTTGGGTTCATTTCCGATTCGATGCGGTCGGTTGCGCAACTGCTGGGCCGCCGCGACACCCGCTACAATCTGGGTCTGCCGGTGGTTTACGATGCCTGTTGGAATACCGGCGCCGAAATGTATGGCTCGGTTGGCAAGCTGGATTACTCGCTTTCGCTGCTCAGCGGCGCTGTTTCGTTGCCGACTCTTGAGCAGTACAAAGACGTTCCCCAGGTGACAAGTAAGCTCAATTACTATTTCAATCCCGGCTTTATGATCGGGGCGGCCGGATTTTATGGTCCCTATCTTTCCGAGTATGTCTATGGCGATGAGATCCCTGAGGGGCATGAGTATGTCGATTATATGAATGCGGGGGCAGGGTATGATTTCTACTGGTCAAGCCGATATCTCGAAGTATTCTCGGAGAGTTACTGGGCGATGTGGGAACACCCGTACCTTCCGGACCTCTCTGTCACCTCAGGCTATTTCGAGGCAAAGTACAAACTGGCGCCGGGATGGTACCTTGCCGGACGGTACGATTACTTCGAGCCAGGAACTGTGACGACTGAATCGGGGAGCGAAGAGAAGTGGGATTATCCGTTGAAGCGATACGAATTCGGTATCGGCCATCGGTTGAACCGTCAGGCACTGCTCAAGCTGGTTACGCAGTTGAATCGATGTGAGATGAATAGTGAGCTGGATGTCGACCTGTACGCGATGCAGTTGTCGATCAGCTTTTAAGAGCTGAAAGTTCGGCTGTACTGCTCGAGCTGGTCAACCAGTCGGTCAATATCAGCTTCGTTATTAAACAGATGGGCAGAAACCCGGATTGAGCCTTCTCGTTGCACCAGCGTGATGCGGGCATCCAGGATCTTGCGGTGCAACACCGGTACCTTCGGCGCGGTGAAGCTGACAATCGATGAGCGGTGCCTTTCTTCCAGCGAAGATGTGATCTGATACAGCGGATTCGTTTTCAAATAAGCGATCAATCGATCGAGCAGTGCATGATTGTGGCGCTGAATGTTTTCAATACCCAGTTGCTTGAATATCCCCAAAGCCGCTTTCATGCCGAGAATATTCCAGACCGCATAATACCCCATTTCAAATGTCTTGGCGGTATTCAGCCAGGGCTTGTCGAAGTGGAATAGGTCGGAGTATTGTCCTCCCCAATCTACGCCGAGCCAGGAGCCAAACGGGATCTTCATCTGCGATCGAATGCGGTCGGAGATGTAAAAGAAACCGGAGCCCTGCGGGGATAACATCCATTTCTGACAACCAACAGCAAAGATATCGACATTAGCCTGCTTCATATTAATCGGTTCAGCCCCCATCCCCTGAATGCCATCGACGACAAAATAGAGCCCATGCTCACGGCAGATCTTCCCTATCTCTACCAGATCGCACTTGAATCCATTAAAGAACTGCACGTATGAAATTGCGAGGACTTTGCTTCTGGGAGTTATCGCCTTAACCAGTTCATCGGTGCTGAACATGCGGTCATGCGATGGCACATATTTGAGCGTCAGCCCCTTATTTTCGGCCGCCGCTCGCCAGCAGTAGATATTGACGGGAAAATCAACATCGGAGAGCAAAACTTCATCTCCCGGTTGGAGAGGCAATCCAAACGCGGCGATATTGATACCAAAAGTGGTGCTCAGCCCGATGCCGACCTCGCGAGTTTCCGCTCCGATCAGAGCTGCGTAGTCATGGCGAAGTTCATCGGCGGCCGCCATCGCCAGTTTGGTGTCATCTTTGCGGCAGGTCAGTCGCATCTCCATATTCTCGTCGATCGCCTCTTTGATCGGCGTGCAGATAGGACCATAGGACGCGGTATTAAGATAAGTGACGGACGAGGTATGTGGAAAAAGTGAACGAGCCCAGGCGAACTTTTCGGCGATCTGTTCAGGTGTGGGAGTCGGCATATCGCTGCATCAGGTTAGAGCGTGTACAAATGGGCGATGATCGCCAACGATCCCCCAAGCTTAACGATATGCATCAGCATGATATAAAGTACGTAGGACATGGGGAGTTTGATCCGGACTGAAAGCCGCATGCCGACCGGGGCGGCGCCAAGGATAAAGGCAAAAAGTGCCGAGCCAAGTCCCGCTTTGGCGCCGGACAACGGCAGGATCAGGTAGAAGAAACTATAGGCGACAGACGGAATGATGACGTAGAAAAGCATCTCCATGAAGAAGTTCATGCCGGTCCAGAGACATCCCTCTTCTTCGAGCATCTCTTTTGGAATGCCGGTAGTCAGTTTGAGCCGTTTCTCCAGGAAATCAAAGAGGAGAGAAACAACCAGCAGATAGATGCCGCCGATCCCGGCGCAGTAGATCAGAAGTTCAAACGATACCATCAAAGCCACCCATGTTCTTTGTACCAGGAGTATGTTTCCGCGGCGCCCTGGGCGAACGGGATGGTCGATTCAAAGCCAAGATCCTCTTTGGCCTTGCGAACATCAACTTCCCAGGAATCCAGCAGTTCATTGCATTTCTCGACCGTCAGCATTGGCGTCGCTCCGACCAGTCGTGCGCCCCGTTCGGAGATAGCGGCGATCCGCCGAAAAAGTGAGCCTGAGACCGATATGGTCATCGCCTTTTTCCCCACAGCATCCTTCATCTGGTCGACCAAGTCTTTGATCGTGTATGCCTGTTTTTCAGCGAGATGATATATTGAGCCGGAGCGGGTCTCCTTGAGAGTCGCGAGTGAGATCCCGGCGCAAAGGTCATCGACATGGACCATCTGCACTTTGCGGGTGACATCGCCGAAGTATACTCGCAACCGCATGTTGGCCAGCTTGAAAAAGCTGAATGCCTCTTTGTCCCCCGGTCCGTAGACGGCGGATGGACGGACGATCACGACATTAAGTTGGTCTTTGTAAGCAGTGGTGGCTTCTTCGCCGGCGCGCTTGGATTCGCCATAGGTGGTCACCGGATGTGGTTCATCCGACTCGGCGACCGGTCGCCCATTGATGGACGGGCCGCTCACAGCTTGTGATGAGACGTACACCACGCGAGTGACATTGGGATTATTGCGGGCCACGGCGGCCATTAGGTTGGCAGTCCCCTGACCGTTGACATGGAAGAATCCGTCGCGGTTTTTTGACTTCACTACACCGGCGTTGTGAATGACGTAGTCAACCTCGGCGACCATCGCGGCGAGTGACGCGGGGTCGGTAACATCGCCGTAGCGGTAGGTAACCGCCAGGCCGTCAAGAAGGCGACGGTCGCAGTTCTGCCGGATACCGGCAATCACCCTGAACCCCTGTCGCAGGAATGTCAGACAGAGGCGGGAGCCGATAAAACCGTTAGCGCCGGTGATAAGGATGGATTTCGTCGCCATGCGGCGAATGTACAGATTTGTACGCTGCCCGACAAGAGGTTATATTGCCGCATGCAATTCGGCTATCGACTGGTGACCGACCCACAGGGACGGATCGAATACAAGCAACGACCCGGGAAAAAGAAGCACTTTCATCTGGCGATATTTGTCGATGAACCGCCCGATCTGCTCGATGAGATCCGGATGGTGGAGTATCGGTTGCATGAGACTTTCGCGGAGCCGATCCGGCATAATGATGACCGCGAGTCGGGCTTTACGGAGCAGTTTTATACCTGGGGGAAATTCACGGTCGAGGTGATTGTGCTTTTCCACGACCTGCACACCGAGTCATTTCGGTTTTATCTCGATTATGAACTACCGGCGGATTATGGGTTGAATTACGTGCAGGTGCCGGTGGAGTGAGGGTCCGGACGGTTATTGTGAATCCCACCATAAATGGTGGGGTACGGTTTTCATGAGGGGAGTCTTTTTGAGATGCAAAATGCTGGAGTTTTCCTAGTATCTGTGCGGGGAGGATCAATTCGCTTCTCGTCTTCGCTCGAAGCGACAGGGTGAAGATTGCATTTATAATCGTCGGTTCGAGCGGAGTCGAGAACCGACGGAGGTTTTTCTGCAATTCCCGTTAGTGAAGACCCTGACCCGTCCGCCTTCGGCGGACACCCTCTCCCAAGGGGAGAGGGGAGATTTGCTGCTAATGAAAATGCTCTGAAAACCCGAAAGAATTCCCTTCTCCCTTTGGGAGAAGGTGGCCGGAGGCCGGATGAGGGATTATGTGAGCGGCAGACGTCCTCGTCTGCCCTTTGAAGGGATTTGCCGTCAGCCACGGGCAGACCGGGAGGTCTGCCGCGCAACAGTTCTACTTCTTCTCCTCAAACACCATCGCTGAAAACTTGTAGACCTCGGCGTACTTGTCTTTGTAGCCGTTTTTCGGAAGGCCGGCTTTCAGGCAGGTCTGCTCCAGAAATTGTTCAACTGTGAACCCGTGCTCAGTCGCTACCTGCGGGAGGAGAAGCCCGGAGTGCATATCCAGTTTGATCAACAGGCCATCGCGGCCGATCACGATATCATGCGAAAAATCCTTCACCCGCTCAAGGCGGGAGAGGAGAGATATCTCGATATGCAGTTTCTCGAATTCTTCTTCGGCCAGTTCCGCAAACCGAGGATCCTCGAATGCAGCCGCTTCGGCCATCGCGGCCACCGCATCGGCCAAAGTCTCGCGCGCCTGGATCCGTCCTACACAGCCGCGCAGGTCACCATCCAGCATGAGGGTGACAAAAACCCCCTGCTTGCGATCTTCGAGAGTGGTGATAAGCGGGACATCATATTTCCTGCTGCGCAGGCGCGCCGCAATTGATTCGCGCGCAATCGTCAGCAATGACTGCTTTTCATCATCGGTCAGTTCATCAAACTTATCCCGCTTGGCCGGAGAACCGAGATCTCTTTTCAGGCGAGGGCCGATCCGGTGTGTCCCCTGCTTGATGATCGCGGCAGAGAGATAGCCGACCACTTCGTCGAAATCTCCGGTGACCGTTGCCGAAGTACCATACTCCAGGAATTTCATTTCAGCGCCGCCAAGCAAACGTGCGGCCATCATCACCGAGGCAACCGGCCCACCGCCGCAGGCCTCTCCCTTGCCGGAGGCTAGCGTATCGATAAGCAGTTCGGGATCGTATTTTTCAATCGCGGTCTGAATGGCGAAATCGAGTTTCCGCGCCGCTTTCTCCGGATGGAAATGGGAGAGGTCAGTCGAGGCGATCAACAGAGCGTTGCTGTCTTTGAGGGTGGTAGCCAGTACGCCGCCAAGGGCGCGAATCGAATCCGGCTCCTGGTCCCCCATCACGATCGCCACCATTTTGAATTTAGTGCCGAGGACTATCTGGAGAAAGGGGAGCTGGACCTCGAGCGCATGTTCCCCGCGGGTTGAACCGGAAGCATGCCCCATGCTGGAGAAATAGACAGAGGGGTGCATGGAGGCGATGCGCGTCGCCATCTCTTTGTCGATCTCGACCACGCCGATCGGGGTCTGGTAGCCTTCGCCGGAATAAACCGCGGAGCCTTTGAAGAAAACGGTGTGTGAGGGGGAGACGATAACGACTGTGTCAAACTCTTCGCCTTCGAGCAGTTTGAAGGCGCGGGCCGCGATCTTGCCGGAATAGAGGTAGCCGGCATGCGGCGCGACCAGACCGATCGGTCGGCCGGAGATGGATGGTTTGTCGACCTCGGCAAAAAGCTGGGCAATGGTTTTGGTCAGTTCGACCGGGTTGGCCGGATAGAATGTTCCGGCGACAGCAGGCTTGCGTACGTCCACTTTATCTCCAATCTCCAGTTTTCAAATATATCGGCATTTCGCCGGTAATCCAGTGGGTAAGCTAACTAGTTGGGGGAGAGAAGTCAAATGGGGGGATTGGGGAGAAATAGACAGATTTTGCTACGGCATTTTACCCTGTGCCCCACCCCAACGGGTGGGTTCATGGTAATCCGGTAGGTCAGACGCGGTTCGCCAGCTAGGCGCAGCGAATTATCTGCGCGCCTGACATTTCATGCCTATCACCCCACACATATAAGAATGCTTATGAGCTCCAGCACCGCGTAGGCGGCCAGTCCATATAGCAGGCATCTCGCCTTCCGCACATCAGGAAACAACGAAGCGTCATCGTTTGCCATCATGCTGCCGGTCTTGACCAATTGTCGAATGCGTGTCACCAGGATGTCAACTACGGCCGGAATACACAGAGCAATGATGAGGGGACCAACAATCCAGATCGTCTGAAGCATGCCATCATCGGAACAGGTGAGTGGAAGAACAACATGGGTATAGGTTAGGATTATGCGAAGCCAGAATGCGAGCAGCAATCCAAAGCCGATCCACAGTAAAGTGTGCGCTGCCTTTCGAATCGAGGCTGGAAATTGCATACCGGTCATAATTTGGAAACCCAGGTTCTCACATTCGCCATCGGCGAATTCGGAACCTGGGCTACGTCGTAAATACAATCTGGAGCCTACCCCTTCGCGAGCGGAGGCGGAGTGGCAGCTTTTGGCACGGTCGGTGTGCCGCTTGTCGGGCGAACTCCCTCGACAAATGCCGATAGCGCAGAAATGATCCCGCTCGCTTCGTACGGCATGAAGATCTTGTTCGCGCTTCCTTCAGCCAACTTCGGCAACATCTCCAGATATTTCAGCGTGATCAGTTCCGCATCCGGCTTGGCGTCGTGAATCGAATTAAAGACAGTCGTGATCGCCTGTCCCTCACCCTCGGCCACCGTCACCTGCCGATATTTCTCGGCATCGGCGCGAAGTTTCACCGACGCGGCGTATCCTTCGGCATCGAGCACCTGCGCCAGCTTTTTACCCTCGGCGCGGGTGATATCGGACTGCCGTGAGGCCTCAGCATCGAGAATGGTCGCGCGTTTGTCGCGCTCGGCCTTCATCTGACGGCTCATCGCTTCGGTGATATCGACCGGCGGGTCGATACGCTGCAGTTCAACACGGTTTACTTTGACACCCCACTTGTCGGTGGCGGTATCCATGACATCGCGAAGTTGCCCGTTGATCTTGTCGCGCGACGACAGGCAGGCATCGAGATCCATCTCGCCGATCACGTTACGCAGGTTGGTCTGCGCCAGTTTGGTGGCGGCAACGATATAGTTGTAGATCTCGTAGCGGGTGCGGGCCGGGTCGGTCACCTGGGCGTAGATGATGGCGTCGACCTCGACATTGACGTTATCCCGCGTGATCACCAACTGCGGCGGAACCTCGATCACCACTTCGCGCATGTCGACCTTAAGGACGGCATCCATAAACGGGACGACCAGATTAAGGCCGGGGCCAAGCGTCCGCTGGTATTTGCCCAACCGCTCGACCAATCCGCGCTCGAAGGGGCGGATGATCCGGATCGACATCAGGACGAGGATGAAGACCAGGACGACGGTCACGCCGAGAAATATGATAACAGGATTCACCGTTTGCATGAGATTGTCCTTTCGTGACTCTCTATTTACACAGCCCGCTGGACCCGGACACGGGTACCGGTGACTGCGATGATCCGAACTTTCGCGTTTTCTTCGATCGCTTCTTCCGCCATTGCCTGCCAGATCTCTCCCTCAAAGCGGACTTTGCCGCCGTTGTCGGGGTCGATCGCGGCGGTGACCAGCGCGGTTTTGCCGATCATGGCATCGACATTGGAATCATCCGATGGCTTGATCAACTTCTTGGCCGCCTTACGGCTGAGCGGAAGCAGCACGATCGTCACAATGATGAAAATCCCGATCTGCCAGTAATACTCCAGCGGATTGAGTTGCGCGTATACCCCGGCGGCTGCCGCGGCGATAGCAAAGGAAACGAATATGAGTGTTGGCGTGAACAGTTCGATGATCAGGAACACGACTGCCGCCGCCATCCATATCCAGAACATGGTTTCCACAGAGACTCCTTTCAATCGGGATGCTGGTGGTAACCCACCACAGCCTATTACTCAGCCAGGGGCGGAATATTCAGCGATTCTTTGTGAACAAAATCACCACTATATGTGGGTGAAAATCAACTAAAACCGCCAGTCGTTTGCGCGGGCACACCTCTGGTGTGCCCGGATGGACAGACCAAGACGGGCAGACGGGGACGTCTGCCGCGCAATTGTGGATTCCCCACCCCCTCTCGAGGCCCCCCCTTTGGGAGAAGGTGGCATGCGGGCAATCAAGTTCTTTAAAGAATTCAAATGGTCATGTCGCTGGGGGAATCAGCTTGACAGAAGTGACAATTCCGGACAAATTGGCGTCAGTATGCACGACCCACACCAGGAATTTTTCGATCTGGCCGCCGCCGAATGGGATCTGAAGTTTACTTCGGAAGACTTGGAGCGGCTATCCCACCTGGTGGCGAACCTTCCGGTCAAGCCCGGTATGGAGATCCTGGACCTTGGCTGTGGGACCGGAGTGCTGTTCGATATGTTGCGTCGCAGAGTGGGCGATAAGGGATCGGTGACGGGGGTCGACTTTTCAATCGCCATGGTCGAAATGGCGCACCGGAATTTTCCATTTGCGAATGTGTCGGTGGTGGATGCCGATGCCACGAGCCTTCCGTTCAGGGATTCGATCTTTGATCTGGGGGTCGCATTTTCGGCCTTTCCGCATTTCTCTGACCAGCAGAAGGCGCTCGATGAGGCGCATCGGGTACTCAAGACCGGGGCAAAGCTCTATATCATTCACCTGCAGTCCTCCAAAGAGATCGCGGCGATCCATCACCGGATTGGCGGCGCTGTCGACCAAGATCTCTTACCAACCGGCGAAAAGATGCGCCAGATGTTTCAGCAGAGCCATTTCACCGATATTCAGATAGAGGATCATCCCAACCTCTATGTTGCTTCGGCTACCAATGCCAAGTGACCCTGCGCCAGGCAGTCGTACTTCGGCCCCACGGTTTATCGCCTTTTCAGCTCTCTTCCTCGCGTTAGCGGTTCTTCTCCCGATTGGATTTCATGCCTTTGGTCTCGGCGGTCGGCTGTTTTTGCCCATGCATATACCGGTCTTGCTCGCCGGATTTATCGCCGGTCCGTACGCCGGGCTGATCATTGGACTTCTCGCGCCATCGCTCTCTTTCCTCCTGACCGGCATGCCGCCGACTTACGCGGTCCCGCTGATGTCGATGGAATTGCCGATGTACGGTCTGGTGGCCGGAATAACGTATCGCTCTCTGCACTTCAATATTTATGTCGCGCTGATTTTGGCGATGATCGTTGGGCGGCTGATGTTTGCGCTGGGATTGTTGCTGCTGGGCAATTTCATGGAACTTCCGTATTCCGCGGCACAGTTTTTCTCTGCCGGCGGAGCGGTGGTTGCCGGACTACCGGGGATCGCGGTGCAGTTGGTCATTATCCCGTTATTGGTGGCGGCGCTTAAGCGAACCCGCTTCGGTACGGAACTCCACTGATTTTGCTGGACGATTACTCTCCCGACGCTATCTTTAGTCCCAACCTGACAAGGAGATCGATCGTGCCAAGGGCCTGGGGCCGTATTCTGACTGTCTGTATCATACTTTTCTTTCCTGCGCTCGTTCAGGGAGGGATCGGATTTCGTTTTGAGCAACGGATTTCTCTCCCGAAACTGAAAGAGGCAGCCACGGTTACATTTGCCCAACCGGACAGCAGCAGTGCACCAATTCTCCTGGCGACGGACGGAAATCAGGTGATCGTTTATTCGGTGGAGCGGGATTCGCTCTTGTTTTCGCGGACGGTCGCACGCCAATATGAACGATGCCGACAGATCTTCCTTGCAGATATCAACCGGGATTCCATTCCCGACCTGATATGCGGACTTACCACCAAAAACAGATTTCGGGTGATCATGCTGGATGGTCGCTCTGGGTATCGTGATTCATCGGTGATTAGTTTTCCGGCATCGGCTGCAAACTGCGATGCTCCGAACCGAACGCTGGCAATAGTTGAACTGGGAAAAGACCATCGCTCTGAGCTGTTCATATCGGCAGATACCGGGAAGATCGACGGCAGGGCGCTTGGGTTCTCGCGGTTGTATCGGTCGTTTCCGCAATCTATCGGATGGAGTATCGACCGTTCGATTAAGAATCCATCCGTTATCAGTCTGGCCGACAAAAGTAGATTCATCTGGGGAGAAGCGTCCCCCTGCTCTCAGATCCCCTACTCTGCAAGTCACAAGTTGAATTCAACTGCCAGCGTGATATCGATCGATCCTGATGGAAAGATCGGCAAGTTTGGATTGGTCTATCCCAATCCGTGCGGTGCTTTGCCGCCGCAGTTTCATTCGATTGACCCGGTGCTTCGACTCAGCCGTTTTGATCCTTCCCGGATCACTCAGACGGAAATGATCACCGAGGCGGATCGGCAATTTCATTGCGGCGATGATACAACGGCTCAGCATCGGCGGACATTAAATTATTCATGGATGCACAACCCGGGCACGCTGGAGCATATTTGGTCCTGGGATCTGAACGCGCAGTATCACGATTTTCGTTTTATCCCGGGGTTTGTCGATCACTTTTTTGCGATGGATGAACGCGGGTTGGCGATGTTTCGACTGTCGGACGGAACAGTGGCTTCGCATCTCGACCAGATACCCGAAGGCGCGCGCGAATGGGTGCTTTCTAACAATGATGGCGTGCCGCGATTGCTCTGCGTCAACGGCAATGACCTCTCTCTTTACTCTCTGGACCTGACCACCGACACACCCGAAGACGGGGAGAATGGGTTACCGGTCAATTTTCAGATGTTGCGGCTTTACCCCAGTGCCATGGGATATGGATTGACCATACCAGTGGAGGTTCCCCGTCCCGGTCGATTGACTGTCCAGATACTGGATAAGAATAATAAGATCGTCGCGACTCTGATTGACGAGCAGTCCCTTCAGGAGCAGCGGATGCTGAATTGGGAAAGCAGAAATGCACCATCGGGGATCTATACGATCAGAGCGGTCTTCGATGGACAGACATTGACCCGCAAAGTACTGGTGATCAAGTAGCGCGACTACGGCGCGACGACTTCCACTTTGATCCGGTCAGGATCTTCAAAGAAGACTGCATACGAATCCGAACCGCCAGCATGCGGGTGCTTGTCATCATAAAGGATGGTGACACCCCGTTTGCGGAGCTCTGCCGTCAGTGTATCAATTTCGGCTCTGCTCTCCGCATGAAAGGCGAGATGATTCAGGCCGGTTCGGCATCGGTGATAAGGGATATTCTGGAAGCGAGGCTCGGTCTGAACAAACACTATATATGTGGAGCCGAGGATATAGCTGACCCCGCTCTCCCATACTTGATACTCGGAGTAACCAAAAAGCGGCAGCAACCAACCCCAGAACGCTTTACTCCGTTCCAGGTCGCTGACATAAAGTTCGACGTGGTGAAGCTGACCTCGTGCTGACATAAGAGGTCACGCCGATTTTGTCAGCACTTTGGTCGCAGGCTTTTCGCCGTTCGTCGGTTTCAGCATGTCTTTCAGAAACTGGCCGGTGTAGGAGTCCTTTACTTTCGCCACCATCTCGGGAGTTCCGGCCGCAATGATCCGACCGCCGGCATCCCCGCCCTCGGGGCCGATATCGATGATCCAGTCGGCAGTTTTGATAACATCGAGGTTATGCTCAATCACCAGCACGGTGTTGCCACGATTGACCAGCTCCTGCAAGACCTCGAGTAGCATCCGGATATCTTCGAAATGCAACCCAGTGGTCGGCTCGTCGAGGATATACAGCGTTTTGCCTGTCGCCATCTTGGAGAGCTCGGCCGCCAGTTTGACGCGTTGGGCCTCGCCGCCGGAGAGGGTGGTCGCCTGCTGTCCCAGTTTGATATAACCAAGCCCGACATTCAGCAGAGTCAGTAGTTTCTTTTTGATGCGCGGGATATGCTCAAAGAAAGCGACTCCCTCATCGACCGTCATGTCAAGAATGTCGGAGATCGATTTCCCCTTGTAGACAACCTCGAGCGTCTCGCGATTGTAACGTCTCCCCTTGCAGACCTCGCACGGTACATAGACATCCGGGAGGAAATGCATTTCGATCTTAATGATCCCATCCCCTTCGCATGCTTCGCACCGTCCACCGCGGACATTGAAGGAGAACCGTCCCGGCTGATAGCCACGCGCCTTGGCCTCCGGGAGTGTCGCAAACAGATCGCGGATCGGGGTGAAGAGGCCGGTGTATGTTGCCGGGTTGGAACGGGGCGTCCGACCGATCGGAGATTGATCGATATCGATCACCTTATCGATCAACTCGACTCCCTCGATCTTTTTGTATGGTAGAGAGGGGGTCCGGCTATTGTAGAAATGGCGCGCCAGAATGCGGAAGAGTGTTTCGTTCACCAACGTTGATTTACCCGAACCGGAGACTCCGGTCACGGCGACAAAAACGCCGAGCGGAATTTCGGTATCAACTGCTTTCAGATTATTGCCGGTGGCGCCGGTCAGTTTAAGGACATTGCCGTTAAATTCCCGCCGACGTTTCGGTGTCGGGATCTCCCGCGTGCCGGAAAGATACTGACCGGTGATCGATCGCTTGTTCCGTTTGATATCATCGGGGGTGCCGCTGGCGACTACTTCGCCGCCATGCACACCTGCACCCGGGCCAAGATCAAGCACGTAATCGGCGGCTTCAATCGTGTCGCGGTCATGTTCGACCACCAGCACCGTGTTGCCGATATCGCGCAATTCGCAGAGCGTGGCGAGTAGTTTCTGGTTGTCTCGCTGGTGCAGGCCGATAGAGGGTTCATCCAGAATGTAAAGTACACCGACTAGTCGTGAACCGATCTGGGTGGCAAGGCGAATGCGCTGAGCCTCGCCGCCGGAGAGGGTCGCAGCCGCACGGCTGAGTGTCAGGTAGTCGAGTCCAACATTGCAGAGGAATCCGAGCCGTTCTTTCACTTCTTTGAGTATCTGCTTGGCGATCGTTTTCTGGCGCGGGGTCAGATTGATGTCGGTGAAGAACTTGAAGGCCGACTTGATCGACATGTCACAAACCGAGTCGATCGTCTCACGGTCGATGATCACCGCGAGAGCCTCCGGTTTCAGTCGCGCCCCTTTGCAGGCGGGGCACTGCGACACTGTCATATAATGCTCGATCCAGGAGCGAACATCGGAGGATTCGGTTTGCCGGTAACGTCGCTCCAGATGCGGGATCACTCCCTCGAACTTGGAGCGGTAGGTGCCCGAGCCGGAACCTTTGCCGGAGACATGTTCATACTCAAACTTTATCTCTTCCTTGCCGGAACCATGCAGAACTACTTCGCGGATCTTCTCCGGGATCTGATTGAACGGAGTCGAGAATTTGAAATTGTAGTGAGCCGCGACCCCTTTGAGCATATACCGATACCAGTTGGACATATCGGCGCCCCCCCACGGGTGGATCGCGCCATTCCCGATCGAGAGTGTCGGGTCGGGAACTACCAGATCAGGGTCGATCTCCATCTTCTGCCCGAGACCATCACAAACCTTACAGGCGCCAAATGGCGAGTTGAACGAAAAGAGGCGCGGGGTTGGTTCTTCGTAACTGATATTACAGTTAAGACAGGCAAACTGCTCGGAATAAAGCAGGTCCTGGTTCTTGATATTAACGAGGACTGTCCCTTTTCCCATCTTGAGCGCAGTCTCGACCGAGTCAGCCAGGCGGCGTTTTGAACTGGCTTTGACCACCAGACGGTCAACGACTGCCTCGATCGAGTGCTTCTTGTTTTTCTCCAGCTCGATATCGTTTTCAGTTTCGACCACCTCGCCATTGATGCGGAGCCGGACAAACCCTTCGCGCTTGGCTTCATCGATAATGTCTTTATGCTCCCCTTTTTTGCCACGGATGAGCGGCGCAAGGATCATCAGGCGGGAGCCTTCCTCGAAACTGAGGATAGAGTCGACGATCTGCTCCACCGTCTGCTGGGTGATCGGTTGTCCGCATTTAACACAGTGCGGCACGCCGATACGGGCGAAGAGTAGTCGAAGGTAGTCGTAGATCTCAGTGACTGTGCCGACAGTCGAGCGTGGGTTTTTGGCAGTCCCCTTCTGTTCGATAGAGATCGCGGGAGAAAGCCCCTCGATGAAATCAACATCGGGTTTCTCCATCAGCCCGAGAAACTGCCGCGCATAGGCGGAGAGGGATTCGACATAGCGCCGCTGCCCTTCGGCGTAGATCGTGTCAAAGGCCAGCGAGGACTTGCCGGAACCGGAGAGGCCAGTGATAACCGTCATGGTGTCGCGCGGAATGCGGACATCGATATTCTTCAGGTTATGCTCGCGCGCCCCTTTGATATGCAGGAATTCTTTATTTTTTTGATAGCGGTCGCCGTTGCCAGCCATTCTTTTTGCTCCAGGAAAAGGTCAACCTGTAATATACCATCGACCGGGCCGGTCACCAAGGCCGATTCCGGTTTCCAGTGTCACATTTGTCCGCTCTGTAACACCAGATTTACCAATCAGTTCAGACGGATATTGTCCACCCCTGCGGCGTTGTTAGGGTTGCGTTTCTGCCGAAATAGCGTACTTTCTCTCCCAGAAAGAAGGACAACTATGGCTATCTTGCATGCGAAAATGAACTGGGGGGGCGGCCTCAAATTCACCGGCACCAGCGCGTTTGGTCATTCCATCACCACCGATATCGCCAAAGACAAGGGAGGGGATGAATCCGGTTATCGTCCAACGGAGTTAGTCTTATTCGCAGTCGCCGGATGTACTGGCGTGGATGTCGTCCGGATCCTCCAAAAACAGCGCCAAGAGCTGACCGGGCTGGAGATATCGGTTGAAGCACGCGATACCGAAGAACTCCCGAAATATTTTGAAACAGTGAATGTCACTTACCGGTTCAAGGGGAAGAATCTGGATTTGCACAAACTGGAGCAGGCTGTCGAACTTTCCGAGAGTAAATACTGCACCGTGAGCGAATCGCTGAAACAGAATGTAAAGGTAACGACATCAATTGAGATTCTCCCCGACTGAGAGGTAACGCGCATGAATATGGAATTTGCCCTGACCAAAACGACTGCCAAATCTATGGATGATGTTGTGGCGGCATTTGAGAAGATAGTGCCGGAACATCAGTTCCGCATCCTGCATACACACGATGTTCAGGCGACGCTGGCCGAAAAAGGGTTACATCGCGACCCGCTGAAAATCATCGAGATCTGCAATTCCGGTTTCGCCCATAAGGCGCTGCAGATCAATATGGATGTTGCTCTGTTTATGCCCTGCCGGTATACGGTATATATTGAGGCGGGGAAAACGATGGTCAGCCTGGCCAAGCCGACCATGATCAGCATGATGTTGCCACAAGCCGAGTTTAAGGCGCTGGCCGAGGATGTTGAGAATCGCTTGATCGCGATCATGAACGAAGCGATCAAGTAGAAGAGAGGATTCAGTTCGGCGGTTTTGTCTGCCGACATTAATAGTATGCTAAAACGACGATTGACCAGAGGTTTGCTGTTTGCGGCAGTAGGCGGTGGATTGGGACTCGCTGTCTCATACGTCTACGCTGCGTTCGGCTCCACCTGACAGATCATGTGCAGCCCATGGATCACGACGACCATGGGAATCGTGGCCGGTGCGGTCATGTCGTTTGAGGAAAAGCGAGAGAAGGAACCGGAGCAGAAGAATGCCGATCTTTGAGTACAAGTGTGCTGATTGTGGAGCGAAGTTTGATGAATTAGTCGGTTCGCCCGATGAGCAGGTCCCCTGCCCGAAATGCAAATCCGAGAAGACGGAAAAGCAGTTGTCGGTTTTTGCAGCCGCAGTCTCATCGGGAGGCGGCACTTTGCCAAGTATGCCCTCCTGCGCTCGCCCGGGTTGTGGTTCCGGCGGCTTTAGCTGAGCGAGTTGATTTTTACCAAGTGCGGTCGCACTTGATGGAAATACTGACGAAAATCCGACTGCTATCATTCACAGCCAACAGACTATTCCACTAGCTATTTCTGTTAGGAATATCAGCCCCAAACAGATTGGAATCACTACTGCTCGGGGTGGAGGCAGGCTCATTCCCACATCGCTCAATTAGGATGATCTCATCAGCTTCGGATCCGTTTGCTTCCAAGTTGCCATGCGAAATACGCGCCCAAGGAGACATCAAACGCCATACAGAAATCCGGCCAGAATTCCGGTACCCCCGGATTGTTGATGAGCGCTCCGTGGAAAATGTCGAAAATTCCGTGTCCCGCCAGGGCGACCATCACTATCCAGAGCGACTTCTTATAGCCGACAACTGCCGCAAGAATAAAGACCACGCCAACCAGTATCTCTATCAGCAGCGTGCTCGAGTCAGCGCCTATCACCGCAAACAGGGTGTAAAGGGAAGCGACGACGAAGGTCACAACTGCGTAGAAGGATCGGTCACGATCCCAACCGACACTGGTCGCCAAGACTGCTATTGCCGCCGCCAATAATGCTCCTACAAGTAGAGCCATAATGCACTCCCTTTACCACAATGAATTTGTGTGTCCCGACCAATGAAGTTACTGACAGCGGTATGGTCGAATGTGATCGTCGATCTGTCGTGAAGTTTTGCTCCCAATATGCGGGGTCGTCCGACTCGACATCGCTCGCCGGAATATATCCGGTGGTAGACCTTGGTCAAGGAGTAAATGGGCCCAAGAAGTCGTCTATTCGGCACCGGCTCTGGAATAGCATTGGGTGGTTCGAATCCGCTGAGCCTGTTTAGGTAGGTCGGGTTGAAGACGGCTTCACAAGACCGAAATGCGAGCTCTATACCAAATTGAGTCTGAAACCCGACAGCTTTTCAGCTAAACGAGTGTCGGGTTTCGCTCCGTGTGTCCTTGAGTCCAGGCTTCCTCTTGTGAATCCGCTCAACCCGACCTACAAATCAAGAAAACTCCCCCCTCCTTTTTCCTCGAATATCCCGGACATCCGGTAGTATATTCTCCTGTATCCGTCGGTTGTCCGACGGCACTTCCAAAAAGGAGATACCATGATGCTACCTGCACACTCTGCCACAGCCGGTGCTGCGGCGGCTGCCGCCGCTATTCAGGCGGCCAAAGCGATTGGAACGATCGTCAAGATCGATCCCACAGAATTCACGCGCATCCTCGGGAAGCTCGAGAATGGGCTGGTGGTACATGGGATCGGCGGGTTCTGGAAAAGAAACATCAGTACCTGACCAACTATAAGGGGATGTTTTTCTTCACCGAGACAGTGGATGCGTTGCCGTTGTCGTACAAGGTAGAGATAATCGAGGCGAAGAACATCTGGGTGCCGAGTATGTAGGGGCGGCCGATGGCCATTGAATTCAATTCACGCGTAGTGCGGGTCGGACATGCAGGATTCAAGTTCGCTGACGTCTTTATGTATCCTTGTATTTATTTCGCATTTCGATTTGCCGCATTATGGCATCGAGGTGCAGACTTCTGCTGCAGTCCTGAGTGGCGATTCGGCATCACTATTATTATGATTGGCCTCCTGCTAACAATAATGTTATGGACGATGATTCCTCAGGCTATCTGCGCTTTTCAGGCTAAGAGAGCAGGAGATTCTTCGGAGGCAACAAAGGGAAAGACTCCCTATTACATGAAACGGTCGCGGGGATACATCTTAGCCGGATTGGTTTTAGTTCCGATCCTGGAAGTGGTGCACCAACTCAGCTGTTGAGAGGTTGCTTCGTCGACCGCTCACTCCGCTCGCATGCTCCTCGCAATGACGTCGCAAGCTAGCGCGCACATGAGAAATTTGTAGGTCGGGTTGAAGGCGGCTTCACAAGTCTGGACTGACATCACAAGACTGACCGAAGCCTGAAACCCGACAGATTGTTGAACTATGAAGGACTGATAGCTTAATGAATACCAGCCTACAAGGTGAGAGCAGAACCGTAGACACTTCCTTGCTCATCAAGTTCCATCGAGCAGTCTCTATAGTTGGGTGTCTTATGTATGTCCTGGCCCGATCAGACTTCGGCGGGCTGCCTCCAACTTTACAAGAAATATTGAATAACAGTCTGATTCAAGGATCGCTGTTTTGGATAATGTTCGCGGCTGCCGTAGTTGGCGTTTGGTTCGGCAGGCGGTATAGCTCGCAACAGAGTGACAAGAAGTTCGGTCTGGTTTTTTCCGGAGAAACCTACAGACTAGCCAATTTCAAACCTTACCTAGTTTTTCTTGCGTTCATCGCAGTTTTTGAATTGGTGGTCCTCATTTTTCGTCTTGCAGGCTAAGCGTCGTAGGTCAGGAAGAAATTGTCGGGCTTCGCTACGTGAATCCTTGAGTTCAAGCCTTCGCTTGTGAATCCGCTCAACCCGACCTACATCACGACCCCGCATTTCCACCAACCAATTCCGTTGTATTTGTCAAGCGCAATCGACAGCACGAAAAATTCTCTCTCCTCATTTGCGCTTTGGCCGTTGACAGCGCCGAACCGGTTACCGTATTTTCCGGCCATGGAACAGTTTTTTCTCTGCGCCTGCTGTGGCGAAGAAAACGACATCACGATCGACCAGCTCGAGGGTGATAACCAGGAGTTCGTGCAGGACTGCTCAGTCTGCTGCCGACCCAACGTCATTATCGCGAAGTTTAATTACCACTCTAATGAGTTCGACCTCGAGGTATATCAGGAAGATGTAGGGTAGGCGCTATGTCCAGGCTTCGCCTTATCGGCACTGGACTTTTCGCCGCCGCGCTGCTGACCCGACTGGGGTTCTACTTCCTGACCGGCTACACAGCCGATGACGCTTTCATCACTTTTCGGTACGCTGAACAGATCGCTCTCGGGAATGGGTTCGTTTATAATATAGGCGAACGGGTCCTTGGGACTACCACTCCGCTCTTCACGTTACTGCTGGCTATCACTACTTTGCTGCGTATCCCGGTTATCTGGGGAGCGCTGGCTATCTCTTTGGTCGCGTCCGGCTTGACCGCTGTAGTGCTCTACAAGTTCGCACGGGCACTTCGGTTTACGCATCTGGCGATCCTTCCGGCCGCGCTTTATATCGGATTCCCCCGGTCCATTCCGGCGGAGATATCCGGGATGGAGACGGCGTTCTTTACGCTTCTGGTGATCTCGGCCTTCTATTTCCAGCATCGCAAGTTAGGTATCTACGCGCTTGGTATGGCGACCCTTGCTTCGGTCACACGTCCTGAGGGGATCGGGCTGTTGGGATTGTTGCTGGCCTACAATCTCTGGCAGGATAGGTCATCCTGGCTTCGGATGCTCTTCACTCCGGTCATGATTCTCGGCCCCTGGCTCCTTTTCTCCTGGCAATATTTCGGTTCGATCATCCCGCACTCTGTCACTGCCAAACTGGCGCTGTATAGCCAGTTCGGCACTATGCCACCGACTGAGGCACTGGTTTATCTATTGTATCTCTCTTCTCCCTTTGGATGGATCACGCTGGTCCTGTTGCTGATTGGCGCGTGGGAGTTGAATCGGTCGCAGAATGCCGGCCAACTGGAACTGACCTGGCTGGTTGGGATCTTCCTTTTCTTCTCCTTGAGCAGGACACATCTCTTTCATTGGTATATCACGCCGATCTATCCGGTATTTCTGATCTTTGTCGCGGCGGGGATCAACTACCTCTATGGCCGCATCCGGATCGCACCGTCGAGAAGTGCCGAACTGGGGGATTGGATCGGTGTGGCGGCCATGGTCGGTTTGATGGCGCTGGCCTTTACGCAGGTCAGTTATTACCGGGAGATGCAACAGACTACCGAGCGCGTGCATCGGGAGATCGGGACTTACTTATTTGCGCAAGCACCTCCGGATGCGATTGTCGCGGCGGAAGATATCGGGTATATCGGCTACTACTCGAAGAGGAACATACTTGACCGGGATGGGCTGGTCTCGCCGATCGCGGTGGAATACAATCGGACTGGGCGCTATTTCGATCTGGTCAATGATACCCGCCCGCAGTATCTGGTAGCCTCGATTGACTCCCCCATCAGCAGGTTTATTGATGACGAGAACTTTCTTGTGCAATATCATGAACTTAGGCGGTTTTCCGACCGTACCACCGAATATCGGGTCTACCAGCGTCGATAGTCTGGCCGACCGAAAGATAGAGGAGCAGTCATGAGTTCAGCAGTCAAGATTCGACGGTCCCGCATGGAGGACCTTCTCCCCGCTTTCAAGATGGTTGAGAGATCATTCAATCATCTTCGGAAAAAGCACTCGATGAAACCGATCAAGTTCCCCCTGCAGGAACTTCCGCCGGTGCAGAAACATCTTTTCGCGACTGATGGAGAGCGGTCCTGGTGCGCCTGGAAGGGGAATAAGATAGTTGGCTACACGCATGCGCTCCTTCGCGGCAAGCAGTGGTATCTGGGGTATCTGTTCATCGATCCGACCTTGCAGGACAAGGGAGTTGGGCGGAAACTGCTCGAAAAGGTCTATGTGAAAAGGCCGGGAATGACGCACGCGCTCTGCACTTTCTCTTACAATATGCAGGCAGTCGGTATCTACTCGCAGTTCGGGATGGTCCCGATTCAAGGGCTTGCCTGGCTGGGACGACATCCCTCAAAGATCAAGATGCCAAAGCCAACTGGGCTTCAGGCTTCAACCAAGTTGAGTGCGGCCGACCTGAAATGGATCATGTCGCTGGAAAAGAAAGTCCGCGGCTACGAACGGGCGGTCGAGTGGAAATTCTGGACCAGTAACGAACACTTTGAGCCGTTCCTCTTCCGCGACAAAGGGAAGCGGGTCGCGTATGGCCTGATTTACAAGAAAATGGGGATCGGACCGATCGGGGCGGTCAATAACGACTACATGGTCAAAGCGGCTGCCGAATTGATCCGTCGGACCAATCCATCCAAAAAGGAAGAGATCTCGATCTGGGTGCCGACCGAAAATATCCCGCTCTACCAGTTTATGATCAAATCTGGGTTCAGGCTGGGGGAGATCGCGGTCTTTATGTCAGACAAATCCTATACAGACTTCCAACGCTATTGCCCAACCCATCTGGCGATCTTCTAAACTGACTTTTTCGGAGGCAGATGGTTGGTCTGCCTCCGTTAAAGAGGACTGGGGCGGTCATTTTCATGTATTCTCAAGCCTACGTTCAAAACAGGGCAATATCTATCGAAGTTGTTGTGTCACAAAAGTTACAATCCCGCTTTGGTTATCTTCGATATTACATAATTCTGGTGTCTGCGGAATAGAACCGTTATATTTGAGCGTGATTACCAAAAAGACTGAATATGCTATTCGCGCATTGTGGGAGCTGGCACACAACCCAAGTGAGCTCGCAACCGCCAACCAGATCGCGCAGCGCCAGTCGATCCCGCCGAAGTATCTGCCGCAAATTATTTCCGAATTGAGTCGCGCGGGGCTCATTCTGTCGGTGCGAGGGTATGGTGGTGGCGTAAAGCTGAGTCGCCCCCCACGAGAGATCTCGTTGCTGCAAGTTATCGAGGCAATGCAGGGGAAACTAACGATGTTTGAATGCCAAATCGGCAACTACGAATGTGTCAATCTCCCCAACTGCGAGTTGCAGTGCACTTATGGGAAGGCCCAGACCGCCCTCGAACGAGTCTTCCGGGAAACAAAACTCTCGGACATTCGGTTCAAGCAGCAAACGAGAGGACGCGATGGTCACTAAAGAAACTGTTCTGCACATCCTGAGCGGAATCGAAGACCCTGAACTGAAGCGGCCGTTGACCGAACTTGACATGGTCAAGTTCGTGGAGATCGACGGCGGCGCGGTTACGGTCGGTATTACCCTGACTGTTCCGGGATGCCCGCTCAAGGATAAGATCACCCAGGATGTTACTGCCGGTGTTCGGCTTATCCCCGAAGTAACTTCGGTCAAGGTCGTATTCGACGTGATGACCGATGAACAGCGCACGCGGTTACGCGAGAAGTTGGGATTCGGAAAAGCTCCCGGACGTGAACCTGCCACTATCATTAATTTCGCCAAACGCTTTATCGCCGTTTCATCCGGCAAGGGTGGAGTCGGTAAGTCGACAGTGACAGTGAATGTCGCCTCGGCGCTGGCACGACTGGGAAAAAAAGTCGGACTGCTCGATGCCGATGTGTATGGATTCTCCATTCCCCGCATGCTCGGGGTGCACGGTCAGCCGACCATTATCGATGACAAGATCGTCCCGCTCCGCAAAGGGGATAATCTCCAGGTCGTGTCGATGGGATTTTTCGTCAACGAAGATGATCCGGTTATCTGGCGGGGCCCGATGCTGCACAAGGCGATCAATCAGTTCTTGACCGACGTTATGTGGGATGATCTGGATTATCTCTTTCTGGATCTTCCGCCCGGAACCGGCGATGTGACGCTGACGATCGCGCAGGCAATCCCAGCCGCGGAACTACTAGTGGTCACTACGCCTCAGGCAACGGCCACACATGTGGCAGGACGCGTGGCGAAACTTGCCGAACGCACGCATCTTCGCGTGATCGGTGTGATCGAAAACATGGCTTATTTCGAAACGAACGGTCAGCGCGAGTATATTTTCGGAAAGAATGGCGGCAAGGAACTGGCGAAGCGCCTTGGTGTCGATCTGCTTGGCGAGATTCCGTTGCAGGTGTCAATTCGTGAGGGAGCGGATTCAGGCCGACCGGCGGCACTTCAGGGAGATGCGCAACAGATCAAGATGTTCGAGGAGATCGCTCGCGCGATAGAACAGACTGAATAGCGATAACCGTTTGTGATTCATTCCGGTTGTCCACAGGGGAATGTAAATGTGCGACGCGTTGGTCCGACGCGTCGCTTTCTTTTCCACGGCCGTGTCGGCCTAACGTTGTATCAATCAACTAATTCAAAATTGTGTGAATTATTTGTTAGCTGCCGCTTGACGTCTATCCACATGACCTGATTATTAGCTCAGCGATGAAATTGATTGATTCACATGATGTTAATGAACTGTGGATAGTTTCTAGCCGCTCTGCTAAGCTCTTTTGCGACAGAGTGATTTTCTGAATCTTATTAACACTGACATGTTGACAAATTTGTGGGAATAGGTGGGCAGCATTTTGCTCCGGGATGGTAATCGACTGCTCGCGAAAGGATTCAAAGCAACCACCCATGTTGATAACTGACCCAGGGAGGAGCGCACATTGCTCGAAGTAAGTTCCAACTCTCAACAGTGGACCGATTGCCTTAAGTACATGGCACGTCGGGTCAAAGAACAATCCTTTAACATCTGGCTGCGCAACACGCGGGGAGAACCGAACGGGAATGGCGAGTTCAAGATCGCTGTCCCGAATCAATTTGTCGCCGACTGGATCAACAGTCATTTCCGCGACATTATCGAAGAATCGTTTACAGAGGTTCTCGGGCATCGCTATCAGCCCGTCTATATCATTACGGCGCAGCAGGAGGCGGTGGATCAAGTGGCGATCAATTTTGAGTCCCCAGTTCCGATGTCGCTCCCGCCGGCGGCATCCAACGGCCACCATAATCTGAATCGTCGATATAACTTCGACACGCTGGTGGTCGGCGACTTTAACTCTTTTGCCTGTGCTGCCGCACGAGCGGTCGCGGAGGCACCCGGGATGAACCGGTACAATCCGTTGCTCATTTATGGCGGCACTGGTCTCGGGAAAACACACATTGTCCAGGCGATCGGCAATTATATTGTCGATCAGTTCCCGACTCGTCGGGTGATGTATGCGACCTCGGAGAAGTTCACCTCGGACTTCATCGCGGCGATCACGGACCGCACGATCTCGGACTTTTCCAAGATGTATCGGGATGTTGATCTCTTGATAATCGACGACATCCAGTTCTTCACCGGGAAGGAATCGACGCAGGAGCAATTCTTCCACACCTTCAACTCGCTCTACCACAGCGGAAAGCAGATCATTTTGACATCTGACCGTCCGCCGCGGGAGATTAAAGGATTGGAAGAGCGGCTGCTGTCTCGCTTTTCGATGGGACTGGTGACCGATCTGCAGGCCCCGGATCTGGAAAACCGTACCGCCATCCTGCTGAAGAAGCTGGAGACGGAGGGTACCTCGATGCCCGATGCGGTGGTGACCTATATTGCCGACCAAGTCACCTCAAACGTCAGAGAGCTTGAAGGCGCCTTGATTCGTGTGCTGGCGTATGCATCGATGAAGAAGGTTGCGGTCGACCTGGAGATGGCCCAGAAGGTGCTGGGTGACCTCCTGGACAAGCAGAAGAAGGAAGTGACGATCGAGGCGATCCAGAAAGAGTCGGCCAGACATATGGGAATCGAGATCGCGATGATGACGGCCAAGAAAAAGACCGCCAAGATCGCGCTGGCTCGCCAGGTGGCGATGTATCTCTGTCGTTCTCTGACGGACAATTCGCTCAAATCGATCGGCGCCGCCTTTGGTGGACGCGATCATTCCACGGTCATTCATGCCTGTGATCTGATCTCACAGCGAATGGCGGCGGATGCGACTTTTCGAGAGAAAATCGACAAGATCTCAGCGTCATTATTGTATTAACAAAGGATGTGAGTAAGCATGTGTACCCGCTCTGGACAACTTAACTTCTGTATCTTCTGTGGATAACTGGATGAGTTGGCCGAGTACTGTACACAAAGAGTGTTGGGATCGTAGAGCGGTTGTTACTCTCCTTAAGAAGATGCACAACAACAACAAAGTGATTCCGGCGACAATAGAAATGACCTTTTTGCACAAACTAACAGCCCTTATTACCAGTATTCCATATATATCTCAGTCTAATTATGAGATTATGTGTGGGGAACACGGGAGACTTGCTTCATGAAATTCTCTTTGCCAAAATCTCGTTTGAGTGGCGCACTGCAATCTATTCTGCAGGTCGTACCGACCAAATCGACCTTACCCATTCTCACCAATATCCTGTTTGAGGCGCTGGAGAATAAACTGAAGCTCTCTGCTACCGATCTGGATATTTCAATTACCGCCACGGTGGAATGCACGGTGGCTAAACGCGGCTCTGTCGCCCTGCCGGCCCGAATCCTGTTTGAGATCATTCGTGAACTTCCCGAAGCTGAGATAACATTCGAGGCGGTTGGAAATCGGGTGGAGATGAAGATTCCGAATGGCGCGTACAAGATCGCCGCGGTTTCGCCGGATGACTTCCCGAAACTTCCGACTATCAATACCAAAAAAGAGATCCGTATCGAGTCTGCGGATTTCATCAGGATGATCCGCAAGACCACTTTTGCCTGTTCGACCGATGAGACTCGTCCAGCGTTGAATGGAGTCCTCTGGCAGACCAAGGGTGAGCGGACTCAGATGGTCGCCACCGATGGTCACCGCTTGGCTCGCATCTCAGTCAATAACAGCAAATTGAAAGCGATGACCGAGGATCTGATCATTCCGCCGAAAGTACTCAATCTGATTCCGAAATTCGTCGAAGACAGCCAGAAGGATATTGGGGTGATCTTCGGAGAAAACAGCATCATCTTTAATCTCGACAGTATCGTGCTGACCTCGCGGTTGATTGAGGGTCCTTATCCGAATTTCGAGCAGGTCATTCCTGCAACCAACGACAAGAAGATGATCGTGGCGAAAGATGATCTGGCCGGCGCGGTCCGACGGGTCTCCATTCTTTCCAACGCACTGACTCACCAGGTTCGCTTTTCGATAAAAAGGGGGTCGCTTACTTTGGCGACCAATAATCAGGATGTCGGTGGTGAAGGACGCGAGGTGCTGGATTGCGACTACACTGGCGAAGCTGTAGAGATCGGATATAACTCGCAGTATGTGAATGATATTCTGTCCCGCATCGATGGCAACGAAGTCATCTTTGAGCTTTCTTCGCCGGTCGCCGCGGGGTTGGTATATAGCCCGGAGACCAGCAAGGAAGATTTCCTTTGCCTGGTGATGCCGCTGAGGCTGGCAGAGTAGTTGGCTGAACGGTCGACTGCGGATGCAGGTCGCCCGGTGATCCGGTCATGATTGTCGAGCGTGCGGCTGTCACCAATTTCCGGAATTTCGGATCGCTCGAGGTCCGTTTCTCGCCGGGAGTGAATGTTTTTTTCGGCGCCAATGGCTCTGGAAAGACCAATTTACTCGAAGCGTTATTTGTTCTTTGTCTCGGCCGCTCTCAACGGACAGCGGCCGATGCTGTTCTGATCAAACAGGGCGAAGAGGTCTATCGGATCGAGGGGGATATTAATCAGGAAGGGCGCACCCGGACGATCGCGGTCGCCTATCAGAAGGGTGGGCGCAAAAAGATCACACGCGACACCATCCCTATTCGAATAGCCGAGCTGTTTGAAACGGTCTGCGCGGTTTCCTCCGGGCCGGAGGATTCAGACATTCTTTCAGGGGGACCATCGGTCAGACGAACTTTCCTCGATATCTACCTCAGCCAATATTCCCGGGCTTATCTTGATCGTTTGAAAGATTATCATCGCGTGCTGGCGCAGAAAAACGCCGCGCTGAAGATCCAGATGGATTGCTCGGCCTATGACGAATTGTTGATCCAGTATGGTGCGCGGATAATCCAGGCACGTCAGGAATTTATCGGTTTATTGAGAGAGGTAGCATCGCGGCATTATGGCGCGATCGCCAACGGAGAAAAACTTGATATTCGCTATGAAACCTGTGTACCATCGGATATGACCGATCTGACAATTATCGAGGGTGGACTGGCCTCGGCGCTGGCTAAGGGTGTCGCGCGGGAGCGTGCGACCTGCCAGGCAATGATCGGCCCTCACCGGGATGAGTTGGCGATATCAATCGGCGCCTATCCGGCACGGACGCACGGTTCGCAGGGTCAGTGGCGTACCGCCGCAGTTTCACTCAAGCTGGCAGTCTACGAAATGCTTCGGGAGAAACGAAAACTGGCGCCGGTACTTTTGCTGGATGAGATTTTCGCAGAATTGGATCTGGACCGTGCGCATCGACTGATAGATGCATTCTCCGGATATAATCAGCTATTTCTGACCACTGCGGTTGAACCACCGGAGCCGTTGCGCAAAAACGGACGGCGGTATCGCATCTCGCGCGGGACACTGGAGGAGATCTCCTGATGGCCGGGTTGCGTATAGAGCAGGTAACCAAATCATTTGGGTCGAACAAAATTCTGGACAATGTCTCGCTGGAGTTGGCCGAGGGTGAACTGCTGGTTATTTTGGGGCCATCCGGTTGCGGTAAATCGACCCTGCTTCGGTTGATTGCCGGACTCGAAGAGCTGGATGCCGGCGAGATCTTCATTGGTGATCGCCAGGTCGACAAACTTCGGCCGCGCGACCGGAATGTGGCATTAGTCTTCCAGAACTATTCGCTTTATCCGCATATGACCGTGGCGAAAAATCTCGCCTTCCCACTGACGGTTGCCAAAGTCCCGAAGACTGAGATCAAAGAGAAAGTTGCCAAAGTGGCCGCGATGCTTGGTCTTGAGAATCGCTTGCAGGCGAAACCGAGCCAGCTTTCCGGCGGGCAACGCCAGCGCGTGGCGTTGGGGCGAGCGATCATCCGGGAGCCTTCGCTTTTCCTGCTCGATGAACCGCTCTCCAATCTCGATGCTGACCTTCGCGCGCGGATGCGTCTGGAGATAGTCGCCCTGCAGAAGCAGTTGAAGAAGGCGATGATCCATGTTACGCATGATCAGACCGAAGCGCTGACCATGGCTGACCGGATAGCATTATTGGATCAGGGGAATCTGATTCAACTGGGGACACCAGAAGAGCTCTATCGCCAGCCCGCGACAACTTTTGTAGCGTCATTCATTGGCCAGCCGAAGATCAACCTGGTCGAGATCGAAGTAATCAACGGATACAGCAGGCCGTTCAATCTAAATGTCGGCAATCAGATCAGCGGCAAAGCGACGCTGGGCATTCGACCGGAAGCGATCGAGGTCTGGGCGGATGAAGAATACTCCGGCCAGGTAGAATCGGCTGAATATTTGGGAGATCAGTATTTCGCGCGGATACGACATGAGAATCTGCTGCTGACTGCCTCGAAGATCGCATCAGAACCGCAGGTGGGGCGGAACGTGACATTCTCGCTCAAGCGCGAGGATTTGCTGTTTTTTGATGCAGACACGGGCAAGCGGCTGGATGTGGCGGTCGCATTGAACGAATAGAGCGCGCTCTTTCAGGAGGGGTATTGTGTTGAGGTGGTCATTTTTCCCCAAGACAATTTTGGTATTAGCATGTTTATGGGTGGCCGTACTTTCATGCTCTTCAAGCCAAGAGGACATTTCTGGCGCGATCCTCTACGGTAGAGATTTCAGTCAGATGTATTTACCCAGCGAAAGTCATGAGACATTCTCCTGGCTTGAGCTTCCCGAAACAAGTGCAGAACACGCATTCCTTTGGATCGGCGACACAGTGATTTTCAGAGGGCGAGCAAATTCGTCTGACCACGGGCGTTCGCGTGGATTTAGGGACGCCAATTGGAAAGTATTTAAATGGACAGCCAGTGGTGCAAAGGTAAGCGAGTGTGCTGTTTTCTTCAATGCCGACAGTCTTCTTTGGCCGATTGACTTCAATCCGTTGAGTCTTCAGGTGCTCTGCTATTCGCTACAGGATACGGGAGTCTATCACTTGGTGCAGGTCGATTCCTCCTTACAGCTCCAGGACACCATTTCCCATTTCTCCTTGGGAGAGAGTGAGCGCACAGTCTGGAATTTGCTGTTATCCTATAACGGGGTCATCTGTCAAATCGAGCGAGAGAGTGTACTAGCCTATCAACTGCTTGGAGATTCGTTAGGTGAAGCTACTGAGATCTGCAAAGGAGACCTTGTTGCTGTATCTCCTGATCGCACGTTGGTACTCTGCCGAATACCGACTGTAACTTATCAATCCCTCGTTGTGTACAACTTGATAAGTGGTAAGTCAGCAATAGTGCATCAAGGAGAAGAGTATGCTGATGCTTGCTTTTCACCGGATAATAGATTCGTTGCCTATGGATTAGTAGACCATGGCTTGCTTCGAAAGGTTCACTTAAGAATATTCGATCTCCAGCACAACAAGACAATATCCACTCCAGTCACATCTGCGTTTCCTGGACCAATTTGGGTTAAGCTAAGCTCGGAAGGTGACTGAGACTGTATTGGTCAGCGTAGCCTCTGACATTTCGGGCAGAAATGGGCTGAACGCTGGCCGATCTGAATTCGTTTGATAGCCGACCCGCACCGTTCACACGGTTCCCCTTCATTCCCGTACGCCTTCAAATAGTTCTGAAAACTCCCCGCTTTTCCATTCACATTGGCATATGAATCAACGGATGTCCCCCGCAAACGGATCGCCTTCTTGAGCAAGAACTGGATATGACCGTGCAGTTCTCTCAGTTTGGTCGCTGAGAGCGAGGTGGTCAGCCGCCGCGGGTGAATGCGGCTCAAGTAAAGAGATTCATCGGCATAGATATTCCCGACCCCGGCGATGAAGGCCTGATCCATCAACGCCATCTTGATTTGCCGAGGCCGACGGTGTGCCAGCTCGACAAACAGTTCGGCAGACATCTCCAGCGGTTCCGGCCCAAGTTTCGCCAGGCCGGGTTGTTTCCAGAGCAGGTCGTTGGGAAAAAGACGTAGCCTACCAAACCGTCGGAAATCGTTAAAGCGAAGCTGCATCGTATCATCGACAGTGAGTGGTTCAAACTCAAATGTCACCAGATCATGTTTGGTGACCGGAGCATCGCGGTGAATCCAGAAAAAGTGCCCGGTCATTTTGAGGTGTCCCCAGAGAGTAAGGTTGTTGGAGAGTTGGATCAGGATATTTTTCCCACGACGGGCGACTCCCTCAACCTTCTTGCCTGACAGGAGTGTCGCGAAAGAATGTGGCGCTAGTCCCTTGGCGATAACGATCGTGCTCGGGTGGGCGTTGGCGGAGTCGACCGAGCGGATAGTCCGTCCAACTACCGTCGCACGAAGGCCACGGACCACAGTTTCAACTTCGGGGAGTTCAGGCATGGGGTAGTATAATGCAGGAATCAGCGGCTATGCAACAGCTGGACCGGATAGGCTACTGTTTCACCACCGTAACCTCGCCGGCAGAGACGAGCATTCGCTTGCCGGCATGGAGGAGGACCAATGCCCCGGAAGAGTCGATATCGGTCGCCACTCCTTCGATGATGTTGTCACCGGACAGGAGCCGGACCGTTTTGCCGAGCATCACGGAGAATTTCCGCATCCGTTTCTGCGCTTTTTTAAGCCCGTACTTCTGGTAGGCGAGATACTCTTCCTCGAAATTGCCGAGAAACGCCTTAAGCAGGTCAGCGCGATTGACGACATGTTTGGTCGCGACACGGAGCGAGGTGGCGGTCTTTCGGATATCAGGCGGGAAATCGGCCGCTTTTTGATTAACGTTGATGCCGATCCCGACTACCACATGGTTGATTCTATTTTTCTCGGCTGAGAGTTCGGTCAGGATGCCAGATATCTTTTTGCCGGAGATAAGAATGTCGTTCGGCCATTTGATCGCAATTTCTCCGGGCGCGTACTGCTCCAGAGTTTCTGCGAGGGCAACTGCGGTCATGATGGAAAGCCCCGGCGCCTGATCCGGCTTGATGCGTGGGCGAAGTAGGATTGAGAGATAGATGCCCGATCCTTCCGGAGAGAACCAGTTTCGCCCAAGTCTCCCTCTCCCTTGGCTCTGCTGTTCGGCGGTGACGATCAGCCCTTCCGGCGCGCCGGATTCGGCCATCTGCGAGACCAGATCATTGGTTGATTTCACTAGTCGGTAGGAATGGATCGTTTTGCCGATCAGTCTCGTTTTGAGGCGATAGCCGATTTCGGTTGCGGTTAACAGATCGGGGGCAGAGAGAAATGTCACCAGCTTGCCGGTGATTTTCAGCCTGTATCCCCAGCTCTGGATCTCCTGAAGGGTGGCATCGAGATGCTCGGGAGGCATCTTGAATTTGGTGAGTAGCCGTGGAACCGGCACAGTCTCTTTACTTCGGAGATAATACAGAAGTTGGTCGGCGATCTCTTGCACTAAGATGCCGGAGTTGACGAAATCACGAAAGCGGCTCATCATTCAACCTGCAGAGAGAAATCAACAACCGGCGCGGAATGGGTGATAGCGCCAACGGAGATGAAATCAACGCCGGTCTGGGCGATCGGCCCGACTGTCTCGAGCGAGACATTTCCGGATGCTTCGAGTTTCACCTTGGGATCAAGTGTGCGTGCGATCTGAACCAGATGGCGGAGCGAGTCTACCGACTGGTTGTCCAAAAGCAGACGGTCAACATTCGCCGAAATCGCCTCGCGAAGTTGCGATTCGTTGGTGACTTCGACCTCGATTGTAATTTTGTCGCACTCTGCCTGAAACTGTATGCGGAAATCACTCGATTGCAGATATTCACGTGCCATCTGTACGGCTCCAACTATCGACCCCGCACTCGCGATATGATTGTCCTTGATGAGGATCATGTCGTATAGCCCCATCCGGTGGTTCATGCCGCCGCCATGGTGTACCGCCATCTTTTCGAGATGACGCATGCCGGGAGTGGTTTTGCGGGTATCCAGTATTCTGGCCTGGGTGCCGGCGGTTTTTTCCACGAACCGTGAGGTCATGGTTGCCACACCGCTCAAATGCGCCAGAAAATTGAGCGCGACTCGTTCGGAGGCGAGGACGGTCTGATTGAAGCCGTCGACCTCAAAAATCACCGACCCCTTCTCAAATCGATCGCCGTCATGGAAATGCGGGGTGATCCGATTGGCGGAATCGACAATGTCGTACACCCGCAATGCGGGTAACATCCCGGAGAGTATCCCCGACTGTTTGGCTACCAGTCTCGCTTTGATAGGGTTAGGTTCCAGGCAGGCGAGCGAAGTGAGGTCTCCCCGACCGATATCCTCGGCCAGAGCCTCTTTGACCAGACGGTGAATTGACTCCAGTAGCAGGTCCATGGATGACTTCAATTGGCAATCGAAACTTCTTCGGCTATATTACGCCAATGCGAGCGAAAGAGAAAGCCCAAAAGCGGATAGCGGTAATTGGCTACGGCGGCCAGGGTCGGGCGATCAGCCTGAACCTTCGGGATTCCGGCTGGGATGTTTCTATCGGCTTGCAGGCAAGATCCCGGTCGCGAGTGCGGGCAAAACGGGATCGGTTCACACAGGTCGGGACTGTCAGGCATCTGGTCGAACAGGCCGAAATTATCTGTTTTGCTTTTCCAGATCATCTGCACGGGAAGGTCTTTGACCAGGAGGTCCGCCCTTACCTCAAACCCGGCGCCACGCTCTGGTTTCTGCATGGGACCTCGATCCAGTTCGGTTTTGTCAAACCACCGCGGATGTGTGATATCATAATGATCGCTCCCCATGCCCCCGGCCCGGCGGTGCGGGAGAAGTTTCTGGATGATCGCTCAATCTCCGCTTTCTGGGCGGTTGAGCAGAACCGATCTGGCAAGGCCAAGCAATTAGCCTTTGCACTGGCTGAGGGGTGCGGATTCAAAAAGAGAAATCTGGTCAAAACGAGCTTTAAGGATGAAGCGATTGGCGACCTATTCGGTGAGCAAGCCGTGCTCTGTGGCGGGATGGCAATGTTAATCTCGGCCGGCTATGAAACGCTGGTCAGGCGTGGGATCAAACCGGAACATGCTTATCTCGAGGTTGCCTATCAGCTTGACCTGATCATCTCGTTAATCAAAAAGTATGGAATGCAGGGGATGTGGGAGCGGATCTCGGTTGCCGCACGGTTTGGCTCGCTTCTGACTGGCCCAAAGCTGATTGATCGCACGGTGAAAAAGAAGATGCGGCAGACGCTGGATGAGATCAGCTCCGGGCGATTCCCCAAAAAACTGGCATCTCTGACCAAGCAGGATATTGCACGGCTCAACAAATCACTTAAGCGGCTGACCCCACCCTCGTTTGACCGCGCCGCCACCAAACAGAGCCGTCGCTCCAAATAATCTCCCACTACTTTGTGTTCTTTTGCTTGTATCCGAATGGGGTATAAGCGGGTAAATCAAGACTAAATAGCCGCAGAATATAGCTTTTCAGTCTATTTTGTGACAAATCGGTGACAAACATATCCACGCAATCTCTAAGTTTCCCCCAATGAGAATGACCCTGACTGGTGGAAATAAACGATGCGATTCTGTCAACTTCTGATACTGCTTTCTCTCGGACTTGCTACGTATGGGTCCGCGCACGCCGGATCTTTGACCGGCCGCGTGCTTGATGCGGAGACTGGCAATCCGATCAGCGATGTGAACATCCGCCTGATTGAAACCGATCAGACAGATGCCAGCGACAACAAAGGGATCTTTCAGTTCACCACGGTGACTGACGGCACCTACCACCTGATTGCGACGCACGTCGCGTATGACCCCAGTGATACCCTGACTGTGACCGTTAATGGCGCTACAGTTTTTGATCTGACTCTGGCTCCGATGCCCTGGGTGCTCAACGATGTCGTGGTCACTGGCACGCGCTCTCCGCACCTGTTAAAAGATGTTCCGGTGCAGACCGAACTGATCACCCAGCGTGATTTCCAGCGGACCGGCGCAAAGTCGGTCGATGAAGCTCTGTCTTCCACCATCGGGACGACGATCTCCAACAATGATTTCACCGGTTCCGGCGCCAGCATTCGCGGGATCGACAAAGATCGCGTGATGGTGCTGGTGGATGGTGAGCGGGCGGTTGGCCGCGTGAACGGGACGATCGACCTGAGCCAATATTCACTGACCAATGTGCAGAAGATCGAGATCGTCAAGGGTACGGGTTCAACCCTCTATGGCTCCGAGGCGATGGGCGGCGTGATCAATATCATTACCAGTCCGCCACAGCAGGATACCAAGGCCGGAAAGTTCTACGCCGACTACGGCACACACAAGACAGCCAGTCCATCGGCTGAATTTATGTGGGGGGGGACCAAAGCGGCGCTGACAGCCGGTGCCAAGTACTATGCCACCGATGGCTTTGATCTTCTCCCCGAAACACCGCACACCAACGGCGCAGACAAGATCGGGCGGTGGAATTTCGATGCTAAGTTAACCAACTACCTCTCTAGCGAGTGGCGCCTGACCACTACCGGCCGCTTTATGCATGAAAAACGGAACTGGGTTGAGTCTGAGGAATGGCCCGGCTTCACGCTCGTTTACGACGACGAAGAGACTAACAAGCGGTATGAGGGGTCGGTTGGCATGCAGTTTCTCTCCGGCGAGAAATACTCCATGCACTTCAAATTATATGGGACATTCTACGACCATATCTGGTCGAAAACCGACCAGGAGACCGGGACCTGGGTGGATACCTCGGAAACACAGGATTCTTATTGGGAAGCTTCCTACAGTTCCAACTACGTCATCGGCGACAACCATGTCGCCACCTATGGCGCTAACTATGTCTACCAGGATCTGACCTCGTCGGAATTGAGCGGCGAGAAAAAGGCCTCCCGCTCCGGCGCCGCCTACCTGCAGTATGAATATGCGCCGGTCAAAAGGCTGACATTCCTTCCCGGAGTGCGCTACGAAAACCACTCGGCGTTTGGTGGTAAGTTTAATCCATCGATGAATATCATGTACCAGCCGAACGAAAATATCAAATTCCGCGCATTCGGCGGGTATGGATTCCGGGCTCCCTCGATCAAGGAGCAGTACTTCATTTTCGACCACAGCGCCGCGGGATATATTGTTTATGGCGGTCAGGTGGATCTCCCCGACAATATCTCATTCGATCCGGATCATCCATATCGCGAGATGAACGAAGAGAACTCGCTCAACAGCTCGCTTTCGGTGGAGTTTTCGTATGGGACGATCGGTCTGCATCGGCTCACCTACTTTTACAATCACTTGCATGACCTGGTCGAGTTTACGATGGTCGGCTCCAGTCCGACCTACTGGCGCGGGATCTATGTCTACCAGAATATCGACCGAGCCTTCACGCAGGGGATCGAGTGGGAGTCACGAATTCGCCTGGCTTCCTGGCTCGACCTCTCTTTCTCATATAACTTCCTCGAAGCACACAATCTGGAAAATGGCGAGGACCTGATCAACCGTCCGCCGCACACGGTGAAGGCGGTTCTGTCGGTCACCGACAGCAAGTCTGGCTTTGGTGGAAGTTTCTGGGGGAATTACCAGTCACACAAACTCTGGACTTCCCGCTCCAATACGGGCGAGCAGGAAGAGGATCCGACCTGGGCGCCGCATCGGACCACCCTTAATTTGAATCTTTTCAAACGTTTCTCCGGCGACAAAGAAGCGTTTCTCCGGCTGGAGAATCTGCTGGATGAAACGGATGTCGTGTATGGTTACTGGCCGGGACGTCAGATTTTTGCCGGTTTCCGCTTTGGACTGCAACTCACAGATAAACAATAGAAGGAGTAGAATTGTGAAAGCATTGTTTGCGGTCTTGACCGCACTTGTACTGATGATCGGGCTGATCGGTTGCTCGGATGATGATAATCCGACCAAGTCGAATCCGCCGACGAATACGTCCACGTCAACCTGGGACGAATCTGGCCAGTTCTGGCGCTCCACGGTGGATGCCTCGGACTACGACCAATTTTCTTACTTCTCATTCACCACTCGCGATACAACTACCACCGGGGTTCCGAAATTAGCCGCAACTTCGTGGGATCTCGGCTTCCGTCGTGAAGTTGTCAAAACCAATGGTGGAGAGTCCAGCAACAACTCGGGAGATATCCTGGCATTCAGTCTTGGTGCTGTCGATTTTGCTGCAGTCGTGATCGGTGATACTGCAGGTAAGACCTTTGTTGCGGACCAGGTCGAATATTTCTTTGACGATTGGTATACGTACACTGGCCCGCCCAATCACCTTCTCATTCCGAACATGAATGTCTATTCCATGTTGGATGCCGGTGGACACAATTATGTAAAGTTCCGGATCGACTCTCTCACAGGCGCCGGCATGCCGCCCGACATGGGGACGGTGTGGATGACATATTACTATCAGGCGACTGCGGATGATCTGACGCTGCCCGGTCCGACAGTTTCAACGCACTTTGCGGTCGATAGCGGAACCGTTTACTTTGATTTCTCGTCGGGCACGGTTGTCACACCGACCACTCCCAGCAACTCGACCGAGTGGGATCTTGGGTTTTCTTCCTACAACATCTTCCAGAATAGCGGTCCATTCGGTTCGGGAGATGCCAAAGGGTTTTACGCCTACACCGAGTTGACTGACCCTACCGATATTGATGGGTTCACTTCGCAGCCGGTCGGTGCGCCGCTTTTCTCAGATATCCCGAGTTCAGCCATGACCGACTGGTACAACTACACCGGTCCGCCACTGCATCAACTGCTCTCGAAAGGAAATGTCTATCTGTTGAAGACAGCCGGTGAAGTTTATAAACTTGAAATTGAAAGCTACTATGCGAACGTGGGCGGTGTGCCAACCTCAGGGCACTATACGTTCATCTGGAAACAGCTCTAGTCTTTCCTCGTGTGATATACTGCCCCCCGGTGTTGTCTGGCATCGGGGGGTTCTTCTATCCGGTTCACCCGACCAAATTCCTCCCAATTTGTTAGGATTCAGTCAGATGGCGACATGAATGTCGGCTGGCTGTGCAATAGATGAACAGGGTTGCACAGAGGCCCAGTACTCCCCTCTCCCCTCGCTTGCCCCAACTGACTATCGGGCAGCCAGCTAGCCCGGCCAGACAAGTTCAAACCCGTTTTTCCGGCGGCGGCACAAACTTTGCTTTTTGAGGTGATGCGACATGACGAGATAAAACGTCACTGTTGTTAGACCAGGCCCTCGACTGACCATCGGGGGCTCTTTTTTTGCCTCACTCGCGGCGCTATCTCTTATCCGGTAAAAGAGTTGACCCTGCCAACGCCGCACGATAGATTGAGCCAGCACTATGAAAATGATCCTCCAACGAGCTGCAATCGTCATTCTGGCTATCGCCGGGATCTATGGTGGCTACCTGATGTATGATTCACTCCGGGAACGCTCAATGCCGGAGAAACTAGCCGCCATCATTCATGATGAAGATATTCGGACCCTCACACCCCGCCTGGCCGATCTGATCAAAGATGATTCGATTCTGGTTCGCGCGCGCGCCGCACAAGCGATCGGGCGGATCGGAGACAAAAAAGGGGGTGAACTGCTGATGGAAGCATTGCATGATCCCTCCATTCTGGTGGCATCAAAAGCGGCTTTCGGCCTCGGCCTCCTTGGCGATAAGCAGTATGCGGAGAAGCTTCTTGAGGCTGCAGAGAGTCTCCCCGGCGCTTCATCGGCGCAGGCGGTACTCGCCGCCGGACGGCTCTCCGACAGCAGTATGGTTGAGACGCTCGACAACTTGACCAGTTTTCTGGGAGATGCATCCCCCGAAGTGCGCGAAGCGGCCTGCTATGGGCTCTTCTACGCGAAAGCAACAGACCAGCTTTCCGCAGTCGAGAATCTGCTGATGCTCGAGCAGGACAGCATGGTACAACGGGCGGCGCTGTTTACGCTCGCACGGTTAGGGGCCGATGTTCAACCGGTGTACGCACGGTTCCTGGCGGATGCTGATCCCGGCGTCCGTTCACTGGCTGTGCGCGGCATGGGGAATGTGAAAACCCCCGAAGCGCTGCAGTTTCTGGGAATGGCGCTCAATGATGTCGACCAGGGGGTCGAAGCCGAAGCTATTGCCGCGCTGGCCAAGCAGGGTTCGTACGAAGCCTCCAACTATCTCTGGCGGAAATTGCCGCAGATCTCCGGCGACAAGCTGACAGTCGCACTGATCGACGCGCTGGCACAACTCAAGGCAGAGCAGGCGATTGATGCGGTCACCAGCCTGACCACACTCAAGCCATCCGACAATGTGCTGGCGGCCGGAATGAAATATCTTGCCACTGTCCAATCGGACCGCGCGGTCAATCTGATCGATTCGGTGCGGACAATGAAACCATCGCCATATGTGCGGGCCGCGTGTGTGGAAGCATACGGATTGATGGAACGGGACGCAGTACTCCCCCGGGTGGCGCAGATGTTCGCCGATGAAGACCCGCTGGTCCGTCTGTCGGCATTCGAGGTGCTCACCAAACTAGATTCCGCCAACCTGGACTACTATATCGGTCAGGCGCTCAACGATCAGGATATGGTGCTCCTGGTTACGGGCGTGGATGCGATCATCAATTTCAAGCTGGATCGGTTTTTCCCGACATTGTCGGAGATCATGGCACGCGGGACGGAGATCGACTCGGACATCCGCCGCACGATCATAGATGGTCTGCCGAAGCTTTTTACGGAGTTTGGAAAAGACTCCGCATTGGTGCGACTGTTGATCGATGGAATACTCGACAAAGAGTATATCGTCCGCCGGTCTGCGGCGATTGTATATGAGAAAGAGATGGGCGAAGACCGCTGGGCGCAGGTTCCGCCGGCCCTGGCCAGAATCACCGAAGGGCAGGTGCGAAGCGCAGTCGAGCGGTATACGGTTAACCCGACTGCGCGGATCATCACCGACAAAGGCGAAATAGAGCTGGAACTTCGCTTTGATATCGCTCCTCTGACCGTGATAAACTTCATTGAGCTGGCCCAGTCCGGGGTTTACGACGGTCTGAAATTCCACCGGGTGGTGCCGAATTTCGTTGTCCAGGGGGGTGACCCGCGCGGCGATGGCTGGGGCGGGCCGGGGTATCAGATCAGATGCGAATACTCGGACCTTCCGTATCGGCGTGGGACGGTCGGGATTGCGACCTCCGGCAAAGATACCGGTGGCTCGCAGTTTTTCATCGCCCTTTCGCCGCAGCCACATCTGAATGGACGGTACACCGTCTTTGGCGAAGTAACCGATGGTATGGAGATCGCCGACGAGATAGTTCGCGGTGATATTATCCAGAAAATCATGATTTTCGAAGGGAAACCAACCAAGTGAAGCGAATACTGATCGTTTTCGGTATGATGTTGGCCGCGTTGTCGGTCTCGGCGCAAACCGAATCGCCGGAGCAATTGATAGAGAAGATAGTGCAGGTCGACAAAGCCCAGCGCGCTCAGGTCAAGGACCTGGTGGTGCTTTCGGAATATATCAAGGGCGAAGAGAAGGATGACGGGACATTTGAAGAAAAGGTACGGTTCAATAAACGGATCTCCATTAAATACCTCGCCGACACCGCGCTGATGCACGAAGAGTATCTCTCCGGTATCAAGGAGGGGAAGCCGATGTCTGACAAAGACTGTCAGGACGCAGCGAAAGAGGATCGTGAGAAAAAGAAACGTCGGGCGACTCCGAATATCAGCTATCCGATGCTCAAACCGTTTTATCCGGAGAAACGCGAAATCTATACGATCGACTATCTTGGGGTTGCGGGTGAGCGCGTGGATGGATACCTCTGCCACTATTTCAAGGTGACGGCCAAAGAACCGGCTGATACCCTGTTGAATGGCGACTATTTCTTCGACACCGAATCACTGCATCTGGTGCGAGTGACCTTCTCGCCATCAGCACTCGTCAACCGGACGATGTTTAAGATGTCCAAGATGAACATGGCGCTGAATTATCTGCCGACCGCTGAGGGATACTGGATCCCGACTCAGTTTTCATTCAATATGAAAGCGAAAGCGATGTGGCTGATCAGTGTCCCGACCGCCGCGACTGAGACATACTCCGAACCGATCATCAACGGCGGCGTACCCGATTCGCTCTTTGAGGTGAAAGATGAAGAGTGACGAATATCGCACCGAGCTGGTTCCGATCGCGATGCCGGCCGACTGCAATCTGGTCTTTGGACAGTCGCACTTTATTAAGACGGTCGAAGACTTGTACGAGGCGCTGGTAACATCCGGGATGGGGATAAAGTTTGGGATCGCTTTCTGCGAAGCATCCGGCAAGCGGTTGATCCGGACCGACGGGAATGATGCCGAGATGATCGCGGCAGCAACGATGGCCGCCAAAACTGTCGGCGCCGGACATACCTTTTTCGTCTATATGAAGGCAGGATTCCCGATCAACGTGCTCAACCGGATCAAAGAGACGCAGGAGGTCTGCCGGATCTTCTGTGCGACGGCCAATCCACTGCAGGTGATCGTCGCGGTCAGCGAGCAGGGACGTGGGGTGTTGGGGGTTATCGACGGTGAGCCGCCACTCGGTGTTGAGGCGGATGCAGACAAGAAGGAGCGTGTGGAGTTCCTTCGGAAAATTGGCTATAAGCGTTAGCCGGAGAGTATTTAGATGAAACGATTTGAGTTGGAGCGGTCGGCCACCGAAAGGCTGATCATAGAAGAGTCGGAATACAAGGGGCACCAGTTGGTGTCGCTGCGTATCTATTTTCTGTCCGATGACCAGAGCTGGCTTCCGACAAAAAAGGGAGTCACGTTCAAGCGTGAACAGCTTGACGAAGTCCTCGGTTACCTCAATCAGATCAAGGGGAGCTGACCAGCTCCCTATTTTCAATGTTCACATTCGCCATCGACAAAGAGCGTCTTTTCAAACATTTCCAGAAAGACCCGGTTCTGTTTGCATACCACATCGGCGATCTGGATGAGCGCTATTTTCGGCATTGCCAGTTTGCCTGTACGTACAACGAGACCGCCCACATTCTGGAATCAGTGCTGATCTACAGCGGTCTGACGACTCCGACAGTTCTGGCGTTTGGCATGACGGATGGTTTCGCAGATCTGCTTCAGGAGTTGATGCCGGTTCTACCTCTGCGGTTTTATAGCCATTACCAGATGGCCTATAGCGGGCAGTTTCTGCATACATATAATGAGGTTGATCTTGGGCTTCATTATAAGATGAAGCTGGGGAAGTTCGTGCCGGCGAAATCGCAACCGGAAGCTGGGAGTATCAAATCGCTCTCGCTTGCTGACTCAGAAGCGGTTGCCGCGTTTTATCAGGCCGCGTATCCCGATGGCTATTTCGAACCACACATGCTTGAGACCGGCAAGTTTGTCGGGTTGGTTCGTGATGGCAGGCTTGTCTCGATTGCCGGAGTTCATATCTACTCTCCGAAATACAAGATCGCGGTACTTGGGGCGATTGCGACTCTTCCCGAAGAGCGCGGACACGGCTTCGCGACTGTGTTGACTTCGCATCTCTGCGATCAGCTTATCAAAGAGAAATTGATGATCTGCCTGAATGTCAAAGCCGACAACCAACCGGCGATTCAGAGTTACCGCAGCCTGGGATTTGAGAAAGTACACGAATACCAGGAAGCGCTTTTTGAGATTCGCCGCTGATCTCCCGAACATTTCCTCACTGATTTTGCACTAACGAGTATTGGTTCAAGGCTATAGCTATGCCTGCCCCCCAATAGCTTCGCGCCAGACGACAATCGCTAAGCTATTGTATAACAATAGAATACTTCTTCGGCAGCGACTTTGCTTTCTCTGATGATGGGACTGCTGAAACGTCCCGATGGAGATTGTCATCATGAGCGCGTCGAGAATCCTATCAATCATAGCCGGCTCCGCCGTAGCATTGGCGCTTTCGGTATCCGCTGGTGAACCGCAAGCAAAGAAGCAGCCGATCCCTGAACCATTGAAGGAGTACTATTACTCCGGTATGGCGCCGGATCAGTTGGCGTATGCGGTTGATGTCTGGTACGACGCGGTACTCAAGGGTGATCAGCCGCGTATCGCGCTGACCGAACAGTCAATGTTGGCTCTGTTGCAGCGGGATCTCGATTCGACGACCTATGTGGTTGATCAGTTTCGTCAACTCCTCTGGCAAGCGCAGGTAGCCTCGGTGGTTTTACCGGATACCGGCCAGTCGCTTTCGGATGATCTCCCGGTGCTGGAGTTACTCGACCGTGAGCATTTCTCCTATGCGCTGGATATTTGCAAAACCAAGGAGCGTCTGGTGACCGCGATTCGACGGTCTGACGCGATAAGCAACAAATATCGACTTATCAGTGACTACATAGAGGTTCTGCGCCGCCAGGTGGGGCTTCCGAAACTGAAATTAGCGGGGAATCCGTCGGCGGTGAATGCGCAGACGAAGAAGCCGGGTGCGCCGGTTGATGTTCAGGTATCGGAGGGGGATATCAAGAATCCGTTGCAGAATTAGTGGGAGTGTAAGTCATAGCAAGATATCGGCATTTGTCTCTCTTCTCTTCTTCTTGTGTGAGCCCTTCGTCAGACGCCGCCGTCGCTCCCAACGGCGGCGTTGTTATTTTGGGTGAATTGAATTACATTTAAGTAAATGGAATGTTACAGCAGGAAATTATCACAGGTTGTCAATGAGCCGACTGATGGCGTAATTGGTTACCTATCTCGGCTTCAAGCAGAAGCCGGTTTTGCGACTCAGTACACCAGGCAAATTGAAACTTGGCAGAGAGAAGTTGAGCTAGCGCAATTAGTTGCGCGTGACCTCATTGGAGCTATTCCGGGAGCAACCGATTGGCATATTCTGTTCGAGTATGATATTCCTCGCAGACAGAAGAGACCTGATATTGTAATTCTCGCAGATGACGTTGTATTCGTGATCGAGTACAAGGATGAAGCGAAAGAAGTAGATCGCGCAGCCATTTGGCAAGTCTACGATTATGCTCTCGACCTCAGGGATTTTCACGTAGAGAGTAGACATCGAGCAATTATCCCGATTCTTTGTCCCAGCCTCTTTTGTGGCGAAAACTGTTCCTATCAGCAAGAATTCGCAACTCCTCATAGTGTACTGATTTCAGGCGCACTTGCACTATCAAGTACAATTCTCTCGGCCTATCTGGCAGAGCACAGTGAAAAGAATTCTACAATTGACGCAAATGCTTGGATTAAGTCGTCCTATCAGCCAACTCTTACCATAATTGAAGCTGCAGAGCAGCTTTTTGGCAATCATGATGTTCGCGAAATTTCGCACAGTTACGCCGATAACCTTACCAACACCACAGAAGCAATAGTTGATTTTGTGAAACGTGCGCAATCTGAGGGGGAACGGTACATTTGTTTCGTTACCGGCGTGCCTGGCGCCGGAAAGACACTTACCGGTTTGAATGCTGTTCATGACCCCAGGTTGCGACAAGACGATAGGCCCAGTGCCATTTTTCTATCGGGGAATGGTCCGTTGGTTGCAATCGTAAGATCCGCGTTGGTGAATTGTGCGACAACGGATGGACGCAGGATTCCAAAGAAGCAACTGACACGCGAAGTTGAAGCTTTCATACAGAATGTGCATAGTTTCTTGAAATTTCACCTTGCGGACAGTGCAATGGTGCCACATGAGCAAGTAGTGGTTTTTGATGAAGCTCAGCGCGCTTGGAATGCGGCACAAATGAAGAGAAAGTGGCAAGTTGATGCTTCTGAACCAGCGCTCCTCCTTGATATTATGGAGAGGTGTCCTCAATGGTCAGTGATCGTGGCACTCATTGGAAACGGTCAGGAGATTCACAGAGGTGAAGCTGGTCTCGCGGAATGGGGTAAAGCTCTCGGTGAACGGTCTTCCAAGTGGAACGTCGCCGCTTCTTCAGCATTCTTGAACCGCAATGACGGGGAAATGGGCCAATGTCTGTTCGCACAAAATGTACCGAACAATATTGTCTCGAGAGTGGACGAGAGATTGCATTTATCGGTGAGCGTTCGCAGCCCGCGAGCAAAGCGAATTGCAGATTGGGTCGGCTGTCTTCTCGATCTCGATTGCGAAGGAGCAAAAGAGCAGGTATCGCAGATTCGCGATTTTCCGCTTGGGGTCACAAGGGATATCAACTTCCTACGAGATTGGTTGTTTGAACGCAGCAGACGGGATAGTCATCATCGCTGTGGACTTGTTGCTAGCTCTGGCGGACTAAGGTTGCGAGCACATGGAATTGAAGTATCAACGTCCTTCACTCAAGGGTACAATTGGGACCAGTGGTTTCTAGGCGATCCTGAAGATGTGCGTTCAAGTTTTTCACTTGAGGTAGCGGCTACTGAGTTTCAATGCCAGGGTTTAGAATTGGACTGGACGGGCGTCTGTTGGGCCGACGATTTAGTGCTCGGTCCGGACGAAACGTGGCGCATCCGGCAATTTAGAGGCAATCGCTGGATGAACGTGAGAGATGAAGCGACCAGACAGTTTGTTATCAATAAGTATAGAGTGCTTTTGACTAGGGCTCGCGAGGGAATGATCATATGGGTGCCAAATGGATCAGATAAGGACCCAACGCGCGCCAAGGCTTTGCTTGACAAGACCTACAGATTTCTTTTGAACTCGGGACTGACTGCATTGGATGAATCGTAATAGGCAGAGCGAATACCGTTAACTCGATGAGATTCAAAAGAGTCCAAGTCGGTCAGTTGACGTTGCAGCCCGTTGCGTTCGGTCCACTTTTTGACGATATTCCCCCCACTTAAGATACCCGAACAGAAAGACCAAGAATGACCATGTCGACCACCAGCAATGTTACCCCCAAGCGGACGGAAATCGACCCCAACCTGACCTGGAATCTGGCCGATATCTACCCCAGCGATGCCGCCTGGGAGACTGAATTTGCCGCCCTCCAGCAGATGGTCGCCAAAGCCCAGAGTTTTGTCGGGCGACTGCATGAATCCCCCGCCATCCTCGAGGAATGCCTCAAACTGCAGAATGAACTTGGGATGCGGATGCACTCGCTCTACCAATACGCCTACCTGAACAAAGATCTCGACAACCGGGTCTCCAAATATCAGGCCATGACGGAACGTGCGGCGATGCTTGGCTCACAGGCTGGCGCGGCATTTTCATTTGTCGAACCGGAACTGCTCAAATTGGATGATGCCCGGCTGATCGCGATGGAAAAGCAGTTCGCCACTCCCGGGGTTTACGACTTTTATATGCAGGAGTTGATTCGCTCCAAGGCGCATGTCCGTTCACAGGAAGTGGAAGAGTTGCTGGCGATGGCCGGGATTATCGCCCGCGGACCGGATTCTATCTTCAGCATGCTCGACGATGCCGATATGACTTACCCCTCGATCACCGATGAAAACGGCAATGAGGTGAAGCTGACCAAACAGCGGTTCGCCAAGTACATGGAGTCAGCCGTACAGCGTGTGCGCAAAGACACGAGCGAAGCATTTTACTCCTCATACAAAGCACACCTGAATACGATCAGCGCCTCGCTGGGAGCCTCAGTCAATAAGGATGTCTTTTTCACGCGGGCGCGGAAATATGAAAGCTGCCTGCATCGAGCACTCGATGCCAACAATATCCCGGTATCGGTTTATCATGCACTCCTTGACACGACCGAATCGCACCTGTCGGCGCTGCACGCCTACACCAAACTTCGCAAGCGGGTTCTCAAGCTGGATTCGATCTGGCCGTATGACATGATGTGTCCGCTCTTTCCTGAATCGGATTACACGGTGCCGTATAGCGATGCCGTCACCCAGGTAGTCGAGGCGGTCAAACCGCTTGGCGCCACCTATCAGAAAGTGCTGACCGACGCGTTTAATTCACGCTGGGTCGATGTGTTCGAGACCGAAGGAAAGGGTTCCGGCGCCTACAACTGGGGAAACTACCAGTCGCATCCGTTTGTCCTGATGAACTACACCGATACGGTAGATAATATGTTTACGCTGGCGCATGAAATGGGACACGCCATGCACAGCTACCTGTCGAATCGGAAACAACCGTTCGCCAAAGCGCAGTACTCTATCTTTGTCGCTGAGGTAGCCTCAACCCTTAATGAGGGGCTGCTGTTGCATTCTTTACTGCAAAAGGTGACTGACACCCAGCAGCGACTGTATCTGCTGAATCGGCATATCGACAACACGTTCGGGACATTCTTCCACCAGGTGCTGTACGCCCGCTTTGAACTGATTATCCATGACGCGGTGGAGAAGGGGAATGCGCTGTCTCCTGATATGCTCTCCGAGATCTGGGGGGATCTGACGCGGAAGTTTTATGGCCCTGACCTGACGATGGATGAATTCACGCCGCTCAAGTGGTCGCGTATCCCACATTTCTACAACATGTTTTATGTCTATCAGTACGCGACATCGTATGCGGCCTCGCAGGCGATCCTGAAGAAATTCCTGGATGGCGAGCCGGGGATAATCGACAAGTATCTTGAGATGCTTTCCTCCGGCGGGAAAGACCATCCGATTGAACTGCTGAAGATCTGCGGAATCGATATGACCAAGCCGGATCCGGTTATGGCGACGATCGATCTGTTCCGCGAACAGGTCGACGAGATCGACCGGCTGGTGAAATAGCCGATATGCCCGAGTATCAATTTGTGATCGCCTGGCGCTTCAAGGTGAAGCCCGGGCGAGAGCAAGAATTTGAAGCGGCATATGGTCCAGTCGGCGACTGGGTCAGGCTGTTTTCGAATCATGACGGCTATCTCGGGACTGAGCTGATGCGGGATTCCCATGATGATCGGGTCTATTTGACAATAGACCGATGGCGCTCCGCCGATGACTTCAATCAGTTCAAGGAACTTTATCTGAGTGAGTACGAGCAGCTTGACCGGATTCTATCCGACCTGACCGAATCCGAAACACTGCAAGGGTATTACCTGACGGAAGTGTAGAGATTTCGCAAGCTCACCCGCTCCGTGACGATTTTCAAAGGCTAGTGTTGCCGATTGGACCGCCATCGTGTACTATTGCGCGATGGAATCATCTGTTGCTCTCAATCTGTCGTCGCTCCACCCGGCAGTCATACCAATCCTCATCTTTTTTGCCCGCATTTGCGATGTCTCGATCGGGACCATGCGCATTATTCTGGTTGGGCGCGGTCATCGATTTGTCTCGTCGTTGCTCGGTTTTTTTGAGGTATTCATCTGGCTGCTGGCCATCAGTCAGATAGTCACTAATCTTGGCTCAATCGTGAACTTGCTCGCCTACTGCGCCGGGTTTGCCGCCGGGACGTATGTTGGAATGACCATAGAACGTCGGCTCTCCCTCGGGACTATGATAGTCAGGGTGATAGTGCCGGTGGAATCCTCGCACCTCATTATGTATCTCATCACCAACAACTACAAAGTGACCCATATGGATGCCGAGGGAGCGTTGGGGAAAGTAAAGGTCATCTTCACGATCGTCCGGCGCTCGGAGCTGAAGCATGTCATCGGGATTATCCGGTCGTTCGACCCGAATGCGTTTTATACGGTTGAGGATGTTCGGATGGTGTCGGAGTATGGGTTGCCGAAACCGGCGGGGAGCACACGGTTCAGTGTATTTCAGCCATCGATCTGGTTTCGGAAGAGTAAATAGACTGAGGCAGGTTCAATGCAGGGGGTTGCTTCGTCGGCCAGAGGGGAAATTCGATATCTAAGTTGACGTGCTGGCTGGCCTTCTCGCAATGACGTGAGTTGGTCATTGCGAGCGAAGCGAAGCAATCAATTCTCTATCATGTAGGTCGGTGTTGAGCGGATTCACAAGAGTGAGTGTGGATTACAAAGACACGCGAAGTGAAACCCGACATCCAGCGAGAATCTAGTACAGCCGTTCCCGTTTGGCCAGGAAGGCGTACAACGCCTTGTCGAACGGCATCGCGGTGTCGATCGGATGGTAATCGATATTCGACTGGCGACAAGCTGTCGCGATCTCCTCGGAAAATGCTTTCGCCTGCAATGCAAAATCGCGCTTGATCTGGAATGGCGAGGTCGTGATCTCTTCCCCCGTCTCCATATCCTTGAAAATAACATCACCGGAGAATGCCAGGTCACGCTCGCGCGGGTCAAGAATATGGAAAATGATAACTTCGTGCTGGTTATAGCGGAAATGCTTCAACCCGGAAATGATCTTGTCGGCATTGTCCAACAAATCAGACATGATGATCACCAGCCCGCGACGTTTGATCCGCTCGGCCATTTCATGCAAGGCGGATGAGATATCGGTCTTTTCCGAAGGAACCTGCCCCGCCATTTCATTCAACAGGACATGGAGATGACCTGAACGTGAGCGTGGCGGAATGTAGCGACGGATCTTCTCATCGAACGTCACCAGCCCGACCGCATCCCGCTGACGAAGCATCATATATGACAACGCACCGGAAAGCATCAGGGCATAGGTATGTTTGGTCAACTTGGAGCCGGACTGGTAGGCCATCGACTTGGAGCAGTCGAGCAATAGATACCCTTTGAGGTTGGTCTCTTCCTCATACTGTTTGATGAAAAAGCGATCGGACTTGGCGAACAGCTTCCAGTCGATATCTCGGATATTGTCGCCCGGCATATACTGACGGTGTTCGGCGAATTCGACCGAAAAGCCATGGTAGGGGGATTTGTGCAGACCGGCGATGAAACCCTCGACCACCATGCGGGCGCGAAGTTCCATCCCTTTCAGTTTGGAGACGGTTTCCGGGTCGAGATATTGGCGGTAGTCAGTGGTCATAGGTTATTCATTCACCGGCTTTTTGCCAAGATCGACAAATATCAAAAACGCCATATAGGCAATGATCCCTAAGAGAAGCACGCCGGAGATAGCCAACAGATCATCGTATACCCAGCAGTATCCCTGTCCGGTCAGGCCGACAGTGTGCGCGACAATGGTCAGCCCAAATAGCCAGAACAGGATCTTCTTGGTCGTTACCGGCGCCGACGTAAAGAGGAAAACAAAACCGATTGCGAAAAACAGCAGTGTCTGACCGTTCACATGAGTATGAGCCAGGCCGAGGTTATGACGGAAATGCGACTCTTCCTCGACATGCTGGGCGGCATCGATCTCTTTCTGTTGAGCGAGCGCCATCAAGGCGATCCGGGCGACCTCGGCAGAGTCGAGCGGGATATCTTCGCCGGCATCAAATGAATCCCAGACCGGCGCCTGGACCGCCTCGGAATCGGAGGCGATCTCTTCGATATCTTTCACCAGCTCTTCATGGAGCGAAGCGCTATCGGTCATGACCGAATCAGCCTTCAGGTAAAGCGGGAGATCTCCTTCGCCGACCTTGCCGCTCGTTTCGTAAAAGATCCAGACTGCCCAGAAGCAGACCAGGAGCATTAACGAAGTGAAGATCCCGACAAACAGTTTGCCGTATGGCGGGAGATTGCGAATCTGCTGCTTCTCAAGAAAATTATCTGACATGCTGACCACTCAATTTTAGCAGTGCAGTATTATTGCCGGCATATGATTCATCCAGATCAGCCAACCCCTGTTTAATGAGGCGGGCATTGATGAATGTCCGGTTTTTGAGATAGAGATAAACGCGAGATTGCCGTTGCTCTCCCGCGAGTACGTTTTCATGGCGTATAAAGAGCTGCTCATTCTTGAGCGTCTCGCGGAGATACTGCATGGCCGGCGCTTCCTGTTCGGGGCGCGTGGTCACTCCCAGCAGTTCGATGACAGCATCGTTGCTGAGGCGGAGCCGTGTAGCGGAGAGTATCTCTTTCACGCGGAAGAGTTCTTCACGTCCGGTATCGGTGCTGTCTAGTTTTGAGCCAAACCGCACCTGCTTCAAGTCCGCCGTTTTATCCAGTTTGAGCGGATCGACAAATTGATACGGCAATGGCCGAGCGGGGGAATCGCCGGGATCCTGCGCGAATGTCAGACCTGTTGCTTCGGAGAGTTTTGCTTCCATCAGCGAACGATACTCCGGGTTGATCTCGTAACCGATTGAGTTTCGGCCGAGATTCATCGCGGCTTTTGATGTTGTCCCGCTTCCGAGAAATGGATCGAGCACGGTTTCTCCGGCAAAACTGAACATTTTGATCAGGCGGTGGGGGAGTTCCTCGGGAAACATCGCCAAGTGACTGTCCTGCTTCTCACCGGAGAAATTCCAGTGACCGCTGAAATAGAGATTCCATTCTTCGGTGGTAAGTTTCGATAGCTCTTTCATTTCAGCCGATGGTTTCGGAGCTTCTCCGTGCTTTTTGAACAGCAGGATAAATTCGTAGTCGATCTTCACCACGCCATTGCGGGGATAGGGGAATGATCCCATCACAGTCGCGCCGCCGGTCGTATTACAGGTGGTGACTTTCTGCCAGATGATCGATCCCATGAAATCAAAACCGATCGTTTCACAGAAGCGAGTTATCTCCGTCCGGATCGGGATGACTTTGTATCGTCCGTAGTAAACTGACCGGGCGAACTGGTCGCCGATATTGATACACAGCCGGCAACCGTCATGGAGAACGCGGTGGCACTCCATCCAGACCCGATTGAGGTTGTTGATATACTCTTCGTAGGAATCATCGAAACCGATCTGATTCGCAGAACCGTAATCTTTGAGTTGCCAGTAAGGAGGCGATGTGACCACGAGATGAATCGCACGATCATCTACCTGCGACATCGAGCGTGAATCGCCAAACAGAACCGTATGCCGGGTGGAGCGCTCGGTCATAGTGGAACATCCTCCCGCACAGGGAGATCGCTACGCTTTCTCTTTCACGGTTTCGAGGATCCGCTTGATCACTTCCATCGTGTCGACACCGTCAGCCTCGGCATTAAACGAGGTGACAATGCGATGGCGAAGGACCGGATAGGCGGCAAAACGAACATCCTCGGGCCCGGGAGTCGGACGCCCTTCGAGAATCGCCTTGGTCTTTGCGGCGAGAATCAAATACTGGGAGGCACGTGGACCGGCACCCCAGTTGACCCAGTTTTTCACGAATTCAGGCGCAGTCCCCTCTTTCGGGCGAGTCGCCCGTACAAGTTGCACGGCATACTCGACCAGATGATCAGAGACCGGCACACGTCGGACCAAACGCTGGAAGGTGACAATGTCTTCCGCCGATAAAACTTTCTGCAGATCGACCTGATGCACGGCCGTGGTAGACTTGACGATATCTTTTTCTTCCTGTTCGGAAGGATAGTCGACAAAGACATTAAACATGAACCGGTCAAGTTGCGCCTCGGGAAGCGGATAGGTCCCTTCCTGTTCGATCGGGTTCTGCGTGGCGAGGACAAAAAATGGTTCATCCAATTTGTAGGTCTGTCCGGCGGCGGTCACTTCATGTTCCTGCATCGCCTGCAGTAAGGCTGCTTGTGTTTTTGGAGGAGTGCGGTTGATCTCATCCGCCAGAATGATATTGGCAAAGACCGGACCTTTCACAAAGCGGAATGACCGTTTGCCGGAGGCGTGGTCATCTTCGATGATCTCTGTGCCGGTGATATCCGACGGCATCAGGTCGGGAGTGAACTGAATGCGATTGAATTTGAGATTAAACACGCGGGCCAGGGTGGAGATCAGCAGCGTTTTGGCCAACCCGGGTACACCAACCAGCAGGCAGTGGCCGGAAGAGAGCAACGAGATGATAAGTTGTTCGACAACTTTATCCTGGCCGATAATAACTTTGCCGATCTCGCGTGTGATCTGGGTATAGGAAGCGTGAAGATGTTCTACTGCTTGCAGGTCAGAACGTGCGTCTGAAGAGGACATGCTGGCTCCGTGGTCATTGAGTGTTGTCTGGCCATTGTACTCTGAAGCAGGGTACTCTGTTTCGCCAAATCCGGAATTGGGCTTAAGTATATAGGAGAGAAGAATTCAACACAACCCGAAAGCGGTTGCTGACTCCCCGCGATTGCGCCCAATGATATGGTTGATGACACCCGAAATCTGACTTGGTGAAGAGGTGATTTCCACCGGGGAAAGATCACCACTGGCCTGTGAAAAAGCAGAAACTGCGCGTCGATATGACCGCTAACTAGTAGCGGTACAATGAATAAGAACTGGCCGAACTGTGGACAAGTTGCCTCTCATAACCGAGTTTGTCTAAAATCAAGTCTCTTAAGGTCAATGAGTTAGCAGCCTATCCACAGTTCCGGTCTGATTTCCACACCACCCACTTCAAGTGTTACTTGAAGCTTTTCTTGTCAGAGCTGAACAGTTCGTCCTTTTCCTCGGACTTGGTGGCCGGCGGCAGGAATCCAAGATCGGTACCGCGCGTTCCGCCCTTCATATTGCACTGGCCGCAAAACATGGCTCCCTGCTCGATCACCAGAGATTTCGTCTTGATATCTCCTTCGAGCTCGCACTTTGCCTGCAGTTCAACTTTTTCGGAAGTGGCGACATTGCCGATCATGTGACCTGCGATGACCGCGGTATTGGATTCAATATCCGCTTCCACCAGGCCGGTTGACCCAACCGTCACACAGTCAGAACAAATGATCTTCCCCTTCACCGTGCCGTCAACTTTGAGTGCCCCTTTTACATCGATCGTCCCGGTGATGAGTGTGTCTTTGCCGATTATGGTGTTCATTAGGTCATCCACCTCACTGCTGAAGGTTTTCTTTATCATATGGGTTTTCCAGTGGATCTATTGGTTTCTCGTTTATCCGTATCTCATAGTGAAGGTGCGGCGCCGTTGACTTGCCGGAGCTTCCGGACAACGCGATACGGCTCCCGACCGCCACCTTCTCTCCCTGTTTTACCAACAGGGAGTCATTATGTCCATATAATGTGCTGGTGCTGTCATTATGTTTGATCACCACCATCCAGCCATACGTTTCATCCGAGCCGGCAAATTCTACCTGGCCCGAGCCGGTTGCCAGGACCGGGGTACCCTTGGCACAGGCGATATCGATCCCCGGATGGAACTTCTCGTCTTCCTCCGGCTGAAAGCCCTGCGAAATGAACCCGCGCAGGGGCAATCCTGCCGGCAGCGACGGATCGAGATCAGCCGGTCGATCCAAAATCGCAGCTACCGGTTTCGGCGAATCAATGATCGCCGAGTCGGAGTACTCCGGGAACTTGTAATCGATCCCTGCCAGACGAGTCAACCGTCGCACGGTCTCATGCGCCTGGTTCAGATTCTCCTCAAGCAACCTCACCTTATATTTGTACCGCCGCAACTCATCGTTTTCTGTCTGCAACCGTTCGGCCATCGCGGTGCGATAGACCATGGTGCCGTAGAAGACGAAAAACAGCACGATCCCGAGGACGACCAGTCCGATTCCGACACCGATAAGTTGCAGGACGACCAATCTGACTTTCCATTCCTTGGGCGCATGCGCGTCATCCGGAATGACCATGATCGTCACGAATTTTGTTTTCGACATCGTTATGCCGTGATCTTGCGGAACAGCTCGAGCAGCCGTTCGAGATCATCATCACCGTAATATTCAATTTCGATCCGGCCGCGTTTCAAACCGGGAGTGATCTTGACCGAAGTCCCGAGCGTCTGTTTGAGATACGATTCGATCTCACTGATCGCGGGGAGTTTTCTTTTGGGAACGAGACGGCGTTTTTTCGTGCGCGTGGTCGCCTGTTCCGTCGCACGCACCGACATGCCGCCATCGATAATGCGTCGTGCGGTGTCGAGCATCTCATTTTCAGAGGGCAATCCAAGGATCGCGCGTGCGTGACCTTCGGTCAATTCGCCGCGACGCACCATCTCCTGAATGGATGATGGCAAAGTGAGCAGGCGAAGCGTATTCGTCACCGCGGTGCGGCTTTTGTTCACCCGCACGGAGAGATCCTGCTGAGTGAGACCGCATTGCTCGATCAACTTTCTATAGGCGGATGCGAGCTCAAGCGGATTGAGATCTTCACGCTGGATATTCTCAACGAGCGCGAGTTCCAGCATGCGCGTGTCATCATCAACATCATTAATAATAACCGGCACATGCGTGAGACCGGCGATCTTCGCGGCGCGGAACCGTCGCTCACCGGCGATCAGCATAAATCCATTGGTGTGTTGCTTGACAACGAGCGGCTGCATCATGCCGTTCACACGAAGCGATTCCGCGAGTTCATTCAGTTTTTCCTGATCGAACTCATGACGCGGTTGCATCGTGTTCGGTTTGATCTGTTCGAGTGCCAGCATGCGATAGCTGCCGGAATCTGCCGAAGTTTCCGCGGCTGATGGATCTTCAGTCGGGATCAGCGCGCCGAGTCCTTTTCCCAGGACGAGTTTACTCATCGCGCCATCACCTCTTTCGTCAACGCCATATAATTCTCAGCTCCACTGGAGAGAATGTCGTACAGGATGATCGGTTTGCCGAACGAGGGCGCTTCGGACAAACGGACATTTCGTGAGATCACCGTCTCATATACTTTTTTATCAAAATGCTTGCGCACTTCTTCGGATACCTGCTTGGAGAGATTGAGACGCCCATCAAACATAGTCAGCAGGACACCTTCGATCTCCAGTGCGGGATTGAGATGTTGTTGCACCAGTTTGATCGTGTTCGTCAACTGCCCGAGACCTTCGAGCGCATAATATTCACACTGAATCGGAATGATCACTGAATGCGCCGCGGTAAGGGTGTTGATAGTCAACAAACCCAGCGAGGGCGGGCAGTCTATAATGATATACCGATATTGATCGGCGATCGACGCGAGTGCGGATTTGAGTCGTTGTTCGCGCGACAGCATGTTCACCATCTCAACCTCCGCGCCGACCAGCGATATGGAGGAAGGAATAACATGCAGGAACTGCAGTTCGGTCGGGATGATCGCCTCACCGGCTGACTTATGGCCGATCAAGACATCGTAGATGGAACTGGCCACCGTGTTTTTGTCGAGGCCGATCCCGGAGGTCGAGTTCGCCTGGGGATCCATATCAATGAGGAGAGTCTTCTGTTCGGCTGCGGCGAGACAGGAACTAAGGTTAACAGCGGTGGTGGTTTTGCCAACTCCGCCCTTCTGATTGGCGATAGCGATTATTCGATGCAAGCGACACTCCTTTGCGCCGGTCTGAAAACGGAAGTGTCATATGGTAAAGCGAGTTGCGATGGTAAGCAACAAAAAAATCCGGGAAAGAACAGCTACCTGCGGAAAAGCGTAAGTGATTTAACGAATTGATCGGTGCTGATTTTGTATGGAATGACTGTCATCGTACCGCCGCTAACCTCAAATTCAGGCTTCGAGAAGTAGGCAAAAACGCCAGTCGGCGAAAGCGCCGGGAGAATGCGGCGAAGGAGCTGCGGCGTCAGCTTGACATAGCGAAGCGTGATCAGGTCGAATCGAGTATCCAGAGGGACTTCTTCGAAAGTCCGGGGGATCGGTTTGCCCTGCAGATTGAGGTCAGCAAGCATCCGCTCGAGTGCGGCGGTCTTTTTCTGGGTCCGCTCAACCATCAGAGTCTCCCCTTTTACCCGTCCTGAGAGCAAGATAATGATGGAAGGGAGGCCGCCACCGGAGCCGATATCGAGGTAAGAGCCGAAATCTCCCTCGATCAAATCGAGAGGGAGGAGCGATTCGGCGACCATGCGATCAAAATCGGCGCGCGATGTTTCACGTGAAACAAGATTGACCTTCAGATTCTCTGCCATCAACAGATCCCAGTAGCGTGTGAGGCGCTCAGGTGCCAGGTGGCGTGTGATGATCTCCCCTATTTCAACTTCGCGGACCGCCAGCTCTGTCATGCGACCACCGATTTGAACCGCTTGAGGTGGACCGAGAGTACCGCCAGATCACCAGGTGTGATCCCCTCGATACGGCCAGCCTGACCAAGTGAGCCAGGTTTGAATCGACTGAACTTCTCGCGGGCTTCGTTGCGGAGTCCGGATATCGCCTGATAGGTGAACTGCTCCGGGATCTTCTCATGCTCGAGCTTCTTGAAATGGGCGATCTCTCTATCCTGCTTCTCGATATATCCATGGTAGCGAATGGCGATCGCAGCCCGTTCCATCGTTTCGCGGGCAAAGTGTTCCGACCCGAGCATGGCCTGAATGTGAGGGATGATCTCCGGAATGCCGACATTCGGTTGCTTGAGGAGAGTCTCGATAGTAACCGAGTCGAACTTTGTGAATCTCTCAGACAGATCCCCCAGTTCACTGACTTTCACGCGCGCCTTGCCGAATTTCTTGATCAGTTCATCAGTCGAGTTCTTGAGAGCCTCGAATTGCAGGTGATCATCGCTACTGATCAAGCCATACTTCCGGGCGTATCCGGCCAAACGGTCGCGAGCGTTGTCTTCCCGAAGAGCGAGACGATATTCCGATCGCGAGGTAAACATGCGATACGGTTCGGTGGTTGAGCGGGTGGTCAGGTCATCGACCATCACTCCGATATATGCCTCTGAGCGGTCGAGCACAAATGGCTCTTCCTTTTCCATATAGAGAACAGCGTTGATCCCGGCCATAATTCCCTGTGCGGCTGCTTCCTCGTAACCCGATGTCCCGTTTATTTGTCCGGCGAAGAACAAGCCTCGTAGACGGCGTGTCTCGAGCGAGGTGTTGATCTGGTAGGTCGGGCAGTAGTCATACTCCACCGCATAACCGGGGCGGGTTACTTTGACCTGTTCCAGCCCAATTACCGTGCGAATAGCCTCGGTCTGGACCTCTTCGGGGAGCGCGGTCGAAAAACCGTTCGGATATACCTCGCTGGTCCCATTCCCTTCCGGTTCGAGGAAGACGTGGTGAGTCGCCTTATCGGCGAAGCGGAAGAACTTGTCTTCAATCGATGGACAGTATCTCGGCCCACTCGATGTTATCTGACCCGAAAAGATCGGCGAGCGATGGAATGACGCGGAGATCACCTCTTTGGTTTTTGCCGTGGTAGACGTGAGGTGACAGGGGGTCTGCTCGAACGGTCGATAGGGTGATCGATAGGAGAAGAACGGAATAGGGTCTTCCCCTGGCTGAATTGAGCATTTTGACCAGTCGATCGTGTCGCCATCGAGGCGAGGCGGGGTTCCGGTCTTGAGACGTCCCAACTCAAAGCCAAGTTCGCGGAATGACTCAGAGAGTTTGTAAGCGGCCGGTTCACCGAACCGTCCTGCCTCGGTCTGCTTCTCGCCAATATGAATGAGGCCCCCCAGGAAAGTCCCGGTAGCGACCACAATCGCTTTGCATCTGAAGGGGGTGCCATCCTCGAGGCGGATTCCCACTGCCGAACCAGACTCAGTTAGGATAGCTCCGGCGAGTCCCTCGACAACAGTTAAGTTCTTTTGGCGTAAGCAATAATCTACTATGAACTGGTTGTAATATCGGCGGTCGGCCTGGGCGCGAGTGGACCAAACGGCCGGGCCGCGGGAGAGATTGAGGCGACGGAACTGGATACCGGTTGCATCGATCGCCTCTCCCATGATCCCACCGAGGGCATCGAGTTCTTTGACGAGCTGTGATTTTCCGATTCCCCCAATGGCCGGATTGCAGGACATCAGAGCAAGGCGCTTCGGGTCCATCGTGACGATGGCGGCGCTCTTCCCCATGCGGACAGCGGCCAATGCTGCTTCTACGCCGGCATGGCCGCCTCCTATAACAATCAGATGAAAATCAATGCTCATACTCCCAATATAAGGGATTTAGTGAGCCGAAGCATCACCCATCGGCGCGCCAGGTGGCGGAATCGGCTGGGGAACCTGATTCATCACCGGCGGAAGTGACTGCAAATAGGCGAATATCGATTTGAGATCTTCGTCGGTCATGGTACCGATCACCTGCCAAGGCATCGGCGGGAGGATTTCGCGACCCATTCCCATATGCTTGCCAGTCCGCATAGCTTCAATGAATGAATCTTCGGTCCAGGCACCGGTACCGGTCGTCTCGTCGGGCGTCAAGTTAGCGGCAAAGCTGATGCCCCATGGTCCCGCCCAGGCGGAGAGGTGCATATTGGTAGCGCCAATCCAGCCGGTCGGGGTAAGACAGGCAGTCGGGTATTCGGGGATAGGGTCATTTTCCGGCTGACCTGAGAGTTCGCGGCTCATGTCGAACTCAGGACCTTTCGGCCCCATCTTCTTCGGGGTGTGGCAATCGTTGCAGCCAGCGACCATAGTCAGGTACTTGCCACGGGCAATCATCTGTTCTTTGGTCATTCCGGCAGTCTGGGCGGCATCGGCTTTGTCAGCCTCAGCGTTCTGGCCGCACATGACGAGCACGCTGCAGCACGCGAGCGCCATGAGCACTGCGAGCAGTTGGAAAGAACGGTTCATGGTAGGGTCAACCTCCTGTAATAGAATGTAGTTTGGTAGTTGTGTTGTGCAGGTCTGCCTGCGTACCTCACCCTGCCCGGAGGGAAAGCAGTCGAATGTCAGGTTGGATAGGGCAACCCGGTTTCACGTGAAACCTTTATTTGCCGATACAGAATTTCCCGAATATGCGGCCGAGGATCTCCTCGGTATAGACACGTCCCGTTATTTCATCCAGTGAGAGTGAACCCTGGCGAAGCTCAAAAGCAACGATTTCGGGGGATTCTTCCGCCCGATTTTTCTCAATGGCGCTCTTGACCGCTTTGATCGCCACTGCCAGCTTCTGTTTATGTCTGGCCGAGGTCACCACTAACCCTGAGGTCATGTCCGGCATCCGCCTTCGAATCTGCTCGGTGATCTGTCCGGTCAAATGATCCAGACCGTCACCGCGCCGTGCTGACAACCGAATAAACGGGAGTTTGTTGGTCGATGTTTCAGTCTTTTGTTTGGCAATATCGATTTTGTTGAGCAGAACTATCGTTTTGTTGGCTGGTAAGTTAGACATATCTTCGTCAAGCTCGCGTTGCCAGCTTCGTCGAGTTAAATCGACCAGCCAGAGTAGAAGGTCGCTCTCTTTGATAATCTTTCTGGCTCGCTCTATCCCCTCTCGCTCGACCTTACTCCCCTTTTCGCGGAGGCCGGCGGTGTCGACCAAGTTTACAGCGAATCCAGCTAGTTCAATCCACTCGGAGAGATAGTCGCGGGTTGTCCCGGCGACTGAATGGACGAGCGCTCGTTCTTGTCTGAGAAGTCGGTTGAAGAGCGAGGATTTTCCCGCGTTGGGGCGTCCGCCAATCGCAACCGTGAACCCCTCGGAGATGATCCTCCCTCCCTGGTAGGTTTTGAGGAGGTCGCTCAGGTTTGCGGCAACCTGTTCAAGTCGGGCGGTGATTTCGGATCGTTCGGCCAGCGTGATCTCTTCTTCGGGGAAATCAATGGAGGCTTCGACCTCTGAAGTAACGGCCACGATCTGATCGCGCAGTGACGCGACATGCTCCGTATATGCTCCCAACAGATGCTCCCGCGCGGTCTGGTAGGAAGCATGGGAGTTGGCGGCGATCAGCTCCGCGACCGCTTCGGCGCGGGCGAGATCGATCCTGCCATTAATAAAGGCGAGGCGCGTGAATTCACCGGGGTCGGCGGCGCGCGCTCCCGAACGGAGCAGTTCGTCGAGAATCAGTTGCACCACCATCCGTCCACCATGACAGAAGATCTCTACCTGTTCAAGACCGGTGTAGGAATGACCCGCCGGCATGGAGACAGCCGTGACCTCATCGACCAGCTCGGCCGTGGAGGTACAGAAGCGGCAATAGCGAAGATGAAAGTGATCGAGCGGTTGAATGTCGCCGGATGGGGTACGAAGATGACGGGAGGCGATCGCCAGGCTGTCCGGTCCTGCCAGGCGAAGGGCGGCTATACCGCCCTCGCCCGGAGGAGTGATTATCGCAACAATGGTGTCGCCGGTTATCGCGCGGCTGGTACGCATTGGCTACGCCGTCTGGATCTCCGGATTCATCGGCTTGGAACGTTTGTACACGAAATAGTCCAGCAGTGAGAAGAGCGAGAAACAGGCCCAATAAAGAACCAATCCGGCCGCCAGCTTATAAAAGAAGAAGGCAAAGACCAGCGGCAACAGATACATCAGCATCTTATTCTGCTGGTTGGTCGCCATCGTCAGCTTCTGCGAAATAAACTGGAAGCCAACCATCAGCACGACCAGGACGATATACGGATCGGTAAATCCGGTGGCGCCGCGCGAGAGATCATCGATAAACCAGATCCAGGGAGCATCGCGCAGCAGAATGGTCTGACGAAAAACAGCAAAGAGGCCGAAAAAGAGCGGCATCTGCAAAAGCATCGGCAAACAACCGGAGAAGGGATTCACCCCGACCGTCTTATAGAGCTTCATTGTCTCCTGGTTTAGCGCCTGCGGATTGTTTTTGTGCTTCTTGCGCAGTTCATCGAGTTTGGGCTGAATATCCTTCATCGCCTGCATGGATTTGAAGGATTTCAACGATAGCGGCATGGTGACCAGCTTGACCAACAGCGAGAAGAGAATGATCACCCAGCCGTAATTAGGAATGCACTGGTACATCAGCGGGAGCAACCAGATGACCGCCAGCGCGAACGGCTTGATGATCCATCCGACATAGGCGGTCGTGCCTATACCGAGCATATCCTCGAGACCGATCTGGTAATCCGACATCAGGTCGTAATCGAGAGGACCGACAAAGATGGTGAAGCTGTCGGTGACTGCGCCTGCTCCGGCGAATGGCAACTCCAGGCCGAGCGTCAGTAGTTTGGCGGTAGTGTTCCCGAGAGAGGAAACAACCGGCTTGAGCTGTCCTTTGGCGAAAACGCCCTCGGCCGGACGGCTGCGCGGGATCATCACGGCGGCGAAATATTTGGCGCGGAGTCCCGCCCACTCGGTACTGCCGGTCAGCGACTGATTCAGCGTGTTGTCATCGAAATCATTCAGGTTGGTCCGCTGCTTTGACATCATCGCGACCGCTTCCATTGCTTCATAATCAGAGGCGGAGTCAGGCTCGGTCGGCTGCAGCGGTGTATTCCAGACAAGGTCATACTGTCTGTCGAAGCCGAGAGTACTCAAATTGGGGAGTTCGATCGCAAACCCGTAATCATACCGATCCGGGGAAAAATGGAAGCGTTTGATGATCTGGCCACCGGACGGAGTGGTATGTGTGTAGATGATATCCAACGGAGAACTGGTGGCATCGTACTTCCCCGGCGGCAGGTTGCCGACAAAGTTCATGCGACCGGTCGAAACGGTCCCGCCGGCAAACAGCGCCTCTGGCGTGGACGGAAGATTCCCGACCAGCATCTCCACCTGCTCCTGATTGCGGTAGGTGTGCTCCCTAAGTTGCAATGAGACCGGACCGCCGCCATAGCTGGAAAGGGTTACCAGATACTTCTGGGTCGTGACAACAATTGTGTCATGCGTGATGACCGAATCACCCACAGTCGGTGCAGCAGCAGTCAGGGTATCCATAGCGGCTGAGCCGGGAGGGGTGGTGTCGACGGCCGTACTTTCGGTGGCTGCCACCTGGCTGGTGTCGGTCACTCCGGCTGGGACGACCGGTTTCGGTTTCACAAAGCCAAGCCACTGCATGGCCGGCCAGAAGACCAGAATAGCGATAACCAGCAGGATGACAATCGGGAGAGTCTTTTTATCCACAGGAATTTCCTTATTCGTGGCTTCGAGTCATTCGACCGGGTCGAAGCCTCCTTGGTGCCAGGGGTGACATTTCGCCAGACGTTTCATCGCCATCCAACTGCCGCGCGCGGCACCATACTTGCGGAGGGCATCCTCGGCATAGTGTGAGCAGGTCGGATAAAAGCGACAGGAACGTCCGATAAACGGCGATAATGTGAAGCGATACAGATAGATAACTGCGATCAGGGGATAGGCAAACAGCGATGTTCGCTCAGGCGTTGCGATCGATCTGTTCGAACAGTCGTGTGACATCAGCTTTGATCTCATCCAGCGTCGGTAACTTCACTCCCGCTCTCGGGAGAATTGCCAGCGTGACCGGGAGGGTCAGGCCGGCGCGGGTCAGTCGGATCGCCTCACGGAACATCCGCTTGATACGGTTGCGGTCGTGGGCTTTACCATGACGACGCCCCAGGAAAATGCCGTATCTGAATCCTTCCGATGGGAGCCAGACCGCAGTATAAGAGGGGCTAGAATGACGACGGCCCTGTTTGAGCAGGACCGATACTTCTACCCGACTTTTCAGGGTCAAGCTTCGTGGAAGATTATTTCTTACGGCCAACGCTGACGGTCAGACGCTTACGACCTTTGGCGCGGCGACGACTCAACACCTTTCGGCCGTTCTTGGTCGCCATCCTGGCACGGAAGCCGTGGTCGTTCAATTTCTTACGATTGGACGGCTGAAATGTTCTTTTCATCTTTACTCCAAAATACTTTCTTACTTAGCCGCCTAATATAGCAGTCTGAAAGGGGAGGTCAAGGGGAATGTGGAGAAGTTGGAGCGGGGCTTGTGACCAATTTCCCCTCACCCGTCCGCCCAAGGCGGACACCCTCTCCCTGGGTGAGAGGGGATTATTTCAGCAGAATCAGCTTCCTGGTCTCCGTTTTGTCTCCAAAACTAGCCTTCATCAGGTAGATGCCTGAGGGGTGGCCGGTGGCATTCCAGCTAAGTCGGCTCTCCCCCGACGATAATCGGCCGTCTACCAAGGTCACAACCGTCTGGCCGAGCAGATTGTAGATCTCAACTTTGACATGTGCGGCGTTCGGGAGACTGATCGGGATAGACAGCTCGGCATTAAACGGGTTCGGATATGGTTGACCAAGAACGAACTGATCTGGCAGAGAGGTTGGTGGCTCATCTTCGACCGCGGTCGTAATATCGAGTGAATAGATGTCCACCTGATTCCCGTTCATGACGACCAGACGCGGGATGCTGTCCGGCCAATCAGTTTCCCAATAACGCTGACCGTGTGGAATATCTGACATTTGATATCGAATCGATCCATTCTCTCCACGGAACATAAACAGCGTATCATCGGCAATCCCGAAAAAATAGCCTGGGAGATTTGGGTGGATCATGAAATTGCCGAGACCAGGCAATTGATTCTGATATGAAACTGACCAGAGTTCGTCGAACGGGCCGTTCGGGCCAATTGACGATTGGCCGAATAGAACCAACTCAACGGTCAGCTCTCCTGCAGGGGGAGCAGGACAAAAAAGTGAGTAACCTCGAAGGCCAATCACCTCGTCACCCTCGGATGAGCCGATCAGATTGCCACTTTCCCAAGCGTAGTATACGCAGTCTCGAAATCCTCCTCCACCACAGCCAGTGTCGACACATTCCGGAGAGAGGGTTGTTAGTTGGCCCAGAGAATCACAATCAACCAATCGTATTTCAGTGTTTGATTCATCGCTAGTCTCTAGAGAACTACCATCCAATTCGCGACAAATCAGTCTGCGAGAATTGTTGGCTCGTTCAATGCTCAGAGCGTCCATGGCCATGAATGGCTCGGTCCACTGAATGGAATCCGGAAAACGCGCGTACAGAATGGTAAACCCTCCTTCGAAACTTGACCACTGGTCAAAGGAGAGGTAGCGGTGCGAATAGAAAAGCTCGCACTCGCCATCCCCGTCGATGTCTTCTATCATAAGAAAGTCCAACCCCTGTGAATACTCAATTGGGCTCCAAGGTGCCCACGAGTGGTGGACAGCGAATGTGGAATCAGTGAATCCTAATGCACCATCAAAGCAGATTATTTGCCAGTCTGTCGGGACAGGAATTAGATTGAGATAGGCTGTGTCAGGAACTGCCACCACCAAAACCAGATCAGGAATGCTATCCCGATTTACATCACCCACAACAGCTCGCGTGTGCGGATGCAATGTATCTGTTGCATGGCTGAATATCACGGAATCACCGGTGATATCCCAGAGTACCACTAGTGTGTCATTAACCGCCAGCAATTCAGGCTGACCGTCGCTATTGTAATCGACAAAGTTAACACGAGAAATGTCCGGTGCAAACTGCGGGAAAGTGAAGGTGCTTTCATGCACAAAGCCGACTGAGGCCACTGCGGTTGCCGACATCGTCAAGAGCGTTAGTAGTGCCGCAAACCAGATTCGCATACGTTCTCCCCTCACTTTAAGAGCATCAATTTGCGGGAAACAGAACCCTTTAAGGATACCGCCCTGACCAGGTAGACCCCCGATGAGTGGGCCGAGGCTTCCCATGTCAGCTTGTTCTCCCCGGCAGGAAAGTCCCGATCGGCCAGGGTGACGACAGATTGCCCGAGGAGATTAAATATCTCAACTCTCAGATGACCACCCGTTGGAAGACTAAATGGAATTGTCGTCTCGGCATTAAATGGGTTCGGATACGGTTGACCAAGAACGAACTGATCTGGCAGAGAGGTTGGCGGCTCATCCTCGACCGCGGTCGTAATATCGAGTGAATAAATGTCCACCTGATTCCCGTTCACGACGGCCAGACGCGGGATGCTGTCGGGCCAGTTCGACTCCCAGTACCGTTGGCCAGCTGGGATATCGGTAGTCGTAGTCCTGATCGAACCATTCTCTCCATTGAACATAATGAGAGTGTCGCCGGCAATCCCGAAAAAATAGCCGGGGAGATTCGGGTGGATCATGAAATTGGCGAGTTTAATGAGGTGAGCAGGATAGGGGATCGACCAGATCTCATGCATGACGCCGGTTGGAGACGATGCATTGAGCCCCAAGAGCACCAGTTCAATGGAACTACTTGAGCCGCCATCGTACGGACAATAAAATCCACGACTGCGATCACAGAGCAACTCTTCACCGGCGTATTGGTTCGAAATATCCCCTATCCTTTTCGGTCGATAGGCGCACGAATTAAAACCGCCTCCGCCATCGCACCCAGTATCAATGCAGGCTGGGCTGATCTGGTTCAACGATCCGTTGTCGCCCAAAAGCTCGATCGCCCAGTCTGTGTGCTCAGTGTCCGGACCAAATTCCATGTGCCAGAAATAGTACGTGAGCAAGAGGCTTTGGGTGGCGTGATCAGCGTCTTCGATCTCGTAGTCCCCCACTGTCATGTACGATCTTGCCCAGCGCAGGGAATCGGGGAAACGATCGTAGACTTTTGTATATCCACTGACAGTGACATCGAAACTCACATCCACTGTTCTAGTATATGCGAAGAGAAGTTCCGCCCGGCCGTCGAAATCAAGATCTCTCGCTGAAAGATAACAGGCAGCACCCGTAGCCGCGACCGGCGAAGGAAATGTGCTGGAGACAAAAGTGATTGAGTTGGAGTCGACAAGTCCACTCTCACCGTCGAAGCAAGTGAGGCGCCACTTGGTGGAATCTGTCATTATGTCCTGCACAAAGGCTGCAGCGAGATCAACTGCACTGTTACCGGTGAAGTCACCAGTGACAACCGACATGATCATTTCACCTGAATCTGCCGTGTGGTGGAAAAGGACGGAATCATTCGCCGGATCATACAACTGAATCTCACTTTCAGTAAATCGAAGGAAGCCCAGAGAGCCAAGACTATCCAATTGAACCAATCGTGAGTTGCTGGTCGAAGGACTAAACGGCGTGACTGAAAACCCGCTCTCATGCACAAACCCGACTCCCGCCCAGAGCGACAATGGCAACAGCAGTAGAAACGTGGCAAGAAATAGCGTACGCATGATCCCTCCCAGGGATTGGTAGTCTATTGGAAATCTATTATCCGAAGACGAATTCAGCTACAAGAATGTGGAAAGTGGGAGTGAATTGGTGGTGGATACGGGAGAAGAATAGATCCTTGCCTGCGCAGGATGAGGTTTGGTGCCGTTAGGTGCGATTTCGATGGAGAATCAGTTTCGCAACTTTGGCGGAGGAGAAATAAATTACGGGGAGAGCATATAGCCGACACCGCGGATCGAATGGATCAACGCCGGATGTTTACCATTGTCGCCAAGTTTTCGCCGGAGGCGCGCGATACGGATATCGATCGCCCGGTCAAAGCCGTTGTATTCGAAACCGCGTAGTTGCTTGAAGACCTGCTCGCGCGGCACAACTCTCCCCGCCTGTTCCGCCAGCATCCAGAGAAGATCGAACTCACCCGAGGTAAGCGGGATCATGTTCTCCCCCATTTTCACTCCCTGTTGCGCAGCATCGATAGTCATCGAAGTGAGGCGGATCCGTTGAGGTGTGCCGCCGATACGAATGCAGCGGCTCAACAGCGCGTTCACACGCGCCAGAAGTAAGCGGGGCTGTACCGGGAGGTCGAGGAAATCATCGGCGCCGGACTCCAGCGCATCCATTTCAACCTCCTCCGATCGTTGCGAGCTGACGATCAGGAGGGGACGGTCGATTTGCGGGCGAAGGTGACGGCAGAGCGCGAGGCCGTTGCCGTTGGCGAGGGAGGTATCAATGATCACCATATCAGGTTTGAGTTGGATCGCCTGGTCGGCCGCCGACTGGGTATGCTCGCAACTGAGCACGCGGTATCCGGACTCGCGAAGAAGGCGGCGCATTTCGGTGCAGAGAATAGTGCCGCTTTCGACCAACAGGATGATTGATTCCGTACCGACCATAGGTCCTTTACTACTCCCACGCTGACTGTGACGGTAAGACCGGTGGTCGGGGTAGTTGGATTAATTCTTAGCGGCGGAGATTGTATCGAATTGTTGCCTGGGTCGGTCGGAACTGGAAAGAGGCCGAGCCGGTGACCCGGCCTCAATCGCGCGGGGGATCAGCCGAGCAGATCAAGAAGCTGCTTGCTGAGTTGGGCGGAAGACTGGTCGTACCAGACGTTGGCCGTGCTGTCCTCTTCTTCCTCCTGATTATTAAGATAATCAACCAGAGAGGGTTGCGAGGATGACTCGGTCTGTTGAGCGCGCATCTCTTCCATCCGTGCACGCATCGTCTCCTCATGGGCCGACATCTCAGCCTTGGTGATAGAGCCGTCGCCATCGGTGTCGATCTCGGCGAAGATCTCTTCGGCGGTAGGTCCGCCGGAGGGGGCATCGGGTGGGGTGGGGCGGTTAGCGTGCATCGCCGAAAATTCGGCGATATCGAGTGCGCCGTCGCCGCTGGTGTCGGCATCCGTGAACATCTGTTCGCGACGCTGCGCCATCTGGGTTGGGTCGAACTGCCGCTGCATCAGTGCCAGTGATCCGGACTGAATTGAGCTGACCATGGTACTTTCCTCCTGAGTGAACGGTTAAGGTCTGCGAAATCATTTCGCATGTAGGATGCATCGGTCAGTCAAACGTGGACTTAATAGACAGGACAGTTACGGTTTGTTTCGAGATGGGATACGGAGTTGATACGAAGAGAGAATTTGTTGTAGGTCAGGCGCGGTTGACAAGAGTTGCGCAGTCAATTATCTGCGCGCCTGACGTTGTGATTTCTGAAAAGTAAGATGTCAGGCCCGTTCGCTTCGCTCACCGTCAATCTGGCGATTGCCGGAGCGGGCCTGACCTACAACGAACCTTTCAACGCGATCTTACATCGTCATTGGCGGAGTTTCAGGCGGTACACCCGGCTGAGTGATCGCTTCCGGATGCATCGCACTGAGCTTCACATACATCCGGCCAAACGCGACAAACAGAAACGGCCCAAAAATGAGTGCCGGGATTATCAGGGCAATGAACAGTGCCACCATAATGAACCAACTGGCGATAGCCAGCAAGATGACATTGTGGCTGTTGTATTTGGTGATATCGGCGCTTCGCTGTAACGCATCAAACAATCGACGGCGCGGGTCATCCATGATGACAAAATAAGTCAGCCAGTAACGGACCAGGCCGAATATCAGGAGCATACCATTGAGGAAAGCGACCAGGAAAAGCGACCATGGAAAGTTCTCTGGACCGATCTCATTGTTGAAGATCTTGATGAAAACGGTGAATCCGTAGATGATCGTGGGGAGCATACCGATGATGAAAATCCCCATATAAAGGAAGTTCATTCCGATGATCGTACCGTAGCGGTTGAAGCCGGCGAATAGATCTTCGATCCGTGGATTGCTGTCCCGTGCGACATTGAGAAAAAGGAGATAAAGTCCAGAACCAAAAACCGGGGCAACCAACAGGCTGAAGAGAAAACCGATAAAGGGGATCATGCCGATCAGACCGCCGATGATGGCAATGACCAGATAGATCACGAGTGTGCCGATCGTCAGCCAGAAATTACGCTTATAGTATTCCCAGCCTTCGGAGAGGCATTCGCCGACAGAAACTTCCTGGATCATGTAAGCACTCCGCCCTAATGATGATGTCTGGTTTGATGAGCAATGAATACGACGTTCAACGCCAGAGCGCAAGGGGGATGTTGTTTTTGGGGGCAGCCAGGGCAACGAGCCGAATGATCCAGTAAAAGAAGTGAGCCAACGTCGGAAGGCTCACGACGAACAGAGAAAAGAGAATACCAGTCTTCAAGAGTGATGGCCCAAATTTGACTGACCAATCACCACCAAATTTGAGCACAAAAATCTCGACTATCCATCCGGCGGTATAGAAAACGTTGGCCATTGCTAAACCGAGAAAGATGCCAAGCACAGCCAGACCCTCTACAGGGTACTCGTCAAGTTGCGGGGGGAGGTAATAAATCGCAGTTAACAGAAGGAGGCTTATAAAGCCTCCCGTAACGAGAATCAAGTTGTATACGATACGGCGCATCTCCCACCAGATTATTGGATACCACCATTTGGCGGATTCCTTTCGATGAAAGAGCCGTCCGAAAGTCGCTTTCACTCTTCCCCCCTACATCCTCTCGACGCACCCCGCGATCAAGTCACGCAATTTCGGTTCGGTCCGCGAGGCTGTCCCGATCACATCCTCCAATGAGCAGGGATGCATATTATCCGCCAACCCCATATCGGTCACGATCGAAAATCCAAGCACCCGATTCCGCTGATGGTGCGCCACCAAAACCTCAGGGACAGTCGACATCCCGACTGCATCGGCGCCTATGATCCGGAAGAACCGATACTCCGCCGCCGTCTCCAGGCATGGTCCGGTCAAACCAAGATAGGTTCCGGTCTGCATCGGCAATTTCAGCTCGAGCGCTACCTGCTTGGCTATATCCTGCAGCGCGAACGTGTACGTCTCGTACATATCCGGGAAACGGTCACCCCAGTCGTTGTCGTTCGGGCCGATCAACGGATTGCCGGGGAAGAAATTGATATGGTCTTTGATCAGCATGATATCGCCGGGCTTGAAATTCGGGTTGAGGCCGCCGGCAGCGTTGGAGACGATCAGCGTTTCCATGCCGAGCGCTTTCATCACGCGGACCGGGAATGCGATCTGCTTGAAGCTGTACCCTTCGTAATAGTGGAACCGCCCCTGCATGCAGACGACCGGTTTGCCGCGAAGGTTACCGAAGAGGAGCCGTCCGGCGTGCGACTCGACTGTCGAGACCGGGAAATGCGGGATCTGATCGTACGGGACCGTGTCGACCAGCTCGATCCCATCGACCAGCGAGCCGAGGCCGGTGCCGAGGATGATACCGATAGTCGGTTTGAAATCGGTCCGTGACCGGATGAAGGTGACAGCGTTATTCAGCTTCTCTTTGAATTCAGCGATAGTCTCCATACGTGACTCCCTATGAGATGGTCGATTTGTTTCAGTGGGGGGAATATATACGATTAGAGGAGGTGGGACAAGTGGCTCTAATCCCCACCATAAATGGTGGGGTACGCAGGTAAAGGTGGGCCCGCTCTCGCAGAGGCGGGGGATGACCAAGTGAAAAAAAGCTATGCTGCTTTGGCGATCGGGCTCTTGCTTCTCAGCAGTCGGACACTAGTCAGCAGAGCAATTGTCACAGCACTTGCCGCGAAGAAATACTGCAGATGAATGCCCGACAATTCCCCTGTAATCGGATCACCTGATCCGACAAGCCAGGTGCCATGCCCGATAAATGGGGCAAGCAGAAGCGAGATAAGCGACACAATGGCAGCCAACCAGAAGTTAATCCGGTGTAACCCTGTACCAACGAGCAGTCCAGCCAGAGCGCCGGTTACCAATGAAAGAATCAGGCTGATGAGATCAATAGACGGAAACATGAAGAACCTCCCTATTGTATCGTGGACACCGTTAGCCACGCATGAGTAAGATATGCCTGCTTGTCGTGAGGATGCAAGGGGAAATTCAAGCGTCAGTGAACTCCATCTGGATACCCGCCTGCGCGGTATGAGGCGTAGCTGGTGTTGTCAAATTCTGCTGTGCGAACGGCTCATACCGGCACACAAGGGGGAAGGCTCTGTGCAGGTCTGCTATCGCTTACTGCGTTTTCCCAGGTACCCGCCGAGAAGTGCGCCAAAGACAATTACTCCTCCGCCCAGAATCCAGTTAGAGAGAATCGCGAGGCCGATCATGCCACACGAATCCAACCGTGGAGCGATCAGATAAAACGAGACGGCCAATGATGCCCATGAAAAGACGGCTCCAAGAATGGCCCGACGCGGATCGATTATGGCAAAACAGACTGCACCTAGAAAATACAGATACAAGGGCATGAAAGCGGGGTCAAAGAGCAGAGGAGTATTGTACCCCATTTGCTCGCCAAAATAGGATGGGGTGAATAGTCCGATAGCACAGTAAAAGAGTCCAACACCGACAGAAATGAGGAAGAAAACGAGTGTAGATGCAGACTGTAGAAAGTTCATGTGCAATCAATCCCCGTGATGCCGCCGCTAAATTCTGTCCTACGGCTTCCCCAGTATCTCCGCGACCGACTCATGCAACTGCGCGCGGTAGTGCAGGCCGGCGGTGTCGGTCGTTCGCATGATCTTCCCATACTCCGCAAACTGCTCCCAGTCGACTACCTTCACTTCGCGGATTTCATCATGATCGGTGTAATTGAAATCACCGTCGAGATAAGTCGCAAGAAAAACCCAGGAGCGCCAGTGGATGGGCGTTTGATTTGCATCAGTCGGAGTAACCGGCTCGAGGAAAAACTCAACATCGGTTTTGAGCAGAAACCGATCCACTCGTATTCTGCATCCCAACTCTTCCGCCACCTCGCGATTGATCCCAGTGAGAAAATCCTCACCCGGATGCAGCCCCCCCGAGGGAGACCGAAAGAGCCCTTCCGGATAGGCATGTTTCGCGATAACGATCCACTTCTCCCCCATCTGCACATAGAGCGTCACATCATGATTGCGGCCGGATTTCTGCGAAGACGCGATCCGCTGAAGTTCCGTGGTAGTCGAAGGAATGCGAAACGATTTTGCGACCGGCACGCCAAAGCGCTCCTCCATCTCGCGGATCAGCTCATCAGTGACAAACATCAGAAGAGCGCCGTGATCTCGGTTTGCAGCGGAAGCGTCGTTACTTCGATACCGTCATGGCCGATCAATACATCGATCTCTGTCCGGAAGCCGCAATCCGCAAAATAAACTCCCGGTTCGATCGAGAAAAGGTGTCCCGGTTGCAGCAGGCGACGGTCCTCCGTCTCGAGATTATCGATATTCGGCCCCGGACCGTGTGTGGCGACATGGATGGAGTGACCGGTCCGATGAGTGAAGTACTGCCCAAGGTTCGCATCGACTATCACTTTGCGCGTGGCATCGTCAACATCGTAACCGTAGACCGGATGCTTCCCGTAATTTTCGCGAAGATATGCAACCGCGCGATCGCGGGCATCGCGGATGACATTAAAGCGCGTATTGTATTCGGCGGGGATTGCGGGCTTGGCACCGGCGAATCCCATCCAGGTGATATCCGCATACACCGCTTTGTCGGTTTTGAGTTTGGCCCAGATATCCAAAAGGACCAGTTGGTCGCGCTGAATAATCTCAGACTTTTCCGGCGTCGGTTCGTAGTGTGGATTGCCGGCATTGGCGCCAACCGAGCAGTTCGGACCGGCATCGGTCTCCATATCGGTCTGCTCGAACAGCTTGAGCATGTACGCGCAGACATCCCATTCGGTGATCTTCTTGCCGGCGGCGAGAGAGTCGCGGATCAGCGCAAACGCTTTGGTTTTGATCTCGATCAGGTTACGCGCGGCGATACGGTGGCTGGCCATCTGCTCAACCGTCAGCCGAGCCTGAAAATTGGCGACCAGATCGGCCGAAGAAACAATCTCATACCCCAGGCCGCGGACAAATTCGATCGTCCCGGCATCCACCAGGCCGATATACGGCAACCGCCCAAAGGGGGAGTATTCCATGGCGATCCGTTTGGCTCCGGTCAGCATCTTGGCGACTCCTTCCTCCAGCATCTTGTAGCTGGAGAACGGGGTAAGGCGGCCCGGAACATGGCCGAACTTGGCCTTTTCGATCTGGTGAACCAGACCGGTTGGCTCCCCGTTTGCCGGTATATAATAGAAGAACCGGCGGGTCAGATGGGTCGGCAGGCTGAGCATCTCAACCGCGACCGTGTTGCGGGAGTGGAAATCGGCCATCAGCCAGCCATCGAGCTGGTGATCACGTAAATAGCTTTGAATTGCTTGGATATTCATGCGTGCTCCAACGTTTTAGATAACATACGGCATTTGCGGGGCGGATTCAACCAATTTGGGTAGTGAATCCCTCACCCGTCCGCCAAAGTCGGACACCCTCTCCCAGAGGGAGAGGGGATATCCCTTCTCCCTTTGGGAGAAGGGGTCGCGAAGCGACGGATGAGGGTTTGATTCAATTTGGCCGCCTTGACAGCCAGTCTTATGAAGAATAGATTCCCTGCATTGAACCAGCAAACGACTATCCCCCGCATTGTCATTACCGGAGCACCCGGCTCCGGGAAGACCGACTGTCTGGAACGGATCCGGCAGGATGTCGCATTTGCACAGTTTGTTTTCATGGATGAGCTGGCGCGACAGCTACTGGAAGAAGATCCTACTTATCGTCAACGCTGGCCCGAGTTTCATCGCGAGATTTACAAACGACAAACCGCCCGCGAGCTTGCCACGGCTACCCGGCCATTTATCAGCGATCGTGGGACGGTCGATGCCTTCGCGTTTCATCCGGAGACGGCCGCCGATGTCGGCACCACCGTCGAGCGGGAGTATAACCGCTACAGTGGCGTGATCCATCTTGGATCGGCAGCATCGCTGGGCGAGCAACACTATCGGACGGACCGGATCCGGTTCGAGTCAATCGAGGAAGCACTGGTAATTGAGCGGGCGATCGGATCCGTCTGGAATCGGCATCCGGGGTATCACTGGATCGCGGCAGAGATTGATTTTGAGTCAAAAGTTCGCCAGTTTAGACAGACCATAGAACGATTGGCGGGAATTGTCCGCCAGCGGGTATAACTTTAGAGATGACAGTTGGTAATAGACGGAGCAATGACATGACAAAACTACTAATGCTGATCTTCTGCGCGCTGTTAGCGGGGAACGCGGGCGCGGAATCCAGTTTTTTCAAGCAGTTCAAGGATGATTACACCACGCTTGATCAGGATCTGCTCAATAACCCCGGCGAGGTCGGAACTATCCGCGATTTCGTCTACCAGAAGGATGTTCTCACGCTGACTCTCACCGAGGGTCAGATCTTTTTCCTGCGGTATGTGAACAATCGTCCGACAACGGCTATTTTCATCGGGAAAGGGAAAGCGACGATTGCGGTTCCTTCGCATGTCGAGCGGCAGTCATTGATCTATGCTTCGGGCGATTCAACCGTCAGCAATGAGTTTGAGATCTGCTTCCTGCGCTTTGCCGATGACTTCGACATCCTGCTCAAAGAGAAATTCCCCCTGACCCAGAAGATGCTCGGCTGGAAAGATTTTACGGTGGCCAAGCAGGCGCAGGGAGAGTTCTTCTTCCGCCCCGTCATCGGCCATACGTATGATAACTACTTCGAGCTCTTGCGCTCCTGTTACGAGCGATCGGCCGATGGCTTCTTCTTCTGCGACTTCAACCGCTACACGTATATTTTCGATCCGAACCGCCCGGAAGAAGTGATTGTCGGCTATGAAAAGGAAGGCGGCGCGGCACAGATCACGGATGCCAGTGTATTCCAGCGACAAGAGCATGCGATCTACGACGACTCGCTGATGTCGAGCATTCCATATTTGAACACGATCGTCAGCCAGGATGCAACGTTATACCTGAGCGGCGCTGAAGGAAACAATATCGACAGCGCTGTGGCGGCGCTTTCACTTCAGGTCAAGCGCGACAGCGCCAGGTTTGTCAATGTCTTCCTCCATTACAATCTGGATCTCGATTCAGTTTTACTCGGCGACGAGCGGATCGATTTCCATCGCCGGAAAGATTTCTCCTGTGTGGGACTGATCTTACCGACATATCACCGCAGGAATGACACACTCGCGCTCAAGCTGTACTATCACGGCAAAAACTACCTGTCACCGCTGCCGTATACTGCCGACCCGACTCCGGCGCCATGCAAAGTTACGCTGGTCGCGCCGAAGGACTTCAATTACGTTGTCGCCGGAATGGGGACGCCGGAAGAGATCGGCAAGGGGAAACAGAAGATAGTCTGCGAGCCATCTCAGCCGATCACGATGTTGCAGATCAGGAGCTATGCGAAGTCATATACCGGCGTCGAGGGATCATCGCTGAGCGGCCTGTCACTGACATTTCTCAAGTCGCCACAGATAACCAAGAAGAACTTCGACTGTTTTGTGCCGGATGAGATCTACCAACCGGCGGTGACCGGTGCGCTCGATTTTGCGGCCGCGAGACTGGGGAATCCGCCGAATGCGTTTGCGATGTCTGTGCACCCGGAAGGAAATATCTCCATCCCAGGTCATGCCGAAGTGAGCCAGGTCTATTGTCTCCGTGACGGTACCGGCGGCATTCAACTGGTAGCCGGGACGGAAATGGGGCGCCAGTGGTTCGGACCTTCGGCGCGTCCGTCGACAGATCGTGAATCCTGGTTGGCTGATGCTGCCGCACTCTACCTTGGGCTGATGTATACCCAGAACTCGATTTCCGGGTCGACCTTCTATGCCGAGCTGTTGTATCGCCGCGATGTTCTCATCACGGAATTGGATCGCCAGCGCGATCAACCGCTGGCCACCGGCGATCGGGTCGCGGACAGCGTGCGCGTCTACAAAGGGGCCTGGGTGATGCATATGCTTCGGCAGATGATGTTCGATCTGGAAAAACGCTCCGATCGGGTATTCATGAAATTTTTGCAGGAACTGTCCAGCCTGATCAATACGGGGACGTTCACCAACGCGGATTTCATTCGACTGGCCGAAAAGCATGCCGGGATCGATCTTGATCCGTTTTTTGCGGTTTGGCTGTATGGAGTCGGTGTGCCGGAGTTTGATGTCATCTATACGATCGTCCCACAGGGAGCCGAATGGAATGTGAATGTTTCGGTCACAACCACCAAGGTGCCGGAATCTTTCACCATGCCGGTAACGATCCAGGTGGGAAGTGAAGACGGGACGCGGCAATTCCTCCGACAGACGGTGAACGGCAAGCAGACCTCGTTTGTGCTGGGTCCATTTACTTCTCAGCCGAAGGAAGTCGTTTTCAACGAGTTTGCCTCGATTCTGTCCAAAGACAAGGTCTCCAAAGGAAAGGGATGAAATTGCGACAGATGTATCGGCCGGGAGGGACATACCTCCGTCAATGGTGATCGAATATGGAAAGCCGGAGCGAGAACGGGCAATCCTGATCGGTTTGGCGCTTGATTCGCGCAAGCGTTCCGAGGTTGCTGAATCGCTCGATGAACTGGCGCAATTGACAATATCGGCCGGAGCGCAAGTGGTGGGACAGCGGATCCAGGTGAAGCCGCATCCGAATCCGGCGACGTTTGTCGGTAAAGGTTTGGTAGATGAACTAAAGACGCAGCTTGCCGATCTCAACGGCAACTGCGTCATTTTCGATGATCCCCTCTCCCCTGCGCAACAGCGGAATCTCGAGGAAGCGCTTGAGATAAAAGTCATCGACCGTTCGATTCTTATCCTGGATATTTTTGCGACGCGCGCCCGCACAGCGTCGGCGCGACTTCAGGTGGAACTGGCACAACTTGAGTATACGCTCCCCCGTCTGACCGGCGCCTGGGTACACTTCTCCCGACAGTACGGCGGTATCGGCGCAAAGGGGCCGGGAGAAACGCAGCTCGAAGTGGACCGTCGACAGATTCGCACCAAGATCGCGCACCTCAAAGAGAAACTGAAAAAACTGGCGACACAACGTCAGACGCAGCGATCCTCACGGCAGGAGCTTTTCAAGGTTGCATTGGTCGGATATACCAATGCCGGCAAGTCGACACTCTTTAACCAGCTTACCAAGGCAGAGGTACGTTCGGCGGATCAACTATTCACGACGCTGGACTCAACAACGCGCCTGATGGCTATCGATCACCCCAAGCAGATCGTCCTTTCGGACACCGTGGGGTTCATCAAGAAGTTGCCGCACCAGTTGGTCGAGTCGTTTAAATCGACGCTGGAGGAGGTGCGGCAATCTGATCTGTTACTGCACATTATAGATTCTTCGGATCCGCGGATCGAGGAGCGGATCAGTCAGACGCGCGAGGTCCTCAAGGAGATCGGTGCGGATGAGGTGGATTACCTTATGGTCTACAACAAGATAGACCTTTGCCCGGAGTTCCTCCCACCCCCCTCAAACGGCCACAAGGCGATCACTATTTCTGCCCAACAGAAGCTCGGTTTGGCGGCCCTGAAGGCCGAGATCGTGGCGATGGCGGACCGTTTTCAGCAGGTTCGTCAGTCCCGCTAAACTTCGTCTAAGTTTTTGCCGATACAACGCTTAGAGGAAGGTACTATGGCCAAGAAGATTCTGATCGTCGATGACAATCCCAACATGTCGTCTCTGTTGTGCGAGATGCTCGAAGTTTTTGATTATGAATCTGTCCGGGCGAATGACGGTCACCAGGCGCTTGATGCCCTGGCCAAAGAGCCGTTCGCCATGGTCATCACCGACATGCGGATGCCGAACATGACCGGACTGGAGTTGCTCAAAGAAGTCAAGGATCGACATCCGAAGATCCCCGTGGTTCTGATCTCCGGCTATTCTGTCGCGGAGATCGAGGCCGGCGCCAATGGACTGAAGCCGGATGGCTTTCTCGGCAAACCGCTGATGATGTCGGATATCGAGAGACTACTGAACACGTTGCTGTAAAGCGACCCAACGTTACCGAGCCCGCGATGCAAGTCGCGGGTTTTTTTATTGGGAAAACGGGGAGCAAGATGTATATTATGGGCGGAGGGTAAGAATGAGATTCCGACTTTTCTGCTCGCTTTGGATTCTTCTGTTGGTTCCCGCCGCCTTTGGTGCCGATGTCCGACTGGTCTATTCCGGAGTAGTTCCAAACATACGTATAGCCAAACATGTGGAGCCGATTCTCGATGCCAGTAGGCAATTGGAGGGGTTCGCGCTCTCAGACACAAGCAAGGCACTTCGACTGATCTGGCTGGATGGCCGACCTGAGGATACAATTCCGTTGACTGCCTGGCCGCACAGGACGATCAACTATCGTTCCGACGATACTCTGTACCTTTATGTCTACGGAGAGAGAAGCGAGAACTATGATTACTCCGGCACACTTCCCCGAGTTATCCGAATAGCCTATACTGCGGGCAGTTGGACAATCAACGAGGTCGATCCGCTGCTTTTCAACGGTGTGCCGTGGGAAGAATATGTGAGCGACTTCCCCATGTCAGAAGCGCTCGACTTTGAGTACGATAACCTGGGAGAAGTTGTCGGCGTCGTTTTCCAGAGTAGAGTCTATTGGAATGGATATATATTTACGATCGGCTCGCATGCTGAAATTGTCGGCACAAGTATTGTCTACACCCCTGATCTTTCGACGCGGCTCCTTCGAACCTCGAACGATATCGCTATTCCCGGCCACTTTACTACCGAATCAGAGAGGGAATACCTAACAGCCAGTGTGCGCTATTCTTACCGGGATGCATGGTGTGATGGTTGTCCACCATCGGTCGGAGACTGGGCCACAATTTCAATTCGCGATTGGACAGGGGTTCAGCAACTCGCCTATGCACGATCGTCTGCAAGATACGAGAATATCTTTGTAGGAAACTTCGCGCCGGAAGAGCCAGAGGACGAAGTGGTCATCTACGGCAGTACGCCGATCATTGATACCTTCCTCCCGACACAGAATCACCTGATCTGCTACAACTTCGTCAACGGCGAACGAGAGCAAGTGTGGTACCGCCCGATGGAAGCGAGATTCGTTCAACGTCATTTATACCTGAGATTCTATTCCCGGAAACTGAACGTCTTGATCGGAACATCTAACACAAGCGTCTTCTATTTGAGCGGCCGCACAGGCGAACTTGCCGATTCCGCCGCCCCTGTCAGTTATCTCGCCACAGCTCAATTTTATGAGAGTGAACTGGATTCTTCGAAGTTGGAACTGCTTACCAAATCTTACGATACTGTATTCATCCATCAATTCGACGCTATCACCGATGCACCGGAGGATCGGGCTGATCTTCCCTCCTCCTTCACCCTCTCCCAAAACTACCCCAATCCGTTTAACTCGTCGACAGAGATACGGTTCTCACTTGCGCGTGCCAGTGAAGTCTCAGTGACGGTCTACAATCTGCTGGGCCAGGAAGTGAAGAGATTAGTCGATGGGCAGGTCACGGCGGGGGAACATCGGGTGACATGGGACGGGACCGACAGGAACGGAGCAGACTGCGCCTCTGGGATCTATCTCTGCCGACTCTCGACAGGAAATAATGAGCAGTGCCGAAAGATGGTTCTGCTGAAGTAGAGAAAGAGGGATGGATCGATGATTCGCACTATCGCTACATTCGGACTGTTGCTTTTTGCGACAGCATTTGGGGCGGACATACAGATCACGCACCAGCTTTCGATCCCGAACTCGAATGATTACGGCATTCTGGACCCGATTCTCGATTCGGATCTTGTGCTCAAGGGATTCGTACTTGCCGATACGGCGAACAAGTCGCTGGCGATCGGGTGGCTGGATAGCGACTCTCTTGTTCGCATTGCACTCTCAAATAGACCGACTTCAGTGGCGAACTATTTTTCCGGTGATACGTTGGTGATCTTCTGTCTGCAGCACGAGTACACTGGTCAATATCTACTTACGCGCTTTCTTTCGGTAGCAGGTACACTGAGTACCGACACGGCGATCGTGCCTCAACTCTACTATGTAGGGCTGCTGGCCTCCGAAGAAGCGTCGAAGCTTCGCCTTGAACGAAATGAAGCAGGTGCGATCAGCGGTGTTGCGCTCGAAGCCATGTTCGTGGACGAGTCTGATTTCCATATCTGGATCACGTACCAGAATATGTCCACCTCTGTTGTTTACTCCCCCGATCTGCGTGCCACGCTATTTCGACGTCAACTGACACAGTGTGTAGCCGGCGATTTCACCGATTCAAACGGAGTCGAACGAGCTGGAGTTCTGGATGCGGACGGCTACACCTATGACATGTATACATACGAGACCACCTGGAGTCAGGATATTACCTACCTCCGCGCCTATAGACAGGATACCGCAAGATTCGTCAATGTCTCGGCTTCAATTGCCAGGACCCATGAATTGTTCGCCGGAGATTTCATGTCGTGGTTGCCTCATGATGAGATCATCTACTTTGGATCAGCCCCGGACTTCACCGGAGTCCATTCGAATTCCACATCCCACCTTGCGTGTTATTCTCTGGCCGACGACCAACTCACGCAGGTCTGGTACCGGCCATTTTCCGGCGCGAGCCTCTGTTATGCGCATAGCGCCGGTGAAGTAATCGCCGGATTCAGGAACGACAGTACCGCGTTGTTTGTCAATGTCGCGCATGGCGAGGTATCAGACAGCGCCTCCTTTGGGCGTGACCTTCGTTTAATCACCTACTTTGAGACAGGTCAGAACGGAAATACGCTGAATGCCATCGGAATTGCGAATGACACTTTGTTTGCCTACCAGTTCGATGTCATCACCGATATTCAGGACGACGAGCCGATAGTCCCTTCCGCTTTTACCCTCTCCCAAAACTACCCCAACCCGTTTAACTCGTCGACTGAGATACGGTTCTCACTTGCGCGCGCGGGTGAGGTGACGCTGACGATCTACAATCTGCTTGGTCAGGAGGTGCGGACTCTGATTACTGGAAGACTCACCGCAGGGGAGCATCGTGTCAGTTGGGATGGGTTCGCCAACAACGGACATACGTGCGCCACAGGCATTTATCTATTTCGATTGGAGGCAGAAATCGGGTCTCAGAGTCGCAAGATGGTGTTGCTAAAGTAATTAGAGGGGAGCACAATGATCGTTCTGTACACACTCTTGGTTTCGGTGCTTTGTCTTCCCGTGGTTTCCTTTGCCACTGAATATCGAGTGCTTCATAGCGATTGGATCCCGGAAGCCAATTATGTGCAGGCAATTGACCCGATCCTCTCCCCGTCAGAGGAAATGCTCGGAGTTGTCTGTCTCAAATTCGACCGACTGGAAATTCTCCTGTATGATCGGGACACGTTGATCACCATCATCTTCAACCCCGATCCGTATATCTCTGAATTCCCTGCATCCATGGCCAATCTGGTGCGAGGGGATACGATAGTTTTCTACATCGATTATGACATCGGCTTCTACGATTCAGACAGTACCATTCTGGAAAAGGTAACACTGGTCGGCAACTCGGTCTCTTTTGACACTGCGAGCTACACCATTCCGGTCATGTGGAACTGTCGCGGCCGACAGCCGCATCGCCAGGTGGTTCGATTTGAAAAGGACGAACAGGGCAGGCCGATCAGACTGATCGTTGAAAAACATATGACATACTATAACTTCAGTTCCGGGGGTGCCGAATGGTGGGAGGAAGACATGTCGATAAACCTGTTTGTCGACCTCAACTCTCTGGACCTGCTAGAACACTTTTCTTTTCCATTCATGGAACCCGCCACGCTTAGCGCCTCGCCAAATCGGCAGTTCGCCGGCTTTGGCATGCACTATCTGAACTTTAACGAGCCGTTCAGTTCCGGCTACTACAAGTTTTCATCCATGCAGTTACTCGATTCAATCGGACAGACTGTCTTTCAGGTTGTCTTTACTTACGGCGACCAGTGGTTGGCGGTTCTCGATGCGACCAGTCAATATTCCTATGACGAAGTTATCTACTATGGAGTCAACTCCGGTCTGGATGGAGCCCATCCCCCTGCCGAATGGAATTTGAGTTGTTACAACTTCTCCTCGGGTTCACCTGTCGAGGTATGGCACCGACCGATCTCCGGCATTCAGCCGGACTACATTTTCGAACGGGCCAGTGTTTTAATGGCCTGGCGCGGCGATAGTACGTTGCTTTTTGTTAATGCGTCGAACGGCGACATCTTTGACTCCACGGTCATTTTGAGTCATCCATCGATCAAGAAGGCATTTGGTTATTGGAGTGACTCGCCGCTCCATGCGGCGGTGCTGGTCGGCGACTCGGTGATGGTGCTGGAGTTCGATGCGATTGTTGACGTGCCTTCTGATGAACCGCTGACTCCATCCGCTTTCACCCTTTCCCAAAACTACCCAAACCCGTTTAACGCCACGACCGAGATCAGCTTCTCGCTGGCGAGAACCGGCGATGTTCGCCTGACTGTTTATAATCTTCTCGGACAAGAGGTGAAAACGCTCCTCGATGAAAAAACCACTGCTGGTGAACATCGAGTGACATGGGACGGAAGAGATAACTCGAGTAACCTCTGCGCCACTGGCATTTATCTCTACCTGCTGCAAAATGAAAACACGACGCAGGCGCGCAAAATGGTGATGCTCAAATGATTAACCAAATCAGATTCTCTTCGTCATTCTATGGTATTGTAATCTCAATTCTGCTTGTCGGCGTCATCCAGGCTACCGAGCTAAGACTTGTCCAGACGAACTATGTTCCAAACGCCGGCCGCCTGACCCACTTCAAGCCGTTCATCGACACACGGGGTGTGGCAACTGGATTTGTCGCGTGTGACGCGAGCACCCAAGCGCTACGTATAGAGCGATTTGATAGTCCTTCGCTCTCGAGGATAATACAGCTCCCCGGCGAACCGTACGATATTACCTACTATTTCAGCGGTGACTCTCTGATAGTCTATGCCGCATACTATACGGTGTACAATCTGCGCATTGGTCGTTTTGTATTGGCCAATGATACCATAGTACAGAATGATATTCCCGTTCAGTATGTCAACCATCCTGAGTATTGGTCGGACTTCTTTGAAATGGAATATCTGAGCATTCATTTGGACAGCAGTAACGCACTGGCTCCAGTTTCTGTAGTTCTCGAGTGGTATTGCACGTACAGTTGGTATGACGCTACACAGGGATATGAGGATATGACCAAGTCGCATTCTATGGTCACATCGCTTGATCTAAGCCAGGTATTCTCCAAGGGGTCGAATAAATACCATTTGCAGGGGGAGTTTCTGCCTCGCCCTGGCCGAGAGACATTTGGAATAATAGCTTCGACAGGAGTTGGTTCCTACTGTGACCCTTGGGACTGCCGGTCCTGGTATTATGTCAGAAACTCGGTAATCCTTTGGGACGCTGCTGACAGTGCTATATATGAGAGGTATTTCGACACTAGTATCGTCTCCGGGGCGCTGAGCGGCGATCTGGACGATTCGCGCGATGGGGAGGAAGTAGTCGTAGCAGGGTATCACAGAGGTCTTGATAATGAGGCAATAAGTGGCGACAATTTTGTCGCCGCGTATTCGTTTGCTTCTGGCAGACCACAGGAGATCTGGCGAAAGCAGCCGATGAACGGACAGGTCACTTTCACCCCTCTCTGCTTCTGGGAAGGCCCAGACTTACTGCTCCTTCAACGCCCAAGCATTCCGCGGGTCATCCTGATCTGGCATGCCGATACCGGTGAGAAGTTTGACTCACTCTATTTCTACGGACCGCTGGTGCCCCGGGATTTTCTCATTCTACCTGATCGTCAATCCGGGTTTTCCGTTTTCGGGGGTGCAGGCGACAGCACATATTATTATGTGTTGGACATCATGACTGATGTTGATGACGACCTGCCGCCTCTCCCATCCGCTTTCACCCTCTCCCAAAACTACCCCAACCCGTTTAATGCGTCGACGGAGATATGCTTCTCGCTTGAACGGGCGGCTGATGTGACGCTCACCGTCCATAATCTCCTCGGTCAGGGAGTGAAAACGCTGGTTGACGGGAGAACCAGCGCCGGTGAGCATCGGGTTACGTGGGATGGCACAGACGACTCGGGAGAATCTTGTGCTACCGGTGTCTATCTCTATCGCCTGCAGACCGAAGATCGGTCGGAATCGCGGAAGATGCTGCTGCTCAAGTAAATCAGGCGTGAGAACTTCGCGGCCACTTGATTCCCCGCGTCAACCTGCTATCTTCCGGCATGCGCCAATACCTCAGACAATCCCAGTTGTTCGCCCAGCTTGATGACCGTTCGCTTGAAGAGATCGGCGCGGCAGCCTCGCTCAAAAATAGCGCCAAAAACGAACTGATCTTCTATCAAGGGGATGTCGCGTACGCGTTTTTTATTGTCGCCACCGGCAAAGTGAAGGTCTTCAAAATGTCTCCCGAGGGTAAAGAGCAGATCCTGTTGATCGCCAATCCGGGTGATTCGTTTGCGGAGGCGGCGCTTTTTTCCGGCGGACGATTCCCGGCCTCGGCTCAGGCGCTCGAGGATTCCGTGCTGATCGTCATCAGCCGGGAACGGTTTGTCGCGCTGATAGAACATAATCCGGATATAGCGGTTAACCTGATCGCGAGGCTGGCCGGACTGCTGCGCAAAATGACCTCGCTGGTCGAAGAGCTCTCTTTGACCGATGTTACCACTCGATTGGCGCACTATCTGGCGGATCAGGTGGATGGTTCGCCGAACGGGCCGGTGACAATTCAGCTTGAAGAGAAAAAGGGGGTACTGGCGGCGCAGTTGGGGACGATCCCCGAAACTCTTTCCCGCTCCTTTGCCAGGCTGGTCCGGGAGAAGATGATCGTGATGGAAGGCGCGGAGATCAGGATACTCGACTTACAACGGATGCGCGAACTGGCCGGCATCGATTGACCAATCACAAGAGGCAACAGATCTATGGAACTCGGCAATATTAAGATCAGAATCAACCAGAACGGCTCGGCCAAGATCGAGTGTCTTCAGGCGGAGATAACGCTTCCCGATGGCTCGGTCGTCGTGAAAGAGGGTGCCTTCTCGCTCTGCCGCTGCGGCCTTTCAGCGAAAAAACCATTCTGCGACGGCACACACAAAACGAGCGACTTCCAGGGCTGATCGTCGCTAACCGATCAATTTCTCCAACGCGGCTTTGAACCGTGGGTGACGGTTCATCAGCGTCACGTACTCTCGTTCCGCGGTTCCCCCCTTGGCGCGAATAAGATCGATCGTCAATTGCTTGTCCGATCTGCTCCAGCGCGAAAGATCAGGTATCAGGTCAATTAGTGGAGCCAACCGGCTCAACGCGAGTTTCTCCCCATCGGACCATCGAGCAGTATGCTGAATGCCGAGCTTTCGGCCGACAGAAGCGACGGCTGACTCAATGCCCCGCGACCGGTCACCATCGTATAGTTTTCCATATGATTCAGTCACACGGTAGCCGAGCTTAATAATGGAAAGTTCGCGGTATTCCTTCATACCCGACGGATCGACCGTCTGAAATACATCGGTCATGGAAAGCTTACGCATAGTCGAGGTAGGAACACGGAATGCGGGATTGCGCAACATCCGCTGGGCCAACTCATCGGACAGCTTGCGAATCCGCTTGTCGACCGCGCGGAACCCCATTTTATAGTAGAACCAGAAAGCTCCGGAGAGGAGCGCTTCATCCTCGCCATACCCCATCTGTCGCGCGCGAACCACAAAGGTGCGTGAGCCGAAATGATGGCAGAAGATCCGGAAGAACTGCTCGAAGAAGTATGGCGACTCACCGCCACGGTAGGTCGGAAAGATATTGATAGCGATCTCGGCGCGATCGAACAGAAGTGCCGCGACCCCATAGCCAACGGGCATGCCATTTCGAAGCAATAGCGCGCCGAAATTGGATTCGAGCGGAAGGCGTGCTTCGGGAATTGAACCGTACAAAACGATGCCACATCCTCTTCCCGGCTGAACGACATAGACCTCGGACGGACTCCCAAACGTCAGCGGGAAAAGCTCTCGATTCCGGATCCCCAGTGCCTCATTGATGTCGGATAGCAGACGCTCTCCCTCACGTCGAGTGACATGGCGGAGCGGTGATGGAGATGCCGCGATCTCCTGCCGGAGATCCCGCGTGCGCGGTCTGAGCGGTTCGGTCTGGTAAAATCGGGGAGCAGTACCGACTCGATGCAGATTTCGGGCAGACGACATGCGCGTGAGATCCCAGTCGATCAGCAACCCAAGGCTCTCCCACTGGTCGCGGATCACTTTGAGGGGCAGGGATGATCCAGCAAAGAGGTTGACCAGCGTTTGCAGTTCGTTTTTGTCTCCGCCGGAGGATCTGAAAAATTGCTCGATATCAAATTCTTCGTCATTGTCAATTGGGTCATTCTCCTGCCAACTGACCAACAGGCCAATGAGATTGCTCAAACGACTCCAGATGTCTTCGGCACTGTGCTCCCAGTTGATGCGAATGGAGTTGGGATAATGAGCGAGCAGATAGCGCGTGATATCGTAGTTAAACTGGTAACAGGTGACCGAGCCTTCAATCCCGGTGTCATCGAGTTTGCCTGCCTTTTTGTCGCGAGTGGATCGCTTGTAATCGATGACCCGACGGCCAAACGACTTCAGTTCTTTCTCGGCAAGCTGGAATATCGCTGGATCATCAGGATATGCCCGAACGACACAGAGCAGGTCGTGGTAGCGGATCAGGTCAGCCGGACTGAGGATCTGTCGGCGGGCGAGTTGCCGGATGAGCCGCAGTCGTTCGGACGCGGCCGTTGCTCCGAAGACCGAGCGCAATCGCTCAAGCTGGTTGAGCAATGCATGGGTCGAGAGTACTGGTTTTGCGGTCTGTCGTGAAGTTGTCGTCTTGCGCATGCCGTCACAGTCCTTTGCCTGAAATGATAGAGATAATGTAGGAGATTGTGGGCCGATGCACAGTAGAATTTCGGGCCGGGAGGAAACGGCGAGGTCACGGGCATATCCCGTATAGCCTACCGCATAAAGATTCCGGGATCTTGAACGGCAGAGACCGGCTAGACCAATCCGGCCTGTTCATCGGCGAGCGTCATGATATCGCTGACCAGCACCGGCTCTACCGCATAAAACCCCTGGCCATATTTGCAGCGAGCCTGTAGACCAAATGATCTGGCCATGGCAGTCAGGTTTTCGATATAGTCGCGCGACTTTTCCGGATTAAGAAACTGCGATCGATGTGCGGAGAAGGCCGCGATCCACTGCTCGAAATGCGGCGTGATATTTACCACGAAATTGGGCGTCACTCCCGGCGGAAGGAAGTAGTGGAAGATCCTGGTCACGAGGTGTGGCTCGCCCGGGATGTCGACTTTCTTCAGTGCCGCCAGGTTGGCCGCATTAAGCGCGATAACCCCGCTGGCGACATGATCAGGGTGTGATTGACGCCGTCCATGTCCGACATGGGGGTATGGAGCTAGGATGATCTTGGGGCGGGTTTGCCGGATGATCCGGGCCAGTTCCAGCCGCTTATCGTAGCTGTCTTCCAGTCGGGTATCTCCCCAGTCGAAAGTCTGGACGATATCTGCTCCGAGAATAGCCGCAGCATCCTTGACTTCCTGCTTCCTGATCTCAACCGTGCCTCCGGTCCCCATCTCCCCCTGGGTCAGGATCACCAGGCCGCACTTGTAACCCCGCTTCTGCAGGTCGATCAGCACGCCACCGGTGCCGACCTCCACATCGTCCGGGTGTGCCCCGATCGATAACAGGTCGTATCTGGAATTCTCGGTCATGTTTTACCTCACGAATAGAAAACCCGGAGAATCATCTTCTCCGGGTCTTAACAATCAGGTCTCTGAAAAGGTTCAGCTACATATCAGCGCGGAAATGAGCGGCGTGATACTGTATCATCTGGCGAAGCAGGTGGAACAGGTATTCGTTGTCATGCGCCGGATTTCCGGGATAGCCTTCATAGCTGACGGTGTCGATCGCCAGATCCATATCTTCAGTCAGGAAACGCTCGAACGAAACGGTCTGCTCGTGGAACGAGTAGCGGGCTTCCGGAGTCGAGGCGATCCAGATACTGGTGTTGTCAAGCGCGGTGCCACCCTGCTTGACCAGGAGTGTATCCAGATTGTTGGCCAACCACCGGCGCCAGGTCGGCGCGTGGGTCTTGGAGATCGAGTCGAACGGCAGGTGGAAGCTGAATTCCAGAGCCGCAGTCTTCGGGAACGGTCCGCCCAGGCGCTGGCCGGTCAACAAATGCGTGATCAGCGTCGTGCTGTCGGCGAGTTGCTCACGTTCGATGATCTCGAGATTGCCGAAATGACGAGCGCCGGAAATAGTCAGGCCGGTATCATGCGGCGAGAAAGCGACCGAGCCGCCAATAAACATACGAGTGATCGGATTGGCCGAAGATGAATCGATCTGGCGAGCCGTATCCAGGCGGCTGTAACCGGTCGTCAGATTCAGACCATTCTCGTACAACGCATCGTTGAACAGGGTCATAAAGCCGCTGTTGCCGTTGGCGCCGTCGAAGTCAAGCGGACCATCAATGGCGGTGATCGACGTAAACGTTCCCGGATTCTGGATCGCCGCGCGGAACGCGCCATATGCACCTTGGCCAACGCCGCCGATAGCCTGATGATTGGCATCGGTGATCAGGCTGGGGTAGCGGAAGCGAAGCGTCTGGATCAGTTCGTCGCCAAGGACATAGTCATACAGACCGCCGGGGATGCTGTTACCGTAGAAATAGCCGCCGTAGAGACGATCGTTAGCCACGCAGGCGATGACCATCGGGTCCATTTCGCCATTGGCAATCATCTCGTTGCAGATCTTGTGGAGACCATGCTCAAAGTAGAACCACTGGTCCTCTTCGCCGGGGGCGAGCAGGATCAACAGCGAAGCCGGAGCATTGTCACGAACAACTGATTCAGGCGCCCAGACAGTCATGCGGATCTGGCCATCCGGATTGGCGCGCTGATAAGTCAGCCACGGGGCGAACGGCGGTGTTTCCTGGGGGAGCCAGGTCCAGCCGAACGTATCCGTGCGGGTGGGAATGTTGGAGCCCCGGTCCGAACAGCCGGCCAGGACCAGGATAATGAGCGCGGCCATGACCGCAAATATCGTAAGCAGACGTTGCATGATCATCCTCTCCTAGAACCGATAGTTGAACGACAGGATCGTTTCGTAGGTTGCGGCTTTGTACGATCCAGGGAACCCTTCAAACTGGTCATCCTGATCTTTGTCCAGCGACGTAATGGTCGCATCATCATACTTGATATAACTGGAAGCCAGGCCGAGGTCCCAGCGATCAACATGGAACTGGAGTCCAGCACTCACGCCGATCTTGTCGCCGGTATCATCAAACTGCGGAATATACGCGTTACCGTCGCGATTGGCGCCCTGATCGTAGGCGAGGCCGCCAAACAGGGAAAGGTAGGGAAGCGCCAGGTACGACGCGCCGAGTGCCGCTTTGATCGTATTGCGGAACTCAACTTTGCTCTCCTGATTCTCGGAGAAGAACGCAATTTCAGTTGCCGGATCATCAGTGATCGGCGGGAAGTCCCGAACATCAGTATAGGTGAACTCAAAACCGTCGAAACGAGACCAGACCGTGTATTCGGCATCAAACGCCACAGTCAGCTTTTCAGTTACTGTGCGGGCGAGGCCGACACCGATGGACGGCGGCAGTTTGAGTTTGGTCTCAAATGAGGCCGGCAGATCGATGTTTTCGCCATTGGCAAACAGATAGCCGAGCTCGCCCGGTCCGATCGGAGATCCCGGTACCAGCAGGGCGTTGATCTTCGGCATCAGGAACTGGAGGGCAACATCTCCCTTGATCGTGATGTCTTTCAAGGGGAGATCCAGGGTGACCGCCACGTTGGTCTTTTCATTCAGCTTGTAGAGCATACCGGCATTGATGCCGAATCCCCAGCCGTTACCGTCGTGGGTAGTCAGTTCGGGGATCTTGCGGTACGGCTCATCCACCCACGGGTCTTCGGTCATGGGGGTAGTGCGGAAATAGATGTTGTTGAACTTCAAGTCGGCGCGCTGGAGCTGCAAGCCAATTCCAACCGAGAGTTTCTCGGGGATGAACTCGCGAGCGGCGGTCAACTGGAAATTAACTACATCCAGATTGTTGCTGTACTGTTCGGTAGACAAGTACGAGTCGACCGAGTCATTGTACGCGCGAATCGGGCTGAAGAGCTGCCAGCTAATGTTGTAGTCGAAGCGCTGATAGGCGGAGAAGCCGAAAACGGTCTCGCCCCAGACCGGCAGGCGGAGGACGATTCCGGCCGACGGATTGGAGAGCACTTCATGCTGGTTGTACATGGTGACGTCGTTGAATACCCCCAGTTCATACTGGCCATCGATCCGGTAGTTCGGCGTCAATTCGTTGCGCAGGTGAAGGAAGGCAGCGTTGCCACCTACCTGGTTGTCCTCGAGAAAGGCATATCCGGCCGGGTTGTACATAGCGGCACTCCAATCGTCCGCAACAGCGCGGAACGCCCCACCCATTGCGCGGGCTTTAACGCCGACGCCGGTATTTTCGAAACCAGCGGCCAGAATCGACGAGCCAAGCAGGGCGAGGGCCAGGACTGAAGTAACAGCAATTCGACGAATCCCCATCCTAGTCTCCATGAGCTATACAAATACCATTGATTCTCAGTGAATTAAACAGGACACACATTCGTGTGCGGCGGGACGCATTCCGTGGCAATCTATTCATTAACTCTAACGTAGCTCACCAACATGCACACCCAACTCGTGTGCGCCTATCATTCTAAAAAAACAGAGTGGCAAGGTACAGTGGGGGGGTGGAATTGTCAAGGGGCATCGGACCGATTTTGGTCCGGCATGGAGCGAATAACCCACTATACGTTCGCTACTTATCTCCTCTTTTGAGAGACGCACAGGGGGCTGGTTCGTGAAAAGAATCTCTGGGCAGACCACTCTCTAAACTTAAGAAATCTCAACTCACTTGAACCGGTTACGGTTACTCCGGCCAAACGGCAGGAGAAGAGCCAGCTGACCTTCGCCGATTTTCCACCGCCCAGAGAGAATATTCGGAAGAGTTTTCCACCATCTCAGGTAAAAGCTGCCCGAACTGGTCGCATTGGTCGTCTGCCCACACGAGCGAACGCCCTCTCTATAACGCTACCCAACATACGGTTACGGGAGTGCGACGAGTCCCGGCATCGACCTTGCTATAGCCTCAGGCGAGAGTGCGACAGGATGTCGCGAGAAAGTTGCTAGAGGAAGGTGACAATGAAGAAACTGCTTCTACTCATTATCCTGGTGATCATACTGGTTTCCCTGAACTGGTTCACCAAGGCTCATGCCCAGGATCTGGGCCAGATGAGCGAAGATGACAAGGCCGCGTTGCTCCAGAAGTACCAATCAATGGCGCGCAGTCAGACTTCGACTACTACGTACGAAACCCCCGACATGTATGACAGCACTTCGGTGATTCGGCTTCCTGAAAGCCAGCCGCCAAAGACTGCAACCAAGCCGAAAAGCAAAGCACAGCCGCTGGATGCGACTGGAAGGCCATTGCCGACGGTGAAGGCCGACAATCAGAATTCGCCGGCAGATGATCTGCCGTCGTTTGAAGAATTGCGGCCATTCGGTCTCGAACTATTTGCCGGCCCTCGCGAGAGTGCGCCTCCGGATGATATCGCTTCCGCGGGTGATTACATTCTGGGTCCCGGAGACAACGTTGTTATCAGCTTGTGGGGACGAGTCGAAGGGGAATACAATTTGACTGTCGATCGGGAAGGGAAAGTTTTCATCCCGAAGGTGGGCGAATTGTCGGTTTGGGGGAAAAAGCTGGATGACTTTCGCGACTACGCGCACAATCGTTTCAGTCAGGTCTATTCAGAGTTTCAATTGAATGTCTCGCTGGGAAAGATCCGGTCGATCCGCATTTATCTGACCGGCGAAGTGAATCATCCCGGCGCGTACACTGTATCCTCGCTCACCTCGCTCTTTAACGCACTGTATCTCGCGGGCGGTCCGAATGAAAACGGGTCGATGCGCGATATCCGATTGATGCGCGGCGGGAAGCAGGTTGTATCGATGGACCTCTACAAATTTCTTTTGGAGGGAGATAATCGCTCCGATCTTCGTTTGGAATCAGGCGATGCAATTTTCGTTCCGGTGGCCGGCCCGCGTGTCGGTATTCGCGGTGAGATCCGCCGTCCGGCGATTTATGAACTGACCCACAATGAGACCTCGCTCGAGCTGGTCAAGCTGGCAGGGAATGCTCTGCCCCAGGCCCATCTCGATCGAGTGCTTTTGGAACGGATAACCCCCAAAGGGGCATGGGAGGTTCGAGATCTGAATCTCAACGCCACGGCCGGACCCAAACTTACCGATATCGCCCTGACTGATGGCGACCGGATGACCGTTTACTCTATCTTTGATTTCAAGAAAAACGTGGTCTCGGTGGCCGGTCAGGTGAAACATCCGGGAGTATACGAGCGTGGCGAAGCTACCCGTGTTCTTGACCTGGTGTTGCGCGGTGAACTTCAGGATTACGATGTTTATTTCGATCGCGCCGACCTGTTCCGTCGCTTTGCTGACTATCGGGTCGAGGTGATCCCGATCAGTCTGACCGCTATCCTGGCGGGAGATTCCACTCAAAATATCATGCTGACCGATCGCGACTCTCTCTATGTCTATCGGATACAGGATGTCGAACGTGAGCGGACGGTGTTCATCGGCGGTGAAGTTGACCGCCCCGGCATCTATCCACTCTATGACCAGATGACGGTGGGAGACCTGATCTTTCTCGCCGGTTCCTATACGCGTGCGGCATCCCGACTTCAGGGAGAGATCGCGCGGATCGATTCATTGGGCGAAGTCAGTCTTGAGTATGTCAACCTGACGGATTCCGTCAGTCTGGCCTCGGTGCTGGATGAGGATGACCGGGTGTACGTACGGACCATTCCGGAATGGCGCCTTCACCGCACGATCAGGATCGATGGTGAGGTGATGTTCCCGGGCGAGTACGTGATGTCGTCGCGGGACGAAACACTCTCGAACCTGCTCAGACGAGTCGGCGGATTCACCAGCAATGCGTTCCCCAAAGGAGCGATCTTTGAACGTCGTTCGATCAATCGGAAGCTGGATCAGATGCAGGTGGCCAAAGTGCTGGAGAACAGCGCGCCTATCATTGAGGATTCGCTGGGACGTCTGCATACCGAACTGATCGTCAATTATGATTCCACTCAGGTGAACCGGATCATTATCGATCTGGATAAAGTACTGGCCTCGGACGGAGAACTAGGCGATCTGGTACTCCAGCCCGGAGATCAGATCCATATCCCGCCGCGGCCGTCAGGGATCACGGTGGTGGGAGCGGTCGGCGCGACTGGAACGATCAAATACGCTGGTGGGCACGATGTGCGACACTACGTGCGCCAGGCGGGAAATTTCACTCCGCGAGCCGACAAAAAAGGGACTCGCCTGATCAAAGCCAATGGTGCCGTCTACTCCGGCGGCGATGTTTTGGGGAAACGAGTTGAAGAGGGGGATGTGATCGTGGTGCCGGCAAAGATTGAAAAGGAATCGAACTGGCTGAGAACCGCGACCACCGCACTCGCTGCAACCTCGAGCGTACTCACGACCGTGCTCGTGATAGACAAGTTATAAGGAAGATGTTTTTCTCTTAGCAGTATTCTTTCTCTACACTCTCACCTTCCTACCGCCATCGGAGCGACCGACAAGTCGCTCCGATGGTTTTTTGTGCCGGGTTGTCGTGGCGAAGAAACTTCCGCGTGTGACAGAAAAAAGTTCTCAATTGTTTGCGTGTGAGGAGCGCACGCACGAGTTGGCCTCACTGTTTCACTCCTGTTTCACTTTGAAATACAAGGGGTTAACGATCCTTACCGGATTTGTCGCACTTTCGGCATGGCACTTGAGATACATCAAGGAGAGAAAACCCAACATGGATGTTGAAAGAAGGATCTGACAGATGCGTACAATCCCGACGGTCACAGAGAGCCAGGTCACAGAGTTGACCCGTACGCTCGGCCATCGTTTGATGGTGACCCCAGAATCGATCTACCCCTTCATGGATTTCGACGAATTCCTTCCTGAATTAGTCTCACTGGTAACTCGAGGCACAAGCCGCATGGTCGGCGGAGGGCACCTCTCCCCGGATATTCTGATCGCGGCCGACCGGGCCAATCAATCGATCCACGAGACGCTGTGTGTCTCCCCGTTCTCGATCGACTGCGATACGATCGCCGGCGCGATAACCTCGCCACGCGATGTCGTCTACATAGCCAATCCCAATCGAATCACCGGAGCCAATGTTGGCCTGAATGATCTGCGCCAACTGATCGAACGGATCCCGGAAGGGATACTGATCGTCGACGAGTACTATTTCGACTATTACGGCATCACCGCGCTGCCGTTGTTGCAGAATTATGCCAATGTCGTGGTATTGCGGTCGTTCACGGCGTCATTTGGCGTTGGTTCATCCGACTCCGGATTCCTGATCGGCTCTCCGACCATCGTCGAACACCTGGCAGAGCGGATGCATGTCAGCAGCGTGAGCGCTACCAAATACAAATTACTGTCGACCGCGATGAGCAATGACGAAGTGCTGGTCAACCGCTTGCGCGGCTTGCATGACGAAATGCTCCGTATCTCGACTGTCCTGACCCGGATGGGGATCCAGAATCGCATCAGCGCGGCGGATTTCCTTTTGATCCGAGTCGCCGATGTGGTCGCCACCGGCAATTATCTGGCGAAGATGCGTATTCCGTTCGACAATCTGGATGGCTACCCGCAACTCAAAGGATATCTCCGTTACCAGGTTCAGTCCGAGTTCAACAATGAGCAGTTGATCAACGCGTTCTCCCGCATGCCGCTGGACAATTATCGCGTGGCCGGTGTGGATGTCCGGTTGACGACGCTCAAGCGTCCAAGCGAAACAGTGGTAGAAGACCCGATGCCGGTGCGCCGTTCGGTACGCGAGACGGTTTCTGAACAGCCGCGTTCCGTGCGCACGCGAGGAAACAGACAGAAGCAGGTCACCAAATAACCGGCAGTTGCCGTAACCGATAGACTCAAGGCGGAGATCGCTGATGACTAATCGTGTCAACGCACTGTCGCGGATAGAGCAGACGAATCATTCCAGCCGGACGGCTACGCTTTCGCCGCCCGGCGAAGTCGACAATTTTTCCAACCCTCTCGGCGAACCATTGCGCCAGACGGTCAGAGTTGAGCAATCTAATGAGCGCTCAACACAGACCCCCCTGATATCAATGGCCGACCAACCGAAACGGCGAGCCAAGAACGATTTTCGTCAGCTCTGGTTGCTGCTGTGCGGCGAAACCGGAGCGATCGTTGTCTCCCTGGTATCGCTGGCCGCTGCTGTTAATCTGGTATCGGTGTCGGGAGGGTGGCTACTCGAAGCGATGGTCTCGCTGATCGGGATACGGTTTGTGATCGCATTCCGTAAGCAGTATCGCTCAGTACTGAAAACTCGATTGCTGCGGACTCATGTCAAAGCGATGATCGTCGAAGAGGTCGGTATCTCGCTGATCTTTATAGCCGCCTGTTTTGCCATGGAATGGCCGATCGGGCGAGTTGCCGCTGGTCTTTTTGTCACAATTAACCTGGCCGGTCAGGCCGGGCTGTTCCTGACCACTCAGGTTGTCTCTCGTTGGATCACGAGACTTAGAAAAACTGAAAAGCCCTTACGGTACGAGCGTCACGCGGTGATCGCCGGTACCGGACCCAGGGCATTCAAGGTGGCCGATGCCATCATGCATGCGCCGGAACTCGGCACGCATCTGCTGGGTTTTCTCGACTATCACAAAACCGGATTCTGGCGTTACCATGATGCCCCCCTTATCGGCCATCCTGACTGCCTTGAGCGAGTCATAATCGATGGACAGGTGGATGCGCTGTTTCTCGCGCTGGAGCCCGATGATATCCCTCGGTCGGCCGAATTGTTTCAGGTTGCTGAACGGACGGGTGTCGAGATCTACCTGATGCCTGACATCTATCAACCGACCCTGGCTCGCCCGGGTCTGGCCCATTTGAACGGCTTCTCAACACTGGTTTACCGGACGACCTCGGAACGGAAGATCTCCCTGTTGGGCAAAGCGCTGGTCGACCGGATCGGAGCGATGATCGGGATCATTCTCGCCTCTCCCATCATGCTGGCAGTGGCAATTGCGATCAAGCTGGATTCTGCCGGTCCGATCCTGTTCAAGCAGGAACGTTCTGGATTAAACGGCCGGAGATTCCCGCTCTACAAATTCCGGACCATGTGTACCGATGCAGAAAAACGAAAGGCCGATCTGGCCGCGCAGAATGAGATGAGCGGACCGGTCTTTAAGATCAAAGCCGATCCCCGCATCACCCACTTCGGGAAATTCCTGCGCAAATATTCGATCGACGAACTCCCCCAATTATTCAATATCCTTGCCGGCGATATGTCGCTGGTCGGGCCACGCCCGCCACTTCCGGCAGAGGTCTCCAAATTTCAGGGCTGGCAACGACGCAAACTCTCGGTCAAACCGGGGCTGACCTGTCTCTGGCAGGTGAATGGCCGGAATGCGATCGACTTTGAGGACTGGATGCGACTCGACCTTGAATATATCGATAACTGGTCGCTGATGTTGGACGCCAAGATACTCCTGAAGACCGTCCCGACAGTGTTGAAAGGGTCCGGCCATTGAATGCTCTGTTCAAAGGCGGAATTGCCGGACTGGTGTTGCTTGCCGCATCGGCGATCGCCGCGCCGGGTTTAATTCCCGCAGGACAACAGTCAACTTCGTTATTGTACGACCGGATGGCACGCGATCGGGCACTGACGCTCAATCGATTTGACTATCAGCTTGGACCTTATCCGATCGACAAATTCAACCTGACAGGTACACCTTACTCTTCATGGAATGAACTGGCTGATTATCGCCTGAGTTTGTTTTCTTCACTCGGCGAGAATTTCAGTGCTGCGCGGCAATCGCGCCCGCTTGCTTACGAAGCAATCCGCGGAGGGCTGGCGTTCCGACCCACGAAACATCTCTTTGTTTATGGAAATTTCCTCCTCGATGAAGAACTGGCCAATGACCCCGGATATCTCGGCAAAAAATGGCGCGGTCTGGCGGGCGATGTGGAACATGCGTTTGCTCATTGGCAAACCGAGAGATTCGACCTGACAGCCGGCCGGTTTGCTTCATTCTGGGGGACACAGAATTCACTCGTGCTTGGACCAAACAGCCCGCTTGATGGATTCGGTTATAGCTACCGCTGGGGAAGACTAACCCTCTCATATCGTTTGGCGAGGCTCGACCCGTTGAAGCGATGGGTCAATGACAGCAGCCAGGTGATCGAAAACAGATATTTCGCGGGGCATCGCCTGGATATTCATCTCTCCAAACGGCTCCGTGTCGGCCTCTTTGAAACAGTGGTCTTCGGTGGCGAGGGACGTCAGATCGAGCTATACTATCTCAACCCGCTGATCTTTTTCCATGGCTCGCAGGTGAATGAGGGAAGTAACGACAATACGTTTGTCGGATTCGACTTTTCGATCAAGCCATTTACCGGATACCATTTCTATGGGCAACTCATGATCGACGATATGCAGGTCGAGAGCAAGTCGCAGTCGGATCAGGAGCCGAATGAGATCGGTTTCTTGATCGGCGGTTACCTGGCAGATCTGGCACCATCGCTGGACCTCAAGATGGAATATAGCCGGGTTACCAACTGGACATTTAATCAGGATCTCCCCCGCAATCGATACCTTTTCAAGAACAACCTGATCAGCGCGGCGATGGGAAATGATTACGATCTGACCGATGTAAGCTTACTTCGATGGTTTGGAGAACTGACTGTCGCCTCTCTGAACTTCTCCTATATGCGCCAGGGAGAAGGCTCAGTCGCAGCCGAATGGTCAGAGCCCTGGCTGAATCAGGATGGCAGTTATGATGAGCCATTCCCGACCGGCATTGTTGAGAAGTCGATGAGTCTTTCAGTCGGGCTCAAGGGGTATCTTCGCTCAGTCGCGGCCTATGATATAGAGGCCGGATTCAATCGGATCACGAATTTCGGGCATATCGAGTCCGATGACCGAACGATCCCGTTTCTCAAGCTTTCATTGTCGGCCACGTTTTCGACCATTCTCGACGCTCGCTGAAATATCGCTGCCACAAATCCCCGAAACCTTCCCCCCGGCTCATTGTTGTAGCTCCGTATGGAGTTGACCCTGCCTACCTAACCGGTTATGCTGGGTGAGAATCAACCTTCGACCCGAAAGAGAAGAGCATGACCGCCGGATCTCCACATACCAATCATTTGATCAACGAAAGCTCACCCTATTTGCTGAGCCATGCGCACAATCCGGTCAACTGGTATCCGTGGGGGGATGAAGCGATCGAGCGGGCAAAGTCCGAAGATAAGCCGATTTTTCTGTCTATTGGGTATGCGGCCTGCCACTGGTGTCATGTGATGGAGCGAGAGTCATTTGAGAATGAAGCGATCGCCAATCTTCTCAACGAAAAGTTCATCTGTATCAAAGTTGACCGCGAGCAACGCCCGGATATTGACCACATCTATATGACCTTTACGCAGGCGATGACCGGCCATGGTGGCTGGCCGATGTCGGTTTTTCTGACATCGAGCCTGAGGCCGTTTTTTGCGGGGACCTATTTTCCGCCGGACAATCAAGGGGGGCGGCCCGGATTTCTGCATATCATCACCGAATTGGCGAGTGCATATGCGGAAAGCAAGGCGCAGGTAGTTGAGTCGGCCGATGCGATCTACGATGAGATCTACCGGCATGTCAATATGACCGGCGACCGGACGCGGCTGGATGAAGGGATGCTGACGGCGGCGGTGGGCTATTTGATGCAGAATTTCGATCATGCGCATGGCGGAATCGGGGCGGCACCGAAATTCCCGCATCCGCTGGAGATGTCGCTATTCCTTCGTTTCAGCAGGCGGTCGGGGGATCTGACGTTTATGCTGGCGGCCGAAAAGGCGCTGGCGTCAATGGCCCGCGGCGGCATATACGATCAGATCGGTGGCGGCTTCGCCCGCTACTCAACCGACGCATTCTGGCTGGTGCCGCACTTTGAGAAGATGCTGTATGATAATGCGCTGCTCGTACCGACCTACGTCGAAGCGTACCAGGTCTCCGAAAATGAGCTTTATCGCGATACGGTACGCGGTACACTCGACTTTATCCTGAGGGAATTAACGGATCCATCCGGCGGTTTTTATTCCGCGCTGGATGCCGACTCCGAGGGAGTCGAAGGGAAATATTATGTCTGGTCGATAGCCGAGCTAAAAGAGATTCTCGGTGAAGATGCCGACACGGTGATCCAATACTACAATGCGACGACGATTGGGAATTTCGAGGGGGAGAATATCCTGCATGTTACGTTGCAGTCGGATCGGATGGAGGTCTCTGTCGGCGAAGAGAAGTTAAGAGAGATTCTGGCGCGTGCCAAAGAGAGATTGTTCGAGGCCCGCAGTAGACGTGTCCGTCCCTTGACCGATGACAAGATCCTGACCTCGTGGAATGGGCTGGCTGTCACCGCACTCTGCAGAGGGTATCAGGTGACCGGTGAGCGGCGCTATCTCGAGGCGGCGATCCGCAATGCCGAATTTGTACAGCGCGAGCTGTTCCGCGACGGTGCCTTAACGCATGCGTATCGTCAAGCAGTTCATTCAAGCGGTGAATTTCTCGAGGACTACGCATACTATATCCGCGGATTGATCGACCTGTATGAGTCCGACAACAGCGGCGACAACAACCGATGGCTCCAGTTTGCCCTGATCCTGGCAGAGAAGGCAGGACAGTTTATGGATGCAGACGGAGCATTCTATCTCCGACCGGATAACCAGCCAGATCTGATCTTCAGACCCAAAGAAGAGACGGATGGTTCCATGCCGGCGCCCGGGTCGGTGATGCTGTTGAACCTGCTCAAACTGCACCGTCTGACCGAACGGAAAGAGATGCAGGAGATGGCGGAGCGTGGCTTGCGCTTTCTTTCCGGTCTATTGGCGCGGTATCCAAGCGGCATGACCTCCGCGCTGTTTGCGGTTGATTTCCAGCTTTCGCGCAAGATCGAGATAGTGATCGTGGGCGAGGGAGAAGTGCGCGATGGAATGCTGGCGGAGGCATACAAGCGGTTTATGCCCAATCGAGTGATCGCGTTCGCTTCGCATGCGCAGGCAGAGGGCCCGTTGTTTGAAGGCAGGAAATCCTCCGATGGCGCCACGCGCGGCTATGTCTGTATTGATTCAGTCTGTTCGCTCCCAGCGTTAACAGTCGAGGATTTTGTGAAGAGATTGGGCGAGATATAGCGTATTCCGCATGAGTGGCCCGTGTGTCCGCGGGTATAGAAGCAGGCATGTTGCTTGTCTGTAGCGGCGATCTCCTTGTTGTGTCACTGTTTAAGATGGCAGCGCATTTTCTTTGCGCGGAACAACTCCCCACGTACAGCGTTCAAGAATGTGGATAAACGAGGAATAGTTTTCACGTTGAACGAAGTCGTACCGTATATAACGGCACAAAGGAGATAGAGAATGACATTTGGTAAATTGGCTCGTGTATCACCGGTGATGTTACTTCTGGCTGGAGTAGTTTTGTCGACTGCTTCAATGACGAACGCGCAGGAGCAGCGGTTATCAATGTTGACTGATCCGCGGATGGTTGTGATCCCGACCCGCACCGTAGATGAGATAAATAACGATATGGAGAATGCGAGAGCGGGGAAGCAACTGGCTGATTATCGCCGTGTTCAGGCGGAGACCCGCCTGGCGCAGGTAGACGGCACGATCGAGGGGCGTAAAGTCACTCTCGGCGATGTTGACCGTCGCAAAAACGAAGCCAAGAAGGCAAAAAGAGAGACCGAGGTGATGGCACTTGAGATCGAAAAAAAGGCCAACGAACAGGCGATCAATCTGCTTAACAAGTTGAAGGATCTTCGTAAGACCGAGGTGGACGAAGCCAAGGCGGATGCCGAGTGGGCGGAGATAGATTTCACGGCTCTGCAACTTGAAACCGAACTGGTCCGCAAGCGGACAGAGTTCGACTCGCTCAACGCGGCCGGAGCCGGCGATCTGACCCTTACCACCTCGCAACAGGTGCTCCGCGAACTCGAAGTTAGATTGCTGAAACTACAACAGCAAAGAGCTGAATCGACACAGAAACTGGCCTCGAAGCAAAAAGATATCATCTCGCGCCGGATGAAATTGCATGAAGCGCAGTTGAAACTAGGGATGCCGAGATAACCAGGCGTGCGTGAGGGCAGACACGGATGTTTGCTCCTCACCTTTTGATATACAAGGACCGGCGAGGCGACAAGCCCCGCCGGCTTTTTTGGTGACAACGGAGTTTCGAGGACTGGCGTGAGCTGAAAGAGAATCGGCAGACGAGTTCGTCTGCCGGTCACAGTGTTCAAGAATGCGGTGATCTAAAACGAATCGCTTATCGCGGAATTTTTTCGCCGGTCATGGCTTCGATCTCATCGAGCAGATTTCGCTCGAGATCGGCTTCATCCATCCGCGCGACGATCTCCCCTTTTTTGATCAGGATCCCCTTCCCTGCGCCGCCGGCAATGCCGACATCGGCCGCGGCAGCTTCACCGGGGCCATTCACCGCACACCCCATCACCGCAACTTTGAGCGGCGTTTTGATATGGCGGGTCTTGGCAGAGATTGACTCAGCCAGCGGGATCATGTCGATCTGGCAACGTCCGCAGGTCGGACAGGCGATCACTTCGACTCCTTCGTTGACCAGCGCGCAGCTCTGCAATATCTGTTTGGCGACACGCGGTTCATGGATCGGGTCAGCCGCCAGGGAAACGCGAATCGTATCGCCTATGCCGGTTAGAAGAATCGCTCCGATGCCGACGGATGATTTGATCGTGCCGGTCTCCAGAATTCCCGCCTCGGTAATGCCGATATGCAGCGGGTAATCACATCGCTGGGCCAGGAGATGGTACGACCAAAAGGCGATATTCACATTGGTCGACTTGACCGAAAGAACGATATCCTGAAAATTCATATCCTCGAGAATGGCAGCTTCGCGCAGGGCCGCCTCAACAAAAGCGCGGGGATCATCGTGGCCGTACTGGTCGAGCAAGTCTTTCGGGAGTGAACCGGAGTTGACGCCGATTCGGATCGGCACTCCTTTATCTTTGGCCGCCTGGGTAACTTCGCGGACTTTCCACTCAGCGCCAATATTCCCCGGATTGATGCGGATCTTGTCGAAACCGGCCTCTATCGCTTTGAGCGCCAGCTTATACTGGAAATGGATATCGGCGACGATAGGCTTGTTGGGGACGCGGTCCTTGATCGCTTTCAGGCAGTCACCTGCCTGGTGGTTGAGGACGGAAATGCGTACAATATCGCAGCCGGCATCAAAGAGTTGAGTGATCTGGCCGACTGTCGCGTCCACATCGCGGGTGTCCGTGGTGGTCATAGACTGGATGGCAATCGGAAAACCGCCCCCAATCAGGACATCACCAATCTTGACAGCGCGGCTTTTGCGACGCTTTATTGGGTAAGTGAGTTGTAAGTCCATATCCGTACGAAAGTTGAAATGTTGCTACTATCGACCCATAATGTAGATGTTGTACGTCGGATGGCAACCGAAAGTTGAAAGAACTATGATCTGGCTCAAACGGCTACTTCCGATCGTGGTCATCCTTCTCGGTTGGTTTACCTGGAAGGGAATAACGAGCGCGCAGCAGGAAAAGGCAACAGCGATCGATAATCAGTATGCACTGGTCACCGCGCAGGTCTGGCTTGCCTCGGCGACATATCGCGAGGAGAAAGCGAAGTTCCTCAGCTATCGTGATTCCCTTATGCAAGCCAATAACATAACATCGGATGATCTGTTCCATTACCTGACGGTGTTTGAACAGGATCTGGGGCGCGAACTGCTTTTTTCCCAGTTGGTTAGCAGGAAGATAGATTCTCTGCTTAAGGCGACGCCCAGCGTCTCTGCGCCGCCGTCCGGCACGGACTCAGTCACGGTGAAGCCGACAGTTCAGCCAGCGGAGGTGGACTCCGCCGTATCGTCCAGGAAGATCCCGTTACCCATTGCGGACAGCTCAAAATGATAAACCTGAGTCCGGACAGAAACGTATCATGAGTGCGATGGATTTCGAGAATGTATATCAGGATGCGCAGCGCGCCGAAGCATACGCGCGACTGGAGTTTCCCGGCACCTATTATCTGGCATACCGGGATCTCCCGACACTTTTTGCCACGCATGTGAGCGGGAAACGGGCACTTGATTTTGGATGTGGGACCGGTCGCTCCACCCGTTTTCTTAAGGGGCTCGGCTTTGAGACGATCGGCGTTGATATTTCGGCCGACATGCTCAAGCTTGCGCAAACAAAGGATCGCTCCGGCAAATATCTGTTGGTGAATGATTCTCCTCTTGAGCTCCTTGCCGGATACCATTTCGATCTGATCCTGGCCGCGTTTACATTCGACAATGTCCCGACACTAGAGAAGAAATTCAATCTCTTTACTCAGCTAGCCTCGATTTTGGCCGACGATGGCCGAATCATAAATCTGGTTTCCGCACCGGAGATTTACACCCATGAGTGGGCATCCTTCACCACCAAGGAATTTCCGGAGAACAGGTTTGCCAAGCTGGGAGATCGGGTGAAGATCGTCATGACCGATGTCGAGGACCGTCGACCGGTCGAAGATGTTCTCTGGACGGATGAAGGGTACCGTGATATCTACGAGCAGGCCTCACTTGAAGTGATCGACCTGCACCAGCCGCTGGCGCACGAGACCGAACCATTCAAGTGGGTGAATGAAACGCGCCTCTCCCCCTGGTCGATCTATGTGCTGGGAAAAGTCTAACGCCGTTTCAACTGAGCATGATCAGCAGTGAAACAATGATCTGGGCCAACACGATCTTGGCGATCATTGAGGCCGGATAGACAGTCGCATACCAGATATTCGGAAGTTCATTCTGGGATTGTTGATTTGCATACGCGAGACAGGCCGGCTGCGTCTGCATCCCGGACATCATCCCCATCACGGCCGCCATCGGAAGTTTCAGATAGCGATACCCCAGATAAATTGTCAGTATGGTCACAGTCGTCGTTATCAGGCCGCCAGCGAGGATCAGGCTCCAGCCTCCCTCGTGGAAAGTGGTGCCAAATCCCTGTCCGGCGCGGGTACCAATTGCCGCGAGGAAAAAGACGAGGCCGATCTGGCGAAGCACCAGGTTGGCGTTAAACGGCATTCCCCAGATGATCGGGCCGGTCCGCTCGAGACGTCCGAGAATCAAACCGACCACCAGTGGTCCACCCGCAAAGCCGAGCTTGAAAGTCATGCCGTTCGGTAGAGGGAACGGGATCATCCCGACAAACACACCGATCACAATACCAAGCGAGAGGGAAAGGTAATCTGCTTCGGAGATCGACTTGATCGAATCGCCGAAAAACTCGGCCACCTTGTCGGCATCCTCGCGACGCGAGACTACCAGAATACGGTCGCCGCGTTCGAGAATAGTCGATTGGGTCGGTACAAATTCTACATCGCCGCGACGTAAGCGGGTGATCGCTCCCTGGAATGGTTCCAGCGCGCGGACCTCATCGATCGTTTTGCCGATCACCGCCTTATTCGAAACAAAAACGCGCCGGTAGCTCATGTCATCGCGCTGTTCCGGAATATGCTCGCTGGCTTCTTCGCCAAAGAGGAGCCGGGCTATTTCCTGACCACGCTCTGAGCCGACCGCTACAATCAGGTCATTGGATTGAATGATGGTGGTCGGTTGAACCACCTGAATATCGTTACCACGCTTGATACGGCTCAACACAAAACCGGTATGGCCAAATGACGCGAGGACTTTCTCGATAGAGCGTCCAATGATCGCCGGATTGGTGATGCGATAAGTGACACTGAAGATCCGTTCTTCGCCGGCTTCCTGCAGCCGCTGGGCCTCTTCGTGCGCCAGATCAACTTTGAACAGCTTGGTGAAGATATAAAAGTAGAGAATGACGCCGAACACACCGAACGGATACGCGAGGCCGTACGTGACCACCGGCACCGCGGCGAACAGCTCGGCAGAACCGGCCGGCAGTTGCTCGGCCATCGACTTGATGACTTCAATGGTAGCCGCAAGGGCGGGTGTATTGGTCAAAGCACCGCAGAAAAGACCGGCGGTCTGGGGGGCAGAGAAATCCATCAGCCACCAGAGGAGAACGGAGACGAGCCCTCCAATGCCAAGCAGAGTAACTGCCAGCAGACTAAAGCGAAGGCCGTGTGAGCGGAAGGACGCAAAAAATCCTGGGCCGGCTTGCAGACCGATCGCATAGACGAAAAGCACCAGACCGATGATGTAGATATATTCCGGGAGTTGCAGGCGCGGGTCAATAGCGCCGAAGGCCATGCCGACAAAAAGGACCGCGGCTACGCCGAGATTAAAGCCAAAGATCTTGATCGAGCCGATCAAGTATCCCAAGCCGATCACCATGAATAACAACAACAGGTGATTGCCAGCCAGCAGATTGGTCAGGCTATCCATCGATCAGCTCTCTTTCTCCGCAGTCTTCTTTCCGAACCGATGCCGCACAAACTCGAATGCGATTGGAATCACGGAGATCGCCACAATCGCTAGCGCGACCAGACTGAAATGCTCTTTGACGAACGGATGTTGTCCAAAAATGTAGCCGATCCAGACAAAGGACGAAACCCAGAGGCCCGCGCCGATGACTATATATAAGGCGAATTTGCGTACCGGCATTTTGCCGACCCCGGCCATGAACGGGGCGAAGGTCCTGACTATCGGGACGAAGCGTGCGACGACCATTGTTTTGGCGCCGTACTTATCATAAAACTGCTGAGTTTTGTCGACATACTTCCGTTTGAGGATTTTACTGTTGCTCTTGAGAATCCGGTCACCCAGTTTGCGGCCGATCGTGTAATTGAGCGAGTCTCCACAGATCGAGGCAAGTGCCAAAAGCGGATAAATGATCTCGATCCGCATCGCCCCGGCTCCCGCCAGTGCGCCAGCGGCAAACAGAAGAGAATCTCCCGGAAGGAACGGCGTGATCACCAGTCCGGTCTCGCAGAAAATGACAGCGAACAGAATGGCGTAGGTCCAGGTCCCATAGGTCTGGATGATCTCAAGCAGATGCTGGTCGAGATGCAGGAAAACGTCGATGACCGACTGCAAAAACTCCATTCACCATCCTTCGTTCCGGTTAGCAGAGAAGGCAGGAGTATTCCCGCCTTCGCGCAGGAAACCTAGTCTAGTTTAGCGGGCATGGCAAGGGAAAACGGACTTTTCGAGGCTCGGAACTGGCAGCCGCTTGTCCGTTCAAACTGATTGTCCTGAAACCGGATAACAGAGCTCCGCCAGCCGGTTTTCTGCGTGCGGATTGAACCACTGCTTGTCGTTTCGCTATCAAAACAGCTTATTTGCAGGTATGCCGGAACGACTCCCTGAAGTATCCCCATCTTTCGCGCGGCGCGCGATCGACTTTTTCGCGCTCAAGCAAGGGATGGTAGCGCTTCTCTCCATGGTGATTCTGGTCGGCATGGGAGAGAAAATGGCGGAGCGGTTTCTGCCGATCTATATCCTGGCGCTGGGTGGCGGTGCAATTGCGATCGGTCTGCTCAATGGCCTCGACAATCTTCTCTCCGCACTCTACTCCTTCCCTGGCGGCTATCTCTCGGATCGTTTCGGCACTAAACGCGCGCTGCTGATTTTCAACCTGATGGCGATGGCCGGCTTTCTGGTGGTCATTCTGGTTCCATCGGTTTACGCGGTGATCGGCGGCTCGATCCTTTTTCTCTCCTGGACAGCCATCTCGCTCCCTGCCACTATGGGGCTGGTCGCCAAACTGCTTCCGAAATCAAAACGGACAATGGGCGTTTCGGTCCACTCGCTGGTTCGACGGATCCCCATGGCACTCGGCCCGGTGGTCGGCGGTCTCTTTATCGCCGGATGGGGAGAATCAACCGGCGTGCGACTCGCCTTCTGCGCTGCGCTGCTGATGGCGATCATCGCCGCAGTGATCCAGCAGATCCTGATTCAGGATGACGCATCTGGCGCCGACAAAGGCAACGGGAATGCGGAGAAAAATCCGCTCAAGATGTTCCGATTGATGTCGCCGCAGTTGAAGCACCTACTCGTCGCCGATATCCTGATCCGTTTTGCCGAACAGATCCCATACGCTTTTGTCGTAGTCTGGGCGATGAAAGAAGTGATTCACCCGGTCAGCGCGCTCGAGTTTGGGCTGTTGACCACTATCGAGATGGTGGTTGCGGTCCTCTGCTATATTCCGGTCGCCTACTGGGCGGACAAAACGAGCAAGAAGCCGTTTGTGGTGATGACGTTTATCAATTTCACGTTGTTCCCGCTGGTGCTTTTGTTCTCGCAATCTTTCTGGATGCTGGTTGTCGCGTTTGTCGTGCGTGGACTGAAGGAGTTTGGGGAGCCGACCCGCAAAGCGATGATCATGGATCTTGCGCCGGAGGGTCGCGAGGCCGCGATGTTCGGGCTGTACTATCTTATCCGCGACTCGATCGTCTCGATCGCAGCCTTCGGCGGAGCGTTTTTGTGGCTGATCTCCCCGTCGACGAATTTCATGGTCGCTTTCATCTGCGGGGCAATAGGGACGATTTGGTTTGCCTGGAAGGGGCAGGAGGGGGGTGAGGCAAGTACCGCCGACCTCGCGAGCACCGCCCAAGTCTTAAGGCCAGCTCTCAATGGGCAAAGAATCTCCGCCCTTCGAGCTTTTATGCCAGGGGATCCGCGACAACGACACCGCCCGGAGCCCTAGAAAATGAACGACCGGAGTTTATGGAGCGCATCACGCGCACTAACGAATGAGCATCACCCTCTTCTCTCGCTATCTTACCAACAGCTCCTCCCATTCCGTCTTCTCAAGATAAATGCCATTTACCTGGAGCCAGTGCTTCTCCATAAATGGCCTGGTCAGTCCAACCGCAAGTATGACGTCTTCCGTACCCTCAAATAACCCATTGACGGCATTCACCGCCTTTTGATCAATGCGAAAATCCGGGAGCGAATAGAACCGAAGGTCGGTTACCGGCAAATGAAATGTCCGGTCGTGCACCACATACCGGAGCTTCAGGCGTTCTTCATTCTCGAAATGATCCATCTCGAGATGAAGCCGGAAACGGTACACCGGATGAACATATCCAAGTGAACCCGCACCTTCATGGGCCGGAGTTGAAAAAGTCTTGCCCGTGGGCTGAAGCTCCTTCCCGAAGATTGCCTGCAATCCCGGTTTGACCATTTTGGTCAACATCGGCCAGAGTTCGGAGTGCAGCAATTGCTTTTTCTCCACGAGATGTCCCAGCAGACACTCGTGATCCTCAACTTCCGGCTTTTCACCGCACGGCCTGGGTGAATGCAGATAAAGGACAGAGCGAACACGCAAGCGAGGCGGCCTCCCCTGGCATAAACGTACGGGCAGAAGTTGCGGTCGCTCAAGGACCGGGCGAATTGGGCGCAATGTGGCCGGATCAAATCCGGCCGCACACACGTGCCCCGGATTCATCCGCGTAAGATGACTGATGACGACTTCCATGCTCCCTCCCCAGGGATGCTATAGATGATTGATCTGAATGTCTCCCCAATGTTCCGACAGGTATTCCGCCACTAAACGGCGGTGACACTGGTCGGCCGTCGATTCGCTGCATAGCATCACAGCGCGACTCGAAAACAACGCTTTGTCCAGAACCTCCGCGACTCGTCGCTCCACCAGAAGTTCCTGGTACTTTTGCTCAAACTGAGCCCACTCGATCTCGCCATGTTTATAGCTGTCGAGGATTTCTTTGGTGGGAGCGAGCAAAGGCTCATGCACATAATCGATATCGCAAAGCTCTTTGAGAAAATACGGTAGATTGTCAACCTTGGTGAATCCGGCTAATTGCGAACTATTGTTCAACCGGATATCGATCAACCGTCGAATGCCTGCCGACTTCAGAAGTCCGAAGAACTCGGCGGCTGACTTCCCCGCAAAACCGATCGTATAGATTTCCATTCAAGCTCCCTCGCATTCCCGAACAGATCTTCCTGATGTCGCTCCGGATGAGCCGATTCCTCTTTCGAAGCCAGCCCACTGTACGGCTCAATCAGCCCGTTCCCCCGAATATGCTGTAAGTCGATTTGTTGCTCATACAAAACATGGCCGATCAGCAAATGACGGTGACAAACCGAGGGATCCTCCTCGCTGCACATGATCACCGTGCGTTCCTTTTCGGCCTGCATCGTCAGCGTATCCAGGCCGGTGACGAAGAAACTGGCGCGGGCAAGTTTGTAGTAAAGCACGCGTCCATCGGCATCGTAATACTCCGCACCATCCGGACGCCCTCCCAAAACATCTCCCATGTAGCGATAGCGAATCTTGAAGCCGGGCAACTTGTTCTCAAGCACCACCTTGTCGAACTGCGGCACAAAACCGGAGCGCGGAGAAGTACGTACATCGACCAACAGCTCGATCTGGTGCCGATGCAGCAGCGCAACAAACGCTTCCAGCGTCTGGTTCGAATGTCCCACGGAGTACAACATCACTACAAGATATCCCCACATTTCCTACGATGCAATCACTTACCGATCTCGCCAGCCATCCCGCGAAATCATACTTCGGATGTCTCAATTGTCGCTATGAAAAATATACAACCCCCCACTGACAGCTGCTGTCAGTGAAAATTCAGATTTTTCGGAGCACTGCCAGCAGGCGGACGGAGTCATCGGAGTCCAGGCGGCGGCCGATATCGAAATCCCCATATGTCGCGGCTAGTTCAAATCTTCCCGATTGTTTGATCAACGCCAGGAAGGTCTGATACGAAAGGCGGCGCAAACGCTCCGTCGACTCAAACCGTTCGCTGTTCCCATCGGTCGTGACCGTATAGCTGATAGTCAGTTCATCGATCTCGGCCAGCGGGTCGAAGCGTTGGTTCTCCCCTCCCCAGTCGGTCTCCACCGTGATCCCATCCCGCTCGGCGACCCAGGTCCGCTCGATCGAGGGCTCACCGCTTCCATAAAAATCGCGCGGGTGTGCATGGGAAATAATGTAGATACCGCCGGGCGAAAGCAGATTCGCCACACAACTGAAATGCGCGAGAATATCGTCGTTGGTCAACAGATGGGCAAACGAGACCAGCAGGCAATAGGCGAGGTCATACTTTCGCGGAGCGGCCCACTGCCGCATATCCCCCTCGAACGCCGTCGCGGTCAACCTCTCTTTGGCGGCAAGCTGATTGGCGTAGGCGACCATCTCGGGAGAAAGGTCCATGCCGTCTGAGAGAATGCCGGTCTTGGCCATCGCTCTGAAATGCGCTCCCGGTCCGCAGGCAAGTTCCAGCGCGGATTCAACCGGTCGGCCGAGATGGATCTCTGATGCATTCAGCAGGAAATCGCATTCCCCTTCGACATTCCGGTCGCCGAACGCGATGTCATAGATAAGCGGCATGGAATAGGTGCTGGACATGGAGATAGTATAACCGAGTTGACTAAGCCGATGCAACGGCCAAAGAGGCTAGTGCTTCCGCTGTTTGCGGATCTTCGACCAGAACCACCAGTCGGTCTGTTCGGCGGGAAGCTGTGGGTCTTTGGCCTGGGCGATAGCGCAGGAGAAAACATCGAGGACACAAGGGTCCATCCGCTGACCCGCAATCTTACAGAGTTGGTCATACAACTTTTGCGCGTTTTTCGACTTTAGCTGTGCAACCGATGTTATCCCGAGTTTCTGAAAATCCTCGAGCATCGCGGGGCCGACCGAGCGAAGGTCTTTGAGTTGGCGTTTGTCCGACATGGGAGAAAAATACGGTGCGCGGGCGTGACGGGCAATCATATCTCGCACAAAAGTGATGGTACGCTTTATAAGGGGATGCCGGGCTGGAATGATCATGTTGTTGCGGGGAAGCGGTTTGATGCTTTGGGAGGAGTGATCGATTTTCTGATTGGCGAAAGAGAAAGGCATCTGACCTCGCTTCTCCCCTCTATTAATGGGGGTGGGTCCGGGAGTAGTGAGAGTTGTAATACGGGGCGGTGTAGGACGGGCAGACGGGGACGTCTGCCGCGCAAAGAATGTCCGTCCACTGCCGGGCAAGGCTCGCGATGACGAAAAGAAGATGGATTCCCGCCTGCGCGGAATGAGGCATTATAGGAAGGATGTTTGTCAGGAACCGGCGTCGACGCCCTTCGGGTGAAGTTCCTGAACTAAAGCCCAAAAAAAAACCGGCGAATTGCTTCGCCGGTCTCTACCTGATCAACTGCTAGTCATGAAGCGCTTAAACGCGCAGGAAAATCACATTTCACTATCTTAGCTGCGGGCGGCCTTGTCCATCTCTTCCTCGAATTTGTGCACGACATTGTCGAGCACGTTGGCGAGTGAGTTTGGATCGGGCGCAACCGCGGGGGTTGCTGCAACAACAGGTTCGGCCGGTTCATCCACCGGTTCATCGATATTAACTGTTGCATGCTCGTAATTGCCGCGAGCGACTTTGTCGGTCGAAACATGGAAATCGGGCTGGGATGCTTTTCCCTGATATTCGGACGGGATATCGATCCGGGTCGTTTCTTTATTCCGTTTTGGCTGGGTCGGTTTTCCCTCGGCATCAGCAGCGTGCTGATAGTTGCTTAACGCGGCGGCCAATTCAGGATCGATCGGCGCATCCGATTTAGGTGCGTCGGCCTCAGAAGAGATCTGGTCAACAGTGACCACTCGGCTGGCGGCGTTGGCATCTTCGGTCCGGGGAGCGCGTTCTTTAGGCGGCTGAGTGGCGATCGTTTCGCGTGATTTCGTGGTGATCTCGGAGCGGGACTCAACATGCAGACGCTCAGAGACGGCAGTCTGTTTTGGCGGCTGCATCGGCATAACGGAGATCTGGTCGATCTCCTGAGCCGGAAGCTCCGACTTGGTCATTTCCTGGACCCACTCGAGATGCGACTGGATCAGGCCCTGTAATTTAGAGAGGTAAGTTTTCTTGAGCAGTTCGAGTTTGGCAACCTGGGCCTGGAGAGCGGTTTTCTGTTCATCGAGATGGGAAGTCTGTTTGTCGGCCTCGGCCTGCGCTTTGGCGATGATCTCTTCAGCTTCCTTTTTGGCTCCGGCCATGGTTGAGTCGGCATTACGGCGGGCATCGATGGCAGCATTTTTAATGGCATCTTCGAATTGCTTCAAACCGGTCAATTGGGTTTTGAGCGATTCAATTTCCATCGACAGTTTCAGGTTGTCCTGTTTGACATGTTCGAGAGTGAGGGCGACCTGTTCGCGGAAGTTGTCAACGGCGTCTTTGTCATAGCCGCGGACTTTGCCGGGGAACTCGAAATTCCGGATGTCGTTGGGTGTTAACTCCATGGTCCTTCTCTCTTCTTTATGAGTCCTGAAACCGACGGCGTGAACGAATTGGCGCACACCGCCTGAAGTTGTTCAGATCGTTGTATTTACTGGATATATCGAACAAAAAAGAGAAAAGCTTAACCTTGGGAGGAGGGAAATTGTGTCGGAGTTGAGGAGCAGAAAGAGCTTTTACTCGCTGTCGGACAGCGTATTACCTTTGGTCCCGCGAGGACCGAAAATCCCGCTGCCGATTCGGATCATCGTGGACCCCTCTGCGATAGCCAGAGGGAAGTCACCGGACATGCCCATCGACAAAACATCAAACTGTTCACCCGCCGATTCCTGCGCCTGATGAAAGAGCTCGTGGACCATGCGGAAGGCGTCGCGGACCGTATCGGGGTCATCGGTGAGCGGCCCGACCGTCATAAGTCCGGATAACTTAATGTGGGGCAATTCGATAACTTGTTTGACCAGGTCAATGGTCCGGTCCGGCGCGATGCCGTACTTTTGCGGTTCACCAGAGCTGTTGACCTCTATATAGCATTCCATCACGCGATCCAGCTCGCCAGCCCGTCGACTGATCTCTTTAGCCAGTTCGAAAGAATCAACCGACTGGATCACATCGAAAAGCTGGACGGCCTTTTTGATCTTGTTGGATTGGAGGTGGCCGATCAGGTGATAGCGGGCGATATGTCCAACCTCGGTGATCTTGGTCTCAGCTTCCTGGATCTTGGATTCGCCGATATCATAGAGACCGACAGCGACGGATTTTTTGATGATGTCGGAGGGGAAGGTTTTGGTCACGGCGACGATGGTAATCTCGTCAGCGTCGCGGTCGAATTCTTCACATGCCTCGGCAATTTGTCCGCGCAGTTCGCGGAGGTTGTCGGCAATGGTGTGTTTCATATAGGCAGATGCAAAATACAGCCGGTGGGAAACGGCGCAACAGAAATATTGGAGAAGATGCGCGAAGATTAGAATGGTCGATTTGGTTGTCCAGGTGTCGGTTAGGCGGGTTGATCTGTCGGGAAACGTGGATAGAGCTCCTCAGTATTACCTTGACAGAACGCGAATTGTTTCCCTATTTGAGTATCAAAGGCCGGACTACTTCGCCGGCTGTTCAACCACGACATATTCCAGACCGATACACTCCTCACTGTGTGTCAGAGGACACCAACCGCAAGTTGCGAGGATTTATGCGTCACGCCACCATCATACGCTTGTTCTGCCTGTTGACCATGGTTTGTTCTGCGTTGTTTTTCACTGCAGAGCAAAGTGCCGCTGCATCGGTTCGGATCGAGCCGTTCGCTCCAGCAATAGACAGTCAGCAGACGGCCGGATTAGAAGCTTCGGTCACCAGCAATCTGTATCAAGAGCTTCGCGATGGTTCATATGAACGGACGATGAGCTTACCGGTTTCATCGACCGAGTCGATCGAGCTGGAGTTGACGCGGTTTTCTGTCCTGGCGCCGGATGTCAAGTTTGTGATCGGCGGGAGCGACGAACCGTTGGCTAATCCGGAGGTGGTGCTGTTCCGCGGGAAAGTGGCGGGAGATCCCGGTTCGCATTGTTATGTCAGCGTGTCACCATCGGGGATGATCAACGGGTTCGTGCAATCGACGAAAGGTCGATATGCGATGGCGACACCGCTGGAAGAGAGGGTGATCGATCGGTCGCGTGTTTTGATCCGGGCGATCAGCGGGAGCGGCAGTATGGAGCCGGAGGTATTTTGCGGTGTAGAGTATGATCCGCATGAAGTGCTCGATCTCGAGCAGATGGTTTTGACTCCCAGTGATAACAAAGGTCCGCTCCTGTTTAATGTCGCGCTGGAGATGGATCAGGCGATGGTCAACATCTTCCCCACGGTGAATGATTGCCGCGACTATGTGGTGCAGTTGCTCGGGGCGGTGAGTTCGATCTATATCGATGAGCTGCAGATCAGGCTGGCGTTGCGGTATGCCCGTTTCTGGACGACGCCCGCGCCATTTAATGCGTACGATCTGGGGGGATTCCGCGACTGGTGGAAATTGAACCAGGATGATTCGCACTTTGACCTGGTGCATATGCTGTCCGGTGAGCGGACGACCAGTTATGCTGGAATAGCCTTTATCTCCAATACATGCACGCACGAAGCGTACGGGATCGACGCGTTTATGAACGGGAGTTTTGTGCACCCGCTCCGCTATCCGGATAACGGGAATTGGGATATCAATGTAGTGGCGCATGAAATGGGGCACAATCTCGGGACGTACCATACGCATGATATCAGTCAGTATTCACCGGTGATCGACAACTGCGGCAATGGGACGCCGTCGATCGGGACGATCATGAGTTATTGTCATACGCATCCCGGGTACCAGTTGAATATCGACCTGCGGATGCACCGTCGGGTCTACATGTTGGTGCGGAGCATCATCGATGGGGCCGACTGCCATCCCTTCGACTGTAACGGCAACAATGTCGATGACTCCGTCGATATCGCGCTGGGATCGAGTATCGACAGCAATAGCGACGGTATCCCGGATGAATGTCAGGACTGCAACGCCAACCTGGTACTCGACCCACAGGATATCGTTCTGGGGGCAGCGGATATCGATCTGAATGGCGTGCCGGATATGTGCGAGCCGGATTGCAACGGGAACAGTTATCCCGATCGCGCCGAGACGGTGAATGGGGTCTCGGTCGATGCCGACGGGGATTTCCAGCCGGATGTCTGCAATGCGGACTGCAACAACAACGCCGTGATGGACTTCAATGAGATCAATGCCAACCTGACGCTGGATATCAATCGGAACCGGATATTGGATGGTTGCGAAGACTGCGACAATAATGCGGTGGTCGATTGGGAGGATTTGCAGTACCAGGGCTTTTTGTACGCGGGAGATTTGAATCTTCCGCTGAATACGGATGTCGGGGAGTTCCATAGTGTCAGCGGAGTAGTGAACCGGACTTCCGGGACAAGCATGGGGAGTGTTTTCGATGTAAAGATCAATCCGCAGAGCCGTTTGGTAACTTACACGCCGTTGAATTCAGGAGAGGTCTGGACATTCGATCCGATGACCGGCAACAGTGCGGTATTGGTGGCTCAAGGGACACTCAATTCACCCGCCGGAATAGTGTTCCGGGAGATCAGCGGGACATTGTATCTGCTGGTTTGCGATATGCTGAGCAATCGGATCGTGCGGTTTGATGCGACCACCGGGTCATTTGTCAATGTTTTCATACCGCCAGGCGGCAGTTCACTAAATCTGCCGATCGCGATGACGTACGGGCCGGACGGAAATCTGTATGTGGCAAACTCCGGCAGCAACACGGTCCACCGCTTCAATGGAACGACTGGTGCATCGATGGGGACATTTGTCACGGCAAGTTCGGGGACGCTCAGTGCGCCACATGGGCTGGTCTTTAATCCGGCCAATGGGCATTTGCTGGTGACCAGTTACGGAAATGACAAGATACTGGAGTATGACGGAACCACCGGCGCATTCATCCGAACCTTCAATGAACCTACGCCGGTACCGGATGCTCCGTGGGGGATCACAGTCGGGCCGAACGGGAATCTGTTTGTGGCGGCGGGTGGGGCAACCAAGCGGATCTATGAATATCAGCCGTTGTCCGGCAAGTATTACCGGGCGTTCGTGCGCGGCTCGGCCAATATGCAGGATCCGACTGGCATCGATTTCATGCCGGCATCCGCATTGGATCTCAATCAGAATCTGATTCCCGATGTCTGTGAGGGTGGGGATATGGATGGGGACGGGGTGGCGGATTATGCGGATAACTGTCCGGCGATCGCCAACCCATCGCAGACCGACAGTGATGGCGATGGTGACGGTGATGCGTGCGACAACTGCCAATTTGTGGCAAATCCGGATCAGCGGGATGTTGACAGCGATGGACTTGGCGATGAATGCGATGGATGTCCGGCGAATGCAAATCCGACACAAGCAGATAGTGACGCGGACGGCCGACAGGATGCGTGCGATAATTGCCCGAGCATGGCCAATGTTTCGCAAGCGGACACCGATGCCGACTTGATCGGCGATGCCTGCGACCCTTGCCCGCTCGATTATTACAATGATATCGACGGCGACGGGATCTGTGCGAATGTCGACAATTGCCCAAATGTATTCAATCCGTTGCAGGAGGATAGCGATCTCGACGGTAAAGGAGATCCGTGTGATTTCGAAGATGCGTTTGTCGACACGGTCGCAACCTCGCTGACCAAACTGGCAGTGAAAAACAACGGCAATTTCGGCAACAGCGGCTCACAGGGACTTGGCGGTGCCAACATGGATTACTCGCAGTCGACCGACTGCAATCCATCCGCGACAACCTATCTCTACGAGGGGTCATCGGTGGTGGGATTTGTGTCAGGAGCGGATACGATCGTCGCAATGATGATGTTCAATAATGCATCGGTCATCAATGTCTCGACCGGCAATCCGATGCTTTCGACGACGACCACTGCCGATTATGATAAATTCGGGTCGGGGACTTTTGTGACGCAGGATTCATCGATCGGGATCGAGAAGTACTATTGGGCGCCGAAGGCGGCGGATTCGAGCCAGTTTATCATACAGGCGATCAAGATCTATTCGTTTGACGGAGGGACGCACAGCGGGCTGACGATCGGCGAAGTGATCGACTGGGATATACCCTCGGATATCAGTGGCAATGGCTCCGGAGTGAATGGAGCGCTGAATCTGGTCTACCAGATCGGCGTGGAATCAACCAATGAACCGGGCGAATGCCAGAATAATGATCTTCGCTATGCAGGCATGGCTTGGCTTGGATATTACAGTAACGACACCTGCGCGCTGGTGACGAGTGAGACGGCCCGTAATGGGTATGCGCTGGATAATTCTACCTGGGTCTATCCAAACAACGGATTTGTGCCGGAGCAGCTGTACACAAAAATGCAGACGAGCGGATTCACCGCCTGGGGCGGAGCCTCGACCGATCTGCATTCGGCGCTGACTTTCCACAATAATCGGACAGTCGGGGCGGGTGACACGATCGTCTATTACACGGCGCTGATCTCACTGCGGCAAGGGTCAGCGATCGCGATGCAGACCGAGGTGGCGAAAGCGCATGTCTGGTTGCAGGATCATGTCAGACCATCCTGTGCAGGGAACTGTTGTATTGGAACGCGAGGGAACGTGAACAAGAGCGTTTCAGAAAACCCTGACCTCTCCGATCTGTCGTTGCTTATCTCATATTTGACCGTGACTCCCAAGCCGTCACTGCCATGTATAGATGAGGCAAACGTCAACGGGTCGGTGGCGCAGAATCCGGACCTTTCGGACCTGTCACTGTTGATCTCATATCTCACGGTGACGCCGAAGCCGACATTGCCGAACTGCCCATAAGCGGATAAGATAGCTCTTTCAAGGGAATTACGACGGCTGTCCAGACTGGGCGGCCGTTGTGCTGAAATCAGGAATAGCGACTCGATTTTCTACTGCAAAAGCTGGATTTCGTGCTATATTTGGAAGAACTGTACCAACCGTGATCTGGAGCCATCCATGTATCGTTTTGTCGCGAGTCTATTGATCTGTGTCTGCCTGGTTCTTTCCTCAACCTCAATGATCTATGCCGCCGATTCCGCCAATTGGTGGCAGTTGGTTTTTGCATATTCGGACAATAGCCTGGTCTTACAGCAGGCCACGCCGATCGCTCCGACCGGCAAAGCAATCACCACACCCGGCCTTGGGGGGGCGCCAGTGACGCTGACCTATGATGCTGAATGGCAGGATCAGTCCGGTGCGGTGATCGCGCGGAGCTCGATGGTGATGCCGCTCGGGATGCGCTCTGCACCAGCCGAGGATGGGCCTTGCACGATGGTGATCCCACAGAGCGGTCTGATTGTTGTGCGAACAACGGGACCATCCCCTGATCAGGTGCCGGCATCGCTTAGGTTGACCTCGTCAGCAGCGCCGAAGATTCGGCAGTCCGATCTGACTCTCCCCGGCGCATTTTCCTTTCAGGAGAAGACAGTGTCGGTGGAACTGAGTCAGGCTCGCCCGATGCAAGGGCCGATCGGCGTGACCAAGTTGAAAGACACTGGCCCCGACAATAACCGGCTGGTGATCGTCATTTTGAGCGAAGGATACACGCCGACCTCGCTGAGTTCCGGCGCCTTCGTTACGCATACCAACAATGTTTTATCAGCGTTTAATTCCACGATACCGTGGAATGTGATGTTTTTGGGGACCAACGTTTACCGAATCGATGTCGAGAGCAATCAGGATGGCGCCGATCAGGATCCGGTGGGGACATTCAAGGATACCTATTTCAATTCTACCTTCTGGGGAGGCGGGATCGAGCGAGCGCTGGTGATCGATCAGGTTGGTTACAACCGGGCGATTTCTGCCGCAGACAATTTGGTTGGACCGGGGCTATGGGATGAACTGGTTGTGCTGGTTAACTCCACGAAGTATGGCGGAACAGGCGGATCGATCTCTGTCATCTCCGCACACAGCGCAGGGCCGCAGGTGATTTTACATGAACTCGGACATACGTTCGCCGATCTGGCCGATGAGTATACGGATGCCTATCCCGGGTTTCCACCGGGGGATCATGAAGCGAATGTCGATTACGATGCCTCGGGTGCGGCCCTGAAATGGCTGGTCTGGGTAGAGCCGGGAACGCCTCTCCCCACGCCGGATATACCGACCTGGTACAATTCAGTCGGGACATTTGAAGGGGCGCGCTATTTGACCAGCGGAATCTACCGCCCATCGCACAACTGTCTGATGCGTGCGCTGGGAGTGCCGCTTGATCCGGTCTGCAAAGAAGCACACTTGCGCAGTTATTTCAATCGAACGAGTTTGATAGACAACGCTACTCCCTCGACTGGTTCCACTAGTCTGGTGACATACGGCGGTGTTGATTTCTCGGTCAATGCCATACCATTTCCCGGATTGAGTTATCAGTGGAAGATCAACAGCACGATTCTGCCGGAAACTGGTGCAACACTCAACCTGACGTGGGAAGAGTTTCATCAAATCGGAGGACAAGCCGGCAACAATCTCATTCTGACGATCAGCTATCCTACTAGCCTGATGCGATTGAGCCTGGAGTCGGAGCAGTTCAGTTGGGTGCTTCGCCCCGACTGCAACGGCAACGGGATCGCGGATGCGACCGATATCAGCACGCATACTTCGGACGATCTCAATCACAATAACATTCCGGACGAATGCGACCAATTGATCTGCTGTGAGGGGACAACGGGGAATATCAATCAAAGTGGTGGAGTTGACTTGTCGGACCTTTCGATCCTCATCTCCTATCTGACCGCGACGCCGCGCCCTGCAATCGGGTGCGACAACGAAGCCAATGTGAATGCAACGGCCGGTATAGATCTTTCAGATTTGTCAGTGTTGATCAGTTATCTGGTGACGACACCGGTGCCGGAACTTCCGGCCTGCCCGTGACGCTGAAACAATAGTCGCATTCAGGACAAAATTTGTGTGTGAAAAAGGGCCGCCGCTTGGCGGCCTTTCGGTTATAGACAGATAGTTTGACAAAAATATGGTTGGTGGCTATAGTGGGGGTACATTTGACACATTTGCATTTGACATATTTCTCTGCGCCGACGTCTGTTTGGCAACAAACAACCCATGGGAGGGTCTATGCGTTCAAAGTTATTCACTATTCTCTGCGTTGTAGTGTTGGCACCGTTTGCTGGATTTGCACAGGATCCGCTTGATCCAGGAGTGGTGGACACGTTTCGGTTCATGCCTACGACTCTGGTTGTAGGCGAATCACGGCCGGTCGACATCTGGTTTTGGAATGATGAAACGATAACGGCATTCCAGAACGTATTTACGGTTGCTTCCGGCGACGGCGGTTTTGCGAGAGTTGATTCACTGGTCTTTGCCGGCAGATTGGGTGATCCTTCTATGTTGAATGATCGCACTGTCAACTTAGATGTGGTGGATGGAGTGTCAACGGATACCATTATCGTCCTAGCGTTAAAATCAGCCCGCGGGAACAATTTGGTTGCCGGTGAGGGAGTCCTTTATCAGTTATACATGACAGGACTTGTGCCAGGCGAGATCATACTCGACAGCCTTCACTGGATAGAGTCGATAAACCTCGACTTTGTTGTTGGCGACGGTCAATTCACCCTCTTTCATCCCTATTTCAGACCCGCAACATTGCAGGTAGTGGAAGAAACCGCTCCGCTCGTTCTTTCACTCCCGTCTCAGCAGGAACCGGTGACGATCGGCGATATGGTTGGGTTCTCCGTTGCTGGCCCATCAGCACCGTCAGATAGTGCTATCGTCACGCTGACTTCTCTGACATTGGTCGATGATGACTCACATTTCGCCCAAACGAGCCCGATTGTCAGCGGTACTAACCCACTTGAATTCGATTGGACACCGGGCGCACAAGATATTGGGATCTGGAAAGCATCGTTTGAGGTATCGGGCAGTCAGAATCGCACGACATCGGGTCAGGTACAGATACAGGTGGTTGCATCGGAGGACTATCTGGTCCAGTTCACAAGCAACGCCCTGGACAACACTGAGCAAGCTCTCGGCATGACGCACGGGGATTGTGACGGCGACGGCAGGCCAGAGGTGGTTGTCGCAGGTTCAGGATGGCCAAACTCGTATGCAGTCTACGAATTTCAGAATGACCTGGAGGAGGTCTCGTCTGTCTACGATGGTTACCACAAGCGCGGGCCGCAGTTAGGCTACTTCAACGATGACGACACTCTCGACCTCGTTATGTACAGCACTTTTGGCCTGTTGACTTACTATGGCAATGGTGACAACACGTTTACCAAAGTTCAGACTTATGACGATCCGACAGCCTCGGGATACTCAACTGACTTTTTCGACTTTGACGGAAACGGCCATCTTGATCTGGTTGCATCAGACGAGGACGGCTTTGTTATCTATCCAGGCGCTGCTGGTGGGACATTTCTTCAGGAGATCCAATACTTGACCGAGGACAGTGCACTCTCAGTTACCTCCGCCGATTTTAATGGAGATGGATGGGATGATGTTGCTGTCGGCACAGTAAGTGGCCTGGAGATATTCCTGCACGATGGCCAAGACAGCCTTATCAGTACATTCGTTTATACGCAGACATTTGGTGCACGAGACATTCAGGTAACCAATCAAGGCTCTGACGTTAACAACGATGGCCGATTTGATCTTTGCCTTTCGACACCTTCGATCGGCGGTGCGAACAGCGACCTGATGCTCTATTTGGGGAATGCGGATGGTTCGTTCGGCCAGCATCTCGTTCGCACGGTGAACGGTCAGATCTTCGCCAACTGTCTCGGAGATTTCAACAACGACACGGATCTCGATATCGCGTACGTCAACGGCACGAAGAAGTACGTTGGCATCCTGTTTGGCGATGGTACGGGAGCATTCGCAAACGAGTTGCGGTATCCGGTCCCGTCATTCACTCCCTTCATGCTTGATGCCATGGACATTGATACGGATGGCGATATAGATGTCGTGGTCAGCTCGTATCAGATCTACGATACCGCGGTCATGTATTGCTATCTGAATCAGACGGACCCGGGGATGCTGGCAAAGCGGTTTGAAGTTCGGGCTACCGACAAAGCGAGGCTTGAGATCACGGCGCCGGACGGAGCACGACTGGACGAACTGAAGCAGGTGATACCAGCCTCTGCGTACTACGAACGGTCGTTGAATGGTAACAGCGCGCTGGATATTATGACCAGCATCAGTGTCATAGAACCTGGCGGCTATCTGCTGACAGTGGAGCCGAGAGCAAATGATCTGGAGAGCGACAACTTTTCGCTAAGCTATCAGGTCAACAGCGATCAGTATTCTATTGCCAGAGAGATACCGCTTCCGGTCGACGGATACCGCTTCATGGTCTATCCTGATGGTGCATCGCCGATCCAACCGGCGCTTGGCGCCTATGTTGCGTCACCATCGCCGCACTTCAGTTGGCCGAACAGCGGCACGGTCCTTTTCCAGTTGGCAATTGATCCGACTTTTGCGACGATCATCGACAGCGCGACAGTGACCGGCGGAAGCTACACCACCGACCTCTCGCTTGCCGATGACTCCACCTGCTACTATTGGCGTGTGGTTGAGGGGCAGGGTGCGGAAGCAATGTCCGGATTCAACAGCTTCACTATCGTTCCTGTCCCGACGGGTGCTGATGATGAGGGGAATTCTGGCCTGCCGACCGAGTACGTGTTGTATCCCAACTATCCGAATCCGTTCAATCCCAGCACAACCATCATGTATGACCTTCCAAGAGCCGGTCATGTAAAGCTGGAAGTGTATAACATTCTCGGTCAGGAGATAGTCACATTGGTTGATGCGGTGCAGTCAGCCGGCAGCAAGCAGATCGTCTGGAACGGCAGAGATGCACAGAACAACCCGGTCACTACCGGTGTTTATCTCTACCGACTGACGGCGGCTAATTTCCAGGCGGTTGGGAAAATGCTGTTGCTCAAGTGAAGTGATCAAGTTTTCTCTTTCGATGCCCCGAAGCAGAATGACTACTTCGGGGTATTCTTTTGACCGACAGGCAAAGACCGGGGCTTGACATCGGACGGTAAATGACTAATTTGGTGGGATATGTCGATGATGAAAAATATGGTTCTGCTGAATAGAGGTAACTGACCATGACACCTGTAAATCCCGATGTCCTGATAGCTTTGAACGCTGGGATCCAGTCCGAAACAGCGGCGTATGTCTTTTATATTGAGGCATCCAAAAAGTCGCAAGCCAAGCAGTTCAAGGATGTACTGGAAAGACTGGCGATGGAAGAGAAGATGCACTTCCAGATACTGGAAGGACAGCACCACTCCCTGATTCGTTCCGAGAAGTGGATCAGCACCGCTGATGCCATGAAGACCGAAGGACTTCCGGAGATCGGCGAAGAGATGAATGAAACGCATCGCGCTTTGATCAATGAAGTACAGTCGGCTGACTCGATCAAAACGATTCTCGAGATCGCGTTCCGGCTGGAAGAGGAAGCATTCGAGCTGTTCGATCGCCAATCCAACCTGACAACCTCGCCCGAAGGAAAAAAGATCTTCTCCGATTTGGCGAAGTTTGAGGAAGGACATATGCGGTTGATCCAGGAGATGATGAAGAAATACGGCGCCTGATCAGTTGGCGTGAGCAAAATCAGAGGGCCCGGAGCTTATGCTCCTGGCCCTTTTCTGTTTTCTGCAAGAATGAATGTCAGTCGAAGGTCCGGCGATAGGACCACCAGAAGGCTATGGAATAGAGCAGAAGTCCGACCGCCAGGAGGGGATAGAGGTATGCCTCGGGCGAGACACCAGCCGCGACATATTCGGAATCGCGAAGGAAAGTGTAGAGGATGACGGCTGTTGCGGCGAGGGCCAGCCCCCAGGTAGTCGGGAGAGCGCGGAAGCGTCGATTGCGCTTGTAGATCCTGGTCAGTGCAATCCCGACATAGATCATCAGGCAGGAGACAAGGATCGGGGCAACGACCGGCCCAACCCAGGGAGCGGGGATAAGAAAGAGAATATCCCAGTCGGTGAAGGTGAGTGGCCAGTCGATCATTACTTTCAGCCAGACGTAGTAGAAGATATCCCAGATCCCGAAGAGGAAAACAAACCAGCCGAACCGTTCCCATCGTTCGCGCCCGAGGATCCCGGCGACAGTCAGTAACATCACCAGCGTGGCCAGCTCCCGGCCGATCTCAACCGCGATATGCTGATTGGTGAACGCTTTGAGGATGACGTCAAATCCTTCGGGATAATAGAGGGCGCGCAGATAGACCACAACCGCCGCTTCAACAGCGGCCATGGCGACGGCGAAGAGAAACGCCAACGCAAGCCTGCTCCGATAGTGAACCATGTCAGTTATACGCAGGATGTTGCAATCTGGTCGGCGGTTTGTGGAGGGGTTTGGGCCAACAAAAAAGGCAGGAGGAGTGCTCCTGCCTTACAGAGTCATGAGGATTTTGATTACAGGACTTTGGCCGCCGATTTGTCGGCAACCTCGGCTCCGCGGAAAAAGACGCCTATGTTCTCGGCAAACGTTTTGACTTCGGCCATCTCTGTATCGGATGGTATCAGACGCGCCCGGAGCGGGTCGGGGTAGACTTTCAGTTTGAGCCCTGCCAGACGGTCCAGCACCAGTTTGGGTGCCTCGCCTCCCCAGCCGTATGAGCCAAATGAGGCAGCCCTTTTGCCGAGTGAATAGACGGTGGAGAACAGGCTGAGGAAATCCCAGATAGGCTTGGGAGCATCGCCGTTAAACGTCGGCGTCCCAACCACCACGGCAATCGACCGCTCAATCTCTTCCCGAATATCATCGGCGCTGGTCTGGGTGATATCGATCAGCTTGGCGGTGAAGCCGAGTGCGTTCAGATGTTTGGTGACTGCTTCGGCCATCAGGCCGGTGTTGCCGTAGTTGGTGGCATAAAAGACAGCCACTCGCTCGGCACCGGCGGTCTTGTCGATCGACCATTCTTTGTACCGCTCGATATAGCTGCGGACATTGGTTCGCAGAATCGGGCCGTGCGAGGTTCCGATCATTGCAATATCCAGCGCATCGAGTTTCGGCAATGATTTCCGCATGTAGCCGGTGAATGGGCGCATGATGCAGTCGAAATAGTATTTCACTTCCCAATCGAGATCGCCGATCTGCTGGTCATCCCAGAGCGAATCACCGGCGATATGCGCGGCGAATCCATCGCAAGAGAAAAGGATCTTTGCTTCCGGCAGATATTCCATCATGGTGTCGGGCCAGTGCATGTAGGGAAGGACTTTGAAGATCAACTTCTTGCCGCCAAGATCCAGGACATGCTCATCTTTCACGCCGACAATTTTGGCTTCCTGGTTGATAGTGCTTTTCACGAACGGAACCGCCGAGGCAGAGCAGTAGATCTCAAGTTTCGGGCAACGACGCATCAGTTCGACGATCGCGCCGCTATGGTCAGGCTCGGTATGGTTGACGATCAGGTAATCGATCGATTCAAGCGGGACCAGTTTCGACACCTTGTCAAAATACTCATCGGAGAACTGCTTTTTGACGGTGTCGATGAGGGCGATCTTCTCCCCTTTGACCAGATAGGCGTTGTAGGTCGTCCCCTGCTTGGTCTCCATGACGATATCAAAGATCCGGAGATCCGGGTCCTTGACCCCGACCCACCAGACGTTATCAGCTAATTGTAGGCTATCCATTCGAATCCTCTGTTGAAATGCTCGTTGAATATACTCAACCGGGGAAATTCGGCAAGGGTGCCCGAATGGTTGCAGAAAAATGGTGAAATTACGCTTTGTTCAGCGAGGTTAGTTTGCGGGAGAGGAATAGCCGTTCGGTTTCGTTTCCGGCCAGCGAGATCGCCAAGTTCAGACAGGCGGCGGCTTCGGCCGTTCGGCCAAGCTGGATCAGAAATTCGGCGCGGACGGCGTGATAATAGTGATATCCTTGCAGCGCTTCCTTGTCCGTCGATTGGTCGAGCGCCGCCATCCCAACCTCCGGACCCTTCCAGCAGCCCAGAGCGACCGCCCGATTGAGCCGAACAACCGGCGAATTATCAATCTCTACTAACTGGTCATATAATTCAATCATCTGTCGCCAGTCGGTCTGCTCGAATGACTGCGCTATGGCGTGAAGCGATGCAATCCCGGCCTCGAGATGATAACGGCTCAGCGTGCTAGCTTTGGCTGCCAGCTCAAGATGCTGAAATCCTCGGGCTATCGCCTCGTGATCCCACTTTGTGCGATCCTGATCCTCCAGCAAAACGAGCTCACCGTCCGGCGACATTCGCGAGGGAAAACGAGAGATCTGAAAATAGAAAAGCGCAAGCAGCGCGTGGAGATCGGGATGATTGGTCGTTCGGTGATTCGCTAACAGCTCAGCCAGGCGGATCGCTTCGCGGGCGATATCATCTGACAGCAACGCTTCGCCGGAATGGCGAGCATATCCTTCGTTGAAGATCAGGTAGATGATCCTGAGAATCGACTCGCGGCGCTTGGCCAGTTCCGATGGTTCCGGAATCTCAAACGGGATGACACCACTGCGCAACTGCCTTTTCCCCCGGACAATTCGCTGGGCGATCGTGGCGTCCTCAACCAGAAATGCGCGCGCGATCTCATTGACCGAAAAACCGCACAGCTCTTTGAGCGCGATCGCCGTCTGCGTATCGGCAGCGAGCGAGGGATGACAGCATGCGAAGAGCATCCGAAGTTGCGCATCGCTGATCTCACTCTCAAATGACGGATCAACTGCTTCGTGACGCCCGTCGCTTTCGAGATAGCGGACGATCTCTTCTTCCTTGCGGGTCATGGCAGTTTCGCGACGGATCTGATCGATCGCCAGATTATGCGCAGCCCGATAAAGCCACGCCGCCGGATTCTCCGGGATGCCATGATTCGGCCAGGTTTTGAGCGCACGGAGCAGGGTCTCCTGCACGACGTCTTCGACCAGGTCGATCCGCCCAAGGCCGAATCTGGCCGTGAGCGTGGCGGTCAAGAGCGCCGACTGGTTTCGAAACAGATGCTCCACCAATAAACCGGCAGAGCGATCTGATCTGTTTGATTCGTCTCTTTCGATCGGAGCCTCACTGGTAGAGCGAGATCGCGCGGACCTCGACCATGCCGCCATGATCAAACGTCGGACACTCTTTGGCGATCGCGACGGCATGCTCGTAGCTGTCTGCCTCGATCAGATAATAACCACCGATCGTCTCTTTAGTTTCGGTGAAGGGGCCATCGACTATAGCACTTCCCTGTTTGCGGAGGACGCGGCCATTGGATTGCAGTTCATCGCCGCCTTTGAAGCGTCCTTCGTCGCGGAGTTTCCTGGTGAAGGCGATATATTTCTCCATCGACTTCTGCATCTCTTCGGGTGAGAGCTCGACCCATTCGCCATTGCGGATCAACAACATATACTCGGCCATAGAACCTCCATGCGGGGTGCGTTGATTATTGACTTACACTATCCAAGATAATAACGAACGGCCGATTTGGGAATCGACAAGGAAGAAGCGAATTCGGACAAATATCCGGTTCAGCGATATCTTGCGATCCAGTCCAGCGACTCGGCCATATCCGCCATTTTGCATTCGAGCGCCCAGATCGCTTTCGGCGCATATTCCTGAAGATTCGCCAGAACGGACTCAATCGGAATATTTCCATTCCCCAGGCCGAGATGCTCGTCCTCGGTTCCGTGATTGTCGTGCAAATGAACATAGCCGATCCGATGTCTGAGCAGTCTGATCCACGCAACCGGGTCGCCGTGAGAAAAACAGCAGACATGCCCGATATCGAGATTGATATCGAGCCGCGGATCGCCAATTGCATCGACGACTTCCGCCAGTATCTCCGGCTCCGGCTCCAGTACATTCTCCAGATGCAGATGAAAACTGCCGGGGCGAGTCTCGAGGAACTGCTTCCAGAACGCGATACTCCTCTTGATCGTATGTGCTTTGGAACCAGTGAATGGACGGTAGCCCAGATGAAGCACCATGTGATTTGCCCCAAGCTGATCGGCCACCGAAGCCGCTTGTTCGAAGCGGTACCGGGCCAGGTCACGGACCATGACGTCGAAACTTCCGGGACAGAGATCACCAAATGGGCCGTGGAACGAGCGTAGGGCTATTTCGGAAACCAATGGTAAATGAGTTTCAATGGTCTCCGGTTTCTCGACGATATGGGATGGATCGTAAAACGACTGAATCTCAATCCCGCACTGATACTCTGCGCAGAGCCTGGCAGCTTCGGCAGGGTAACAATCATCACAGACGAGCAAAGTATGCATGAAAATCTCCCGGCGAGTCTATCGAGAAAATATGGAAAGACCGAGGCTTAGGAAAGCATTTAGAACTGTAGGGCGGGTCCGTCCGCGAACCCGCCGTCAGGAACCAAGGTTCCTGACCTACGAAGTCGACGTTTTCCGCGTCACCATCCGTACTCCCGCTGTCAACAAAAGCAGAATGATCAGTGCAATCATGATCGCCGGGCCGGTCGGGAGGTCAAAGACCAGCGATGAATGAATCCCCGCTAATGCCCCTACCACCGCGACTGTCCAGCCTATGGCCAGTCTCTTCCCTTTCGAGGGTGTGATCAGCAGGGCGATCACTGGCGGGATCACGAGCAGAGAAAAAACCAGCAGCACTCCGGCGATGTGTACTGATGATGTCACCACCAGCCCAAAGGTCGCGTAGAAGAGAAAATCCCAGAGGACAACATTCATACCCGAAGCGGCCGCCTGTTTGCGGTTCTCCGAGATCATGAAGAATTTATCGCGGAAGATATAGTGCACTATTCCAACTCCAGAGTAGAGTCCTGCGATCGTCAACAGCTCTGGGATAGTACAGGTGAGAATGGATCCATTCGAGATCTCCTGAATAGTCTCCATCCCTTCGGCATGATGCGATAAGACCAGCACAGCGAGTGCCGCAAAACCGGCATAGATGATGCCGATAAACGCTTCCTGCGGAATCCGGTCATCTTTCGTCCGACTGACTGCCACCAGCAACGCAGCGACCATCGTGAAGGCGAGCGAGATGAAATAGGATTGCATGGAGTGATCCCCCACGCCGGCGAAGATCGCGATGACATAACCGAAAGCCGCCGCTTGGGCCAGCGAAAGATCAACAAAGATCACTCCGCGACTGACAACATGGAATCCGAGATATGCGTGGATCCCGGCCAGCACGAGGCTGACCAGGATTCCGATTTGTACAAATGGCTGCTGAAGCAATTCGAACATCAGTGGCCGTTCGCTTTCTTGAGCGTGCCGAGCAAAGTGTCGAAGAGGCTGAAGTAGTCAGTCGCTTCGGCGACACCGCCGACCGATGACGGCACGGTGTAGACAGTCGCACCGGTGGCCTTGGCGAGCGAATTCGGGGCGCGCTCCGAAAAGTACGGTTCACGGAAGATCACAGAGATGTGCTGTCCGGACATCAGGTTGATCAGTTCGGAGGTGTGCGAGGCGGTCGGCTCGATACCCGGTTTTGGTTCGATCTGCCCGGCAATCTCGATACCGAACGCATTCGCGAAATAGGAGTAGGTAGTGTGGTAACTGACCAACTTGAGTCCTCTAAATGAAGCTGCCTCCGTCGACCAGTTCTGCCATGCAGAATCGAGTCGTTGAGTGAATGATGCGAAGTTGGCTTCATAGGCTGAGGCATTGGCCGGATCCGCTTTCACCAGGCCATCGAGAATATTCTTCGCAATCGTCTTGCCGTTGCGCGGGTCAAGCCAGTAGTGCGGATTACCCGACGGGTGTACATCCCCCATAGAGGCATCCACTTTGCCGGTCGGCTTCTCCAGGACATCGATCCCTTTCGAACAATCGACAATCACTATCTTCCCATTGCGGGAGCCATCGATGATCCCATCGGCCCATTGGTCCATGGTCAGACCGATCTTGAGGTAGATGTCTGCCTTGGAGACCTTGAGCATATAGCTGGGAAGCATTTCCACGAAATGCAGATTCGCTTTCCCTGTGCCGATCGAGGAGATCTCGATCTTGTCGCCGCCGATCTCTTTGGCGATGGAGGCGAGATCGCTGGAGGAAGCTACCAGTTTCACTGAGGCGGAGGCGACTTGTGTCAGCGCCGCCAGCATGAGCACTATGATAAACAATGATTTTTTCATGGTATTTCTCTTTCTCGATTAGAACTCATGCGGTTTGTGTGGGCCGAGCGACCAGAGTAACTGGAGGCCGACTGTGTATTCATCTTCTTTCTCGGGGATAAACTCGGTACTGACTCGTTGGGATGAGCGTTTGTCATCAAACGAAGTCAATCGCCCGAACAACCGGATGACGGTCGTCTCTTCCATAAGCGAGAACCCGGTGAAAAGCGTAAACGATGTTGTGCGGTTCAGGTCATCGAAAATGCCAGCCTCGGTGTTGTCCGGATCCTCGATGGGGTTGTAGTCATGCTCGCCGCCATCGAAGATCCCCGGGGCGAAATCGATCAGCGCGCCGACATTGTAGCGCTTGTGAAAGCGGAGATCCGCAAATGCGAATCCGCCGATAGTTGAGACAGATCCGAACGGTTCGCCGGGTAGGAATTGATCTCTCTTGCTGCCGATCAGCTCGCCATGGAGAACCAGCGATGTGTAGTCTGACCAGCGATGCTTGTACTTGATATCCACGCCAAACATGGTTGCCCAGAGGTCCTTGTAACCGGAGATATCGTCGCCAGTCCCTTCGGCGCCTGAGGCAGCGTACATACCATATAGGCCAGAGCCGCCGATCTCAAGGTTACCGTTTTGACCAATAGGAAAGAATCCGCTGAGGCGGCCGGAGAAGATCGGGTCCTCGGTGTTGCGTCCTTCGATATGCTCTCCCTCCTCTTCTTCCTCCTCATGGGCGTGTGCATCCGGTTCGAAAAAACTACCGCGCAGGACGTTGAGCGAGAGTTTGCTGTAGAATCCGACCGGGAGCAGGAAACTGACATTCACCCCTTCATCAGCGAATCCCTCGAATCCGAACATCATGCGGGCGGCGATCGGACGGTCGACGAAAGGAAATGCGTGCGGGTGGTAGCTGTTCAGTTTCCCGAAATCAATCAGGTACCGTCCAGCCTTGATCTGCGCGCTGAGGGGTAAGCCGCGCAGGATCGTGGCGTAAGCTTCTTCGATCTCGAAACCATCGCCATGATTGGCGACAAAAACGTCAGCCCGGGTATACGGGTTGAGGTAGCCGTTAAAGGCGAGTTCCAGTTCATTAAAGCGCATGTTGAAATTGCCATTGCGCAGGGTCTCGTCGCCATGGGCATCTTTGTAGTTGCCAGTAAAGGCGCGGAAGTCTCCGATAGCCGATATATCCGGCTGGGTCATGGCAAATGCGCCCGAACCAGTCACACAGAGAAACAGCAGAAGTAGTACTGCTACTTTCATAACATCCTCCAAATAGTTCATCGCACAGGCGGCCGATGGCCTGCCCGCACAGGGAAAGTGTCTGTCTTACCGGGAGATCAGGCGATGGACGGAGGAGCGCGTGGTGAGAGAGCAGCACCAAGCTGTGATTCGAGAACGAATTGCGATTCTGCCGTACAGGTGGTGCGAGGCGATTCTATCCGTGCGATATCCGGCAGATCCGCAAGCAGGTCGAGCTGACCATGCGTTTTGCACAACTGACAGAGATCGGGATTGTGTAGAGAATGACTATCAGTGGAATTAACGAGTTTGGATGCGGAATGCAGCTCTTTCGGCGTGTGATCGCAGGCGTGGTGCGGGACGATCCAGCCCAGGAAGAGAAACAGCCAGAGCGCCATCACGGGATGGAGAATTGAGCGATCGGCCTGTCTGTTTAGAAAGAAGCGCATTATCTCTCAGGTCATTTTCTGGTTAGAGCCAGCAGTCCGGCGACCAGGTCACTATCGGTTATTGGAACCGACTTGAGTTCGAGCGGTTCCCCGGCAGATGTAGTTAGTGCCAGGACGGCGGGGTCAGTCTGCTGTTCGGGCCGCACTACCAGGATTGTCGGCGCGGCGGGGGCTCGCAGGTCGGCGATCTCGCGATAGCTCGCCGCACTGTTGCTTCGGATATTATACCACCACCAGAACATGGTTCGATAGAAGGGGAACCAGACCAGGCTTTTCTTCTCACGAATGGCATCGATCATCCGGTCGGTGGTCAGGTACGGTTCAATGGCCGCGATCGCATCGATCCGGTTCTCGTCGATTGAGGCGAGCAACGCGGCATCGGCGCCGGCATTATATCCGACAACCAGGAGCGGGTGGGCGATCTGGCCATGGATCTCCAAGTGAGCGATCACTGCCTCGAGATCGACAGTCTCAAGCTGACCATCGGAATGGTAGAGTCCCGATGAGCCACCGGTGGCTCGTTGATCATAAGCGACTACCGCCAGCCCTGAATCATGAAAAGCACGGGCCAGACTAATGATCTGGCTTCGGTCCTGCTGTTCGGACGGGATGAGGATCGCGAGCCCTTTCGGGACGGAGTCTTTCGCTTTGATGTAAGCGGTGGCCAGCTTGGTCAGGCCATCGGCTTCGATCCGGATACTGTCAACGGAGAGTCCCGCTTCGATAAAGGGGGTCAGGTCGTTCGGCAGGAGGGTGTCGGCCGGTTGACCGGCGATCTCCGGGCGGCCCATAAAGGCGTTGGTCCGGTTGAGCGGATAAACGAGGTAGATAAAGACCAGGATCAGGACTGCCAGAATGACCAGGATCGTCTTGATCGTCTCTCGGGTAGCCCGGGAAATTCGCGCCATGCCGTAATGCTCCGTTGCCGTTGGTGGTTAGTCGCAGTGAATCTTCCGGCTTTTGAGGACTTAAGTCAACAGCAAATCAGGTGGGTGGGGTGAGGCGAGAGCCGGGGTCTGGCCGAACCAGGGGCGAAAGCGAGTGCATGAGGCGGGCGGATGCCTCGATTCGGAGCATGCAAGAGGAAGATGCTCCCATGATGAGCCAACACTTCCATAGCCCTTACCGGATATAGTGTTAGTGTACGGTGAGCACGAGCGAAGCGCTTCCGTGGGTGATGCTCCCGTAATAAGTGGGAGCACGGCGGAGCACGCCGAAGTGCGCGCGTGCCAGAGCGACCTCGGCTTGCTCAGTAAGCATAAACTAACCGATGACTGATGCGGGGATAACAGGGCGTTGCTATCCTTCGATCGACTGATGGCCTGTGCAAGAACTGCACAGCAAAGAGGGGGAGGCGAGGCGCGAGAGGGTCGGCGGGCGGGGTAGATCGGGCACCGAATAGTCAAGAAGCGCAAGGGAATACCGAAAAAGGATGAAGGAGAGAAGGGGTTGTGTCGCAGTAATTGATCCGGGATGCAGGGAACCGCTGGAGCGGGGGCTTTCTCCGATTCTCTTATAATGATAAAGAGCTGAATCGATTTGTTGAACATTCTTCGCAGTTTATGCGCGAAGACCGAATGGAGTGACAGGAGGTGCGGTAAGAACCAAACGTGCTCACGAGAAACCACGGTTAGCGGCGACAGTTCTGTTCGCACATTGCGAACGGGATCGGATCGGCCGGGCGTGGGGTGGCGGAATTTTGGCATAAAGTCCGGCTTTTTTGGCTTTTAGGTGTTGACACAATCGGACACTGTCTGTATATTCTCCGTTGGATGATAGGTGAGGATTCCACAGAACGGCATACACCAAAAGTCAAAAAGCCAAACTCTTTCCGACGCTGAATTGTTCTGAGTGAGTACTCCATCCTCGGTCCTGCTGTGGGGGCGAACCGAGAGATACAACAGGTTACTTACAAACGCACTACTGTTAAAGAAACACACGTTATCGTTACGGACTGCAGAGAAAGCTCTGTCCAGTTGGTGATGATGTTTTGTCTGTAAACATCAGGAGCCGCTGGCCGAAGCCGGACTTGTCGTCTACGGTGTGTGACAAGCAGGCTATGGAATGAGTATTCGTACATCTATCAAGGAGGCACTCATGCCGTTCGGCTTTCCCCCGCGGCGCGTTATTGCGCTGCTCGGAACAGTAGTGGCTATTCTGCTCGTACTCTCGATGGTGCCGACGACGGCTTCCGCAATTCCCGAATTAGTCTTGAGAGTCAGTGACACGACCGGGACGTCGTGCCAGCAGAACTCAAAGATCTCGGTCTATGTGACCAACATCACGGATTCGATCGCCGGATTCTCGCTCTGGCTCCGGTTGAATCGTCCGGACATCATGAAATTCCAGGTCGACACCACCATGGTGTCTGACACCACATACTGGAAGTGTCTGCAATACAATGGCCAGTTGTGTATCGATTCCCAGTCAATCCCCGCCAATCAGTATGGTCAACCGAATACGTTCCGTCATATTAAGGATACCTTGGTGACGGTCGGTAATATCGATCTTGCCGGTTCGCTGATCCAGAACTGGGATCTGGTACGGACTCGTTCGATCTCCGGTCAGGGGACAGACATCCTGGTGACCGCATTGGCCAGTTTTGATATTACGCCTCCAGTGCTCCCGCCGCCCTTCCCGCCGCGTCAGCAGGAAGCATTGTTGTTCAGTCTGAGCGCGGACATTCTTTGCGTGCCGGACACCCTGACGGACAGGACTGCCGTTATTTCCATCGAAACCGACTTCCTGGACAAGTTCATCTTCTCGCGTCCCACCGGGACGGCGATCGGGATCTACGGGGTCCCGTATCAGGATACCAGTTGCTGGCATTGCAATAACTGGCTTATGGGTAACTGTCTCGATTCAGTCAAGGTCTCGATCCCTCCTTGCGACTGGATCACGGTGGTGACCGACACGATGCCTGTCCTGGATACCACCAAGGTGTTCACGTTTGACGGTTCGCTGACGATCCTTTCGGGTTGCTGTGTCGGTACGACCGGCAATACCAATAAGTCGGTGTCCGAAACGCCTGATCTCTCCGATCTTTCGCTGTTGATCTCTTATCTGACAGTCACTCCGCGCCCGGTTCTCCCGTGCGACAAGGAGGCGAACGTAAACGCGATTGCGACGATCGACCTGTCGGATCTGAGTTTGATGATATCGTATTTGACGGTTACTCCGCGGCCTACATTGCCGGCCTGCCCGTAGGGAGCATGGTGGCACGGTGGCCGAACGGTCATGCTCCGGGAGAATTAACCAGATTCTAACGGGGCCGCAAAGCAGGTCCAATAAGGACCAGGTACATACCGCTTACTTCGATGGTACTTGCAAGCAAACCGCGTCACTGACGCGACAAGACAGATAAAAAATGCAGGCGTTTTTTTGATAGAAAGGAGGACGCGTAAGAGAGGCTTCATTGCACACGCTCAAAGAAAGGACGTTTGACTGAGCCCCATCTCTGTTGCCTGATCCGATGACTTGTTGGCTCTCGTCGTTGGACGTAAAGTGACGGAAAACTGAGGGGAAATCAGTGGCACAGTTAAACGTGGCAACTCGCAAATTGTTAACGAACGTTTGTTAGGAGACAAAAATGAAGCGAAATTCGTTTCTGATCCTAGTCGCACTGATCCTTTCTTTGGGTATTTCTGCTTATGCCCAAGACGGCGCTGTGCTGATTAATCCGAATGGCGGCACCATGGTCGGCCCGAACATCAAGTTGAACTCCGACCCCGCTTTCACAGTCGTTTATGACAACACCACCGGTGAACGGTGTAACGTTTCGAACGGTTTCAAGGTCACCTCTCCGGACGGCCTTGCGATCAACAACGTGAAGCTGGATACTCTTCCCCCGGATCCGGGTGGCGAAGCTTTCCTGCGCACGTACTTCAACCAGGCTTTTGCAGTCCAGACCGACAATGATACGGTTGGCTGCCTCGGCGCTGGTAACCCGTCTGGTACCCGTCAGCTCCCGCTTGGTCCGACGACCATGTTTGGGCTGAATATCGACATCTCGACCGTTGGCAATGTCAACGCTCAGGCCGATAACGGCAAGCATCTCTGCATCGATACCGCTGACGGTAACGACGGTCTCTGGACCTGGAAATGGGTGACTCGTACACTCGTTGACAAGTTCCCGACCTACAGCGTTGCCGGTTTGACCACGACCTCACAGTGCTTTGTGGTGGAGTGGGTTCTGAACCAGCCGCCGGCGATCTCCAATCCGCCTGCTCAGACCGAAACCGGTGTCTACTGCTCGACTTTCTCGCATCAGTTCACCGCGGTCGATCCGGAAGGCGATCCGATCACTGGTTTCAATCTCGTGTCAGGTCCTGGCGCCATCACCGCTGGTGGTATGTGGTCCTGGAACGGCGCCACCATTGGTGACGTCGGCGCTTCGATCACCGTTGTCGTGGAAGCTTGCGACGCCGGTGGCTGCGGAGCTGATTATTCCATGGCGGTCAGCGTGACGAACGCTGCTCCGGCTATCACGAACTCCTGCCCGATCAACGGCGGCTTCTCCTCCACCGGCTCTACCAAGACCGTGGATCTGGATGGCACCGATGATTGCGGCGTGTTGCTGTGGTCAGTGGCTGATGACGGCGATCCGGCGACTACGGTCTCGATCGACGCCAACGGCGTGCTTTCCTTCTCCTCTACCGCGGCTGGCCTGTTCGCTCAGACGGTTACCCTGTCTGACGGCGCGCTTTCCGTGACTTGCGTTGTGAACTTCGAAGTCTCCGCCAACTCCGCGTATGGCGTGCAGATCGAGAAGACCCACATGACGTTGCAGGGTGGTTTTGAGAACGTTGACGTTACTCTGAACTATATGCACCCGATCAATGGCATCGGTGGTTTCAACATTCTTATCGCCTATGACAACTCTGCTCTGTCCTTGCAGCAGGTTATCGAAGGTTCCATCTACGCCGCTTGCGGTTGGGAATATTTCACCTATCGTTTCGGTGCTGATGGTAACTGCTCCGGTGGTTGCCCGAGCGGTCTGGTTCGTGTGATCGGTATTGCCGAGACCAATAACGGCGCCAATCACCCGGTGGCCGATTGCGACGCGACTGGCGAGACCCTCTTCTCCTTGAAGTTCTTGGTCTCCAACGACTATACGTTGGAATGTCAGTATGCACCGATCCGCTTCTTCTGGCTGGATTGCGGCGACAACACCATCTCTGATGAGACTGGTAACATCCTGTACATCGCGGCTCGCGTGTACGATTATCACTTCATCGATGCTAACGTCCCGATGGACCCGAATCTTGCTACGTTCCCGGGCTACGCCGGCGTGCCGATTGGCGCTTGCGAAAACTCGACTCCTGGCAAGCCGGATCCGATCCGCGACATCGACTTCTATAACGGCGGTATCGACATCGCTTGCGTCGACTCGATCGACGATCGTGGCGACGTCAACCTGAACGACTTCGCGTATGAAATCGCTGACGCCGTTCTGTTCTCCCGTTATTTCGTCTATGGTCTCCCCGTGTTCACGATCAACCAGGCTGGCCAGATCGCGTCGACCGATGCGAACGCTGATGGACTCGTCCTCACCGTGGCTGACCTTGTTTACTTGATCCGTGTCGTCGTTGGTGACGAGCTGCCGTATGACAAGCTCTCCGCCGTGTCGACCGAATTCACCAACGCTAACGGTACTCTCTCTGTCACTGGTGACATGGGTGCTGCTCTCGTTGTCGTGAAGGGGAACGTTGTTCCTGAGAACCTGACTTCCAGCATCATGGACTTCGCTTTTGACGGTACCAATACCCGCATCCTGGTTTACCCGGATGTCAACAACTTCGCGTCCTTCACGGGTGAGTTCCTCAACGTGAATAACGCCGAAGTCGTGTCGGTTGAGTTTGGTTCCGCCAACGGTGCGACCGTTGTTGCGAAGCAGATCCCGGCGAACTTCTCGCTGAATCAGAACTATCCTAACCCGTTCAACCCGGAAACCGTTATTAGCTTTGCTCTGCCGAACGCGAGCGACTACACCCTGACCATTTACAACGTGACTGGTCAGAAAGTCGCCGAGTTCTCCGGCGCCGCCGAAGCTGGTATCGAAGAAGTGCGTTGGAACGCGACGTCGAACGCTTCTGGTATCTACTTCTATAAGTTGAATGCCGGTAGCTTCAGCGCCACGAAGAAGATGGTCCTGATCAAGTAATTTGGTCCTTTGGACTTTTCTCCCCGGAGAGGCTCGTCCTCTCCGGGGTTTTTAAACGACGATCGGTAATCACCAGAGGAGACGTCTAACGACAGATTGCTCATGTAATGAACACTATTAGAAAGCAGAGCGACTGACTTCGATGATGACCAGAGTAAAGAGGGCTAATTGGAGGGACCTTGCGCCAAGGTCATCTTTTTATTATACTGAGGTCTGGCTTCCGCGAAAGATCTGGACGATGCGCAGCAGTTTGCGCGAATGCGGGCGGTTGCAGACTGAAATGATACGTTCAATCCCTGCCTCACTATACCTCACTGCTGTTCAGACATGGAGAGCGCTATAGCTCAATTGGTACCTGGTAGTAGTATAGCGTCTTGTTGACGGTAAGTTCTTACATTACTTCTCATTACACGGACTTAAGAGAAGGCCATTAGCAACTGGACCAGTGGTGGTGGTATTTCCCTATGGATTGCCCTCCACCCCGCGAGGAGGCGGTTTCTGGTCTGATTCTTGCTCAACAGTAGGTGAACAAAACCGACTGTGAGTAGTGATTGGGGATAATGAGGTATTTTGGGATACTTTTCGGCATCTTGATGGTGCTGGTTGCTGCAACTTCGGTTACAGCCCAGACCGATCATTTCGGGCAAATCGACCGGGTCAGCCTGGACTCTGTTGAAGTTGTTCCGGGGCAAGATGTTACTATTCGGTGCCTGCTTACGAACGATGAGTTCCTGAGCATCGTATCCGTGCCCCTGACCTATGATACCACGGTCCTGACTCTCAAGTCGATCAGCTTTGACAGTTCCCGAGCTGGGTATATCCAGACCAAGATCCTGACGCCCTCACAAATTGGCCAGATCCATGGCCATTTTGTGGTGGCGGTAGTGAAAATGATGGAGACTCCGCTTCCCCCTGGCGACGGGCTGATTTTCAAGGCGACTTTCACAGTCGCAGCATCCGCGCCGGTCGGTACTCTGTCGATAATTGACTCGTTGGTTTTTCCACCTGGCGGCGAACTGATGATGACCGAAAGCAACTCCTCGGAATCGATTCGACCGGCCTTTACGGCCGGTAAAGTCGTTGTGCGTGGTCAGAACCGTCTGCCGGTCATTGCTTCGCCGACGCTGGTTAACGTGCTCGAGGGAGACACGGTCAAGATCGATGTGACCGCCAGCGACCCGGATGGTTCTGCTTTGTCGCTGAGTTGTCCGCTTAAGCCAACCAGTGCCCAGTTCACCAGCACTCAGGGGAATGGCCAGTTACTCTGGGTTCCGGAGTATGTCGGACCTCAGTCGGCCGATGCTTCCCCGCTGAAAATTACCTTTGCCGCCAACGACGGCAAAGCAACTGTCACCCGCGATGTGACGATCCAGGTGATCAACCGCAATCGTGCGCCGATAGTAGCGGCTCCCGAGCGGATGGAAGTGATCGCCGGGGATGCGCTGCAGTTTGATATTTCGGCGACCGATCCCGACTTCGAGGCGATCAGTTGGACGGTCAACGGCGCTCCGGTGGATGCATCGTTTGATCCGCACAACCCCTGCCGCTTCAGTTGGAATCCGTCGATCAACGCGCTGGATGATTCATTGCCGGTGCTGTTTATCGCGGCCGACCCGCAGGGCTTCGCCGATACGGCGGTTGTCCGGGTGGTAGTCCAGGCGGCGACTTTGTATGAACTTTCTATCGATTCGACTTCGGTGTTGCCGGGCGACCAGGCGACACTGTCAATCGCGCTCAGTAATCAGGTGGCGGTCAGCGGTTTCACGCTGATGCTGCAATATGACCAGTCTGTGCTCACGCCGATAACGGTAACGTCTGCGGCTACTCGCACCGCAGCGTTTTCACAGTTTACGGTCACGCACAATCCGGGTGGATTGCAGGGAAGCATCAAGATCGTCGGCGTTTCGTCGGCCGCCGGTCCATCGGTCTCCCCGCTGCCGGCCGGAACCGGCGCGATCGCCAAGCTGGTCTTCCGTGTTTCTTCCGATCTCGCCTATAAGGGGATGAGTATTCCGGTCCGCTTTGCTTTCACCGATCCGGCAACTCGGACGGACAACACGCTCAGTTCTACCACCGGAACGAAGATCGAGCAGACCGAGATCACCTACACCGATGGCTGGGTGAAGATCGAGGATATCGGCACGATCCTGATCGGAGATATCAATCTCAACGGTCTGGCGAATGAGATCGCCGATGTCATCTACTTCACGAACTACTTCATCAATCCGGCGCAGTACACGTTTAATGTCCTGCAGTACGCCAATTCGGACGTGAATGGTGATCAGTTGGTCGCCACTATAGCCGACCTGGTTCGGATGATCTCGATCCTGGTCAGCGGCGGCGCGGCCAAGCCGGTTGCGGAAGGCGAAGCTGCCGGTGAAGTGCAGGTGACGACCTCGATTGACGGTCTGTCGCTTGGCTACCACTCCGATGTTGCGGTCGGCGGAATGCTGATCACGCTGGAAAGCGAGACGGCGATCGATCCTTCGCTCATCGAATCGAACTTCGACAATATGACTATCGCGACCTCCCAGGAAGGGTTGGTCACGAAAGTACTCATTTATAGTATGACCGGATCGAGTATGCCGTCCGGCAACGTGACGGTGTTTTCTCTCCCCGGTTTGACCGACTGCGAAGTGGTCTCGGTCGATATGTCGACCGCGGATGGCCGCTTCATGACGGTGGCGCTGGCGAAAGGGACAGAGTCGCTCCCGACCGACTTTACGCTGGAGCAGAATTACCCGAATCCGTTCAATCCGTCGACGCGCATAGACTTCAGTCTCCCGGTGGCGGGTGATGTCACGCTGGTGATCTACGATGTACTGGGTCGTTCGATACGGACCCTGGCATCCGGATCCTATGCGGCGGGACACCACACGATAACGTGGGATAGCCGCGATGGATCAGGGCAGGCAGTTGCCTCCGGAGTTTACTTCTATCGACTTGAAGCCGGCGGCAGATCGACAACACGCAAAATGATGCTTCTGAAATAGAATTGAGTTGTGGTTTGAACTCTACACCAATGGAAAAGAACATGTTTCACCATACAGAGGTAGCAATGCGAACACTACTTCTAGCGTTGTGCGGGCTTGTGCTGGTCCTGGCGTTTGCCAGTCCCGGTCAGGCTCAGCCATATCAAGGTATCGCGTGTGACGACGTGACCAAGTCGAGCGTGGATATCATGCGAACGATGTCGTTTAAGGCGAGACCGGGAGACACGGTTGGTCTTCCGCTCTTTTTCAAGAACGACTCGGCGATCCTCGCTTTTGTTGCCGCGGTGCAGTTTGATTCGAGTAAGATGTATCCGCTGAAGGTCCCGAATCTGGGGACAATCAACCCGGATGACAGCGTCTTCTCGTTCACTCCGTGGGGACGGTTCAGAAAGGTCTACCAGGTGACCGGTGAATTCGGCACCTATGACAGCGTTGGTACGCGTGCCGAGATAAGTAATGGTGTGGCCCAGGATTCGACCGGCGCCACGCTGGAAAATGTACTGGTGCTGACGAGCTTACCGGCCTATTTCGATCCGACCCCCAGTAACGGTATTGATGACGGTTTTCTGGTATCGGATACTATTGCATCCGGCGCGGATACGATCGCATTCCTTCACTTTGTACTCAAGCCATTTGCCAGGCAAAACGATACCATTTCGTTCTCGATCTATAATGATGACAAGTTCGCAGGTGATACGGTTGTCCTTGGTATCTATACGCCCCGCTATGCCGGTTGCTACGGCGCTGAAATGACACAGCTCTGGTTCTATGACAACAATGGACCGGACAATCCTCCGGGACCGGATACAACGGATATCACGATCTGGCCGACCATTAATCCGCTCGGTGTCGGCAGACTCGTGATTGACTCTCTCTACGTACCGGTGGTGTTGCCGACCATTTCATTATCCGCCAATCCGACACAGGTATCATCGGGCGGTTCATCATTGCTTTCCTGGACGGCGACAAACGCCGATTCAATTGTAATTTCATCCTCGACAGCGGGTCGTCTCACGGTGAGCACGACGCTGATCAGCAGTTATGTCGCCAATGGCATTACAGTGGCGACAACCTTCACGGCGACTGCCTACAAGGGTACAGCAACCGCGACCGATCAGGTGACGGTGACTATCGGCGGCACGACGGTTGGCAATCCGCCCTCATTTAGTGCGCCAACCACGTTGCTCTACGAAGTCAACGAGGGGGAACCGGTCTTCTTTACCGTGACCGCCTCGGATATTGATGTTGGCAATACGGTGACTCTGACGGTGACGAGCTTGCCCACGGGAGCTTCCTTCCCGCTTCCTGCGGCAGCGCAGACGGTCACCAGCAATTTTACCTGGACTCCCGATTTCGGGCAGCAGGGGACCTATCAGGTGATCTTCACCGCGAGAGACAATCTCCTGAATACTACCACTCGCACAGTTACGATAGTGGTCAATGAACTTGAATTTGATCGGTTGTTCTCGCTGTCGTCGCCGCCACCTGCCGGCAAGCCGGTTGGTGGATTGCGCGGAACCGGCGGGATATTCTTCCCGGTCAACCTGGTCTCCTCCGCAAACGTGTACGGTATCCAGTTTGATCTGGAGTTTCCGGATTCGATGATCACGATCGACTCGATCGTTCGTTCGGGCCGAATTCCTGAATATACGATCTACGACAATATCGGCGTGACTCCCGGCAATATCCGTGTTGTCACCTTTGGCATGAACAACGAACCGGTGCAGACCGATACGACTACGGCAATTATGTATGTCGTGGTGACGCTGGATTCGAGCGCGACTCCCTGGACCTCGGCGCCCATGAAACTGCGCAATGGTCGCGAGTCGGTCAATCCGGATCCCAATGTTGGCGGACTTCCGCTCGTAACCGACACTACCGGTATCGTGGAGGTCGACTCTCTGGGTGACGTCAACCTCGACCACTATATCGATGTCGCCGACGTTGTTAACATTGTCGCTTTCGTGATCGGTAACTACGACCTGACGCCGCGCCAATTCGCGACGGCTGATGTCGTGATCAATGATTCAGTCAACGTCTTTGACCTGGTGGCCAATATCAACGCCATCTATGGTATTCCGTTGCCGGTCTCCCCGGCGCCGTCGACCGACGAACATGCGATCGTCTCGCTTGCCTATGGTGAGATCCCGGCCGGTTCGCGCGATTTCATGACGGTGGCGTCAGAGCTGCCGGAGCAGGTCGCGGGTGTTGAAATGGAGATCGAATATGATCCGGGCACAGTCACCCTTGGCATTCCCAAGTTGACTGCGGACAACGGCAAATTCGCACTCCAGTACAAAGATAATGGTGCAGGAAAATTGAAAGTCCTGCTCTATCATATGGCGCCGTTCAAGTCCGGTGAATTGATCCAGGCTGGAACAGCCGATCTCGTCTCGATCGAGGTCAACGCCAAAAATGAAGTCACTCCGGGTAACAAACAGCAGCTTCGCCTGACCAAAATGTTGCTTTCGACCTCCGCCGCCGGGAAGATCGAAGTCGACGGTGTTGATGAACCGTCGCTCCCGAGCAGCTTCTGGTTGAAGCAGAACTATCCGAACCCGTTCAATCCGACGACGCAGATCCAGTTCTCGATCGCGCCCGGAGACGGGGGCGCGGGAATGCGCGATGTGACGCTGGATGTCTACAATGTCCTTGGTCAGAAGGTCCGCAGCCTGCTGAATGGCATGCTGTCGGTCGGCCCGCACACGGTTGAGTGGGATGCGACCAGCGAGTCAGGCGAACGAGTCGCCAGTGGTATCTATCTGTATCGTCTCCAGGTCGGTGCAGAGAGCCAAACCCGTAAGATGATCTTCCTGAAGTAAGGCGAAGTGGAGATACGAATGAGGCAGTTACTTTTCCTCACTATCCTGATGTTGACGCTGGCCGTCACGGCGTCGGCACAAACTGCGCCTCCGGTGCTTGATCCGATCGGGCCGCAGTCGGTTGACGAGGGGGTCCTGTTGACGATCGGGGTTACCTCGAGTGATCTCGATGCAACCATTCCGACCCTGACCACCTCGGCGCTTCCGACCAACGCGACCTTTGTCGACAATGGAGACGGCACCGCTACGTTTAGTTTTACGCCGGACTTCACCCAGGCAGGAACGTTTAATGTCACGTTTTATGCGAATGACATTGTGACTTCGGATATCGATTCCGAAGAGGTGGCGATCACGGTCAATAATGTAAACCAGGCGCCGATTTTGGCGGCGATTGGGTCTCAATCTGTGGCCGAGGGTGCATCGCTTAACTTTGGCGTTACTGCATCTGATGCAGATGGCACCAACCCGACGCTGACGACTTCAACTCTGCCGACCAATGCCTCGTTTACGGACAATGGCAACGGCACTGGGTCATTCAGTTTCAATCCAGATTTCACGCAAGCCGGTTCATTTAATGTGACGTTTTACGCTACCGACGGATCGATTGTTGATTCTGAAGTAGTCGCGATCACAGTTACCGGCACAAACCAAGCGCCGATCTTGGCGGCGATTGGTTCGCAGTCCGTCGCTGAAGGTGCCTCGCTGAATTTTGGCGTAACTGCCACTGATGCGGACGGAACGACTCCGACTCTGACAACTTCGACATTGCCGACCAATGCCTCGTTTATAGATAATGGTAATGGCACTGGCAGTTTCACGTTCAATCCGGACTTCACGCAAGCTGGATCATATAATGTGACCTTTTACGCGACCGATGGCTCGATCATTGATTCCGAGGTCGTGGCAATCACAGTCACTGGCACGAATCAGGCGCCGATTTTGGCGGCGATTGGTTCTCAGTCTGTCGCTGAGGGCACTTCGCTGAATTTTGGAGTCTCAGCAACTGATGCAGACGGCACGAATCCGACATTGACTACCTCGACTTTGCCGACCAATGCCTCGTTTACGGATAATGGCAATGGGACTGGCAGCTTCACGTTCAATCCCGATTTCACGCAGGCTGGTTCATATAATGTGACCTTTTATGCGACTGACGGTTCGATCATCGATTCTGAAGTAGTAGCTATCACGGTCACTGGCACGAATCAGGCGCCGATTCTTGCTGCAATTGGTGCTCAGTCTGTCGCTGAAGGTTCCTCGCTGAACTTTGGCGTAACTGCAACAGATGCAGATGGCACCAACCCTACATTGACAACCTCGACTCTGCCGACCAATGCCTCGTTTATAGATAATGGTAATGGCACTGGCAGTTTCACGTTCAATCCGGACTTCACGCAAGCCGGTTCATTTAATGTGACCTTTTATGCGACTGATGGCTCGATCATTGATTCCGAAGTCGTAGCGATCACAGTGACCAACACCAACCAGGCGCCGATTCTTGCGACGATTGGTGCACAGTCAGTGGCTGAGGGTGCCTCGCTGAACTTTGGCGTGAGCGCGACTGATGCGGACGGCACCAGCCCGACTCTGACTACCTCGACACTGCCGACCAATGCGTTATTTACCGATAACGGCAACGGCACTGGTAGTTTCACGTTCAATCCGGACTTCACGCAATCTGGATCTTATAACGTGACTTTCTACGCGACCGATGGATCGATCATCGATTCAGAAGTCGTAGCGATCACCGTTACGAATACCAACCAGGCGCCGATTCTTGCGACGATTGGTGCACAGTCAGTGGCTGAGGGTGCCTCGCTGAACTTTGGCGTGAGCGCGACTGATGCCGATGGCACCAACCCGACATTGACGACCTCGACTCTGCCGACTAATGCGTCATTTACTGACAACGGCAACGGCACTGGGTCATTCAGCTTCAATCCCGATTTCACGCAAGCCGGCTCATTCAATGTGACTTTCTATGCGACTGATGGCAGCATCATTGACTCCGAGGTCGTAGCTATCACCGTTACAAATACCAACCAAGCGCCGATTCTTGCGACGATTGGGTCGCAGTCTGTCGCTGAGGGTGCCTCGCTGAACTTTGGCGTGAGCGCGACTGATGCCGATGGCACCAACCCGACTCTGACCACCTCGACTTTGCCGACTAATGCGTCATTTACTGACAACGGCAACGGCACTGGCAGCTTCACGTTCAATCCGGACTTCACGCAAGCCGGATCATATAATGTGACCTTCTACGCGACTGATGGCTCGATCATCGATTCAGAGGTCGTGGCAATTACAGTGACTAACACCAATCAGGCGCCGATTTTGGCGGCGATTGGTGCACAGTCAGTAGCAGAGGGTGCATCGCTGAACTTTGGTGTAACTGCAACTGACGCTGATGGAACGACTCCGACTTTGACTACCTCGACTCTGCCGACCAATGCCTCGTTTACGGATAATGGCAATGGTACTGGGTCATTTAGCTTTAATCCCGATTTTACTCAAGCCGGGTCATATAACGTGACTTTCTACGCGACTGATGGCAGCATCATTGACTCCGAGGTCGTGGCGATCACAGTCACTGGCACCAACCAGGCGCCGATACTGGCGGCCATTGGTCCGCGGTCTGTTGCCGAGGGTGCTTCGCTGAACTTTGGAGTTACTGCAACTGATGCTGATGGCACTAACCCGACGCTGACAACCTCGACTCTGCCGACCAACGCGTCGTTTACTGATAACGGCAACGGGACAGGCGGCTTCACGTTCAATCCGACTTTCACGCAGGCTGGATCTTATAATGTGACCTTCTACGCGACCGATGGCTCGATCATCGATTCTGAGATCGTTGCAATTACAGTGACCAACACCAACCAGGCGCCAATTTTGGCCGCGATTGGTCCGCGGTCTGTTGCTGAAGGTTCCTCGCTCAATTTTGGTGTTACCGCCACTGATGCTGATGGGACTAACCCGACGCTGACAACCTCGACTCTACCGACCAATGCCTCGTTTACGGACAATGGCAACGGCACTGGGTCATTCAGCTTCAATCCCACTTTCGCTCAAGCTGGTTCTTATAATGTGACCTTTTACGCTACCGATGGGTCGATCATTGATTCAGAGATCGTAGCGATAACAGTAGGGAATACAAACCTGCTTCCTGTTCTGGCCAGTATTGGCCCTCGGTCAGTGGCAGAAGGTGGCGCACTGAGTTTTGGTGTGACGGCCACGGATGCTGACGGTAGCACACCGGCCCTGACGACTTCGGCACTACCGGCCAACGCGTCGTTCATTGATAATGGTAACGGATCTGGCTCATTCAGTTTTAATCCGAGTTTCAGCCAGGCCGGCATTTACAATATCACCTTCCGTGCTTCGGATGGTCAGGATGTTGACTCCGAAATCGTGGTGATCACGGTGAGCGGCGTCAATCAGGCGCCAGTGCTTGCGGCAATCGGACCGCGTTCAGTGACTGAAGGGATCGCGTTGAATATCCCGGTCTCCGGATCAGACGCCGATGGATTCATTCCGGTGCTGACGACGAGTGCTCTTCCGGCTGGTGCGATATTCACTGACAACGGAAACGGCAGCGGATCGTTTGCCTGGACCCCGACGTTTAACCGCGCCGGATCGTACAGCGTGACCTTCTATGCGACTGATGATTCCTCCGCGGTCGATTCCGAGGTCGTGGCGATCACGGTCAATGAATCCGGTAACCATGCACCGGTGTTGGCGACCATTGGCGGTCAGTCGGCTACCGAGGGGATCAACCTCAGCTTTGGCGTATCGACTGTTGACCCCGATTCCACTCTGCCGGTTCTGACGACCTCGACTCTCCCGCTGGGCGCGAGCTTCACCGACAATGGCAACGGCACCGGCAGTTTCAGCTGGACGCCGTCATTCACGCAGGCCGGCGCTTACAACGTGACATTCTATTCTTCGGATGGTACGGCGATCGACTCCGAGAGAGTGGCGATCAACGTGTTTGAGTCCGGCAACCAGGCGCCCGTTCTGGCGGCGATCGGTCCGCGCTCGACCACCGAGGGGATCAACCTGAATTTTGGCATTTCGGCCACCGATCCTGATGGTACCACTCCGGTGTTGTCTACCTCGACACTTCCGTCAGGCGCAAACTTCACCAATAATGGAAATGGGACCGGGACATTCAACTGGACCCCGGGTTTCACCCAGGCCGGTTCATACAATATCACCTTCCGCGCCACCGATGGCGTGGCGACCGACTCCGAAATAGTGGTGATCACCATTAATGAAGCGGGGAACCAGGCGCCTGTGCTGGCGGCTGTTGGCAATCGTTCGGTTACTGAAGGGGCACTGCTCAGCTTTAATATCTCCGCGACGGATCCTGATGGCACGACTCCATCGTTTACCGCATTGACACTTCCGTCCGGTGCGAACTTTGTCGACAATGGCAATGGTACCGGCTCATTTAGCTGGACTCCCGGTTTCACCGCGGCGGGACCCTACACGGTTACTTTTATCACTTCGGATGGTGCGTTAGCAGATTCCGAAGTCGTGACTATCACCGTAAATGATGCGGGCAACCAGGCCCCGGTTCTGGCAGCGATCGGCGCGCGTTCGACCTCCGAGGGTGTTAACCTGACGTTCGGCGCCACGGCGACTGATCCTGACGGCACCACTCCGACGCTGTCTTCCGGCACACTGCCGACCGGTGCAACATTCATCGACAACGGCAACGGCACAGGGACATTCAACTGGACTCCGTCATTCACGCAGTCCGGCGGCTATCAGGTAGTGATTCGAGCCACCGATGGATCGCTCAGCGATTCTGAAATAGTAACAATCAACGTCCTCGAGGCGGGCAACCGCGCGCCGGTCTTTGCGACAGTCGGCCCGCAGTCAGTGACCGAAGGGTTGTTGCTTACTATCCCGGTCAATTCGTCAGACCCGGATGGGACAACTCCCGTACTGACCAGTTCGACGCTTCCTCTGGGTGCAGGCTTTGTTGACAACGGTGACGGTTCGGGAAGTCTGACCTGGACTCCGACCTTCCTGCAGTCTGGTGTTTATAACGTTTCATTCTTTGCGACCGACGGCATCCTGCGGGATACCGAGCTGGTCGTCATCACGGTCATCGATGCCGGCAACCAGTTGCCGGTACTGTCATCGATCGGACCACGCAGTATTACTGAAGGGATACAGTTGACGGTTGCGGTAAGCGCGACCGATGCCGAGGGGCAGTTCCCGGACATGTCTACCGGCGCACTCCCAGTCGGAGCATCATTCGTTGATAATAACAACGGTACCGGGACACTCAGTTGGACGCCGCTTTACAATCAGGCGGGAGTCTACTCGGTGACATTCCGGGCGACCGATGACTCGCTGGCGGTTGACTCCGAAGTAGTAGCGATCACCGTAAACGATGCCGGCAACCAGTTGCCGATCCTGGCGGCGATCGGTGGACGTTCGATCCCCGAAAATTCGCTGCTGACGTTCGGTGTATCCGCCGCAGACCCTGATTCAACCATACCGGCACTGACGACATCAACATTGCCGCTGGGCGCATCATTTACTGACAATGGCAACGGAACCGGATCATTCTCCTGGACACCCAATTTTGTGCAGTCAGGGAGTTACCCGGTCAGATTCTATGCATCTGATGGAATTGCGATTGACTCAGAACTCGTGACGATCACTGTCACCGAGGCCGGCAACCAGGCGCCTGTTCTGGCGGCGATCGGTCCGCGGTCCGTGACCGAAGGACTGAACCTTTCGTTTACTATCTCAGCGACTGATCCGGATGGAACGACACCATCCTTTACGACCTCCACGCTGCCGTTGAATGCCAGTTTCACCGACAACGGTAACGGAACCGGGTCATTTAGTTTCGACCCGAATTTCGTTCAAGCTGGTGTATACAATGTCACCTTCCGCACCTCTGATGGCGGATTGGTTGATTCCGAAGTCGTAGTTATCACAGTTAATGATGCCGGTAATCAGGCGCCTGTCCTGGCCGCTATCGGAGCTCGCTCTGTTTCAGAGAGCCAGTTACTGACGGTTAACATTTCGGCGTCGGATCCCGATGCAACCTTCCCGACGCTTTCCACTTCGGCATTGCCGCTGGGTGCGTCGTTCGTGAATAACGGCAACGGCACCGGTACGCTGACCTGGACACCGACCTATCTTCAGTCTGCAATCTATGCAGTGACCTTCTACGCGTCGGATGGTTCGATCGTCGATAGTGAACTCGTGACTATCACGGTCCGTAACGCCAACGCCGCACCTGTTCTCGCCGCTATTGGGCCGCGGGCCGTGGCTGAAGGCGCTTCGCTGTCATTCGGCGTCTCGTCTTCAGACATTGACGGGACCAATGCCGCTCTGACGACATCGTCGCTGCCGCTTGGTGCCAGCTTCACTGACAACGCCAATGGCACTGGTCAGTTTAACTGGTCGCCTACCCAGGCGCAGGCCGGGGTCTACAATATTACGTTCTACGCGACCGACGATTCATCAGCGGTCGACTCCGAGATCGTGCAGATCACGGTTGGTAATGTTAACCAGCCGCCGGTCCTGGCGGCGATCGGCGCTCAGTCCGTAGCGGAAAACGTCCTCCTCAGTTTTGGCGTCACGGCCACAGATGGTGATGGTGTCTTCCCGGTGCTGTCCACCTCAGCATTGCCGCTTGGCTCAACGTTTGATGACAATGGCGACGGTACCGGCTCATTTAGCTGGACCCCGAGCTTCACGCAATCCGGACTATACTTAGTAACATTCTATGCTGATGACGGCGAAGATATCGATTCTGAGACCGTGGCGATCACGGTTACCGAGGTGAATCTGGCGCCGGTATTGACGGCAATCGGCCCCCGGTCGATAGCAGAGAACTCGCTGTTGAGCTTCACCATAACGGCGTCCGACCCCGATGGTACCAGCCCTCAGTTGACCAGTTCGTCGCTCCCGTCAGGCGCCTCTTTTGCCGATAATGGTAACGGCACCGGCGACTTCGACTGGACCCCTGATTTCACCCAGGCCGGAGTTTACGAAGTGACCTTCTATGCCTCTGATGGCCAGTATGTTGATAGCGAGAGAGTGACCTTGACGGTAAACAATAGTAACCGCGCGCCACAGGCGAATGCCGGCACCGACCAGATCGATGTGCCGGTCAACTCGACCGTCCTGCTGGATGGCACGTCGTCATTCGATCCGGACCTTGAGATCATCACCTACTCCTGGACTCAGGTTAGTGGAACCGCGGTGACGTTGACCGGTGCTTTGACGGCGACGCCGTCATTTGTGCCGCCGCTTCCAGGCAGTTACACGTTCCAGTTGATCGTTTCGGATAACAACTTGTTCTCGACTCCGGATACGGTGGTGGTGAGTGCTATCAATGCCGCTCCGCCACAGGCGATCACGGATCTGAGTATCGCTATTATCACTGATAATATCCAGTTGAACTGGAGTGCAATTACGCTCGACACCGCCGGTCTTCCGACGCAGGTGGGCGGGTATATCATTTATCGCGATACGATGGCGCATTTTGCGCCGACATCGGCAGACTCCATCGGCGCGGTGACACCGGGCACGCTGACATTTACTGACAATAACATCTTTGGCGCGAATGTCGTGGGAGATACGCTGAACCAGTACTTCTACGTTGTCGTCCCGTACGACATCTACGGGAATCGCTCGGCAGTCTCCAATCGGGTCGGCGAGTATGATTATGCGATCCTCACGACGGCGACCACAGACTTCAACCTGATCTGTGTTCCGTTTACGAATACCGGCATCACCAATGCGGTGCAGTTGATCGCCGCGATCGGCGTCTCGAACGTCAACACGGTGAATAACTACAATCCGACGTCGCAGAGTTTCGAGTCGCGCTTCGCGGCGGGCTTCGGCGTCAATTTCTCTGTAGTCCCCGGCGGGATCTATCAGGTCAATGCCGCCAACGCGACCACCTTCTCGGTCGCGGGACGAGTTCCGGCCCCGTCGGCGATCAGTTATCAACTGATCACAACGGCCAGCACGGATTATTCTTTCCTGTCGATCCCCTTCGATCATGAATCGCAGTTTGCTACCGCGCAGGACGTACTGAACAATGTCCCGGGCGGATTCAATACTTTGAATAGATTTGTTGCGGCATCGCAGAGCTACCAATCCCGCTTTGCCGCCGGTTTCGGTACCAATTTCACCGTCAAGGCGGGCAAGCCGTATCAGGCGAACAACGCCGCGAGCGCGACTTTCCCTCAGTAAGGAACGGTGGGTGAGAGTATGAGAAAAACACGTTTCGATATATCCGGAGGTGCCACAGTGGCAAAGAGAAAAGAACTTCTTAGGATGCAGAAGTTGCTTGGACTTGTCGTACTGTTGTTGATGACGCCCATATCGTCTGCTTTTGCGCAAGGATCGATATTCGGCACGGTACAGAATTCCAACCTGACGACTCCGGCCAACGGAGAGATCAGCTTCTACGGATTCACCAACAACACGGATGACGAGATCCGTCTGGAATCCTCGATCGGCGCCGGATATGATGCCGGCAACTGGTTCGACGATTTCCAGAACTACCTTTCCAAGACACCGGGCAACCCGTATACCTATCGCTTCTTCAATACGGTGAATGGTGAAGGTGCTGTTTTGGCGAGCACTATTCCGAACAATTCGTTCCAGCAGGAGAATATCTCGCTGGGGACAGTTGCCTGGCCTGCTGCGCCTGCCGGTATGAGTGCGCGGATCATTTCGCCGACCTCTGTCGTCCTGACCTGGACGCGGGTCGCCGGTGTAAGTTACCATGTCTACCGTCGTCCCTCGACCTCGCAAGGCTCATTCTTCCGGATAGACAATCCCGCCGGTCTTCTGACCGATGCCGGTGAGATCGACAGCTTCTTCGTCGATAACACCGTTTCGGGTGGCGGATCATATGATTACCTGTTGATCGGCCAGAATGGTGCCGGTCAGCTTGGACCGCATTCAGCGATCCTGACAGTCAGCACGGCCACTCCTGCCGCTCCGGCGATCGCATCCATTACGCCGAACAGCGGATCGAGTTTGGGTGGTACGGCAGTCGTGATTGCCGGTACCGGCTTTGATGTTAATGGCGCCACGGTGACGCTCGATGGCGCACCGCTGACGTCGGTGACAGTTAATTCGCCGTTCCAGATCAGTGCGGTCACTCCGGCAGGCTCTGCCGGTCCTGCCGACCTGGTGGTTACAAATACGGCGGCCGGACTTTCGGCCTCGCTTCCGGCGGCCTTTACCTATCTTGGTAACCAGGCGCCCATTCTCGCGGCGATCGGCCCGCGGTCGGTCAACGAAGGTGCGAACCTCAACTTCGGCGTCACGGCGACCGATGCCGATGGCACCACACCGACCCTGACAACCACGACTCCTCTTCCGGCCAACGCGACTTTTGTCGACAACGGCAATGGGACTGGAACCTTCAATTTCAATCCGAACTTCACGCAGTCCGGTTCCGTCAACGTGACCTTCTATGCAACCGACGGGATAGTCATCGACTCCGAAGTGGTCACGATCACGATCAATAACGTGAACCAACTGCCGGTGCTTGCGGCGATCGGCCCGCGGTCGGTCAATGAAGGCGCGAACCTGAACTTTGGCGTGTCAGCCACGGATGCCGACGGCACCACGCCGATCCTGACTACCACGACTCCACTGCCGGCCAACGCGACATTCGTCGACAATGGCAATGGTACCGGGACATTCAACTTTAACCCGAGCTTTGCACAGGCCGGGACATTTAACATCACCTTCTATGCCTCGGATGGGACAGCTATCGACTCTGAGCAGGTGGTGGTGACGGTAACAAACGTGAACCAGTCGCCCGTGCTTGCGGCGATCGGCCCGCGTGCGACAACCGAAGGTGCGGTTCTCAACTTCGGCGTTTCCGCAGCGGATCCCGATGCAACCACGCCGATCCTGACGACCTCAGCGCTCCCGACCAATGCCAGTTTCACGGATAACGGCAATGGCACCGGGACTTTCAACTTTGCGCCGGACTTCACGCAAGCCGGGCCATACAGCGTTACGTTCTACGCATCTGACGGCACGGCGATCGACTCCGAAGTGGTCGCGATCACCGTCACCGGCACCAACCAGGATCCAATCCTGGCGGCGATCGGTGCGCGGTCGATCACCGAAGGTCTGTTGCTGACCTTTGGCGTCTCGGCGTCGGATGGCGATGGTTCAACTCCGACCCTGACAACGTCTGCGCTTCCGGCGAATGCAACGTTCCTCGATAACGGGAATGGCACCGGCACTTTCAACTTCACGCCAAGCTTTGCCCAGGCCGGGCCATACAGCGTGACGTTTTACGCGACCGACGGGATTGCGACTGACTCTGAAGTCGTGGCGATCACTGTCAACGAGGCAGGCAACCAGGCGCCAGTGTTGGCCAATATTGGACCGCGTGGCGTCTCCGAAGGGAATACGCTGGCGTTCGTCATTAGCGCGAGCGACCCGGACGCAACTCTTCCGACTCTCACTGCGCTCAACCTGCCGCTCAATGCAACATTGACTGACAACGGCAACGGCACCGCCAACTTCAGCTTTACGCCTGATCTGACTCAGTCCGGCTTCTACGGGGTGACATTCATCGCGTCCGACGGCGCTCTGGCTGATACCGAGATCGTGGCGATCAACGTCACCGAAACCAACCAGGCTCCTGTCCTGGCGGCGATCGGCCCGCAGAGCGTTACCGAGGGCATCTTGTTGTCGTTCGGCATCAGTGCGACCGATGGTGATGGTCCGATCCCTACGCTGACCACCTCGGCCCTTCCGGCCGGTGCGTCATTCGTGAATAATGGCGATGGAACCGGGACTTTCTCCTGGACGCCGACCTTCCTGCAGGCTGGTCCGTATTCCGTCACTTTCTATGCGACCGATGGTATCGTGACAGCGGATGTTGACTCCGAAGTCGTCAGTATCACGGTGAACGATGCCGGTAACCAGACCCCTGTGCTGGCGGCGATCGGCGCTCGCTTTGTGATGGAAGGAGCGACGCTCAACTTTACCGTCACGGGCAGCGACGCGGATAACACGCCGTTGACTCTTGGCACGACTGCTTTACCGACCAACGCGACATTTGTCGATAACGGCGACGGTACCGGCAGTTTCAGTTTCCTGCCGGACTTCACGCAGGCCGGAAGCTATCCTGTCACGTTCTTCGTGAGTGATGGTGCAGCGGCCGATTCTGAGCTGGTGACGATCACAGTCACTGAGTCGGGCAACGTTTCGCCGGTCATCGTGGCGATCCCGGATACTGCGGTCTCCGAGGGTGGCACACTGGTGATCAATGTGACGGCGGATGATCCGGACAGTCCGCTCGCTCCGGCGATCGGCGTCTCCGCCAATACGATGCGCAATTTCACCTTTGTAGATAATGGAAACGGTACGGCGGTCCTGACCTATACGCCGGACTTTATTGACGCCGGAATTGACTCGATCTTTTTCCTGGCCTCGGATGGTTCATCCGCGCCCGGAACAGAGATCGTGCGCGTGACCACCAATGATGTCAACCAGATCCCGTTCTTCCGCGCAGTTACGCCGAAGCAGGTGCAGGTGAATGACTCTCTGCGCTTCACGATCACGGCGGTCGACTCGACCGATCCGGGATGGCCGCGTCGTCTTTTCCTGACCGCGACCGGACTGCCGCTTGGCGCGATCTTTACTGACAATGGCAACAACACTGGTTCATTCCGGTGGGCGCCGAATGTCAGCCAGATCGGCAGTCTCAACGTGACGTTCTACGCGACCGATCAGGGGATCCCGGCTCTTGCCGGAACAGTGGTTGTGCCGGTGACAGTGGTTCCGGTCAACAATCCCCCGGTGCTGAATCTTGCATCGGCTGAGGCCCGCATAGTCGGCGAAGGCCAGTCACTGGTCGTAGCCATCAGCGCTGTCGATCCGGATGGCGGCGCACCGTCGATCGAAGGACAGGACCTTCCGGCGAATGCCTCGATCGTGCCAACCGGTGCAGGCACGGCCAATCTGCTCTTTAATCCTGATTTCACGCAGGGTGGCAATAGCGGCAATTCACGCCTCTACTCGGTCACGATCCTGGCGTCCGATGGTTCGGCCACCGATCGCTCGGTTGTCACAATTCAGGTGGTGGATGCCGGCAATCAGAATCCGGTCTTTGATACCGTCCCGACACCGTCGATCGTTGAGGGTGTGACCGACACGATCGTGGTGCACGCCTTTGACCCGGACGGCGGATCTGTTACATTGACAGCGATCAACTCCACCTTGCCGGTCAATGCAGATTTCTTCGACCGTGGCAATGGGACCGGATGGATCATCTTTGCCCCGGGCTTTACCCAGGCGGGAAGCTTTAGTATTGGGATCATCGCCAATGACGGCACCTCGCTCGACACGGCGTATGTGGATATCACGATCGTTGAAGCAGGCAACCAGCCGCCTGTTCTGGCTACCGTAGCTGACCGTACAGTGAAGGAACGTGCCTCCCTGGTCTTCCGGTTCTCCGGGACCGATCCTGATGGCACGCGCCCCTTATTGTCGGTGTCACCGCTTCCAGTCGGTGCAGTCGTGGTAGACTCCGGAAACGGCGCGGCCTCGTTCACCTGGGTGCCGACCAACTTTGATGCTGCTGTCTATCCGGTCTATTTCAGAGCGGAAGATATTGATTTCCCTGGCGTCTTCGATTCGCAACTGGTCGTGATCACGGTGGCTGATTCGAATATCGCCCCGATCATCTTTGCGACCGGCGGCCGGACGATCTTCGAAGGGGACACGCTGCGGTATGTCATTACATCCGCCGACGAAGATCTGACCTTCCCGAATATCCGCTGCCGCCTGACGACGGCTGATTCACTGGCGACCAACATGACGTTCTTTGATTCAGGCAACGGTGTAGGCGTGCTGACCTTCATTCCGAACTATTCACAGGGCGGAACCGGAGCAGTAGGCAATACCCAGATCCTGTACAACGTTTATTTCATCGCCGAGGATGAGACCGATCCGTTGTTGACGACCCAGACCTCATCGGTCCAGATCACTGTTCGTCATCGCAATGCGCCGCCGAATCTGGTGATATCGCTGGGCGAGGGTCCGTTTACAATTAACGAAGGATCGACGTTGACCTTTAGTGTGTCGGCGAGCGACCCGGATGGCGGCCTGCCGACGATTACGGGGACGAATATCCCGATCAACGCGACTTTTGCGGCGGGTGTGCTTTCGCGGACGTTCACTTTCACGCCGGACTTCACGCAAGCCGGGACATTTGTCGTCCGCTTTTACGCGACGGATGCCGCCGCGCCACCGGCGGTCGACTCGGTCTATGTGACGATCAACGTGACGGATGCGGGGAATCAGGCGAGCCGCTTTACGACGACTCTGCCGGATACCCTGAATATTGCATCTAACTTCTTGACGCAGATAGTGATACGTGCAACCGATCCGGAATACGGGACAATCGCTTTGGCGGTCAGCCCGATCCTGCCGTTCGGCAACTTTGTTGACTCGGGGAATGGTGTTGGGGTCTATTCACTTACTCCAGACTCAACCCTGGTCGGCCAGTTGTGGGCGATGCAATTCACGGCGACCGACGCCCAGAATGCGGTCACCACAACAGCGACTAACCTCCGTGTGGTCAGTTTCCTTCGCGGAGACCTGGATCAGAACGGCCGGTATACGTTGCTTGATCTGGCCTCGTTGGTGAATTATCTGCTTCGTCAGGGACCGCCGCCGGTGATCATTCAGACGGCGGATGTGAATGCGGATACGAAAGTTGACCTTTCGGATCTGGCGTTCATGATCAACTTCCTATATGAAGGCGGGTCCCGTCCGCCGCAATAATTGCGTCCAAAGATCGAATGCGACGGGATTTTTTGGAGCCCGACTTGCTGTGTGCGAGTCGGGCTTTTTGTTCCCGGTCCCGGTCAATTTTGGACTAAAAGTCTTGACAAAAGTACTAGTTTTCAGTAAGTTACCATTCGGAAAAGTCTTAACATGAGTTTGACCGCTTGTGTGGTCTTACCGGTTTATTCTCACGGAATATTAGCGAAGGTGGCATCTCCGCCAGCCCCTTATCAGAAGATGAGTGGATAGTCGTGACCGGACTGTCGGACGACGGAGTTGCCTGTTGTATAAATCACTTTATTGAACGCGTACTTCAAAAGTTCACGTCTCGTTGGCACTTTCGGACGAGGGGTAAGTGACGCCAACTCAACCGACCTGAATAAGGTTAGGAAGGGAGGTTGATTTACAGAGTAGAGTAACAACTACGCCGCCGATGTGTAAAGTTATAGGCATCGACCGGCACCTTTTGCATTCCGTTTTTTTTTACTCGAAAATCAGTGTAATCACAAATACGCTGGGAACTATCGTAAACAGTTGAAAGGAACAAGCATGACGAAGAAATGGTTCTCGATTGTCGTCCTTCTGGTCGTGCTCGTTGGGATGCTGGCAGTCACCGCTGACGCCAAATTGCGCCCTAGCGATCCACGCATTGAGAAGGCACGTCTATTCCAGAGAAGCCTGGCCCTGGAAGATGGCCGTGGTCAAATGGTGGCTGCTGCTCGCGGCTATCAGACCTCTTCCCTGGGTGCCGCTCAGCCGGCAGTAGATTCTCGTGGTGCATTAGTTGCGCAGACTTGGCGCGACTGGATGTCCAACTCTTCGATCGGCCGTACGGTCGATTTCAACCCTCCGGCGTCCGGTTTCCCGGCGGTGCAGTTCTCCTATATGGAGAAGGCTTCCGCTTCGGCTTCCGATCTGACCCGTTGGGGATGGGCTGCATTTGAAGCCGCCACCGCTGGTGGATCGTTCGTTCCCCCGGGCGGTAAGGTAATCGTGCAGAGCAACCTGGGTGGTTCCGTCGAAGCCGGTTCCTACCCGAAGATCGCCGTGGACGCCACGGGTACCGCGTTTGTCGGTTCCTATGACTTCCCGGATCAGGCAGGTTCCCCTGCTACCACCCAGATGCATGTAACCTATGACAACGGCTCTTTGGCCGGTGACTTTGGTGGCATTCTGGACGGTTCCGTTATGTCCGAAGCGGTTCGTGATCTCGGTGGTATCGAAGCCGCCGAAACCATCTGGCCGACCATGGATATCTATGAAAACGGCGCCACCACCACCATCTACCTCGCCGCGTTTGAAAATGCGACGGGCAATGATGGTGCGATGAAGGTGTACCGTAAAGTTGGTTGGACGGCTGCGAACCCGGATGCGACTTGGTCGCTCGTGTTCACGGACACCACCTTCTTCCCGACTCAGGATATTTCCTGCTCGCGCGTTTCTTCGCGCGTTGGTGTGGCGTGGCCGAAATTCACCCCGGCTGGCCGTACCGCTGGTGACACGTTCCAGAACGACGTGCATTGCGCGATCTCCCCGACCGGTGCTTCCGGTACCTGGGTTCGCACAAACATCACCAACTATTCCGGCGCCGGCTATCGTGCCTGGCTGGAAGTTGCCTGCTTGTTTGATTCAGGCGACAAGTTCCACGTGATTTGGAACGGTGGATACACCGATGGCGTCGATTTCGGCGCTCGTCGTTGCCGTCTGTTCCACTGGTCAGAGTATGTTCCGGGCAGCATCTACACGATCTTTGATGCCGGCTGGGATCCGACCCTTACCGATTGCGTTGGTGGCTCGAACGTCATGAACGTTGGTAAGTTCTCCATCGCCGAGTGCGACAGCCGTCTCTATGCCATCTTCACGGCATGGAACTGGCCGGGCCCGGATGGGACCGATCCGGTTGACGATTGCTGCGCCAGCGCCGCGGTCAACCAGGCCGCCAACGGCGAACTGTATCTTTCCGTTTCGTCCAGCTTGACCGGTAATGCGTGGGATGTTCCGCGTAACCTGTCAGATTCATATGCTCCGGCCTGCGACACGGGCAACTGCGTCGACGACCGTTGGGCCTCCATCAGCCGTTACGGCATGGATGATGCTCTTTATACTCCGGCTCCGTCCTGGACCAACGCCCTGACCTATGATCTTGGCACCGGTTATGCCGGCACCAAGTATCTCCAGGTCTGGTACCTGACCGACCGTTATCCGGGCGGTGGTATTCTGGCTACTCCGCAGGGCCCGCTGACCAACAACGATATGCGCTGGATCCGTCTGGCCTGCGTTGCGCCGGTCCCGGCTGCTTTGCTCTCCGTCAATCCTGGTTTCATCGCCTATCCGGAATACACCAAGCCGGGTGTCGAGAAGCAGTACACGTTGACTCTGGAAAACACGGGTAACACCACGTTGACCTTCAGCTCTATTACTCCGGTTGAAGATTCAGCGAAGCCGTCGGCTCCGGCCGGCTGGCTCGGTTTCTCCGGCGCTCCGGCGAGCATCCCGATCGCGGGTTCCGCCAATATGACGCTGGAACTGAACAACGGTGGCATTATCAACACTCCTACCAAGACCCGCGTGTGGGGCAAGCTGGTGTTCAATTATGGACCGCCCGCGAAGACCCTCAATTTCCCGGTCGAATTCATCATTGCTGACACGATCGTTGGCACCACCTGGGATTCCATTACGACCCAGTGCGGTATCCGTCTGACCGTGGCCTCCAACGGTAACATGGGGAATAACTTCCTCGGTGGAGCCAATATGGGCTTCCCGCAGCCGTCTCCGGAATGCGACACCGATGGTGGTACCCTAAACGCTGGTGATGCGTCGATCTACATGGGCGATGCTTCGCCGGTGATCGTCCGTTTCACCGCTCCGAGCACCTATATTGCTTCCTGGTCGATCTTCCAGGATGGCTTCTCTTCGAATAACGGCTTCAAGCCGCTGTTCCCGACCTCCGCTCGCGGCTCCTTCAGCGCCGCTCGCTGGGATGGTTACAACTCCGGTACCTTCTGCACCTCTGACTCTCTGGTCAAGATTGAGAAGACCTGGTGGGCCCCGATTGGTGCGTCCAACAATGATAGCTGCAGATTCATCATTCAGCGCATGCGCGTCTTCCCGTTCACGATCGGTTCCTCTGTGACCAATCTTGCTATCGGTGAAGGCTTTGACTGGGATGTGGCGACCGACTCCGGTACGTCTAACGACATCGCCGGTACCGACCCGACCCGTCGCCTGGTTTACATGCGCGGATTCACCTCTGCCGACACCGGCATCACCAACCACAACTGCTATTCCAATAGCCTTCGTGTTGGTGGCGCGGCGTTGATCACTATGCACATGAAGGATTGCGTCGGTGGTGGTTCTGCTGGTGGCACCCTGTATGCCGGTTACAACGCGGCCAACGATAGCTTTGTCTATCCGGCTGGTGGCTTTGTTCCGGAAGAACTCTGGGCCAACATGCAGTCGACCGGGTATTCTAACGAAGCCCGCATCACTGACCTTCACTCGGTTCTCGTCTACAAGAACGGCGCGTCCAATGTCGGGTACACACTCCCGGCTAACGACACGCTGACCATCTGGACCGCGATGGCGGTTGTTCGCCCGACCGGCGGCACTGCTCTCCAGGCCGTGGACTCCTTGAAGAAAGAGATCGATAAGGCGTTTGCCTGGTATGCTAACGTCAGAACTTGCGCCGGCGGTTGCTGTATCGGCACCCGTGGTAACGTCAACAAGTCAGTAGCCGAGACTCCGGACCTTTCGGATCTTTCGCTGTTGATCTCGTACCTGACGGTTACTCCGAAGCCGACGCTTCCGTGTATCGACGAAGCGAACGTCAACGGTTCAGTTGCGCCGACTCCGGACCTTTCGGACTTGTCGCTCTTGATCTCGTATCTGACAGTTACGCCGAAGCCGGTCCTGCCGAACTGCCCGTGATGAACGGATAGTTTGTCGGAGATTGATTCGACAGATAAAGGCCACCCATATGGGTGGCCTTTTTTATTGGGAATGAGTCGGCTGGTTATTGCGGCCCTCACCCGCCCTTTCAGGGCACCCTCTCCCAGAGGGAGAGGGGATTCCAGATATACTCCAGGAGACGGTGGTATTTCGACGAAGGCGGGACGGATGCGGGTGGTGTTGAGGAGTTACGACAGCGGTGAGTATTGCCGGATCGACCGACCTCGTTTTTTGCTTGTATAAACCGGCTAAGTCGTTATATTATAGGCTGTACGACGCAAACGTCCGGCTGTTATCCGCTTGGATGAAACAGGTGGTTTACCTCACCAGCCGATTGATCTCACACCGGGTACCCAAGGTATGCGGTGTCGCTCGCACCCCTGAGGTCATTACGTCCTTCAGGTTCAGATTCGCAACCGGATTGCAGACAAACAGTCGGTGAACTATTCGCCGATACACAATAGAAAAGAGAAGAATCAGATGTCAACCTATATACGGGAGTACTGATGAGTACTAAGCTAAGATCCCTTGCCTTGATCTTGCTCGGCGCGGTAGTGGTAGTGTTGTCGGTTCAAAGTGTGCATGCGGTCTCGATCGAGGGACAGGCATTGCCGAAACCGACCATGCTCAAGGGGAAGATCACCGTTCAATTTACCGATGAAGTTATTCAGTCGCGAATAACCAAAGGGTTTGGACGCGTGTCAGTGGGAGTAGCGTCACTTGATCAGGTCCTCGCCAAAGTTCAGGCCAGTGCGGCCGAACCGATTTTTGTCGATGCCCGCAAACCTGCCGCCGGGTCTGCTCTCCGCGACCTGACGGGGTACTACGAACTGACGATTCCTGAAAATGCAGACCAGGGAGAAGTTATTCGGGAGTTGATGCAGAACCCGAATGTGAAGCTGGCCGAACCGGTCTGGCTGTCGTATATCGACATCTCCACGCCCAACGATCCGCAATATAATAGTCAGTACCAGATGTCTCCTCCCGGTCCCGATCCGCAACCATACAATGCGTGGGATCTCGAGCGCGGTTCTGACTCCATCAAGATAGCGATCATTGATACCGGCGTGCTCTATGCACATCCGGATCTGGCCGGCAATATCTGGGTCAACCCGGGTGAGGATATGGATGGCGATCTGGCCGTCTTTGATCCGGGAGACATGAACGGGATCGATGACGACGGCAATGGATTCATCGATGATCTCGTCGGTTGGGATTTTGTCGCTTCCATGAGTTCGGTCTGGCCGGGTGAAGATGGTGTCACACGGGACAACAATCCGAGCGATCATAACGGTCACGGCACACACTGCGCCGGGATCTCCGCCGCGATGAATAACAATGCGACCAACGTCACTGGTGTGGCGGGTGGTTGGTTTGGTGGACATCGGTCGTCGCGCGGATGCCGCATCATGTGCGTTCGCGCCGGAGGAACAACTGCCGGTGGACTGGGTGAGTTGAACTCAAATGATCTCGCCGCCGCGGTCAACTATGCCGCGAACAATGGCGCAGATGTGATCAACGCCAGTTGGGGCGGCGGTTCGTTCTCGTCACCATTGAATACGGCGATGTTTAATGCGATTGCTGCCGGTACGTCCTTCATTCACTCGGCGGGAAATGATAACGTCGATGCTGAAGGTTGGCATGACCAGGTACCGGGTGTGGTCACGGTAGCCGCTACCTATAATGCGGATCAGAAGTGGACCTGGAACGCGACGCAGGGATCGAATTACGGCACCTGGATCACGGTCAGCGCTCCGGGGCAGAACATTCTGTCCACCGTCTCCAACTCGTACACGCCGAGTACCGCAATTTACACCGGTACGTCGATGGCCGCTCCGTATGTGGCGGGCCTCAATGCGCTGATCCGTTCGATGATGCCCTCGCTGACGCGAGCCCAGGTTGATTCGATCATCACGGTCACGACGGACAATATCGATACCCAGAATCCATCGTATGTCGGATTGCTCGGGACCGGGCGAGTGAATGCGTTCACCGCGCTGAGCAACCTGGCCAATGCGAAATTCACGTCGAACGTGACCGATGCCAACGTACCGTTCACGGTCAACTTCACCGATCAGTCGCCGAATTCACCGTCGACGTGGGATTGGGCGTTTGGTGATGGTGGAACCTCGACCGACCAGAACCCATCGCACAATTACACGGTCCCGGGAATCTACGATGTCTCATTGAAGATCACCGAGTCTCGCGGACTGGGTGAAGAGCATCTGCAGAATTATGTCTGGGCGCGCGCTGATACGATCAAGATCGATTCGGTAATGGTAGATCCCGGTACCAAGGCGGTCCTCAATATTTACCTGAGCAATACCGCCCAGGTGAAAAACATGATACTGCCGTTTAATATGACCAACAGCGAAGGGATCACGCTTGATTCGTTCTCTGTCGTCGGGACGCGGACCTCGGCTTTTGAGTATGCGGCGCTGGATGGCGGCGACGGTATGTACACGTTTGGATTCGACCTTCGTCCGACCCTGACCGGTACTCCGAATTATATGACGGTCGGGAATGGGAATATCCTGAAGTTGTATCTCAATATTCCGTCCACCGCAACTAAAGGTGCGGTGGTGACGATCGATACGCTGTCGCTTGGTCTGGGCGGCTCGAAAAAGCCGAAGATCGCTGCGGTGTTTGCAGACTATTGGCCGGTCTTCAAGACTGGTAAGGTGGTGGTTCGCCCCTGCCTGCGCGGAAAGATCCTCTGCGGTACAGGCGCGGTCGACCTGACCGACCTGAGTTTGTTGATCAGCTACCTGTTGACGGGGAGTCCGACGGCCGATCCGTACGGCGGGAACGTCAATGCCGTTGGTGGGATCGACCTGTCCGATCTTTCCTATTTGATCGCTTATTTGATCGCCGGGGGAAATCCGCCTCCAAATTGATCGAAACACACGCAATTGTATCTTGATAGCGGGGTTGTAAATCCAACCCCGCTATTATTTTAAGAGAAAAGCCAGACTTTTTTATTGACGCCGGTCTTGGGGGGGTGTTATAGTTGATTACTTTCTGAAAATCTGCCCTAATCTTAAGTGGCATAACACAAACCTCACAGGGAGGTGGCGCGCAAGATAGTTTGTTAAGGTTTTTTGGTTAGGCGAACTCAAGGATGGTGGCGTCGTTATACTATTCGGCGCAAGCAAGCGCGGCCAGGGTGGCCGCATGAATTGGCAAAAATTTTGTAGGTTATAAAGTAGGAGTATGCATATGAAGCGATTGATTCTGTTCGCGCTACTTTTCGCCGCGCTGGCGATGGTCGCCCCGACGAACAGCTATGCGCAGGATGGCGTCGTATCGATAGACACGGTGAAGAACACCATCTATCCGGACGGCACCTTTGAGAAGGGTCAGAATCCCCGCATCCTGATCCGATTCAACAATACCACTGGTGAACGTGCGAACGTCTCGAACGGATTCAAGCTCACGTCGCCGGATGGTGCCGAGTGGGATAGCGCCACGGTTGACTCGGTAGGCGCAGTGAATGTCGACGGCGAGAATATCTTCTTGGCTTACTTCAACCAGGTGGTTGCAGTCCAGGGTTATTCCACCGTTCGTCCCGGCGATGGCCCGCCCGTTGATACCTTCGGTATCCTTGGCGCCGGCTCACCGACTTCGGCCTCTCGTCAGATGCCGATCGGTTATAATGACACGATATTGGCGATCAACATTTACCTGACCCCCGCCGCCGACAATCATGGGACGCATATCTGTATCGATTCCGCGTGGGCGCAGGACAGTCTCTGGACCTGGAAATGGGTGACCCGCACTCTGCTCGACAAGAACCCCACGTTTGAGAATTACTCTACTCAGACCTACGAACCGACTGGTTCAGGTGGTGCGGATCGCATCGGCTCAGGCTACTGCTTCATGATCCGTGATCCTCTCGTTGGTGTTGATGACGTGAACCCCGGCTTGCCGACCACGTTTAAAGTCAGCGACAACTATCCGAACCCGTTCAACCCGTCCACCACGATTGACTACTCCGTGCCGCGGAAGTCAAAAGTGACCCTCGCCGTGTACAACGTACTCGGCCAGAAGGTCGCCACGCTGGTGAATACGGAAATGGCTGCCGGCAAGTATCGCGCAGTCTGGGATGGCAAGGCCGACAATGGCTCGACCCTCTCTTCGGGTATCTATTTCTACAAGTTCGAAGCTGACAACTTTGTCAAGACTTCCAAGATGGTCATGCTGAAGTAGTTTTTCTTCAGTCTGATTTAGACCCCTCCGGCCCTGGTCGGAGGGGTTTTTAATTGGTTTTTGGGGGCGGGAAGTGATAGCGCCGAGTAATGTGTTGTGTGACAACATCTTAAACAATTCTCCTTGACATTCTCCGGGGGATATGTTAGGCTACTTATTCAGTGGCCCTGGCGACAAGTTATAACTAATTGATAGACAAGGTTTTATATGTTAGGAGTCATCGGGAATCGATTCTCCATTGGTAAAGAAACGTATCAGCCCTTCTCCGCCGAACTACACTACTTCCGGATCGACAAGCGTTATTGGTCCATCTGTTTTGAGCGTATCAAGCGCGCCGGCTTTCGTATCATCTCAACTGCGGTCCCCTGGAATCTTCACCAGGATGACAGCAAGTATATTGATTTCAACGGATATGGCGATCCGCGTCGCGACCTGATCGTCTTTCTTGAGCTGGCTCGTGAGTTTGCGTTTAAGGTAGTGCTTCGTCCCGGACCGTGGATCAATGGGCAGATCACCAATGGTGGATTGCCGAATTACCTTTTCCAGGATATTCGCTTACTCGCCCGCGATTCCCAGGGAAATGAACTCGCGCTGCCGTCTACTTTTGGTGTGCCGGGAGGATACCTCCCCAGCTATCTGCACTCCAATTTCCAGTTTCACCTGAAGAACTATTTCAAGGCGTTCATCGAGACGACCAAAAATTACGTCCACCCGCGTGGGCCGGTCTTTATGGTTGAGCTGGATTATGAGACTTCGTTTGGTCGAATGCTCGACCCGGACAAGGCCGACTACAATCCGGATCTTCTGGCGCGGTATTACCCGCCATTCCTGGATGGGCTGTATCAGGGGGATATCAAAAAGCTGGCATCCCGCTACAAAGAGAAGCATACCAGTTTCGAAACGGTCGAGCCGCCCAAGAAATTCAGCGGTCTGGATCTCGAAGACTACCCCAAAGTACTGGATTGGATGAAATTCCGTGAATACACCCTCAACACCTATCTCGAGGTGATGGAGGATCTGTTTAAGTCCTACACGGTGGAGCCGCTCTTTTTCCGGTCGCTCTATTTTAATGCCGGCGAATTGCTTCCGGCGTTCAACCTCGTGCCTGATGACCGTGCGCCATTCCTCGGCGCGAATGTCTTCCCCGAAGGGAATTATTTCGACCTGGTCAACAAAGCCCGCTTCCTGAAGGCGGAGTATGGATTCGCCTTTGCGTCATCCTTCTCCTCGGGCGGAGCATCGGCGATGCCGAACCGCGACCGTGAGCTGAAGCCGATTACCGACAATATCCGCCGCTTCTATTATGCGGCTGGAGCGGCAGCTGGTTTCAAGGGGCTCAACCACTACATGTTTGTCGATCGCGATTACTGGTATGGCGCGCCGCTGCACCAGGATGGGACGGTCGGCGACGGGTATGAAGTTGCCAAGAATTTCAATAACGCGATCACCACGCTCGGTTTCGATGAGATGGAGGCGAAAAACGATGTCTGCATCGTTGCCAACCGTCTCTACTACATGCTCCGTCGAACTACCAGCGAAAAAGAGTTCACCTATCTCCCGCGGCTGGTCGATGAATCAATGACCGGCTTCTGCCGCGATCTGATGCGACTGAAGATCCACTACGGTATTCGCGAGAACCGCGACTGGAACGCACTCAAAGAATACAAGATGGTCTTTGTGCCGACCGCCGAGGTGATGTCGGAGAAGGATCAGGAAGGTTTGGTCGAGCTGGCCAAAGCCGGAGTGACCGTGGTGCTCTGCGGCTTGATGCCGAAGTACGATGAAAATCTCAAGGAATGCCAAGTCCTGGCAAACCACTTCCGGATCAAAACGACAACCGACTATCATATCGGTTCAGTGACCCATAAGAACGGATCATTCCCGACCTACATTTATGGCTCGATCCGTCCGTCGGATGACCCTAAAGTGAAGAAACTGGCTACCGAGGGTCCCAAGATCATCGCGGTCAGTTGCGGTCGGTTCAAAGGGATGATGTATCTGTTCACATTCGATTTTGCTTCCGGCGGCAATCACCAGAAGCTGGCGTTTGTGGAGTCGACTCTTTCCGGCGAGAATATCACCAGCCATCTCTATTCGTCCGATCCATCGGTCGATGTTGCTTTCCAGATGGGTGAAAAGAAGGGGATGTTGTTTGTGGTGGTCCCGCCTCCGGGTGAACTGTCTGACAGTTTCGAAGCTCGCGAGAAAGAGATCATTGTTCGTGCCGATCTGAAAGAGCTTGGTTTCTCCGCGGCCAACCTGAAACTGACCAATATTCTGGCCGGTGAAGGTGTCGAGGCGATCAAAACAACTGCCAAGGATCTCAAGGAAGGTATGCCGATCAAGGTGATGTATCCTGATGGCGTGATCTACCTGGTCGAAAAACGGTAACCGAACTGCGTCAGGAGTGACGATGTCGCTTCAGGCTTTGCACAATCGATCGATCATGATGAGGGCGATACTCTGTATCGCCCTCTTTTTGTTACCACTCGCGTCGGTTGGCGCCGAACTTTCATTTCAGCGAGGTGCGGTCACGACTGCCTCGCCGGAAGCAACCGCGATCGGCGAACAGATATTCCAGCAGGGGGGAAATGCGTTTGATGTAGCTGTCGCTGTCGGATTTGCACTGGCGGTCAGTTATCCGCAGGCGGGGAATATCGGTGGTGGCGGCTTTGCGCTTATTCGTGATGCCAGGTCGGGCGAGATCCGCGCGCTTGATTTCCGTGAGGTTGCACCCTCGGCCGCTATTGAAACGATGTATCTCGATTCCAACGCCAATGTGATCAAGAATCTTTCGCTGTATGGTGCGAAAGCAGTCGGTGTGCCGGGGACTGTTGCCGGGCTACACGAACTTTGGAAGAAATACGGCAAACTCCCCTGGAATGATCTGGTCCAGCCAGCGATCGAACTGGCTCGCGATGGTCTCGTCATTGACCAACATAACTCCTCCGAGATCGCCGAGGATGTCGACAATCTGAAGCGGTACGCAGAGACATCCCGGATCTTTCTCCCGAAAGGACATCCGCCGAGACCGGGGGACACGCTCTTTCAGCCTGAACTTGCCGCAACGCTGAAATTGATCGCCGACTCCGGCCCTGAGCCATTCTATCACGGAAAGATCGCCGAACAGATCGTCGCCACCATGCAGAAACATGGCGGGTTGATCACCCGCGAGGATCTTGCCGGCTACCAGCCGATCTGGCGGGCACCAACTCACTTCACGTTCGACTCGCTCGATATCTATTCGATGCCGCCGCCATCATCGGGTGGCATTTGTGTCGGACAGATACTCAAGCTGCTCGAGCCGTTTGATCTGTCGAAACTGACCTCGACCTCACCCGAGTATATCCATCTTTTTTGCGAGGCTGCCAAACTTGCGTATGCCGATCGCTCGATGCATCTGGGTGACCCATCATTCTGGAACGTGCCGAATCTTCTCGATAGTGGATACGTCGCCCGCCTTCGCGCGAGAATGAATCATGATTCCGCGACCGCATCATCGGATGTAAAACCGGGGAATCCGCAGTATGAATCCGACCAGACAACGCATTATTCTGTTTGCGATTCAGCCGGGAATATGGTGGCGATCACCTACACGCTAAATACTAGCTTTGGCTCATGTCTCGTAGTCGATGGCGCCGGGTTTTTGCTCAACAATGAAATGGATGATTTCTCTATCAAACCGGGGGTGCCGAACGCGTATGGGCTGATCGGCGGCGAGGCCAACAAAGTCGAACCGAAAAAGCGGATGTTGTCTTCGATGTCTCCCACACTCGTTCTGAAACAAAATCACCCCTACTTGATTCTCGGTTCGCCGGGTGGCTCGAAGATCATTACCACGGTTGCCGAAGGGATTTTGAATTACGTGCGCTTCCACCGTTCGCCGAGTGCGACGGTCGCGGCGCCGCGATTCCATCATCAATGGGTGCCGGATACGCTTTATCTTGAGGAAGCGAGTTGGGCAGGATCGGTGAGTGAGGAGATGAAAGCGCGCGGGTATGTTATCAAGAAGATACCGGCCTGGTGCAATCTGCAGTTGATCGCGATAGATAGTTCCGGCGCGATGATCCCCTCCTCCGACCCGAGAGGGAATGGGAAAGCGGGGGGATGGTAGGGGGTAAATCGTCGATAGGCGCGCAGCGGACCAGTCCAGACAACGTCTGGCTTGTGAAATCCGGCACTTGCTCAATATCCCGATTTTCTGTACATTATCCCTCCAAAGTTTGTTGATACGAATAGTCTGCTTATAGAGGAGTTTTTCAGATGGGTATCTACCGAGTCCCACCACCAAAAAATGAGCCGGTTCTGAGCTACGCTCCCGGTTCCGCCGAACGTGACGGCATCAAAAAAGCGTTGGCCGAACTCAAAGCCAATCCGATTGAGATCCCGATGTATATCAACGGCCAGGAAGTCCGCTCCGGCAAGAAGCTTGAGATTCGTTCGCCGCATAACCATAACCTGGTTCTCGGCCATTATTGGCAGGGGGGCGAGGCCGAGGTCAAGACCGCCGTGGATGCCTCTATGGAGGCCGCCAAGACCTGGGCTTACATGCCGTGGGAGCAGCGTGCGGCTATCTTCCTGAAGGCCGCAGAGCTGATGGCAGGCCCGTACCGGTACACCATGAATGCGGCCGCCATGCTGGCACACTCGAAGAATATCTTCCAGGCGGAGATCGATGCGGTCTGCGAACTGGTCGACTTCTTCCGTTTCAACGCCCATTTCATGCAGCAGATCTATGATATCCAGCCGCTTTCTTCTGCCGGCATCTGGGATCGGACCGACCACCGGCCGCTGGAAGGGTTCATTTTTGCCGTCACGCCGTTCAATTTCGTCTCGATCAACGGCAACCTCCCGACCGCTCCTGCGATGATGGGGAATGTGGTGGTCTGGAAACCGGCCTCGACCGCGATCTACACCTCGCATTTCATCATGAAGATCCTTCGCCAGGCCGGCCTTCCGGATGGCGTGATCAATATGATCTTCGCCCGCGGCTCCGCAGTCGGCGACACGGTGCTGAAGAACCCGAATCTGGCAGGGATCCATTTCACCGGTTCGACCGGTGTATTCCACAACATGTGGAAGACCGTTGGTGAGAATATTGGGACCTATAAAACCTATCCGCGTCTGGTCGGCGAGACCGGCGGCAAAGATTTTATCGTGGCGCATCCATCGGCCAACCCGGCCGAGGTCGCGACCGCGATAGTCCGCGGCTCGTTTGAATATCAGGGGCAGAAATGCTCGGCGTCATCGCGCTGTTATCTGCCGAAATCACTCTGGCCGAAGATCAAGGAAGTGATGCTCAAGCAGCTTGCCGAGATCAAGATGGGTGATCCGGAAGATTTCGGGAATTTCGTCAATGCGGTGATCGATGAATCCGCGTACGAGACGATCAAAGAGTTTGTCGATTTTGCCAAAGTCCAGAAAGATGCCGAAATCCTCCATGGCGGCGTCTGCGACAAGAGCAAGGGATGGTTCATTCAGCCGACTGTCGTGCTGACCACCAATCCGCATTTCCGTCTGCTCGAAGAAGAGATCTTTGGGCCGGTCGTGACGCTGTATGTGTACGACGACAACGAATTTGCCAAGACGCTGCACTTGGTCGACAGTACGTCGCCCTATGCGTTGACCGGCGCGATCTTCGCGACCGATCGCAAGGCGGTGGAACTGGCCGAGCGGACGCTGCGTCATGCGGCCGGGAATTTCTATATCAACGACAAGCCGACCGGCGCAGTGGTAGGCCAGCAGCCGTTTGGCGGCGGCCGTGCCTCGGGAACGAATGATAAGGCGGGCGGAATTCAGAACATGTTGCGCTGGACATCGCCGCGTTCGATCAAAGAGACGTTTGTCCCACCGACGGATTACAAGTATCCGTTCCTCGGATAAGCGGATTCGATAGTACTGTAGGGCGGGTTCTGCAAGGAACCCGCCTTTTTATTCTCAGTTGAATTGCCAGAACTATTTCATGCTTCCTGAATACTTCGCGATCATCGGCGCCATCATCGGCTCGCTCGGCGGCCTTTATTATCTATACGATACCATCATGGGCAAAGCTCAGCCCAACCGTGTGACCTGGCTGCTTTGGGGGATCTTCCCGATGGTCATCTTTGTGGCGCAACGAGCGCAGGGGGTCGAGAGTCTGTCATGGACATCGTTTGTCGCCGGCTTCACGCCGTTCCTGATCGTTGCGGCATCATACTTCAACAAAAAGGCCTATTGGAAAAGCAGCCCTCGCGATTACTATCTGATGGCGGCGGCTTTGGTCGGCATTATCCTCTGGGCAATTACCGACAATCCGAACCTTGCGCTGTTGTTTTCACTGGTGGCGGATATTTTGGCGGCGATTCCGACGCTCATCAAGTCGATCAGTCATCCGCGATCCGAGAGTTGGATCGGCTACAGTATCAGCGCGTTTGGATTTGGAATCAGCCTGCTGTCGGTGCAGGTATTCGACTTTGAGAATACGTCATTCGTAGCTTACGTGTTTGTTCTTAACGCGACACTTGCGGTTCTGGCCACACGAAGACGGTAGTTCGTTTTATCACATTGATGTCGGGTTTCGCTGCGCTTTTCCTTGAAAAGTGCTGATCTCCTTGAAAATCCGCTCAACCCGACCTACAGCACTTCTATGCATGGGATCGCCACGCCTTGCCCTCGACAATTTGTCTTGAGAAATCCGTCCTCTGCCTGGCAAGGCTCGCGATGACGTCTATTAGTTTACAGTGAAGGCTGAAAAAAACGGCTCCCGTTGAGGAGCCGTTATCTCTATCCGATTGAAAATCGAACTGCTTACTTCGCAGCGACCGGGTGGACCAAACCTTTTGCCTTTTCGAAATCGAACGGCTTAAAGTTGGCATTACCTTCGGCTTTGTGGCAAGCGGCGGTGCAGGTTTCGGCGGTCGGGATAACCAGACCGGCGGCAACCGCGGCCTTGCGACCAGCGGCCTTATCCGTATAGGCCTTTTTGCTCATGATAGCCGGCTTTTTGTATTCAGAGCCAGCGCCGTGGCAAGCTTCGCAGCCAACCGACGTGATCATCGTACCATCAGCCATTGCACCGGTCTGGTGGCAGCCGACGCACTCCGGCTTCGCCTGTTCTTCGGGCTTCAGCAGATCAAACGCCTTGGCATGACCAGTGGTCAGCCAGGAATCATACTGAGCCTTGTGGCACATTTTGCATCCCTTTTCCGAGCCGACATAGGTCGGTTTGGCCTGGGCGGTCACAATAGCAGTCACCAGCATACCCATGGCGACGACGATTGCGATCAGGACAAGTAGCTTTCTCATTACGTAACCTCCTAATAGGACAAAATTGGTTGTCTCTATGCTTTTCTCTTATACGTTCCCTTGGCTTTTTTCGTCCCAATAATCGCCCGAATTATCGACGAAACAGCCGGTAAAAAGGATATTGAGAGTCGCCTAAGTTGTCAAGCTAATTGCATGTAGCAGAGGGGAAAATCGGCTTTTGGGGCGGTAAAAATCCTTGCGAACAACGGCCGGAAGCTGTACGTTCTAGTGCTATATTTATGAAAATACTGATAGTCACCCAGCATTTTCCCCCGGAGAGAGGCGCTGTTCGGCGTCTTTTTGAGTTTGCGCGTCATTTCGCGCATCAGGGGCATGATGTGTCTGTGATGACCGCTATCCCGAATTACCCGGATGGGATTGTCCCCCCGAAATACCGCGGCTCTTTCTTCTATATCGAAGAGATGGAAGGAGTTAAGGTCTACCGGAACTGGGTGCTGGCGGCCTCCAACCGCTATCCTGGGAAACGGATGGTCGGGTTCATTATTTTCCTGGTGACCTCGCTGATCAACTCGTTCCGGATCAAAACCAAGTTTGATGTTATCCTGGCGTCGACGCCGCCGGTCACCACGCCGCTGATCGGGTGGGTCCTCAGCAAACTTCGCCGGACCAAACTGATCATCGAGATCCGCGACCTTCAGCCGGAATCGGCGGAGGATTTCGGCAACCTGAATCGCTCGCTTTTCACCCGTGCGCTCAAAAAACTGATGCATTGGCTGTACCGTCGGGCCGACCTGGTGGTGCCGGTGACCAGCGGCATGCGCGATTATCTACTCGAAATCGGCCTCAAGCCTGAGAGAGTGGTGACGGTCAAATCAGGATTTAGTTCTGAGTTTGCTGAGGCCGGCTACAATGGCGTCCGGAAAAAATTCGGCTGGGAAGAGAAGTTCTTGGTTCTCTATGCCGGTACACTTGGCTGGGCGCATTCACTGGAGACCGTGATCGAGGCGGCCCGTCAATTGACCGACCAGCCGGATATCTGCTTTGTCTTTGTCGGCGATGGTCAGAAGCGGGAAGCGCTCGAAGGAATGGTTCGTGACTACGGCCTCAAGAATGTTGTGTTTGTCGGTTCGCAACCGCTTGAAGTGATCCCGTATTTCCTCAAGACCAGCAACGTGCTGGTGCATAGTCTCAAGGATGTTCCAGTGACTCGCTCGGGGGTTCCTTCCAAGCTGTACGAATATATGGCATCCGGTCGTCCGATCCTGTTCGGCTCACACGATGGCGAAGCGATCAACGAACTGGACAAAGCGGGTGGCGCGCTGGCATTCCCGCCCGATAATCCGGAGAAGCTGTGCGATTTGATCATGGCGCTCAAAGAGGGTAGGATCGATGGCGAGCGGCTGGGCAGCCAATATCTCGAGTATGCGCGCGATCATCATGCCCGCGAACTCTGGGCGACGAAATATCTCGAAGCGATTCACAAGATCTGACCGGACAAATTTCGGTTTCTTCCCGTTTCTCCCATCCGTATATTGCACATCAACTTTTGGTCAAGGTGAGGTAAACTTATGTGTAGTCAGCCTGGGGCTATCGCGACTCGTGAAAAACTGGAAATCTCCGATCTTCCGTCGCTTCTGATCGGCGCCGACACGGTAGTGCCGACCCTACATGGCCCCAAGCGCTATATCAATTTCGACAACGCTGCCTCTACCCCGACCTTTCAGCCGATCGCTGACTCGGTCACTTCGTTTCTCAAGTGGTACTCCAATGTGCATCGTGGGACCGGCTTCAAATCGCAGTTATCGAGCTGGATGTACGAGACCTCGCGCGATATCGTCGCCGAATTTATCGGTGTCGACCTCAGCACCCATGTCGTGATCTTCACCAAAAACACCACCGAAGCGATCAACAAACTGGCGAATCGTTTTCCGCTCCAGTATGACGATATCGTGCTGACCACCCTGATGGAGCACCATTCGAATGAACTTCCGTGGCGACGGGTCGCCCAGGTGGAGCATATCGGCTTGAATCCCGATGGGACAATCAGCAAAGAGCATTTCGTGATGCTGCTGAAGCAGCATGGCGGCAAAGTGAAACTGGTCGCCCTGACCGGCGCTTCCAATGTGACCGGCTATATCAATGACCTCGACTTTTTTGCTTTTGAGGCCCACAAGCATGGGGCGAAAATCCTGGTCGATGGCGCGCAGTTGGTGCCGCATCGCCCGGTCGACATGAAATCCGGGGATTCCCCTTATCACATCGACTATCTCGTTTTCTCCGGACATAAGATCTATGCGCCGTTTGGCGTCGGCGTGCTGGTGGTCGACAAAGAGACGTTCGAGCAGGGTGAGCCGGATTCAGTCGGCGGCGGCGTGGTGGATATTGTCACGCTCGAAGAAGCGTATTGGACTGATCTCCCGGACAAAGAAGAGGCGGGCACACCCGATATCATCGGCGTGGTAGCGCTCGGCAAAGCGATCAAGCTGTTTGAGTCAGTCGGCTGGGATGCGATAATCCGACATGAAGCCGACTTAACCGCCTACGCACTGACAGAACTTCGAGAGATCCCGGGTGTCACCCTGTATGGGGATACCAACCCGGCCCACTCGGCGGATCGATTGGGAGTGATCTCACTTAATATCGGAGACCTTCCACACTCATTGGCGGCGGCGATCCTGAGCTACGAGGGGGCGATCGGCGTTCGTTCCGGTTGTTTCTGCGCGCATACCTATGTTAAGTCATTGCTACGGGTATCGGAGGCGAATTCGAAACTGCTGGAGCAGCAGATCCTCGCACGCGACCGTTCGCAGATCCCCGGCGCGATCCGGATGTCGTTTGGTCTTTATAATACCCGCGCCGAAATAGATGAGTTTGTCGCCCAGGTGAAGAAGATAGCTTCCGGCGACTATTTCAAGGGGTATGTGCTGGACAGAGAAGCCGGCGAATGGACCCCACCCCAGTTTAAGGTTCGGTTTGAAGAGTATTTCAAGCTGTAGGATTGCATGAAGATCCTCACTGTTGTCGGGGCGCGTCCGCAGTTCATCAAAGCGGCGGCGGTCAGCCGGGAGATCGCCAGAATTCCGGCACTCACCGAAAAGATCATCCATACCGGCCAGCATTTTGATGACAATATGTCGGAAGTTTTCTTCCGCGATATGCAGATCCCGACTCCTGCATTCAATCTCAATATCCATTCGCTTTCGCATGGCGCTATGACCGGCCAGATGCTGGTCCGGCTCGAAGAGATATTTCTCTCTGAAAAGCCGGATATGGTGATGGTCTACGGCGACACCAATTCCACGCTCGCGGGCGCGCTGGCGGCGGCCAAACTGCATATTCCGGTCGCGCATGTTGAGGCAGGATTGCGGTCATTCCGAATGTCGATGCCCGAGGAGATCAACCGGGTGATGACCGACCGGATTGCATCGCTGCTATTCTGTCCGACCGATACCGCAGTAGCCAATCTCAAGGCGGAGGGAGTGGAACGGTCAGGGGCGCGTATTGTGAAGTGTGGTGATGTGATGTATGATTGCGCGCTCTATTACGGGAAGATCGCGGAAGAGAAGTCGACCATTCTCCATTGCCTGAAACATGACCGCTTTGCACTCTGCACAGTGCATCGAGCGGAGAATACCGATGAGCCGAAGAATCTGAAAGCAATCTTCGAAGCGCTCGATCAAATCAATGCGGAACTGCCGGTGATACTGCCGATTCATCCGCGGACACGGAAGATAGCCGAATCGCTCGGCCTCAAGACCGGCGTGACTTTGCTCGAGCCGGTCAGCTATTTTGATATGCTGCAACTGCTGCAGAAGTGCGAGATCGTGCTGACTGATTCGGGCGGTCTGCAGAAAGAGGCGTATTTCTTCGGCAAGCCGTGCGTGACATTGCGTGACGAAACCGAGTGGGTGGAGTTGGTGGAGGTTGGGGCGAACCGGGTTACCGGCGCGGATGTTTCGAAGATTGTCGCGGCTTGCCGCGAGATGCGGGGGACGACGATTGCGACGGACAGGCGGTTGTATGGGGATGGGGATGCGGCGCGGAGGATAGCGGAAGAGCTGGCTGGCTCTTGATCGCTGACCGGGGGTAGAACGTGAGCAGAAATCCAGGAGCTGAAAAAATTAAGGGAGAAAGTACAGGCAGCCTGTTGCGCCTGGCCGGCCTTCTTACTCTGGGTATTGCGCTGCTCTCCGAAACGCTATTCTTCATAATTGTCTCCACCTGCCCTGTCAATCTACTCGACAAAACTCTCTTACAGTATCCGGACATTTCAGGCAGTATCTTTGTTCGCAACCTTAGTTATTACTCGCCTTCCTGTGGGTGCAAAGGATCACACGAGTTTCCATTTCCATTTCAAGACGCCACGGTCCTCTGTACAATCGATAATGACACTCTCGTACTATGCTCTTATGCGCCGCTTGACACGGGCCTCACCCGTGAACAGGCGGAACAAATGACCACACACGAGGTCTCCTACTTCTACAAGCATCTGCCATTCACAGGTTTTTTCGAGAAGATCACAGCTTTGAATGGCATGTATTCCATCCCATACTTCCTTGACTATGATCAGGTCAGTAAACGCTTCGTTCGTTGGGACCCTAGGGACGATAAGTTGCAGTTACTCGATAGAGATTTCGAGCTGGTCAGAGAAATGACCCCCGATTTGAAGATTGGCGACGTCAACAACAGCATATGGGGGCTTGAATTCGTCAAGGCCGGAATAGCGGTACAGTTTACAGACACATTGCGGATCTACCAACTTGTTGGTGACTCATTGATAGCTACCGACAAGGTATACAGGTCAACAGACCTTGATGCAGTGTCGCATTCGGGAGAATTGGCTATCTTCAGTCGGCGAAGTGAGGATGAAGCAATACCGTACCTGCTGGACATTGCTACTGGAGATGTCAAGAAATTGCACTTCAAGCAGAAGTTCAGGAGCGCATGTTTTTCGCCAAACGATTCACTCATAGCGTACAGCCGTGTAACAAACAATTTGACGGATGACGTTACATTGTTCATTTATGACCTGTATTCGGGCAGGCTACGTAAAACTGGTGTACAAAACGCTGTCGGAATCAAAGCCTGGGTACGAAGCGGGCCGCCCGTGGCAGACAGCCTGGTTCAGTCGGACTGACCAAAATGTCGAACTAAGACTGGATTCCCGCCTGCGCGGAATGATGCGGCTACCTTCTGTCGGGTCGAACGGAGCATGCCCTGAACTTGTTTCAGAGACGAGACCCGAAACCCAACGACTCCCAAAGCGCTCTCGCACCCCAAATTTTTCACTTTCTTCTGAATAATCGATTCGGTACATAGTAGTAGTCATACAACCGGCTCCGGCCGGATAACCTGATAACAACAGATATCGATACAAGGAGAACCCATGAAGGTTTTCGGCATTATCCTCGGTGTCCTGCTACTGCTGGCGATCATCCTCGGTGGATGGATCTGGTCGGCTCGTGGCGGCCTGATCGAGAAAAACACCACTGTCGACCAGCAGTGGGCGCAGGTGCAGAATGTCTATCAGCGCCGATTCGACCTGATCCCGAATTTGGTCGCCTCGGTGGATAATTTCATGCAGCGCCAACAGCAGACGTTGGTTGATGTCATCGCCATGCGTCAGCGCGTGATCGACCTGAAATCGCAGGCCGACAATGCGCTGGGACAGCAGAACCCGGCGTTGCTCGATTCGATCTCCGGTCAGCTCTCCCGCCAGTTGAATTCATTCATCAATGTGGTGGTGGAGCAGTATCCCGAGATCAAAGGGGACCAGAACTATTCCGACCTGATGGCCGCGATCGAGGGTTCCGAAAACCGTATCGCGCAGGAACGGAAAGCGTACAACGATGCCGTGCGCGAGTACAATGTCTACCGTCAGAAAGGGGTCGGCCCGCTGATCGCCGGCGCGATCTTTGGATTCGCATACGAGCGGACTTTCTTTGCGGCACAGGCTGAAGCGCAGACCGCGCCGAGCGTGAAGGATGCCTTCAATTCCGGCCAACCGAGCGGCAACTAACGAGTAGATGACTGTGAAGCGACTGTTCTTTCTTGTCGGGCTTCTCTCTCTGCTGCTGACCCTTCCGGTCGCGGCCAAAGAGACGATCAAATACGATGGTCCGGTCACTGATATGGCCGGACTGCTCTCCAAGTCAGAGGAACAGCAGCTTGAGCAGAAGATCATCAGTTATCGTGAGGCATCAACCAACGAGATAGGTGTGCTGATCGTCCAATCGCTCGATGGGATGGCGATCGAAGACTTCTCGTATGGCATATACAAAAGTTGGGGAATCGGCGCCAAAGGTAAGGACAATGGCGTCCTGCTGGTGATCGCTCTCGATGAAAAGCGGACACGCGTTGAAGTCGGGTATGGCCTCGAAGGCGACCTGACCGATATCGAGTCCTCGCGGCTGATTCGCAAGGATGCTCCCATGTCGGATCTTTTCCGGCAGGGGAAATTTGCCGAAGGGATATCGATGGGGATCGACGGCATAATCCAGGCGATCGGTGGTGAGTACAATCCACCGAAGAAGAAGAAAAGCAAGAAGGATCTCCCCTTCCCGATCGTCGGGCTGGCGATCTTCATGCTCTTTTTCGTTCTGCCGGCGATCCGTCGCAGTAAGCGTGGTTCCTCCTGGACCTCGGGTGGGCCATTCGGCGGGTTCGGTGGCGGCATGATGGGTGGACGCGGCTTTGGCGGCGGTTCATCCGGTGGCGGCGGTGGATTCAGTTTTGGCGGCGGTTCATCCGGCGGCGGCGGCGCCAGCGGTGGATGGTAAGGTGATGTGACATGGCGACACTGGCAGACAAATATTTCTCCAAAAATGACATGGATGCGATCGAAAAAGCGATCGCCGGGGCCGAATCACACTCGGCCGGTGAACTGGTCGTGCAGGTAGCCTCACGCTCCAAAAACTGGTTGCTGGAGAAATCGCTGGTCGCTTCTCTGATCGGTATTGTCTCGCTGATCATTGGACTTTTTCTCACTCGCGAACATGCCTGGGGATACGACTACGACCTGGTTCAGGGAGCGCTTTTTGGAGTTGTTGGTTTTCTGGTCGCGTTTTTTCTGGGCGGCCGACTGATGAAAAATCGGATGCGCTGTCGCGGTATTGTCTGGAAACGCGGACTTGAGCTGTTCTCGCAACTGTCTCCAACCAAAGGACAAACAGCCGTCCTGATCTTTGTTTCGCTTGAGGAAGAACAGGCCGCGGTGATGGCCGACAAACTGATCGCCTCAAAACTACCGGCAGATTACTGGGATAAACCGCATGCGATGATCATGCGCGGCTTCAAGGCCGGTGCGCATGCGGAAGGGATCATCGAGGCGATCCAGGAGATCGGCTCACAATTGACCGCACACTTTCCACGGCAGTCGGATGATACCGATGAACTGCCGAACCGTCCGACCATACTCGACCGCTAGGCGTCTTTTAGAGCGCAATTTCTCTTGCATATTCCATCCTTCCGGCCATAAAATGGACTATGGCTGTCTCTTCCAACGAACTCTATTATATCCTGTTGCTGTTTGCGCTGTTCATCGTGCCGCGTGTATTACAGCGATTTCGCTTGCCGAGCGCAATCACCTGTGTCGGTTTGGGCGCAGTGGCCGGATTGGGATTGGAGCTGTTCCACGGGGATGGGACAGTCCAGATGCTGGCTACTCTCGGAATTGTGGCGCTCTTTCTGTTTGCGGGGCTGGATGTTGACTTTGTCGAGTTGTACCGGCATCGCGGGATAGTGGCACAACATCTGGCGCTGTTCGTGGGTTCATTGGCACTGGTGACCGTGCTCGCAGTATGGCTGTTCAAGCTTGATCTGCGACCGGCTATGCTGGTAGCGCTGGCACTGATCACTCCCTCCACCGGATTCATTCTCGATTCTCTGCATTCGCTTGGCTTGTCGGAACAGGAACGTTTCTGGATCCGGACCAAGGCGATCGCAAGTGAGATTGTCGCATTGCTGGTTCTATTTTTTGTGCTGCAGACAACCACTGTGCCGCAGTTTGCCAAGTCGCTGGGGATCATGGCCGGGCTGGTGATCCTGTTGCCACTGTTATTCAAGATGTTCGCGGACTGGATACTGCCGTACGCGCCGCGGACGGAATTTACCTTCATGGTGATCGTCGCGGTAGCGGCGGCGTTTGTGACTCTGCGGCTGGGGGTCTACTATCTGGTCGGGGCCTTCATTGTCGGACTGGTGGCTCACCGGTTTCAGCACGAGTTACCCGCGCTCGCCTCTGATAAAACCATGCATGCACTGGAGCTGTTTGCATCGTTTTTCATCCCGTTCTATTTCTTTTCCGCGGGCTTGCATCTGGAACGATCTGATTTCAGCCCGCTCGCTTTGTTGGTCGGTGGTGGATTCATCCTGATAATGGTGCCACTTCGACTTCTACCGGTGGCGTTGCACCGACGAATGGTGCTCAAAGAACCGCTCAAGGTTGGGATGCGGATCAGCGCGTCAATGTTGCCGACACTGGTTTTTACTCTGGTACTCGCCGGGATCCTGCGAGATCGCTTTGACCTTCCCGGCTATCTGTTCGGTGGGTTGATCGTGTATACGCTGGCCAATACGTTGATCCCCGGTTTTGCGCTGGGAATATCTCCGTCAAGTTTCATGGAACCAAAGATCACAACAGAGGAATTTCTCCAACCCAGGGATCCCTCGGCCAAGGCGTGAACAGTTCCGGCTGATCGCTATTAGTGGGGCTCAGTATCCAATCGGACAATATCTCCCTCGTGATAGACCGACAAAAACAGCAGCAGATAATCGCGAATATGTCGGGTGATCAGGAAGTTGGTCCGGACATGTTCCTTCCCGTTTTTCCCCAATTTTTCGGCAAATTCCGGCTCCTGTAACAACTGCTTCAGGTAATGCGCGGTCCCTTCGATCGAATGCGACAGCATTCCCGAATAGCGATGGGCGATCTGCAGAGGTATGCCGCCGACCGCCGTTGCGATGACGGGTCTTCCTTTCCAGAGTGCTTCCGAGACAGTCAGTCCAAATCCCTCCTTGAGTGATTTTTGCATGACGACCGCCGAGGCTCGCTGCAGGGCGTTGATCTCTATATCGCTCGATGGGGGCAAAAACAAGACGTGAATATCCGGATCATCGGCCGCCGCGGCCCGGACCTCCTGCAAAACCTGCATCCCCTCCGGGTCATCGGTTGCACCGCCTCCGGCGAGGACCAGTTGGCAGTCGAGATGTCGTTTCACCATCTTGTAGACTTTGATGACGCCGACCGGATCCTTGAGATAGTCAAATCGGGAGATCTGGGTGACGATCGGCCGGTCGCGATCGATACCGAATCGTTCGAGGATCGAATCGATCACTGACTGCGGCAGTTCCTTATTTTTGTCGGCGAGTGGGTCGATCGATGGTGCGATCAGGACCTGCGGAATAGAGAGCGTCTGGGCGAAAGCCGGCGCCGAGAAGACTGCCGCATCATACTGCTGTATGTACGGATCCAGAAGCGCCATCAATTCTGGCCGCGGATTGGTGACATCGATATGACAACGCCAGAGCCATTTGCTGCCGATCTCGCTCTTGCGTTCGACCAGCCCGATCGGCTGGGGATCATGAATGTAGGTGATGTCGCGAGCGAAGGACATTTCCGCGGCATTCTGGCGATTGGTTTGCAGGAAGTGCTCCCACTCTTCGGGGGAGATGGCAACCTCAACACCATGCAGACCGTTGTGCATCTTCTTGGTAGTGGAGTAAAACTGCTCATCCCCTTTGATGACATCCCAGCGTGCATTCACCCCCATTTCGCGTAACAGCGGGATCATGCGGCTCAATATCTCCGCTACGCCGCCGCCGACTGCAGTGGAGTTGATATTCTGTATCTCCTTCCCCTCGAGATGCGAGGCGAGCGCCCGGAGTTCGTCGATCGTCCCCTGACCAACCAGTTCGGCATAGTCGCGTAGTTCAGGCATATCGTCCCACCGTGGTTAACAGACGTTTCCGCAGGCGTTCGAGAGTGATGGTGTATGGGTCGAACGTACTGATCTCAGATGCAAGCTTCTCCTTGCCCAATAAGCGGAACCAGGCGGAGAAATCATTCTCATCCCGCTTGAGACGAAGTGGCGCCTCAAAGACATGGAAATAGAGCGTATTGAGGCTGACCTGTTCCAGCGCACTGCAAAACTCTTTGAGATCGGCCACCAAATAAGGGGTGGGCACGATGAACGTGCGGCAACTGATGAAGTGGAATTCTTCGCCGGCTGAAGACGATGTCTGGTGCCCTCCCGCCTGGAGATAGCTGTCGATCCGCTCGATAAAGGCAGCGCGGATCGCCTCGACCTGCTTGTAGGAGACGATATCCACACTGGCCAGACTTTCCGAAAGGCCGTCGAGATTCAGCACATTGCCGATCCAGAAAGCAAAATCATTGGGCGGTTCCGGCGAAAGATAGTGGTGCTGCTGCAAAAAATGATGCGTGTGATAATAGATGGAGGCCGGCGGAACAGTGCGAATGCCTGCCAGCAGTTCGGTAGCAGACCGCGCCCTGAGCCCAAGTAACAGCACCTGGTGAGAGCGGGAGTAAAAACGAAAAGGGGGAGTTGTATTCATCGCGCTGCCTCCGTGTCCCAGGCCATCTGTTCGAGCAACTGTCGGACATCAAGGTAACTTCGCACATTAAACCTCGCACGTGATTGGACCATCCCGACTCGGATCGAGTAAGCGGATTCCGGCAGTACCGCAAAGAGATCCTCGTCCGTCCAGTCATCGCCGATTGCCAGCACGAAATCCGCTTTAGCCTGCGACATCCAGTCGAGTGCCGCGGTCCCCTTGTTGATCCCGGAGACTCGCACCTCGATCACCTTCTTCCCCGCCAACACCTGAAGATCAATATTGGCAGTGAGATTGACCAGGGTGTCGCGAAGTTCCGCTGCCCGGATCGCCGCTAGCTCCGGATCGGAACGTCGATAGTGCCAGGCCACCGAGTATTCCTTTTCTTCAACGAAGGCGCCGGGGAGTCGATCGGAAGTAGCCTGCAGCAACTGGAGGATCTGCGGCTTCCATTGGTTGGTGGCAGGTTTCAGTGTTCGCCAGCCATGGCCGATCGATCGGATCCAGATCCCATGCTCGGCGATCAAGTTGATCGGAAGTGGTTCGAACCAGGCGGCCATCGTCTCCTTGTCTCTTCCCGAGATCATCACCACCTGATTCCGTTCATCGGCACAAAGCGCCTCCAGCAGATAGAGAATATCGTCTGTCGGCTGGGCCGACTGGGGGTGGTCGAAATGCGGCATCAAGGTGCCGTCATAGTCGAGTAACAACAGACGATTCTCTGCATTTTGGAATGAGTCAATCATCTGCTCACGATCTCGCGGCTGGAGCGCACGGGCATACAGACGCTGCTGCTCCTGTTTGATCTGCGATAGTGAATTCATGAAATCGTCAGCCCAGGCATTAACGTCGTATCGTTGCAGTCTGCTTTGCATAGCAGACATTCGTATCATCTGGTCCTCGATCGGCATCTTTAGGGCGAGCTGGATCCCCTCGGCTACTTCTTCGATATCGTGCGGATTGACCAGGATCGCCTCGGTCAGCTCGCGCGCGGAGCCAGCCAGTTCCGAAAGGAGTAAAACGCCATCGAGTTCTATCCGGCTGGCGACATACTCTTTGGCGATCAGGTTCATTCCATCCCGAAGTGGGGTCACTACCGCAAGCGATGAGGCACGATAGAGCGCCGAAAGCTGATGCGGCGGGACCGATCTGAACTGGTACTGGATGGGCGTCCAGTGCAACTGGCTGAACCGTCCATTTACCTTGCCGACCTCGCGGTCGATCTCTCGTTTCATTTCATCGTATTTCTCCACACCCACACGGGACGGGATGACTATGACAATGAAGGTGACTCGCCCATGCCATTCAGGATATTTCTCGAGGAAGCGGGCAAACGCTTTCAGGCGGGTCTTGATCCCCTTGGAATAATCGAGTCGATCAATTGAGAGGATCAGCTTGGTTCCCTTGAAATGGCGCTCCAGCTCGGCGCGCTCTTTGACCGTCTCCGCCGAGCGGGCGAGTGTTTGCCAGGTATCGAACTCTATCCCCATCGGAAAGGTTTCGGCCAGCGCAAGGCGATTGGGCATCGCAATGCGTCCCATGTTATGCTCATATCCCATGATCCGCATTGCACTCTGCAGGAAATACTGTCGGTACTCCGGCGTGTGAAACCCGATCAGGTCGGCGGACAAAAGTCCCTCAAGAATGCCGCGACGCCACTGAGTCGGAAGCAGGCGAAAAACCTCATATGACGGCCAGGGAATGTGCAGGAAAAAGCCGATCGATGCATCGGGGATCCGTTCGCGGATCATCTGGGGAGCCAGCATGAGATGATAGTCCTGCACCCAGATCAGGTCGTCGGGGCGAGCGATCTCAAGTACCGCATCGGCAAAAAGCCGGTTGACGCGCACATACTCCGTCCAATGCTCTTCGAAGAACTGAGCATACACCAGGAAATAATGGAAAAGCGGCCAGAGGGTGGCATTGCAGAAGCCGAGATAGAACTGCTCCATGTCCTCGACCGAAAGATAGACCGGATGCGAACCCTGATTCCGGAGTTCGATAGCCAGATCGGCGCGGTCTTTCTCCGGTATTGCGGAGCCGGGCCAACCAATCCAGATCGTCTCTTCAATCTCGGTGCGTTGTTTTTTGAGACGTTCCAGCCAGGTGGCGAGCCCGCTGACAAGTCCGCCCGGACTTCGTTCACAGATCGGTGTGCCTTGATCATATCGAATGGACACCGGAAGGCGATTTGCGACAATGATAAGCCGCATGTGCATTTCCTCCATTCCGGAGAATCAGACAGATTCTCGAGTCAACACCCCCATATTAGTCTTACTGATAAGACGGGGCGAGGTTCCCAACTAGTGGGCAGAATCGAAAGCGATTGTGTTATAGGAATTTAGGACGACTATTGCAGCGCGGAAAATTCGAATAATGAGATTGAGACAGCAGAATCAGCGTTTCGGCTTTTTTCCACTCAGCCAGATCATGCGGCTCTCCAGCGTCACCGGCTCTTCATGAAACCCACCGTATGCTTTGATATCAACATACCCGATCCGCTCGAAGATCGCGATCAATTCATGCAGGGAATACATTCGGATGCTCATATCCAGTTTGGATCGTTTCTGCTTCGTATAAATGGTCAACTGCGAGCGATTGTGCGACGTAGCAAAATCAAAATTGCGGCGCTCGAAATATCGAACCCCGGCCGATTTTTCCCAGCCGCTTGCCGAGAAATTGCGGATAATCCAGTCACGGTTGATGATGTGGAGGAGAAATCTCCCGCCCGGTTTCAGCGCGCGATAGATCCTTTTCAGTACTTCATAATCTTCCTTGTCGGTCTTAAAATAGCCGAGCGAGGTCCAGAGATTTCCGGCCGCATCAAACTGATTTCTGAACGTGATCTTCCGCATATCGCGATTCTGCAATTCGATCGGAAGATCGCGCAACAGTGCCTTTGTCTCCAGTTCATCCAGATACGATGTTGTGATATCGATTCCGGTCACCTTAATGCCGCGTTCAGCCAGCGGGAGAGAGATCCGTCCGATCCCACACGGGCAGTCGAGAAATGTCTGCCCCTTCTTGAGTCGTAAATAGCGAACGAGCGCTTCAACCTCGGCTCGCGTCGTGCGGGGAGAAATGTTGTCGAAGAATGTTCGAAAGATCGGAAAGAGCTCTTCGAACCATTCCTTCGTTGCTTTGGATTTTGCTGCTTTCATGAGATCAACCTCCTGGTACTTCTGCGATCGCGAGGACATGATTATCCGGATCGAGAAAGTATGCGACGGCGTGTCCCCAATCACGCGCATGGAGCGGTGAGAGCTGTCGTGCGCCGTTAATGAGCGCACGGTCTATATATGGTTGCGCCGATGCGACCATCAGATAAAGTTCGGCGCGCGGGACGCCGGACGCGCTGGCCGGATCCGGGAGTAATTCGCCAAGCAGGCGCTTGATACCGGCAGCCGGCATCAGTCCGAGTAAGGCAGAATCTCCGAGCGGAAACTCCGTCATGCCGGGGACATCGAGCGATGGCTCCATCTGAAGGACGGCATGGTAAAACTCGCGGGCACGTGCCTGATCGCTGACATAAAGAACAAAAAGCGGACGCATATAAGCCAGTCTCCCGGTCAGTCCTTTATCGGCGCGGGTTTGCCGTTGCGATCGACAGCCACCATGACAAAGTCCCCCTTAGTCGCCAATTCGCGAATTCCGGAGAGCGGATTCTCCGAGTAGAGCTCAACCTCGACCGTCACTGAGGTCCTCCCGACCCGTCCGATCTTGGCGATCAGTTCCACCAGATTCCCCTGCGGGACCGGTTTCTTGAAAACGATCTTGTCCGAGGCGATCGTCACCATCTCCTTCCGTGTAAAGCGGGTGGAGCAGACCCAGGCGGCACGGTCCATCCACTGGAGGGCGATCCCTCCGAATAGAGTGCCGTAGTGATTGACCAGCGAAGGAAAGACCACTTCAACAATGCGGGTGGCGGAATCTGTATGATCTGGTTGGGGATTATTCATGCCGCAATATCGACTGCTCAAGAAACTGAGTCAAGCGGCAGGAATTAATGCGAGAAGCAGCGACCGAAGGCTACTTCTTCTGACCGCGTGTACGGGCGGCCTTGACCGAATCAGGCAACTGCTCCAGATGGATATACGGAAGGGTCAGGTCAAACCAAAGATCAACCGTTTTCTTTGACTCGTTATGTACTGCTTTCACTTTGTCGAATACCCGCCCCGCCTCTTCGACTGTCTCTACCTCGCGCTTGGTGTAACCGAGGTAGGCAAGGAGAGGACGCTCTTCGAGATCTGAGATCAGCTTGTACGCGGTCTCGGGGGATTTACCGTCGCCGGAACTGCGAATCGACTCAAGAAGTTTTCGGGAGGTCCATCCCTGCAATTGCCCTAGCGTAGAATCTCCCAACTGCAAGTTGGCCGTGGAGGCCAGCGACTGTGCCTCGATATCACACAGCTCGCGCTGGAGTATCCTGGTGGCATATTGCCGCACGGCGTTCCAATTCTTAGCCGTATACGCGAGGTGCATCGAGTCGCGGAACTCACAAACCTGATTCCCCTGAGAGAGACAGAACGGATCATACTTTCTGGTCTGGGTGAACCAGAAGCGCATCCGGGAGTAATCGACCGTGGTGTCACCATCAAGCGACCGCATCAACAGCGCGGTATAGCGGACAAAGCCGATATCGCGAAGCATGTCCGGAGATATCCGCTTCTGTTTGGCGACCAGGAGCGAATCCATGGCAAACGGGCGGTCACCGGCGGTCGGTTGGATAACGGTTTTTTCCGAGGGTCCGGCCATCGCCGCAAGCAGTACTAAAACAGGGAGCAGTGACATATGGGGATTATACAATGGAGAGGTGCTAAATGAAAGAGGCTCTTATCCATATGGGGATCGGCCTGAAGCGAATTAGCCGGACTGAACTCAGGCTTGCACATTCTGACATTCATTGTATATTACTACCAATTAGAGAGTTATCCCTGTCGGGGTGGAGTTGTGTCGAAGTTATTGTTCTTTCTGGTGCTGCTATTACCTGCAGTTTCATTAGCTGAACCATCGGTCAGTTATCGTTCGATCGTCAAGCCCGAGACATTCATCCAAAATTGCGGCCAATGGCCTGATTCAATCCTCTTCCAGACCAAAGTCAACGGGGCGGTTGTCTGGTTTGGTCGGTCAGGGCTTTACTACCAACTGTTCAAGCGCAATGAGGCTGAGGCGGATTCCTCGGATCAGCATTTAACTCGACTGGTGCATGAAGAGCTTGTAGGTGCCAATCGGAATGCAGAAGTGGTCGGCGAGAATGAATCGAACTACTATTGCAACTACTTCCTCGGCAATGATTCGACCAAATGGACAACCGATGTCCCGACCTTTTCGTCTATCAGATACTATGATATCTATCCGGGTATCGACCTCCGCTACTACTTCCGAAATGGGCATTTGGAGTACGACTTTCTACTGTCGCCAAGTGCCGACCCGCTGGCAATTCAGATCAACTATCAAGGAATTGATTCTCTCATTACCGGCGCCGCCGGCGAATTGGTAGTAGCGACCGATTGGGGGAAGATCACACAACAGCCACCAACTGTCTATGAAGCGACCACGGGTCGACCAGTTATGTGTGAATATCAAATTGAGGCAAATTCGTTCGGTTTCTCTTTGCCTCCCCGACGAAGTGATTTGGCGATTGTCATTGATCCGGTGTTGATGTTTTCAAGCTACCTTGGGGGCAATCAGAACGAGTTTGCATGGGATGTCTCCGTAGATAAACAGAAGAACATTTACGTGGTTGGCTACACTCGGTCTGTTGACTTTCCGGGTCAGGTGTACTTAGACACCACATATGACTGGGACATTTTCGTCACGAAACTAGAACCCATGGGACGGAGCATACTCTGGACCGCCGTGTTTCGTGGAACCGAGATTGATATAGCGACCTCATGCAAAGTTGATCAGTCAGGGAATATTGTAGTTGTGGGTACAACAACCTCAACCGACTTCCCAATGTACCGGCCCTTGCCCGGACGACGGGAGGGAATTACGGACGGTATTGTTTTCAAACTCACGAAGAACGGGAATCAACTACTGTTTAGCACATTGATTGGTGGATTAGAAAAGGACTCAATTACCAGTGTCGCTCTAGACAAATCTGGCAATATTTACTGGTGCGGGAATACGTGGTCAACAGATTATCCCACCAAGAGTGCGTTCAGATCAGCGCCAACGGAAGTTCCGTGGGGATTCGTCTCCAAAATGTCTCCGGAAGGCGACTCGCTCATTTTCAGCACGTACCTTGGATTCTCCGATGATTATTTCTCGATTGCTGTTGACAACTCGAATCATGCTGTCGTCGCAGGACGGACATGGGACAAGTATTTTCCGCTAGTCAATCCGATTGACGTTACGAGAGGAGATGTGGGGACTTTTATTACGAAGTTCACTCCAAACGGAGATTCACTAGTATTTAGCACTTTTCTGAGCGCATCGCAGGGAAACGCCTTTAGAGGAGTGGCAATAGATTCAGAAGATCGTATTTACGTGACCGGTACGTCTCACGCTGTTTACTATGATGAGCAGCCTTATCCGCTGGCGAATCCATTGGCTGGCCTGGCTTGGTTGGAGGATGGGGTAGTCTCGCTTTTGGATCCGACAGGTCAGGACCTGATATTTTCCACGTATTGGGGCGGCTGGGAATCATCACATGACGAATTCCGAGACATTGCCGTTGATTCATCAGGCTATTTCACCGTAGTTGGTTATTTCGATTCTCCTGAGTACAGGTTCATTAACGCTATCGACTCAACGATCTACTGGGCGTCGGGAGAAGTCTCGATCGTCAAGTTCGCACCAAATGGCTCAGACATAGTTTATTCCACCTTATTGGGCGGTAGGCGTGGTGAGGGGTGTTGGGCTCTCGACGTAGATAATAGTGGTAATGTCTATGTTGTCGGTGCAACTGCCTCAGATGACTGGCCCTTATTAGACCCGGTGGACAGTATCTTTGCTGGCACCGTTGACCGACCTGCAGATTGTCTGGTAGCCATTATCAGCGATAGTCCAACCGATGTGTCGGAAGATACAGAGGGTGGTTTGCCACTTCGCTTCACGCTTCATCAGAATTATCCAAATCCTTTCAACGGCGAAACGATCATCCAATTCGACTTGCCACGGGCGGCAGTCGTCGATTTGAGCATCTTCAATATTCTTGGCGAAAAAGTTCGGACAGTCGTGACTCAACCCTATCCCGCAGGTTCTCACCAAGTGTTCTGGAGTGGCAACGACAACCACGGTAATCCTGTCGCTTCGGGTGTATATTTCTACCGAATTACCACTGAGAGTGGCAATCTATCAAAGAAGTTGCTTCTGCTGAAATGATTCGAGGAAGAAACTGGTCTTTTGTTTCCGCAGGGACTGAGCGCCTGCCTAAACCCCCGTCAGTTGAAACGAACGGACTGAGACCCACTGCTTATTGGCGGTCGGCGCGATCAGGTCGATAGAATCCGCCTCAAAACTTTCTTCTCCCAGATAGGGGACGATCTTCTCCTTCACCAGCACCACGCGATGGTCGGAGATCTCTTTTGCCACAGTCACATGGGGGATATAGTTTTTGTGCGGGAGCGCGAGATCCAAGCGTGCATAGAGTGTTTTGTAGATCTCGTCGATCGGCGCACAACGTTTTACTTCCCAATAAATGAGCGGGAAACCGGGATAAAAATCTCCGATCGATGACAGCTCTATCTTGATCGGCGGGATCGACTCGACTGTCCGGCGGATTGTCCTGGTGATCTCATCAAATGGTTGCGAACACTGGAAGGGGAAAACGAGGGATATATGCGACTCGACGAGCGAGTAGTCGGGGTCGTACTTTTCGCGGATCGGTTCGATCATCCGGCAAAGATGATCGGGCAGAAAAATGACCACCGCAAAGTTGTTTCCCCCGGTCGCATTCAGGTCGCCTGCAGAATAGCCAAACGGCATATCGTTTATATCCCTCTCAGCGCTTACTTGTGAAAAATGATCTCGATCCGACGGTTTTTCGCGCGCCCTTCCGCCGTCTGATTGGATGCCACAAAGTTGCTCTCACCCCGTCCGACCGTACTGATCCGGTCACCGAGCACACCATACACTACCAGGTAATCCCTGATCCGGTTGGCCCGTTTTTCGGAGAGTTTCTGGTTGGCCCCGTCCACCCCAATATCGTCAGTGTAGCCAACTATCTCCAGTCGGATGTCCGGCACCAGCGCCAGCGCGCGGGCCAATGCTTCGATCTTCGACTTGGTCCGGCTATCGATCTCAAACCCACCCGGTTCATAGTCAGGGTGAAGAATCATCGGTTTGCTGAAGATCGAAAGATCCATACAGCCATATTTGTCGACAGGGATCCCGATCAGAGTGGTCGGGCAATCATCCAGCCCATCCGGCACACCATCTTTGTCGGCATCGAGCGGGCAACCGGCCACGTCAACCTGTGCACCGACCGGATTGGTCGGGCAGTTATCTTTGTAGTCGGGGATACCGTCAAAATCCGAATCAACCGGGCAACCAAAGATATCGATCTTTCCACGGGCGGCTGGTTCGGTTGCAGGACAATCATCCAGACCATCGGCCACGCCGTCACCATCGCTGTCTCGCGGACATCCGGAGCGATCTACTTCGACTCCGCGGGGCGTACCAAGGCATTTGTCCTGATCTTCGGAGATGCCATCACCATCGCTGTCCACCGATGCGAGCTTTCCGGGGCGGGATGGTCCATCCGGCTGTTGCCAGGAAGAATCTGAGGCCCAGTCTTCTTTCGGTCGACCGCCGCCAAAGTGGAGATTGAATGTCAACATGCCGGAGAGAAGCCATCGATCGCGCGCATCATTGACCGGTGCGGCAAACTCCGCACCTGCTCCAGTCAGGTAGTCGGCTGTGCCGGTGAACTGGAACGAGACGGTTTTGGAGGGAAACAGCATTAACTTTAGGCCGGCGGTGGCAAACAGTTCGGACGCGGAGTACTCTATCTCCTGCCCGCGATTCCCTTCCACGCGCAGGGTGGTGTCGTTGAATTCATCCACCACTTTCCAGTCGAGCAGTCCGCCACCAAATCCTATCGCAAAATTGAAGCGGGACCAGGCGGGTCTGAAGGTGTGGCTGACCAGAGCGCCGACGCGGATCCCTTTCAGTTCGCCGCGAAGTCCTCCCATCGGCAGGAGAGTATCGGCCGGACTCGAAATGACATCTTCTTCTTTGGAGTTGATAAGGGAGCCGTTCAGTTCGACCAACCAGCGGTCATTGATCCGGTGTCCCACTACCGCGCCGTAGGCCATACCCATTTTGAATGAGAAGTCCTTGCCACCGGCAGGCTGGGTCAAACCGGCACCGCCGCCAAACCAATAGCGGTAATCATCGGCGTATGCCGAAGTGGCGATGAAGAGAATCACGATTATGGTGAGAAACCGGCGCATAGCTACAATCTCAGGCAGTCTGCCTGCCGATGCAATTAAAACTGTAACCTAATAAAGCTTTTTGACTTCGACACCGGTATAGTAGTGCTTGAGGATGTTGTCAAAGGTCCAGCCGACCCGCGACTTGCCGATCGCTCCGCACTGGCACATGCCGACGCCATGCCCATAGCCGCCGCCGACAAAGGCGATCCTGGCGATTTTGTCCTGACTATCCCGGATCAGTTCGACATCAAAGCGGTCCGACTGCAGGATCAGGTCCGGGTTGGAGTTGCGACCGATCGCCCAGCGAATGCGATCCTTGAAAAAGCGGTGATTGTCGGTCTCCGTCCGGATTAACAGCTTGGCGACCCGCCCGCCAGCGGTCCGCTCTTCCACTTTCAGATCGGTGATCGGCGCCAGCTTGATCTGGCGGCCACGGTCACCGGAGAGATACTGCTCGAGCCGTCCCCGTAACTGCGGTTCGGTGAACTCCTCACGCCAAGTATAGTATTTCGACCATGAGCAGGATGCAGAGTCCGGCACCGGTTTGAGATACGGAGCGGCCGGCTTCTCCCAAACATGCGAGATATCATCGGTCATCCCGCCGCACGTTGAGTGGTAGTAAGCGTTAATGAACGCATCCTCGAACATGATGATATCGCCGGTGGTCTGGTCGATCGCGCTATTGACCAATTGATTCTCAACATTCATTCCTTCGTACAACTGGTCGACCACGGTTGGCTTCATGTCGTACGGCTCCTGGCCATATTGCTGTAGATGTTTGATGGCATAGGTTCTGGCGGCCACTGCCTGTGCTTTGATCGCCTCGATCTCAGTTTCGTTCCGGTCGCCGATCTCCGGCGGTACCACGCCGCGCAGGTAATCTTCCATATACAGCACATTGACGATTCGGACATTGCTTCCGTATGGAACCGCTTTGAGGATGCCGCGATAGGTTTTCTTGTTGAAGCGCACATGCGAACTAGTGCCGCGCGGAATGAAATTGACTTCATCGAGATCTTCCTGGATCAGATCGCCGCGATTGTTTTCCACGCGAAGGCGCGGGCCAACCATCTTGACCGTCACATCCTGACCGGAATAAAAGACCGCCTGGCTTCCTCCCTGGAGGCATTCGATGGCAAAGGCGCCATCGGATTCGATCAATACCGAGGGTTCATTTTCGACCAGCAGGACACGGACAAACGGGACGCGGATGATCGGGGTCACCGATTCATCCTTCACTCCGGGGATCCCGGCACAACTCCAGAAAACGATGATCAGGATCAGGCCGAAAGTGGCGCGTACGCTATATCCAAGAACTCTGTTCACAATAGTCCTGCTTTGTTTAGTGCTCGTACTCTTTTACACCGGTGGCTGGGCGATAGTACCCAGGATCGGGAGTCGCGACTGACGATCCGCGCCGAAACGAGTCGGCAGCGGTTGCGACCAAAGGCAGGCCGCTCCCATCACGGCGTAGCTGGCTGCCTCGGTCATTGCGGGATCCATGCCGATCGCTTCAACCGAAGCGACCTCAAGACCGTCCAATCCCGCGGATATCCGCTCACGCAGAAAGCTGTTGAATGCGCCTCCCCCGGTCAAATATAAACTCCGGATAGTCCGGTCACGCTGAATCAGCGGTGCAACCTTGCGGCAGATGCCGTAAGCAGTTAGCTCGATTGCCGTGGCCACCAGATCGTCGGGTGACAACCGAAGCCGTTTCCCATCCGCTATCATCCTGGCGGCAAGCTCCGCCCCAAACTGCTCGCGTCCAGTCGAGATGGTTGCATCGTCAAAAAAGCGGAGGCGGGTCAGGTGCGACAGCAGTCGTTGCGAGATCTCCCCTTTGCGGGCATGCCTGCCGTTGCGGTCAAAACGTTCATGAAAAAGCCGCTCACACAGCAGATCCGAAAGCACATTCCCCGGTCCGCAATCAGCCGCCTTTATCGCGGTGACCTTTCCACCGGCCGGTATGTAGAAGAAGTTCGCCATGCCGCCGACATTGACCACCAGTCGTGACTTCTTGGGATGCTGGAACAACCGGACCACGGCCGCAACCGTGATTGGCGCCCCTTCGTTGCCGAGTGCGACATCGGCCTGACGAAAATCGCCAACCGTCACTTTTCCGGTCGCCGCGGCAATTGCGGCAATCGATCCAAGCTGCAATGTGCCATGTGTCGAGATTCCAGCCAGCTTCTGCTTTTTGGGGAGGTGACGAACAGTCTGTCCGTGAGAAGCGATCGCGTCAATCTGAATATGGCGCGAGCGCAAATGCTTCAGGCAGTTAGCGGCAGCCGTGCCGTAGAACTTCCCCAGCATCGAGTCTACTCTGATAACTTCATCGAGCGATGTCGCCCGGCTGTCGGCCATAGACAGAATGATATCTCTGATCCTGCTCGGGTATTTTTTTGAATCGGCATGTATCAGGGTGATAGTTTTCGTGGGGGACTTCGGCACACGCACCACAGCCAGATCCAGACCATCGGCGGAGGTCCCGGAGTTGAGTCCGAGAATCGTCAGGCTGTGCGTATTGCGCAAGGAGTCTGGTCGCATCAGCTTATGGCGGAACGCCCCAGCTTGAACTTGAGGCCGGAAACGCGCGCCAGCGAGGTGCGGATCCGTTCGGCGCTGATTTCGCCGCGCTTGCATGCATCAACAAAATAGTCGAATGCCTGCATCGCTACTTCCGACTGCTGTCCAAACAGCAGGATATCATGTCCGGCATTAAAGGCGGCGACTGCCCGCTCACCCGGATCACCGATCTCAACCGCGCCACCCATGCAGAGGTCGTCGGTAATGACGGGACCATCAAACTCCAACGATCCCCGGATCAGTTCCTGAATGATACGCGGCGAACAGGTGACCATCTTGTCATCCAGTTTGGGGAGCCGAAGGTGCGTGGTCATGATCATATCGGCGCCCGCTTCCAGGCCGACCAGGAATGGTACCCGCTCACGCTGTTGCCAAAGAACCAGTTCGTAATCGGCGATCGAAGTTTTCAGGTGTGGGTCATTTTTGGCAGCGCCAAATCCGGGGAAATGTTTGAGACAGGAGATCAAACCATGCGCTTTGCTGGTCGCCACCGATTGAGCGACAAAGCGCGCTACGAGTTCCGGCTGACTGCCGAAAGCGCGGTCCTTGATACAGCTATTTTCCGGATCGATCGCGATATCCGCCACTGGAGCGAGATTCATATTGATCCCCAGCTCTTGCATGTACACGGCGGCGCGGGAGTATTCCTCCGCAAAATGCTCCAGATTGCCATCCTTACCGTACGACGCGGCCGATCGATACTCTACCGGAGCGCCTTTCAGGCGACAGACCCGTCCCCCCTCCTGGTCGATCGCAATAAAGGGAGATTCGGTTCGATAGGCCGAGCGGATAGTCTCGATATTCTGGCGCGCAACCTGATGTGTGGCGCAGTTGTCGGCAAACAGGATCACCCCGCCGATCTGTTCCTCGGCGATGAAATGGAGAAATGACTTGGACGGCACCTCGCCGGGGTAGCCAATGATGAATAGCTGTCCGAGTTGCTGGTACATCGCTTTTGTCCGTCTGATCTTACCGGTCGTGTTCACTTCCGCTTGCATTATCCTGACCTCACAGTGTGCAGACCGAGTTTTTACCAGAGCCCTTCGCACGATAGAGCGCCTGGTCGGCGATTGAGACCAGCTCTTCCTGTGAGCGGCCATTTTCCGGGAACGAACTCACGCCTACCGAAACCGTGATCTTCACCTTGCCGGGCGTGCCGGTGTCAATGATCGTCCGTTCCACCTGCTCGCGGATCCGCTCGCCGATCAGCGAGGCTTCGGCGGCGGCCGTCTGCGGCAGGATGACGACAAACTCTTCGCCGCCGTAGCGGGCGAAGATGTCAACGTCGCGAATACATCGTTTGATGATGCGCGACAGTTCTTTCAACACGAGATTCCCGATCTCATGGCCGTAGGTGTCATTTAACTTCTTGAACCAGTCAATATCAACCATAATCAACGACACCGGCAGGTCATAACGCTGGGCACGTTTCTTTTCTTCCTGGAGCTTCTGTATGAAGTATCGATAGTTGTACGTTTCAGTCAGTTCATCGATGATCGTCAGCTCTTCCGTCCGTTTGTGCAGTTCCGAGTTTTCGAGCGCCAATGCGGTCGACCGGGCCAGGATCGAGAGGAACTGCTCTTCGCGATCCGTGAGTAGTTTATGCTCCGACACTTCCGCAAGCAGCAACCCGTTGGTCTGGCCGTGGGTGGTCAACGGGACGATCATCACCGCACGGGTCATCTGGCTGAGTGGCGTGTAGTCTTTCCGTTCCCGGACATCCTTGATCCTGATAGGCTCGTGAACATCAGCCACGCGACGGATCAGGTCATCATCAGCCACCTCCATCGCTTTCATGTTGAAGCTCTGCTGGCCATCCGTCGAACGTGCCCGGTAATAGAATTGGCCCCGCCGATCTCGGAAAACCACGGCGCAGGTGGAGAACCGCAGGGTGTTAGTCATGATCCGCATCACCTCTTTGACCACTCCATCAGTATCGAGGATGGCCGCGAGGATACGGGTGTTTTCGTAGATCATCTCCAGTTGCGCCTGGGATCGTTCTAATTCAGCGGTGCGCATATTCAACGTGTCGAACAGCTTCATCAGCCGTCCTTCGGAGCGGCGCAGGAACTCGGCGACATAGGAGATCCCGAGAAAGAGCGCCCAGAGCATGCCGACCCGGAGGGTGAGATCATTGAGGTCATGGAATGAATTGCGCGGCCAGACGATCGCCAGATAGGTGACCGTGGCTACCAGCGTGGCGGCGATCGAAACCCAGAATGTCAGCAGGTAAGCCGCAACCGAAATCGTCAGGTAATACAGCAGGTAGAACGACGAATCATATCCGCCGGTCATCTGGATATAGAGCGGGATAAAAAAGAGATCGAACAGGATGCAGGAGAGGTGCGCCAGTTTGAGGTCGAATTTCCCTCTGACTGCGGCGGCGAAAATACCCAGATGAATCAGGTAAACGAGCGGTAAGCCGACTGCGACCCAGTCCGGTGTCTCCCCGCGCATAAACACCAAACACCAGACCAGTCCAGCCAGCGTGACCACACGGGTCGCCAGATAGAATATGTCCAGTCGGGGAAGGAGGGTCTTATTCCGGTCTAGAAATAGCTTCATTCGCCTGTATCCTGCGCTACCGTAACAATATCGGCGCGAACCGGGGCTGGTTTACGCGACTTGGTGAAATAGCATCACAAGAGTAGTATCGGCAAAACCTCGCTTGCCTCAATCCACTGTGCTGTTTATTGTTAGGCAAAAGGACCGTGGCCCGTTACGCGGAGTTGATATGTCCCTCGCGCTCCTTGCGATTGCCTTTCTGGCGCTTCTGATGGTCGCCTACCGCCTTTACGGCGGATGGGTCGCCCGGCAGGTCTGTCTGGATGACCGGCGAGTCACCCCGGCTCACAAGCGCAACGACGGAGTCGATTATGTCCCGACCCGCATGGTCTATCTCTTCCCACAGCACTTTTCGGCGATTGCCGCCGCGGGGCCAATTGCCGGCCCGATTCTCGCCTGCCAGTCGTTCGGCTGGCTCCCCTGTTTGCTCTGGATCGGACTCGGAGTTGTTCTGATCGGCGCGGTGCATGACTTCTCGTCGCTGGCCGCATCAGTCCGTCACGGGGGAACCTCGATCGCTGATATCACACGCAATCTGATGGGGCCGCGCGCCGGTATCGCAATCATGATCTTCATCTGGATCACCCTGATCTATGTCACAGTCGCTTTCACCGCCATGACCTCGGCAAGTTTTGTCACTGCTCCGGATGAACTGCAGGGAGTCGCAGTTGATTTCAACCCCGGAGGCGCGGTCGCCTCGGCCAGCATTATGTATCTGCTGCTTTCGATGGTGATGGGGCTGGTTCAGAGATTTTTGAAGCCGCCACTCTGGTTGCTGACCATGATTTTTGTCCCGGCAACATTGGGTGTGGTCTGGCTGGGAACCTCGCTTTCAACCCTCCTGACATTCGACCTTCAAACCTGGGGGCTGTTGATTCTCGCCTATTGCGCGGTTGCCTCGGTTGTCCCGGTCTGGGCGCTCCTTCAGCCGCGTGGCTATCTGGGCGGGTTTATTCTTTTCCTGGCGCTGGGACTTGGAGTGATCGGGATATTCTTCGGCGGCTATGAGATCAAGCAGTCTGCATTCAGGTCATTTGATATCGGCGGCGCCACCGGCACGCTCTTCCCGTTTCTTTTCGTCACGATCGCGTGCGGCGCCTGCTCCGGTTTCCATGGTCTGGTCTGTTCCGGTACCACCTGCAAGCAGATCGACAAAGAGTCGCATATCAAACCGGTTGGCTATGGCGCCATGCTGGCAGAAGGATTTGTTGCTTTCATTTCGCTCGTCACGATCATGATCGTTGCATCCGGCGATATCACCGGGCTCAGCCCCGCTACGATCTACGGCAATGGCATAGGGAAATTCCTCACCCTGATCATCGGCGAAGAGAATCTGCCGTTCGCTATTACCTTTGGCGCAATGGCCTTTTCGACGTTTGTCTTTGATACGCTTGATGTCTGCACCCGGCTGGGACGATACATCATTCAGGAGATCTTCCACTGGCCGGGGAAACTGGGTGCGATAAGTGCCACCCTTATCACCGTAGCAGTCCCCGTCTATTTTGTGGCCAGTTCGCTTGATGCCGGCTGGCGCGGCTTCTGGACGCTTTTCGGCGCCTCAAATCAATTGCTCGCCGCCCTGACCCTGCTGGCGATTTCTATCTGGCTGTACAAGGCGCGTCGACGGATCGCCTTCACCTTGCTCCCAATGCTTTTTGTGCTGACCATCACCCTCTGGGCGCTGGGAAAACTGACCTGGAACAATTTCAGTTCGGAGCAGATAACCTCGGTCATGATCATCAACGGTATTGCCTCGCTTTCGCTGATCCTGCTGGCCGTTTATCTGGTGGTGAAAGGGATATTAGAGGCAAAGCGGGGAAAACGGGACGAGTCTGGATTTCTTGAGCCGGAAATGACGCGGTCGGCCAATTAGCGGGTCGCTCGGCTACGCCGCCGCTGGGCGATAAACAACGCCAGTAGAAAAAGCCCAGCCCCAAAGAGGAATCCGCCGAATCCGGTCTTCCCATAGACCGACCAGGGGGGAGTGATCTTCAGTCGCGAATCCGCCGGGTTTGACGGGTCGTAGTGTATCAACACCTGCTTGCCGACCGGATACTCCGAGGCCACCCCTTCGGCGGCGTCGCGCTTCGAGTTTCGTCCGCCAAATCCGGGTGGGTCAAGACTGGTGCTGTCGCGATAAACAATCGTATCGACTTGATACTCGTAGAGGATCTCCGGACGGTACGCTCGCTCACCGACTACTCGTGAATCGACAATCACTCCAGGCACCGATGTCCAACCGCGCAGATGTACGTATTGTTCGAGACGATCAATCTGTGCGACAACCAGCCAGATTCCGGTGAGTGTCACTATTGCAGCGACCAGACTGAGCCATCCGGGAATGCGGAAAGGAGGGTTGCGCCAGATGAGCCCAAAGAGCAGACCGGCGATGCCAAATGACATCAGCATGACAATCCCGATGACGAGCGGTTGGTCCATGGTCCCTCTTGATATACGTTTGGTGGCGTAACAATATATCCCGTGGCATGTTCCGGACAACCTTTTAGTTTGCGTTTTTCCGAACGGTGTGGCAACTTGTGTTGGCTCCAGTCGTAGAGAACACTAGCGGAGCATATGAAAAACCTGAAGACACATAATCGCCATACCACGGTCCTCTGGCTGCTCAGCGCGGCCATTTTCGCGCTAGTGCTCTGCGCCGATCTATCGGTCGCCTCCACCTTCAAAAAGACCAACAGCTACATGGTCACCAATCTCGAGACGATCGATGATGACCTGTATGTCTGGTCAAATCGCTTCCAACTGCAGGGACTGATCAATGGCGATCTCGCCTGCTTTGCTTATATCGCTTCGCAACAGGGTGAGGTCACCCAGTCCGCGAATTATTTCGGCCGCAAGATCGATCACTCCGGAAAGGTCGGCGGGACTCTCCGCATTTTCGCCGAAGAGATCGAAGTGAGCGGGTATGTCGGACGGTCTGCCTTGTTGTTCGGCAGCGAGGTCAGTGTTGCCCAGGGAGCGGTGATCGAACGGGACCTCAATATCTTTGGCGCAAATGTCATGATCGATGGCGCCATCAAAGGGAACCTGAAAGCGGAAGCCCGGCGTATCGAGATCTCCGGCGTGATCGCCGGCGATGTTACCCTGAATGCCGACGAGATCACTATCGTCCCCCCCGCAGTTATCATCGGCAAACTGACATACACTTCCAAAAACGAAGCCGTGATCGATTCCGCCAAAGGCGTGACTATCTCCGGCGGCACCAGTTGGCTCTTACCGTCCGAAGATGAAGAGAAAAAGGAAGAAGACGAAGACCGCTATACTTCGCTGGTCTTGCGGATCTCGTCGATCTTTGCCGCATTCCTTTTCGGCATTATCGTCGTGCGGCTGTTCCGTCCGTACGCCGAAGAATCCTTCTCGCAACTTCATAATCGCTTTTCAGTCGCCGTTGCGGCCGGTCTACTTGGGATCGTGATGTTGCTGCTCTGCGTGATCGTCTTGATCTTCGCCCTCGCCACCATGATCGCCGGAATGGTGGTGATCAATACCGATGCCGCACCGTTTGGCGCGTTGATCCTGATCTTCTCTCTCCTGATGGTCCCGATCACCAGTTTCCTGTCGATCACCGGGGCGATCATCTTCTACTCCGGCAAGATCGTCGCCGCTCTCGTGATCGGCTACCTGATCATCGGGCGCGTAAAACAGGGCTCGCAGCCGCTCAGCAAATCGGCGCTGTTCCTTGGCTTGATCCTTGTCTATGCGATGTTTGCGTTGCCGTATGTCGGGCTGGTGATTTATATCCTGGTCAGCGTGATCGGCGCCGGCGCAATCATCCTGGGTATCAAACATTGCCGTCGACCACTCAATCTCGATGGTACCGACCGACCGCTGCCCAACGACCCTCCTCCGGTCACTCCTCCGCCGCTTGTGCCGCCATCCAGTGGCATTGCCTGATTAAGTCCGCTGTTTCGTCTGGTTGGCGCGAAGCCATTCCAACACATGCTCTGCGCTTTGGTCCGGCGGAAAGACCGGATAGAAGACTTTCCGAATTACCGACTCTTCAATCACCAGCGAGATCCGTTTGATGACCGTCAACCCATCGATCGTCACGGTTGGCAAATTGAGTGCATGAGCGAATTTCAATTCGGCATCACTCAACACGAGAAATGGCAGATGCAGCCGCGACACCATCTCCTGCTGATAACTGCTCTCCTGACTGCTTAATCCAAACAGCCTCACCCCAAGCGCAAGAAACAGCTCGTAGCTGTCACGGTAGCGGCAGGCTTGCGGTGTGCAGCCTCGGAGTCCGGCGATCTGGTCCCATCCGGGAGGCGAATCAACATCCGGCAGGCCGGTACGTGGGTAGATGAAGACGACACTGCGCCCACTCAGTTTTGTCAGATCGACCAATGTACCATCGGTTGCCGGCAGAGGGATCGAGGGGAGCGGCATCCCGGCCAGATGGTCACACGCGCCATCATCGACCGGCACCGGCAGGTTTTCCGGAAGCGAGTAGAGATCATCCGAACGAGCCATAGCAGTGCACTCCAAAGGTTAATCGTGGGCCCGGTCACTCCAATTTAAAGGATTGATTTTCCCGCCGTCCAGCTTTTCATTGTCCCTGCAACAAATGAGGAACCGATGACCGCTGGAAGACTCGAAGCATTCTCCGATGGCGTGCTCGCCATCATCATCACCATCATGGTGCTGGAACTGAAAGTCCCGCACGGCGACTCGCTCGCCGCACTCCGTCCGATCCTGCCGACCTTTTTGACCTATATCCTCAGTTTCACTTACATCGGGATCTACTGGAACAACCACCACCATCTCTTGAAAGCGACCAAGCGGGTGACGGCCCGCGTGATGTGGAGCAATCTGCATCTGCTGTTTTGGTTGTCGCTGGTGCCGTTTGCCACCGGATGGCTCGGCGAAAACCATGGCGCGGTCTGGCCAACAATTTTCTACGGCGTCATTCTGCTCTTTGCGGCGATCGCCTACACGATTCTGCAATGGTCGATCGTTTGCCAGCACGGGAAAGATTCGAAACTGGCGGAATCATTCGGGACTGATCTGAAAGGGAAGATCTCGATCGGATGTTATCTGGCGGCGATTGCCGCGGCCCCGTTTGAGCAGTGGGTTTCCGATGCGCTCTTTGTCTCGGTGGCGATACTCTGGTTCATCCCGGACAAAAGACTGAAGAAGGTGGTGGAGGAGATAGAGGGGTAGGGAGATATCCTTGGTGCAGTGCAGGCTTGTCGCCCTGAGCGAAGTCGAAGGGTGACGACTGCAAACTTACGACCAAGTCTTGCTCATCATTTCTCCGGCCAGTACTGCCCGTAGTATTCCAGAATATTCGCGTAGTCCGACCTTTCCATTCCCAGCAACTCGTACTGTTTGAAGTGAAATCGCGACTGTTCCACATCACCTTGATTCAGACAGATGACCATCTGTATAAGATGAGCGCCCGGTATGTCTCCCTCGTGTATCAGTTGCTCTGCTGTCTTCTCCGCTGAGCCGTAATCCCCCTTGCGTATGTACGCCAAAGCTATCCCTTCGCCTGCGGCAAACAGCGACTTGTCTTGTTTCCATGCCTTTTCAAGTTCAGCGAGGGCCTCATCGTATCTGCCTGCATCGAGCAGGATCAGCCCATAGTCTGATCTGAGCCTCGCATCATATGGACGTAGAACGATTGCATTCCCGTAATGTTCAGACGAACGCTCCAGGTTTCTAAGCTTACCATAAGCCTCAGCGGCTACCTGATGAAACTCAGCGCGCAACGGATCGATAGCCAACAGCGAGTCTGCCAAACGAGCTGCGGATTGGTAATTGCCATTGGAGATTGCACCCCGCGCTTGCCACAACTGCAAATCCTCGGGAAACGCATTGAAGAAAGCTTGATGAGCCGCCTTCTGTTTCACAGAATCACCACCACGCTCATAGTAGTCAGTAAGTATCGCCCAGCCGCTCCGGCTCTTCTTTCCGTAATACTCCAGTAGTGCGGTGAATCGACGCTCACCGGCCGAGGGGATGGCCAGAACGGCTGCGAACAGTATCAACGCAGTCGCGGCCGTAAGTCCGATTAGTATGGCTTTCTTTGGCCAGTCTTCAACGGCCCCGAAGTCCCTGGTAAGTAGGACTAACATCACCAGTGGCAGAAGCGTAATAGACATCAGATCCCAATCAATCGCGATGCCAAAGGTCGGATCAATCAGTAGCAGAAACAGCGACATACCTATCGCCGTCATCAAGAGAAACTGCATGGTGGCCCTTTCGGACATGTCTATCACTTTCCGACGGGGAAACGCCAAGAGCGCCAGAATTCCAGGGAATACCAATACCACCAAATTGACTATATCAAGAATGTGCTGAGAAGAGAAGACTGCATAGTCCGGAGAGCCTGACCGCCCGGAGAGGAAGGGAAGGAATACCAGCGCGAACTGTAACCGCTGCTGGAGCACTGCAGACACAATAACTGCACCAACCGCGATAACAGCCAGATAGATTTGCCGGCGTCGCTCGAAATGATCACTCCACTTTACTCCAAAAATACTGTACCCGAGCAAAAATAGTTGACCAAATATCAGAGCCAGCAATTGTAAATGAAGGAATAAGGCAATTACATAAACGAGGAGGGACCATAGTATAGACAGTTTGAATCTCAGTGTCCTGATGGAGAGATGAAGTACTGTACTTGCTGCTGCCCACGTCAATGGATAGAATTCGACATAACCAAAGAAGAGTACTACAGCGCCAGTCGAAAGCAACGTGATTCCCGTCATCCATTGGATGCTCTTTGTGGCGCTGATTGCCCTTGCCATCAGAACGCTATTGGCGATGAATATGATGCCGCAAAGGAAAGAGAGTATACGAAAAGTGAGAAGTGCGGAGTCATAATCCTGGGCACCCAAGATAGACTGCACCGCTCTAACGATTAGTATGCTTCCCGGTTCCGTCCATTTCAGCGGAGGAGCAGCGTTGTCCGAAAAGTGCGCTAGAAGCTGATACCCATCGCCCATAAAGAAAGTGCGCGCTGGAAAAAGGTACGCCATGCCACCAAAAAGCAGAACAATTGAGAGTATCCCCCACCAGTTTCCCCGCAGAATTCCTTTCGAGGAATTCAAATCCTTAGTTAGACGATCTGTTGGGAGAAAAAGTATTACGCAAGCGGCAAAAAACACGGAAATGGCGAAATAGCTCCATTCATTCGGCAGATAGCTTAAGTGATTTATCGACCAGAATCTGGCTGGGAGAAACCGTCCAAATACAAGCAGCGCCAGCATGAGGATCGGTACAAACCGAAGAATGGAGTTTCGTGGGTTCATTACTGCAAAGCTACCCTGATACAACCGTTTGTCAATCGCTTGAGGTAGCGGGAGAGATGTTGTTCAATAGCCTTTCCCCCGCCAACCCTCACCCCTTTTTCGCCACCTCCAACCGACACCAGGCATACATCGCATCATATACTTCAAACTGCCGCGCGATGTTCTCGTTGTCATCGGGAAACCGCACACTATACCCGACCGCGATAGCCTCAAAACCCGCGGCCAGCGGATCAGCTTCAAGTCGATCTGTATCCGCCGCATTGATGATCTTGGCCATGCGCAGCAGCGCCTTGTCGGTTAGTTCGTAATCCTTGATAATGACATCGAACGTGCAAAGGTCGTCGCGATGGTGCAGTTTAGCGCCCGGCGCGTCAAACGGAATAGCACCCTCGGACTCGGCCCGCTCAAGTACTTTGCTTTTGGGGACGAACAGGAACTCTGCTTCAGAGTCGATAAATCGGGTGATGAGCCAGGGACAGGCGACGCGGTCGACATGAACATGTGAGCGGGTGATCCATTTCATCGGCAGCCTCCTGTGACAGAGCAGAAATCTTTGACCCCAACGGGAGTCGAACCCGTGTTACCGCCGTGAAAGGGCAGTGTCCTAGGCCACTAGACGATGGGGTCATCGAACGAAGCTTTTGGAGACCCGTAGTATATAGGTTTTGACCTCCCTGTCAAGCCAACTTCCCACCCCGCCATGAGGATAGTTTGGCTCCCTTGCGCCCTCAATATTTCGCACAATTTCCCCTCATCCGGCACTTCGTGCCACCTTCTCCCCAGGGGAGAAGGGAATCTGAACCGAGTCTCTCGGCCCTCTCCCCCGCTACCGTATCGCCATAGTAATCAAGACGTTCGCAAATTCGCGCTCCACCCCACCCTGCATCCCGTATACTCTCCCCCCGGTAAAACTGAGCCTCTCCCCCGGCTTGATTACCCACCCCTCGGCAAAGATCGGGTCGGCATCGGCCGGTCTGAGCAACTGCACCGAGAAGTTGACCGAGAGGATCTCCTGACCGGGGGACATCAGGCTGTACGCCGCCAGCCCGGCCATCTGATCGACCAATCCAATCACCGCGCCGGCATGCAACGCGCCATGTTGCTGCATCAGATCAAGACGTCGCGGCATTCGCCCGAGCACTCGCCCCGGCTCAATCCGGTCGAGCTCGATCCCCAGGAATGTCGAAAACGGCATCCGGCTGTTCAGGTCACGGACCGCCGCCTCGAAATCGGGCCGCCGCGGTTCAAACTGCCCCATAGACGCTCCTGTCTGTTGTTAGATTGACTCTGTAAGGCTGCTGCATCATAATAGCAGAATGCAGCTTGGTTCGAAACGATTTCTCGCGCTGGCAATTTTCACCACCCTGTTGATCATCCTGGTCAATTTCGCCTGGTGGTCATACTATCAACGAACCGAGAAGCTACTGGAGCGGCAGTTGAGCCGTCGGCTCCAGTCGATCGCCCAATCCTTCTCGCACACGCTTTCACCCAGCCTGGTCGACAGCCTGCCGTATGCCTCGGTCGAGCAATACACCCGTTTGTTGAGCCTGCTCCAGGAGATCCGGACAGTGGACTCGCTGGCGGAGGTCTTCATTCTGGATGACGACTTCACCTTTTGGCGACCAGTTCTCCCGAGAATGACACCAGTTATTTTCTGGCCGACTTGAACGGCCCGTATATCGACTCCCTCTTTTATGCAATGACTCCACGGGCGATCGTGACACCAACCTATCAGACCGGGAGCCTCTATCTTAAGACGGCTTTCGCCCCGCTTTTGGGAGAGGATTCATCGGTCATGGCTGTTGTGGGAGTCGAAGCCAATGTCGACTATTTTGAGGACCTCGCTTCGCTTCGCCAAAATCTGTTGTATGCGACCGCGGTCTCCACGGTGGGTGGGCTGATCCTCGGGCTCCTCTTCCTGGCACTTCAACAGCGACTCAACCGCGCCGAGCAGCAGCTTTTCCTCGGCGAGACCCATGCCTATCTTGGACGGATGGTGGCGGTCGTGTCGCACGAACTGAAAAACCCGCTGATGATCATCCGTGGCTCCGCCGAACGTCTCCGCAAAAAGACCGGCGCCGAGGAAGCGACATACATTCTCGAAGAGACCGACCGGCTGAATAATATCGTTTCCGGTTATCTTGCGTTTGCCAAGGCGGATGGTCCGCTTTTGGTCGGAGAGAGTACCGAGTCATTCGATCTGGCGGAACTTCTCAACTCGGCCGCAAAACATCTTGGAGAACGATTCGCCGACCAGCAGATTACCTGGACAGAGCCGCTCCCCGCGACTGAGCTAGCAGTCACCGGTTATCGACGGTCGCTCCGGCAGGTGATTCTCAATCTGATGGTGAATGGCGTGGAGGGATGTCTCGCCGCCGGAAAGCCGGTTGCCATGGCGATGGCTCTGACCGGAACCGCGAGAAACACGGTTGAGATCAAGATCACCAATTTTGGGGTTGAGCTTTCGGATAAGGAAATCCAAAAAATATTCACGCCGTTCCATACGACCAAACAGACCGGCTCAGGGTTGGGATTGTATATCAGTCGTAAATTGATCGAGGAGATGGGAGGGAAACTGACCCTCACCAGCTCCATCGGCTCCGGCGCGGTGACCGCGCTCATTGAACTACCCAAACAGGCAAAGTAGTAGCTATGGCTCGAATACTTGTTGTCGATGACGAACCGAAAATGACCTCACTGGTCTGCGGCGAACTGGAGGATGCGGGGCATACCGTCACGACCTCCACCAAGCCATCCGAGGCAGTCTCGCTGCTGGAACGTCACTCGTTCGATATTGTCATTACCGACCTTTCCATGCCGGAGATCTCCGGGATGGTGATCCTCGAGAAAGCGCTGGAAAAGCAGGGGACAGAGGTGGTGATGATGACCGCGTTCGGAACGGTCGAAAGCGCGGTTGCGGCGATGAAAAAGGGAGCCTCCGATTACCTGCTCAAGCCGTTTTCTCTGGATGAACTGACCCTGATAGTGGGAAAACTGGTCGACAAACAGCGGCTGACCTCGCTTAACCGTCATTACCAGGACGAGGAACGGACCGCGATGGCCGACAGCCTGATCGGCTCCTCCCCTGCCACCGAGAAGATCCGGAAGCTGATCTCGCAGGTCGCCCCAACCGAAACCACCGTTCTGTTGACCGGACGGTCCGGTACCGGCAAAGAGCTCGCGGCCCGGATGATTCATGACCTCTCCCCCCGCCAGGCGAAACCATTTATAGCGGTCAATTGCGCCGCTATCACCGAGACCCTTTTGGAGTCTGAGCTGTTCGGCCACGAAAAGGGAGCATTCACCGGCGCGGTCGCCCGGAAACGGGGACGGTTTGAACTGGCCGAGGGAGGGACTATCTTCCTCGATGAGATCGGGGAGATGTCGGCGCAGATGCAGTCGAAACTGCTTCGGGTGATCGAAGAGCGCCAATTGGTCAGGGTCGGCGGAGTTGATACGGTGCCGGTCGATGTCCGGATCGTGGCGGCAACCAACCGGATCCTGAAAGATGATATCCGCTCCGGAGCGTTCCGGGAGGACCTCTATTTCCGGCTGGCGGTTTTCCCGATCCTGATGCCGTCGCTGGCCGAGCGGGGAGATGACGTGCTCCAGCTCGCCACCTATTTCCTGGAGCGCCAGCGCTACCGGTTTTCGCAGCTTGATGCTCCCGTGGCAGACATGCTCCGGCGATATGACTGGCCGGGGAATATCCGGGAGCTCCGCAATGTTCTGGAGCGTGCCACCATCCTCGCCGGCGGCGAGCCGCTCACGGTGGAGGATTTTGCGCTGGAGACCGAGGATGCTCCGTTGACGCCGCACCACTCCCCCAGCCCTGGCTCCGGACTCGAGGATACCGAACGCACCATGATCCAAAATGCGCTGCAAGCGGCCGGCGGCAACAAAACGGAGGCCGCCAAACTGCTCAAGATCACCCGTCGACGGCTCTATAGCCGGATGAAAGCCCATGATATTCCATGGTAACCAAATGGTTCAGGAGTGGGCGGTTCGGGACAGCGGTTGTACCGTCAGGTACAAAAGAATCGGCGGCATACCGTGGTGAGGAACAGAGTTGACTATCGGGCAAGAGGTTAGTTATTTGAATCAAGGCGGCACATCGGTTGATATATAGGGAGTTGAAAGAGAGAATAGTTATGCGCAAGATACTCCCATACCTGTTAGTTCTGCTGGCCCTGACCGCCGGCTCTTCGCTATTGGCGCAAGCCGGGGGCGGACTGGCTGACAAAGTGCAGGAAGATCTGGATCGAACCGACCAGTTGATCCAGCAGGCGGAGGAGCAGCTCCAGACGATGGAGAATCCGACCGGATTGGCGTTCCTGGAGCAGGCCAAGGTTGCCCAGCAACAGGCGAAATCCGTCTTTGCGGAGAATCGGTTTATCGAGGCGCGTCGACTGACCTTGCTCGCCCGCGACCTCTTGCGCAAGGCGCTCAAAAGCAATCGTGCCACCGAACGGGGCGGAGATCAGGCCCTCCGGAAACTGGAGCGAGCCGAAGAAAAGCTGGAGCGGGCCCGGGAGATGCTGATCGGCAACGAAAACCAGGCTCTCAACGCCCTCCTGGAATCATCCCTGGATAATCTTAAGCGGGGTTGGGAATTCTACAATACGAATCAGTTCCAGCCCGCCGGCCGACTGGCAGAGCAGGCGGAGAAAGCCGCCGACCGGATCCTGGGAAGCGGCGCGGGGAATCTCTCTGCCAACTATGAACGTCGACTGGAATCGGTTCGGGAAGCGGTCGACCAGGCCAAAGCGGTAGTGGCGGATTGTCAGTCCGAACAGGGGAAATCCCTCATGCTCCAGGCCGAAAAATCGCTCGAACTGGCCGAACAGCTTGAATCCAATGGACGGACCCCTGCCGCCATGCAGGCTCTCCAACGAACCAAAACACTCGCCAGCCGGGCCTTCAGAGAATGTAACGGTTACGACAACCTCTCAGCCCGGTACCAGCGACTGCTGGGCCAGGCCGATCAACTCAAGGACCGCAGTCAGACCTTGAGCGGTGAGACCAGGGAATCGGTTGACCTGCTCCTGACTAAAGCATACGAACAGCTCGAACTGGCGTCGGTGGCGATCGAGGCTTCCGATCTGGAGAAAGCGACCCCCGCGCTCCAGGCCGCCCAGCTTGCGCTCCGTCAGGCTGAAGACATCATTCTGGAGTCAAACTAGCCTCAAAGGAACATAGGATTTGTTCAGACGCTATGTCGCGGTAGTCCTGATAGTCATTGCTGCAGCCGGGTACTCCGAAGCAGACAGCCGACCCTTCTCGCTTAAGGCCGGAATCGGGTACGATTACCTCTCCCAGAGATACTTCATGGATTCGCTCGCCGTGGCAGGGATAGATACTGTCCTCACGCGCTACGAACTCTCCAGCGACTATCTGAATGACCTCAAAGGGAGCCTTGAGCTTGCCTATAAGTATGCCGGCGAAAACCTCTTTGATCTTTCGACCCGCCTTGAACAGACTCAAGACATTACGCGACTGAAGCTTACCTCGAATTGGCTGGCGCGGTGGACCAGCCTTGATCTCCGCTGGCGTAACCAGATCGAATGGCGCCATCAAGCCGACTCTGCTTCCTCAACTCTCGGGAGCTATGTTTCCGGTGCTACCAACCTGAAAGCGCGCCGGTTTTTCAGCCAATCGACTGCCGTTTGGGGGCAGTTTCTGGCTGATGGCACAGATTTCCGCTCCGATCTGCAGTACGGCTATGACTTCTACCGGGTGACGGCAAAATTAGGGCTGGAGCAGTCGTTCGGGATCCTTTCGACCGCCTCTCTACACGGTTTTATGACCAGCCGTGAAGTCTCTGACTCGGTCACTCTCAACTACGACGGCTACGGCATTGAGGGGACATTCTCCGGTCTGCTCTCCCGTCTGGAAATTGACTTCCTGACCCGCTGGGAGAAAAAGGACTACAATAGGGCCGCCAACGATGACGACTACAATCGATTCGAACTGGACTCCCGGAGCAGACTGGATCTCGGGCGACAGCTATTCAGCCGACAGGTGCTTGAGCTGGAAATGACCTCGTTTGACCCGAACGATCCCCTCAATGATGACTACAGCCGCCTCGGCGGCACCCTGACAATGGGGGTCTCGCTGGGATCACTGGAGATTGATGCCGGCCCCGATTTTGAGCTGCTCCGCCAGCCCGATGCCGACAGCAGCAGTGCCGAAGATTACGACGAAATCGCCGCCCAGGTGGGCATGAACTACATTTCGGTTACCGGGCTGTTTGCCTCGGTCGAGCACCGGCTGGGGAAACGAAGCCTTGGCTACCCCAACGAATACCAGTCAGATTTCAGCTTCTATGACCTCTCAATGCTGACTAGTTGGCCGATCTCCCGCGGGTTGGAGTTGAGCCTGATTCTCTCCGCCACCTGGGAGTGGCATGACCAGGAGACCGAGGATAACCGGTCCCTGCTCCTCTCATCCGGCCTCACCTATCGGTTCTGACAACCAGACTCTGCCGTATTTTTGAGTACCCATTAGGATCATCCCGGAGCGACCACGGCTATCGGGCGATTGTTTTATTATGTGAAGGAAGTCACAAGCAGTATTCTCGTGAAGTGCTCCCGTTGGTCGTACATCATTGTGAAAGTCATCACAAGACACTCTCGTTGACGGATGGCTCCGGACTGTCTGATCCGACTGTCTTATCGCTGTGAGTCCGCTGGTCAACCGGTCATCCGGCGGCGGTTCGGGTGAGGCCCATGACCTGGCCTGTAGCCACTTCCAGCCGAATCGGAGCTGTGTTTTCAGCTACGCATAAAGACAGTGAAAATCAGTCTCCCCACCGCCTCAAGTCGAAACGCTGGAGAAGGTGCTGACTGGACCACCTTACGTGACGTCGTTTGTGATTTCCGTCACAAGTCGTCAGGCGGGTGAAGCTCAATAGATTTACGCGGTCGGCGGTCGGCTCGACCTGGGAGCATGTGATTGTTTTCACGTAATTGATGGACCGGTCGGGTTGGCGCTTTGACTTGACGAGTTGCTCAGAGCTGGTGGCCTTTGGATCAGCATATAGATGTAGGGGGAGCGCGGATCAGTAACGGGGGAGCGGCCTGGTCAGCAAGAACCAACTTGATTCCGGTTGGGAAAACTGAGCTGAACTGGGTCGATCACGGAGCAAAGTTACTACTACAGCCTATCGTAATTGGTGGCATGGTCAGAAATCCGGAATTTCTCCTTGACAGAAAAGGGATAATAGCGTATGTTGCATCCGTCTAGGGAAATAGTTGTGTGAATAACGCTTCTGTTTTGAATCTGCAGCACCTTTGTTAACGTTAACACAACATTAACGTTACGCGATCCTCAGCTCGACCTTCAGGTTTAATCAAACGAGTTTAAAACCTAAGCGGCGACATCTGTCCGTACGGTTTTACCAAGACTCCATATTCCATTAGTCAGTAGATCAGGCAGCCGGTGTGACGATGTGCCGTTGGCGCATCACCAGCTCACGGGGCACTTGAGATCTGACGGGTCCGGTACCCGATCTCAGTTGAGATTTATATCGGAAACTTAGAGGTGATTCCTCCCGGGTGAAACTGGGAAGATTACCCAAACTTCGATGACCTTTAGGTTCTTAAAGGAGCATTAAATGATGCAAAAAAGAAATTTATATTCTTTGATGCTGATCTCCTTTTTAGTGGTATTCGCTTCGTCTATGGCGCTCGCGAACCAGGTGACAATCGAATCCAAAGCGCTCCCGCGGTGTTTCAACTCCGCGTCGAACGTGACGGCGATTGTTTCAGCTGATTCCGTTAGCGCGATAGAGATCGTGGTTGTGGTTGATGGCAACCTCACGTTACCGCTTCCAGGAAGCATTTTCACCTTCGACGCTGGTTTCACGGCTTTGACCGACCGCGTTGTGGATGATACTTCCGGCGTTGACGGGGTTATGCCCGACACGATTCGAATTGCCGCTATGTTGCTCACTCCGAGCGCTGGAGCGTTAGCACAAGGAAATCATGTTGTCGGCCGGATAAACTATAGAACCAATGACGTCTGCTCAGGTTCTGGTACCCTTCAGGGCGGCGTTTTCGACTATCCGATCCCGGCAACTGTTACGACTCAGTTTGTTGATGCCGCCACCTCCTCCATTCTTCCGGTTGTCGTGAACAATGGAACGGTGACGATCACGAACCTCAGCCCGACCATCGCAGCGATCCCGAACGGGACTCTGTTCTGGGGCCAGACCTTTGTGGCGACGGCTTCCGGTACCGATCCTGACATGGCGAACGGTTGCGAGACCTTGACCTATGCCAAGGTTGCCGGTCCGGCTGCTATGACGGTCAATCCTGCCACTGGCGCCATTTCCTGGTTGACCACTGGAGCCGATGTCTGCACCCATAACGTGACCATTTCGATCACGGATAAGTGCGGCGCCGCTGCCCAGACGTCATTCACGATCTGTGTCCAGAACAACGCACCTGTCATCACCTGCCCCGCCAGCCCGATTATGGTCGTGCTCGGCGATCCGGCGAACGGTGATGTCAATGCGACCGATGCCGATTCCGGTCCGAAGCCGCTTATCTATAGCGTAGTGAGCTTCAATGGCCCGGGCACGGTGACGATGAACCCGGCGACTGGCGTATTCAGCTGGCCGACCGTAAACGATGACATCAGCTATCTCGGTTCCTTCACGCTCGTCGTGATGGTCACCGATAGCGCCAACACCTGCTCGCCTTGCAGCCCCTCCAACGCTGACACGTGCTCCGTCACGATCAACGTCAACTGGGGTAAGGTCGTGATCGAAAAGATCCACAACCAGATCCAGGGTCAGTACGCAGAAGTTGACATCGTCCTCGGCACCAACTACCCGATCGGCGGTTTTGACCTTCTGATCAAGTATGATAATTCTGCCTTGACGCTTTCCGAAGTGCTCCCGGGCGGCTTTATCACTGATTGCGGATGGGAATACTTCACCTATCGTTTCGGCGCGAATGGCAACTGCGCTGGTGGATGCCCGAGCGGACTCGTCCGTATCGTCTCCATCGCCGAGACCAACAATGGTAACAACCATCCGGATTGCTTCACCAACTATCCGCCGCCTCCGGGGATCGACAGCGTTATCGCTTCTCTGAAGTTCCTGGTCACCAACGACCGGACTCTGGAATGCCAGTACACGCCTGTTGAATTCTTCTGGATCGACTGCGGTGACAACGGTCTGTCGTCGGTCGACGGTGACTCGCTGCTCATTTCCCGTTACGTGTACGGGTACGGCGGCGGCGACCCGTACTTCCACATCGAAGAGACTGCTGGTATCGAATTCCCGACCACCCAGGGCGCCCAGGAAGAGTGCGATCTGTTCACTCCTGGCAAGCCGTCCACGTGGCGTGTAATCGACTTCTTCAACGGTGGTGTTGACATCGTTTGCGCCGACTCGATCGACGCTCGCGGCGACATCAACCTCAACAATTTCTCCAACGAAATTGCTGACGCCGTTCTGTTCTCTCGTTACTTCATCTACGGTCTGCCGGTCTTCACGATCAATCAGGCCGGTCAGATTGCGGCTACCGACGTGAACGCTGATGGATTGACCTTGACCGTCGCTGACCTCGTCTACCTGATCCGTGTGGTCGTGGGTGACGAAGCTCCGTATGACAAGGTTGCCGCTGTCAGCGCCAACTACAGCTTCGATAACGGTGCTCTCTCGATCGACGGTGTCGATCTTGGCGCCGCGTTCGTCGTGGTGGCTGGTGAAGTGACGCCGGTTCTGCACGCCGACAACGTTGGCATGCAGTATGCCTTCGACGGCACGAACACTCGTATCCTGGTCTCACCGATCATGGACGAGACCGTTACCAATATCACCGGCTTCTCGGGCACGTTCCTGACCGGTCTCAATGGTAGCATCGTGTCGATCGAAATGGCCACTGTCCTCGGACAGCCGGTCTCTGGCAAGATCATTCCGAAGAACTTCGGCTTGGCCCAGAACTATCCGAACCCGTTCAACCCGGCTACCACTATTGAGTTCGCTCTGCCGGTCGCTAGCAACTACACCCTGACGGTTTATAACGTCACGGGTCAGGTTGTGAAGACCTTCGAAGGAACTGAAGAAGCTGGTATGCACCAGGTGATCTGGAATGCTAATGAAGCCTCCTCTGGCGTCTACTTCTACAAGTTGAATGCCGGAACCTTCAGCAGCACAAAGAAGATGGTACTGCTCAAGTAACTTCTTCGGCATCTGCCGATACGAAAAGCCCCGGTTCTGCCGGGGCTTTTCTTTTGGATAGGGGAGAGGCTAGTTGTGGATATCAGAAGAATGCCGTCAGGTCTCGCGCTCGCGTGATGGAGCATTCTGATTTCGCTTGTGAAGTTAGGCGAGCGCTAGGACCTGACGGAACAATTGGTGGCTGTCGGAAAAAAAGGAAGAGAGATGAGAGAAGGAGAAAGGAGAAAGAGAAAGAGTGCTCCTTAGGGATGCACTTCATTCAAAGTTTCGTCAGGTCCTGCTTCGAAGCCGACTGGCAGATGTTTACCCTTTGATACCGATAGTCGTAAATTGCTTCGAAGTGTGACCTGACGATCCAACTGAACCAAGCCCGCTCTGGCCCGAAGTACTTAAAGTGAATGGGAAGCAGGGGAGGAGGTCTCTTCCGCAGGAAGCTGTGGCGGCTTGTGGAAAAGCACCTTGAACAGCAGGAAGACCAGCGCGCAACTAATTGCCGCATCGGCTATGTTGAATGTCCACCAGCGGTCGATCTGCAAACCGAGCAGATCGATATTGAAGAAATCAACATCCAGAAAATCGACCACCTTGCCGATCCGGATCCGATCGATAAGATTGCCGATCGCTCCACCGCAGATGAAGGAAAGCGGAATAGCGAATGAAGCGATGCCGCGATAGAGATAGAGGTAATACAGCAGGATCGGGACAATGAACAGGGCGATCACCAGATACCAGGTGGAGGAACCGAAACTGGTCCCCATAGCCCCACCCTCGTTGTAAACCAGAGTCAGTTTGAAGAACTCACCGATGACGGTGAGGGAGGGCTGGCCGGTCAGGGCATCGACCGCCCAGAATTTGGTTACCTGATCGACGGCGGCCACTACCAGAATAATGACCGCTCCCCAGATCAGCAGTGACGAACTAGGCTTTGCCAGTTTTCGCTTCCTCTTCGCGGGACTTGCAGTCGATACAGAGGCGGGCATGCGGGACCGCTTCAAGGCGAGCCACACCGATGTTTTTATTGCAGCTCTGGCAAACACCGTAAGTGCCGTCCTTGATACGACGCAAGGCTTCATCGATATGATAGATCAGACGTCCCTGCTTGGAGGCCATCATGAACGCCATTTCGCGGTCCATGGTTTCGGTCCCCTGGTCGGCCATATGATAGGAGTACGAGGAGAGGTCTCCGGTGGCTTCTTTGATCGAGGTGCCGATATGGGTATCCTGGATGATCCCCAGCTCTTCGAGCAAGTCGCGCTTTTTGGCGAGCAACAACTGTTCGTACTTTTTGAGATCCGCTTCTTTCAGAGCCATTCGACTCTCCCGCTGTTAAAGTTTCTCCACCGCGATCGCGGCAGTTTCACCGTTAATATTCCACTGCGTGCCGCCATCGAAGCCGTTCGTATCCAAGAACTCGATTGAGCGGGCCAGGGTTTCCCGCCGGATAAATTCGTCATATCGGCCGGCCGCCGCACGGAGGGGCGCAGAACCGCTCATCCGTATTGATATATGGTCGGTCACGTCAAACCCGGAACTCTTTCGCATATTCTGGATCTTGTTGACCATCTCGCGAGCAAACCCTTCATCGATCAGCTCCTGGGTCAGATCCGTCACCAGCGCAACCGTCAGGGGACCGTTGCTTTCTACCACAATGCCATCTTTTTCGACTTTCTGAATCTCAACATCCTCGGAGGTCAGAGTTACCGCCCCGGAGTCAGTTGGGAGATTGATTTTGCCGCTCTGCTCGAACTGCCGCACCTGCTCGCTGGTCAGACCGGCCACAAACGCCTGGGCCGCTTTCACCTGGGAACCAAGTTTGGAACCGGCCACCCGGAAATTCAGCTTGGCGCCGTAGGTGACGTAATTCCCCAGTTCGGTCGAGGCAATCACCTCTTTTACGTTCAGTTCATCTTCGATGATATTGAGAAATTCATTCAGGCGGCTGAATTCGGTGTCGTTTTTCACGCCTACCAGCAGTTTCGACAACGGTTGGCGAACCTTGAGGTTCTTGCGCGAGCGGGCAGCCCGACCCAACGAGACTATATCCCGCACCATCTCCATCGTACTGTCGAGCGATTCATCGATCTGCGACAGATCTGCGACAGGGAAGGAGGTCATATGGACCGAAAGCGGCATGCTGTGGTCCTGACGTTTTTCACCGGCCAGCTCTTTCCAGAGCAGTTCGGCAGTGAACGGCGCTACGGGGGCGCTCAGTCGGCAGACTCCCTCGAGTATCCGGTAAAGCGTCAGGTATGCCCGCATCTTGGATGGGTCATCTTCTTTGGCCCAGAAGCGTCGACGGTTCAACCGGACATACCAGTTGGAGAGGTCATCGATCACAAACGACTGGATCCGTCGAACCGGTCGTGTGATCTCGTATTTGTCGAAATCCTCTTTGGATGATCTCGCCATTGCATGGTAGCGCGATTCGATCCATCTATCCAGTTTTTCCGGCGTGCCGGCCTTGGATTCGAGGAACTTCTCTATCGTCACTCCGGCCTGATGGGCGCGGTCAACCAGGTTATCGATATTTGCATACAGCGCAAAGAAGCTGTACGTGTTGCGCAGGGTGTCGAAATACTTGCGACAAACCTCGGCCAGGCCGTCTTCGTCAAACTTGGTCGGTAGCCAGGGGTTGGAATTGGCGACCAGATACCAGCGCAACGGATCGGCGCCATATTTGGCGACTGTCGCAAAGGGGTCAACCACATTCCCCTTATGCTTCGACATCTTCTTGCCTTCTTTGTCGAGTATGAACTCGAGCACGACCACGTTCTTGAACGAGGCTCCCTTAGGGAGGTCGTCGCGTATCTCAGATAGCATGGTGGAGATCGCCATCAGCGAGTAAAACCACCCGCGGGTCTGATCGACCGCCTCGGAGATGAATTCCGCCGGGTAGGCGGCGGCGAATCGTTCTTTATTCTCAAACGGGAAATGCCACTGGGCAAAGGGCATCGCGCCAGAATCAAACCAGACATCGATCAATTCCGGGACACGGGACATCGTCCCGCCGCAGTCGCACTTCAGCTTGACCTCATCGATCGTTGGCCGGTGAAGATCAAGCGTGCCATCGGCGGCAAGCTGTTTCCATTTTGGGTCGGTCGCCTCATTGACCAACTGCTCAACCGAGCCGACACCGCGCATTTTCCCGCACTTGGCCTCTTCGCAGATCCAGATCGGAAGCGGCGTTCCCCAGAAGCGCTCGCGCGAGAGCGCCCAATCGACATTATTCTCCAGCCAATTGAGCATCCGGCCGGTTCGTATCTCATCCGGCACCCAGTTGATAGCGTTGTTGTTCCGAAGCAACTGCTCGCGGAACTGGGTCGTTTTGATATACCAGCTCTGTCGCGCGATATAGATAAGCGGAGAGTCGCAGCGCCAACAGAACGGATAATTATGCTCGTAGATCTCTTTCTTGAAGAGCTGGCCGGCGATCTTCATATCTTTGATGATGATCGGGTCGGCATCCTTGATAAACATGCCGGCGTACGGGCCGGTACCTTCTTTGAAGTGACCGTTTGATTCCACCGCCTGGAAAACCGGCAGATTATATGCACGCCCGATCTCATAGTCATCGGCGCCGTAGCCGGGAGCGATATGGACTATTCCGGTACCATCTTCGAGTGTGACAAACTCGCCGGTGATCAGATAAAACGCCTTGTCGGCTTCATGCTTAAACGTGTCGAAAAGCGGGATATATTTCCGCTTGAGGAACTCAGACCCTTTATGCTTTTCCAGCGCCGGTTTCTCTTCACCGAACAGCTTGCCGACCAGAGCCTCGGCCAGCACCAGCTTTTCCCCTTCATGCTCAACCATCACATAGTCGGCATCGGGACTCATACAGAGCGCGGCGTTGGACGGGAGAGTCCAGGGCGTAGTGGTCCAGACGAGATAGCTGAAATCGCCATCGGCCGCTTTTACTTTCACATAGACCGAGGGATCCTTGACCATGTCATATCCCTGCGCTACTTCGTGCGATGACAGGCCCGTACCGCAACGTGGGCAAAACGGGACGGTCTTATGCCCTTTGTAAAGGAGGTCGTGGTCGAAGTAGTTTTTCAGGATCCACCAGACCGACTCGATATACTCATTTTTCAGCGTGATATAGGCATCATCGAGATCCAGCCAGTAACCCGTCTTGCGGGTTATCTCATTCCAGTCGGCGAGATATTTGAATACCGACTCGCGGCATTTCTGGTTGAACTTTTCGATCCCGTACTCGACCACCTTTTGCTTGGAGTCGAGCTTAAGCAGCTTTTCGACCTCGATTTCAACCGGAAGGCCATGCGTGTCCCAGCCCCCTTTGCGATCGACCCGGAACCCCTGCATATATTTGTAGCGGCAGATCAGATCCTTGACCGTGCGGGCGATCACATGGTGAATGCCGGGACGGCCGTTGGCGGTCGGCGGGCCTTCGTAGAAGACGAAGTGCGGCTTATCTTTATGTGCGGCCTGGGCTTTGTGGAAGACCTCGTGCTCATCCCAAAACTGCAGGACAGCGTCTTCGGCTTTCGGCTGCGAATAATCGTCTTTAAATGCGTCGAATTTCATGTCTCAGATTCCTTTAGAGCCGCTAAATGTAGCTAGGTTATCAACATTTGCAAAAGGTTTTTTGAGCGGGGACAGGACCACTCGCCGACCGGGTTTTTTCTGCCTAACTTGTTTTGAAACAATTGATAAGGAGAATGCGTCTCTATCCATAAATGGAGGAAGTTCCTCTATAAACCCACATATGCGGAGCTGCTTTATGTGTGCTGTGCGGTTTCTCCTTCTTGGATTGTTTTGATTCCTCGGTTTCGGTTGCCCTAGCGACCTGCCTGCGAATGGTGTCCGGTGCTCGACACACCGAGCGTGCTGAATTGGGAGATCACGATCGCTGACACATCCGAACCGGGTGAACGCATTGAGATCAGTGGCCGAGTGTTGAAGGCAGACGGCGTTACGCCAGCCGCCAATACTATCGTGTATCTCTACCACACCAATGCGCAAGGCGTCTATCCTCGTCGGTCCAGCGACAGTCGCTCGAGCCACGCCTATTGGCATGGCTACCTTCGGCGGTTGGATTGAAAACAAATTCGCACTGGAGAATCTCGCTTTTCAGACTATCAAGCCAGCGTCATATCCAAACAGCCAAATTCCGGCGCATATCCATTGCGTGGTTAAACCGGAGCATGACAGCATCGGCTATTATGTCGAAGACTTTCTTTTCCACGGAGATCCGTTTATCGATTCTCCACAGGTCCAGCCGGAAGGCTCACACATAGTGCGTTTGACACCTTCCCCCGACGGGTCACTTGTCGGTCGCCGCGATTTCCGGCTACGCCCTTGAGAACGTTATAGAGCAGACTCGAGTTTTTATTGGCGGATGCCGCGATCTGGTTGATACATTCTCTCCATGACTACCAAGTCCTTCCTCCAATGGATCGAGCTCTCACGCTCGGCGCTCAACCATAATCTCGACCGACTCAGCAAATTGGCCAGAGGACGCCTGATGGCTCCCTCGGTCAAAGCCGATGCTTACGGGCATGGCCTCCCGGAGATCATCTCGCTCCTGATGGAACGTGACGATATTCCCTATGTCTCAGTCCATTCGCTCGAGGAAGCGATCATCTGCCGCCAGGCCGGATGGGATCGAAAGATCATGGTTCTTGGGCCGCTGCCGGTCGATCAGGCCGATGCCGCACTCGACTATGGCCTCGAACCAGTCGTCACTAGCAGAGAATTGCTCAATGCGCTTGGCCGCTGGGCCGACAAATACCAGACGAAGATCCTGACTCATCTCAAACTGGAGACCGGGACTAACCGCCAGGGGATCACGGAAAAAGAACTGGCGGGTATCACCGCCATCTACAAAAAGCACCGCTATCTCGTGCTGCATGGCGCGAGTACTCATTTCGCCAATATCGAGGATACCACCAGCCATGAGTATGCCCAGTTCCAGTTGAGCAATTTCAACCGGCTGGTTACCGCTCTGAAGAGAGCAGGGCTGAGGCCGAAATACCGGCATACTGCATCATCAGCGGCACTTCTGCTTTTCGAGAAGACGAGATTCGACCTGGTCCGCCCCGGTTTGGCGATGTACGGCCACTGGCCATCCAAAGAGACCTATCTTAGTTATCGTTTGCAGGGGAAAACCAACAACATCCTCAAACCGGTCCTGACCTGGAAAACTCGGGTGACGCAGATCAAGGCAGTCCCGGCGGACTCGTTTGTTGGCTATGGCTGCAGTTACCGGACCACCGCACCGACCAAGCTGGCAATACTGCCGGTCGGCTATTACGATGGGTACGACCGGGCGCTTTCCAATCAGGCGTATGTGCTGATCCGAGGGAAACGGGCACCGGTCCGGGGCCGTATCTGCATGAATCTGATGATGGTTGAGGTGACGGATATCGCGGGGGTGAAGCTGGAAGAACCGGTTATCCTGATCGGGACGGCAAAAGGGGAGAAGTTGACCGCCGAGCAGTTGGGAAATTGGGCTGGGACAATCAATTATGAGATACTGGCGCGGCTATCACCAGCCACTCAGAGAATTATTACAACATAGACCTTATATTCAATAAATGGCCTTTCCTCGGAGTCCAGATACAAGCTACGGGGACAAGGGGTAATACCCCCTAAATAGGCCGCTATAATTGTTAAAAGTTTCACTTGACAGGTTTGGACGGTCGCTATATACTAATTTTTGTGAAGCTTTTCACATAATCGACGGACTGCCAAAAACTTATGGAGATCAGCCCATGACTACTGCTCCGGTGCCGATGGCAAAAAAACGAATCTCCGAGTCAACCATCCACCGGCTGTCGATGTATTACCGAGCTTTGTCTCTCCTCCAAAAAGAGAATTACGAAACGGTATCATCGAAAGAGCTGGCCAAGCGTGAAAAACTGACTCCGGCCCAAGTTCGCAAGGACCTCTCCTTCTTCGGCTCATTTGGGACCCGCGGACTGGGGTACCCGGTAGGCGAACTGAAATCCCAGATCGCCGGGATTCTTGGTCTCGACCGAGCCTGGCGAGTGGCGCTGGTGGGAGTCGGGAATATCGGTTCAGCTCTTGTCAGCTACAAAGAGTTCTCCAAACAAGGCTTCCAGATCGTCAAGCTGTTCGACAATGATCAGCGGAAGATCGGTTCCAACCATAAGGGGATCATTGTCTCCGATATCCGGAATCTGGAAACCGAACTTCGGGACGCCAAGATCGAGATGGTGGTGCTGGCGGTTCCGGCGACCGTAGCGCAGTATATCGTGGATGATGTCATCAAGGGAGGGATCAAAGCGATCCTCAACTTTGCGCCGGTCAATCTTCGTGTCCCCGATGATGTCTACCTGCGGAACGAAAATATGTCCATGGAACTTGAGTTCCTGTCGTTTGCCCTGGTGAACAATCATCCGCAAAAGAAGGCGAAGTAGCTCTCCCGCCTCTTCGGTAGACAGTTGATGGCCCGCTTTGGCGGGCCTTTTTTTATGCCCAATGCCGCCCTCGACGGCCAATTCAAAATAATCGACAAATCCGGCGAATCGGGCTATCTTGGGGTAGAAGGAATTGATGCCTATGTTTTTGCTCACAATCGCTCTGGCAATCTGGTCTGTTCTGGAAGTAACCCCTACTCCCGGCCGCCCTGATTCACTGCAGAACCTGCTGGTCAATGCCGGCCGCGCTCTCAATTTGCGCGAATACGCCAAGGCCCGCGACTATTACGATGCTGCCTATCAGTTGGACTCAAACAATGTCGAGGTACTGCGCAATCTGGCAATTCTGCACACCACGGTGGGCGACCATCCCAACGCGCTGAAGCTCTTGTTGAGAGCGGAGCAGTTGGCGCCGGAGGATCCGTCAGTCTGCAATAATCTTGGCACCACCTACTCGGTGATGAACCAACCCGACAAAGCGGTTATCTATTTTGAGAGAGCGCACCAGCTTAAGCCGAAAAATGCCACCTATATGACGAATCTTGCGCTGGAGTACGCCAAACTGGGGAAAATGCCCCAGGCGATGGAACTCGCCAGGCAAGCGATCGTGCTGGATACGGCGACGGCTGATATCCCGATCATCCTGGGTGACTGCTTCAGTCTCCAGCGGCAATACGATTCTGCCGATTTCTACTATTCGCGCGCCATCTCTCTGGGGGGAAAGACAGCCAAGCTGTTTTATCAGCGCGGCTTCGCCCGACAGAATCTCAAGCGGACAGCAGATGCCGAAACCGATTACCGCTTTGCCATTCAGCGCGATTCCACCTGCCGCGACTGCCGTCAGGGACTTGGTGTCCTGTTTGTCACCCAGGGGAAATACAGCGATGCGCTCGAACAATTCTCGCACGTGGTGCAGCTTGATTCGATGTTTAACCCTGGCTGGGTTTCGCTTGGCGTGATGTACGCGATGACGGGGCAGGGGGAAAAAGCTGACTCGGTACTTTATAAGCTGATGGCGAAAGATACGACACTGGGATACCGGATGGTCGATCTGATCAATCTGGAGAATTCAAAACAGCAGAAAAAGAAGTGATCCACTTCCCCCTGGATTAGAGCAGTAACTGCTTGGCGGCCAGTTCGCGATAGAGCGGACAACGCGCTGTCAACTCCTCATGTCTTCCCTGGTCAATGATCCGCCCATGCTCCATCGCCACGATCCGATCGGCGTGTTGGACAGTGGAGAGCCGGTGCGCAATGATGATCGCCGTTTTGTCCGCCAACACTTTCTTCAGAGAATCCTGAATCAGATGTTCCGACTGAGAATCCAGCGCCGAAGTTGCTTCATCCAGGATCAGCACCGCCGGATCTTTGATTATGGCGCGGGCGAGACAGATGCGCTGGCGTTCGCCGCCGGATACTGTCACTCCCCGTTCTCCTACCTCGGTCTGATAACCGTTCGGAAGAGCCATGATGAACTCGTGAATGTTGGCGATCCTGGCAGCCGCAATCACTCTGGATTCCGTCGCTGAGATATCGCCATAGGCTATGTTGTCGTAGATCGACATTTTGAACAGGACCGGATCCTGATCGACCAGCGCGATGCTGTCCCGCATTGTACGCAGGGAGAGGGAGCGAAGGTCGATTCCATCGAGCGTGATCGTTCCCTGTTGCGGATCAAAGAATCGCATGATCAGGTTGATCAACGTTGTTTTGCCGGAACCGGATGGTCCGACCAGCGCGATCTTCTCTTTCGCCCGAATGTGCAGCGAGAGATCTTCGAACTGAAACCCACCATTCCCGTAGTCAAAGCTGACCCGTTCAAGCTGGATCTCACCGCGCGGCGCTTTCAGCGTGACCGGAGAAGCAGATTCGATCACTCCCTCAGGAAGATCGAGATACTCAAAAACGCGGTCGACAGACGCCATGGCGGTTTGCACCTGCAGGTTCGTCTCGGCAAGGCTATGGATCGGCGTGTAGAGATAATTGAGCAGAATGTAAAAAGCGATCAGCTCTCCCAGCTTCATAGAGCCAGCGGCGACCAGATAGACTCCCCAGCCGAGCACGATGATCGGACCGATCATATTGACGAAATGGGTAACATTCACCGCGAGTGAATTGGTCACACTGCTCTTGATATACAGGCCGGTCAGCGAATCGAGAACCTTGTTTACCCGCTCTTCTTCGCGCTTTTCCTGTCCAAATGCTTTTACCGTCTTGATCGAAACCAGGCTCTCCTGGAGTCGCGCAGTGAAGGAAGCGATATTCTGCTGTATGCTGGTGGCGATCAGGTTGAGCTTCTGACCGTACTTGTTGGCCAATACGATCGTCGCCGGTACCGGCAGGAGCGCGACGACGGTGAGCATCCAGTTGGTATGTAGCAGATATGCGACGACCGCACCCAGCATCAGGATATTGGTAAAAAACATCAGCAGGGTAGAGGTGAGGAGATCCTGGACACGACCGACATCGGACAACGTGCGGGACATCACCTCTCCAACCTGATGATCCTGATAGAAGCGGAGCGAAAGCCGTTGAAGATGACCGAATAACTTCGATCGGATATCCTTGATGATATTGGAGCCGACATAAGCGACCAGATAATCCCGGAGCCATCCCAGCAAGACCATCGCCAGATACAACCCCATCAGCAACAGCACGAAAACGACTACTGGTTGCACCTCGACCGGAGCGCCGGAGGTCTGCACCAGGCCGGGGATCAGTGTATCGATCATGTACTGGATGGCGATCGGCAACGCCAGCGACAGCAGCGCAATCGCTCCCATCGTCACCAGAGTGAATGATTCCGCTACCCAGTATGGGCGGAGAAATCCCCAGAGCCGTTTCAGCTTCTCAACGTTCATCTTCGGACACTACTGTTCATAAGACACGCGCGGCCCATCCTCGGGAGATGAGCCGCGTCATCAATCGCTCGAGCACGCGGTCAGACCGCCTTGCTCCCCTTTATCGACTCCGCTTCCATTTCGCGGACTTTCTCAAGGACATTGCATACATATTCGCTGTCCACCGGCTCGATCCCCTGCTGTTGTTCAAGATGGTACATACAGTAAGGATTCTCGGCGCGTTTTCCGCTGGCCGACACTGATGTCGTCGTACAGCCACCGCGACAGAGCGGAAGGTACTTGCAGTCATGGCAATGCCCGGTTGCAGTATCTTTCGTGAATTGCCGGTTGTACGCAAAACCGTTCGGGTTATTCCAGATCTCAGTGAACGAGCTGTCCCGGATATTCCCTTCGACAAACTCCTCAGGCATCGACAGACACCCTTTGACATTGCCGTTGGATTCTATCCCGGCGATCCGGGTACCGGCATAGCAACCGAAATAGGGGAAACCATCCAGGAGCTCGGTCCCTTTGCATCCATAATACCCGATATTCTCGCCAACATCCACTTTGATCCGGCTGTCCTTCTTGATCTCGAGGATCTTGTCGACCAGCTTCGGATAGTTCTCGATCGACATCACCGACTTGGCATTCTCTTTCATGCGGCCGGTGACAGTCGTCATCTGGATACGCCAGACTTTGCAGCCGTGGGCGATCAAGTCTTCCTTGATCTGATCCAATTCATCGAGATTCAGGTTAGAGACCTGCGTAACGGCACAATAACGGGCGCCGGCAGCACGAAGCATATCCATCGCATTCAGGCAACGAGTGTAACTATCAGGGCGCTGCCGGATGTAGTTGTGCGTTTTCTCGGTCCCGTCGAAACTGATACCGATGTTGTTGATCTGAAGGTCAGCCATTGTCTTCGCGATCTCCGGGGTCATAGCATAGCCGTTGGTAATGAAATATGCCTTTACTCCACGGTCTTTGATCCGCTTCGCCAGAATGGGCCAGTCTTCGCGGAGCAGCGGTTCGCCACCGGAGATGGTGATCGCTTCGGAACCGAGATCAGCCAGTTCGTCGACCAGCTTCAGCGATTCCTCTGTAGTCAGTTCATCGGGACGGCGCTTGCCAGCCGAGGTCCCGCAGTGGATACAGCGCATGTTGCAGGCGAACGTAATCTCCCATACGACCGCCGAGGGATAGAATTTGAACTCGTTCATACTGTCTCCTTCGCAGCCATTGCTTTCTGGTGCGCCTGTTGACGCGACCAGGCGATGATCTCGAGCATCGGCTGCAGATTATATTTCCAACTCTCACATATTTTGTCTTTGGTCAGACCGCGGTCGGCGCGACGAGCAGGACAGCTCCCCATGCAAACCGGCAGTATATTACAACTGAGGCACGTTTCATCTTCAAATGGGTCAAATTGAAAGAGCTTGAGAAAGTTGGGATGATCGAAATTGATCGGATCTTTCACATTCCCTGAGGCTCTCGATTTGTCCCCTACATAGTTGAAACAGCGATAGCAATCCCCATCCGGGTCGATCAGGAACGAATTGACCAACTGCGCCATGCAGAAAGTCGGTGAGGGGGATGGCAATTTTTCTATTCTGAATCCCCGTTGTAGTAACAGGGCGTAATAGTCGATCTCAATCTGGGAAAAGTCAGTCATCTCGTAACAGCTCTCAGTGATATTTGAGCACGCGGTAGTGGCAGCCTCGATCAGGCCGAAATAGACCCCCACTCGATCGCGCAATCCGGCTTCCTCGAGCTGGTCTAGCAGTTCAGCGACCATTTCTATCTGAAAGCTTTTGTCGACATTCACGCGAACGCCGATCCCCATCTTCGTGGAGGCATACAGCAGATTCTGCAGGATGACATCAAATGACTCTTTCCCATTTTTCAACGGGCGCTTGTCGTTGTGGAGACGAGCTGGTCCATCCAGCGTTACCTGTATCGAACTGACTTTAAGTTTGATCAGCCGATCGACTACATCGTTGGTCAGCAGGTAGCCGTTGGAGATCATCGACGCCGTGTATTTGAAGTTGTGGACTTTCCCCATTTCAAGGAGGGCGACGGTGATATCTTCGATGACGTCAAGCGCGAGCAGAGGTTCGCCGCCATACCAACTGACATCAACACTGGTCAGGCGGGGGGCTTTTTTCTCTACGAAGCTGAGGAGCGATGCAACCACCTGCGGGGACATCCGCCCTTTCTTGTTTTCCTCGAAGCAATACTTGCAGGCCATATTACAGGCCATGGTCGGCGCGATCACCAGGCCGAGGCTCGCTTCGTCGAAGCGGAGGCGGCGGTGATCGAATTTAAGATGCTCGATCTCGTCAAACGAGTCGGCATGCACAAAATTGCCGTACTCGAGTTGTTTCAACAGTGCTTGTTCTTCAGACGATAGCCCGTCAATCGCATCAGTGGCCAGCTTGCTGCCGAGTTCTTCGAATCTGGCATAGTTTTCGCCGGTCATCAATGCAACCGCTCCGGAGCGGGCATTAAACGCCAGATAGTGTCCATCCCGCCAGGGATAGAACTGATTGTAGCGTGACAGCTTGGGCATATCCTCGTCTTTCTTTAGGGAGGGGTCGACAAGCGGCCCCACCCTTCGTTACGATTCACGGTCCTGGTGACTGGACCGGCGAAACCGGGATCCTGGATCTGCGGATGGGCGCTACGATCTGTGGGAGTTGATCAGGTAGATCATGCGTTACCTCCTTAAGAAGCGTCATGCACATCGTCGCGAGATGCTGGTCCGGACCGCCCGCCACTCACCAATGAGAGTGTTTACATCGTGTCAGTCGGCACGCCATAAAGCGGCACTGCGACCGGCTTGCAGCCGCACAGAGTCTTGCAGAAGACTTTGCAGCCATTACCGACGACCGTCGGGTCGATCAAATAGATCATCCGGGTCTCCGTGGGTTGAGGTTTCGTGTTTCGCTTCAGATCGTCCGATGATCACTCACCGGATCGTTTTTTTTTGTCGATGCTGCGACGATCACACAGGGGTGCCGTACAGCGGAACGAAGCGCGGGCTGCACTTCTTGACGTACGTCGTGCATGCGCTTCCGACAATCTCTGGGTCGATCAAATAGATCATGATCGTCTCCTGTCTACAGGGTCAATTACATCGTGTCGTTAGGCACACCGTAGAGCGGCTTAATGCCGCACTTGGTCGTGCAGAACCGGGTGCATACGCCACCGGCAGTGTTCGGATCAATCAAATAAATCATGCGTTACCTCCGCATATCCGATAGTTATGCCCAGCTGGGCGGATGCGGCGTGTCGACGGCAAGACGGAGTCTCACCATGGACCCGCCGAGGAATTGTCTGACAATGTCTGATTGATCGTGATCTCTGCAGTTTCTTCAGCGCCGGCGCGATTGCTGTGCCGGGCAAAGAGATATCGGGCGCTTGACCGACGCGACATGCGCGCCGCATCGCAGTAATAGAAACGTGACCGATGGGCATACTACTCCGCGTACTCTCAAAGCCTCCCACCCTTGCAGACCATTCGAGGGGATAGATCACCGCCGCCGAACGGGCCATGCCGTCATTTCGCGCCCGGATTGCCGAAAAAACTTGTCAGCTGTTGTGAGGTCCTGCTCACCTGATACGAGTTCGAATATAAAATCAAGATATTCCTTATGGACAAAATTGTCAAGGATAAAGCGGTCTCTGTTTGTGAGAAAGTGGTGAGTGATTTTAAAAGTGAGATCGAAGAGGGATTTCGTGTGCGATTGTAATCTGATTATGTCGCAACAGGTTTACGCCGATGGAAAGATTGCAATGAAGAGCGAATCCGTCGATAAAGTGGCATTCCTGTCGCCACTTTGCGTGTGACTGTCACCTCACTTCGTGGAAACAGAATCCGACCGCTTTATCGCCTTCCGCAATGCCTTGCCGAGGTCGGCCGCGATCACCGGTTTCATCACCACATCGCGGATCCCCAGATCATGTGCCTCCTTGAGTTCGAGCGAATCGCTGAACCCTGAGCAGAGGACGATCGGGATATCCGGGCGTATACGGAGCAGGTTGACTGCGACCTGATCACCGGTCATTTCCGGCATCCGCTGGTCGAGGAGAACGCAATCGAAGTCGGTCGGACGTTCCTGGAATACCGTGATCGCTGCACGCGGGTCGCATGCCACCGTCACTCGATAGCCAAGACTGGTCAGGCTGGCCGCATGGCTGTTGGCCACGGCCGGTTCATCATCGATCACCAGAATCGACTCGTTACCGCCCTCTACCGCCGCAGGAAGCACCTGAGGGATACTCGACTGTGCCTTATCTGCCACCGGCAGGAAGAGGTGGAAGGAGGTACCTTCACCAAGTTTACTTTCGGCACAAATATGACCGGAGTGTTGGGTGACAATGCCGTGTGTGACGGCCAGTCCCAAGCCGGTCCCTTTGCCGACTCCCTTGGTGGTGAAGAACGGATCAAAAATGCGCTTGATGGTCGCTTCGTCCATGCCGCAGCCGGTGTCACGCACCTGGATGCGGATCATTTTCCCATGCAAACGTCGTTTACAATTCGGACAGGCGAGCGGAGATGATTCGAATGGCGACGTTTCCACCGAGAGCTCACCACCTTCAACCATGGCCTGAACCGCATTCTCGCAGAGGTTCATCAGGATCTGGTACATTTGGCCGGGATCGGCCAGTACCGGCGAAGTTGTGCCGGGGGCGCTGTATCGGGCAGTGATCCTGTTATCCAGATCCTTGGACAATGCAGCGATAACTTCCGCGACAACATTCTCGATCTGAACTGGTTTTCGTTCGCCGGTTTGCTGACGGCTGAACGCCAGTATGTGCGCGACCAGTCCTTTGGCGCGATAGGCTGCTTTTAGTACTTCCTGCAAATACTCGCCCGTAAATCTTCCCGGCTGTTTGTCAGAAGAAACCAGTTCGGTATAGCCGATGATCGGGACCAGCAGGTTGTTGAAATCGTGGGCGATCCCCGCCGCCATGGTGCCGATCGTCTCCAGCTTTTGCGCGAGGCGAAGCTGTTCCTCCAGGCGGGTACGGTCAGCCTCCGCCGCTTTGCGTGCGGTGATATCCGAATTGCTCCCGCGTATGCCAAGATAGGTACCGTCCTGTCCAACGATCGGGCGGCAGACATGGGAGATCCAGCGCTGATTACCCTTCCGATCAAAAATACGCACTTCGAGCGCACTGACCTCGCCACTCTCCGTGATCTGAAGCGAATGATTGCGGAAGGCATCCTGATCCTCCGGATGCAGTATGCGCAGGAAGAGATCGGGGTCTGCAATGAACTCCTGCGGCAAATAGCCGGTGATCCGGGTACAGGAAGGTGATATGTAGATCGGTTCGTTCTGCGGTCCGAACCAGAACTCCCAGTCATAAGTGAAATCGGCGAGAGCGCGATACTGCGCCTCGCTCTTTCGAAGGGCGGACTCGGCCTGACGCTGCTCAGTTACATCATGAATGGTCCCGAAAACCTTGCAAACCTCTCCCGCCTGGTCGTAAAGCGGTTCGGTGACCGTCTGGACATATCGTTCTTTGCCGTCAACGCGAATGATCCGAGAAGCGATCCCGAAGCCACCGCCCGACTGATGTCCTGCGATCCGCTCCCGTTTCACTTGTTGGATATCATCCGGATGGATATGCCTATCCAGGAGGGCAAGACTCGGTACAATGGCCGAAGGCTCGTAACCGAGGATTCGATACATTTCGTCCGACCAGACCGCTTCGCCGGAGACGAGATCGAATTCGAAACTCCCCAGACGGGCGAGACGTTGTGCCTGAGTGAGTCGTGCTTCGCTTTCCAGCAACGCCCGCTCTGCCAGCTTTCGTTCGGTCACATCACGACAGACGCAGAAGATCAGTTTCTGGCGTCCGAATTGCGCACCATTCGTGGAAATATCGGTATAAAACGTAGTGCCATCTTTGCGGCGGTGAATGGTCTCGAAATGAGCACCCTCGGGTCCGCAGACGCGGATCATCTCAAGCAGTTGTTCGCGGTCCCACTGGTAATCCCAATCCCAAACATATAGTGACTTCACTTCTTCCGAGGTATAGCCCAGCAATTCGGCGAACCGTTGATTGGCTTCGAATACTTTTCCATTCTTATCGAGGACGACAATTCCATCATGCGACTGATCGATCAATACCCGACGACGAACTGATTCCTCTTCCAGCGTCTCCTCAGTGCGCAGGCGGTGGAAGATGATCCCGACCTCGGAGACCAGCGTCTCCAAAGCATGAACATCCTGTTCTCTTGGAGGCTCAGGCGAGAAGGACGCCAGATTAAGGAATCCAAACACGTCACCTCGACCGGATCGAAGCGGGAATGAGTAAACATGTGAGAGGCCCGTTTGCTCACACAGCTCTTTCAAACCAGGCAGATCAGTCGGCAAATAAATACCCCGTTCTGACTCCATCACCAATTTTATATAGGGAGTGTCGATGGGCATCGATGTAACTGCTTGACGGAAAGACTCCGGCAGTCCACTATCTCGCACCAATTCCGCCGCCTGATCGTGTATGAGATAGATTCCACCGGCAGTCAGGCCGGAAAGGTCGAAAGCGGCCTGAAGAAGCGGATCAAGCGTCTCTTCCAGGGCGACACATTTATTCAGATCGAGAAATGCCCGTCTCATCCGGCTGCTCAGGAATTCGGCATGCCTGAGTTCTGCTTCATAGTGCTTTCGTTCTGTAATATCGGTGTTCACGCCTACCATGCGGACTGGCTGGCCCTTCGCATCAACCTGCACTTCACCAAGGGCCTCGATCCACCGGATCTCGCCATTGTCCAGGCGACTGATCCTGAATTCATTCCGCATGCCGCCACCGCGCGAAACATCCTGCGCCAATTTGGACAATGTCTCCTGTAATTCCTCAGGGAGTAACCGGTCGGTCCATTCCTTGAATGTCCCCTTGAAGGTGCCGGCTGGGATACCGTACAATTCCTGCAACTCTTCCGACCACTCGAGTCGATTCTCGGCAATGTCAAATTTGAACGTACCGGAGCGAACCGCCTGCAGAGCCAATCGTAACTGCGCGACATGGTCGCGGAAGTGATTTTCAGATTCAAGCCGTTCGGTAATGTCAAAGCAGGTGCCGACATATCCGACCGGCTCGCCCTGAGCATTGAATTGAGGCACACCCCGATTGACGACCGATCGGTACTGACCATCAACCCGTCGCACTCGAATGGTACACTCAAACGGAAGGCATGCGCCCATGGCATTCTGCAATAATTGCTCGAAGGCCGGGCGGTCTTCCGGATGTACCGTAGCGAGCCACTGACTCCCGCCGAGGCTCTCTAAAGTCCCACCCAAAGCATCAAGGGTCTGGCGGTTGAAGTAGAGGACATTACCCACCGGATCGGTGGTCCAGACATAGGCAGGAAGGTTGTCCGCGAGAGTCCGGAAACGCTCCTCCGAATTGCGCAGTTGCTGTTCGATCAGCTTGCTCGAAGTGATCTCTGTTGAGACCCCGGTGACCCCAATCACCTCGCCGTTGCGATCGATCAACGGCTCAAGAGTGCAATCCCAGTAAGTAGTCTGCCCCATATAGACAATATCAGTTTCAAAGCGCTGTCCGACACCGGTTGCCATGATCTCACGCTTGATCGCGACAAACCGATCAGCCAGTTCGGTCGGGAGAATCTCGTGGTCGGTTTTCCCGATGATGAAATTGTTGGCTTGTTCATCACGAGGATTGTGGTTCCAGATATACCGAAGGTCTTTATCCTGGTGGAACATGATCACCGGCGAATTGCGCAGCGCCAGGCGGAACCGCTCTTCACTCTCACGCAGTGACTCTTCAACCATCAATCGGCTGTGGTTCAAATGCGCATCGTGATGGGCTATCTCCAGGTAACCCGCCACCTCGACCAACATCTTCATTTCGTAGTCTGTCCAGGTGGTTGGCTTATTGTTGTCAAAACCGAGCGCGCCGATCACTCGACCATTCAGGTTGACTGGAACGACCAGCATTGCCAAAACGTCGATACTCCGGGATAACTCCGCCAGCTTCTCATTGTCCGGATCGATATCTTTGAAAGACGAGATCAAGACTGACTCGGATCGATTCAGCTTGGCCAAATGATCAGGGACTTTCGCCAGATCAAGCTGTTGAGACCTCAGGCTCTTTCGGCCGGACGGCTGCAGCGAGCGTCTGAAGTGGAGGATGCCTTCGGCGGTGATATCTCCGTATGCCACGCGGTGCTGCGGATATGCCTGGAACATGCTCATCAGCGCGCGCTCAAGAATGGAGTCGGTCGGTTCGTGATTGGTGATGCCGCGGGCGATATCGTTGATCGTCTGGAGCCTGATCTCCCGTTGGCGGAGTGCTTCTTCCGCCCGCACTCGGTCGGTCACATCCTTAAACAGGGCTACCATTCGATTGGCGCCGGTCTGGAATGCCGAGACCTCATACGCGCCATCGACTACTCCATCCGTGTAGCGCACCTGAGAAGATTCCCAGGGTACTCCAGTAAGAGCGACAGAGCGATAGATCTCCGGTACCGGCCCATCGAGACTCGGGAAGGCATCCTCGATTCGCTGGCCGATCAGCACTGAGTGATCGAAATGGAGGATCCGCTCGGCTGTTTTGTTCGCGCCGCTGAATCGAAGTTCTCCGTTCGGATGCAATTCGTAGTGGTGCGCTCCGAAGGGGGCGGAATCGATGAATTCGCGGAGCAGATGTTCGGCTCTCGCCGCTGCCTGTTCTGCGGCCTGCAGCTCGGTCAGATCGAAGGAAACACCGATCGACCCGATCCGATTCATTGTCTGGTCAAAGATCGGTGACTGGATCAACATCGCCGGCGACCAGTTCCCCGCCGAGTCTTTATAGCTGATCTCTCCGGTCCAGCTCCGACCACTGATCATACACTGGCGGATCTGCTGAATCATTTCTTCGGTGAGGTTGACATTCAGGAGCGTTTCCACCTGCGTCCCGATCACTTCACGCTCCTGCCAACCATACATCTCGATCGCGTACTTGTTGCAGTAGGTAACTCGTCCGTCCTCGGCAAATGCTATCACTGCCTGCTGGACGGTATCGAGCAATTCAGATTGGAAGCGAAGCCTATCAATGGCCGCATGATGTTCGGAAATGTCGCGAACCGACGCCATGTAATTGCCATCAGGAAGGCGGCGCGTGTGTACTTCGGCGAAAATCGCTTCGCCATTGGCCTTTCGAAATTTCCGTTGCGAAATGACCAGCTCGCCACTCTTAAGCGAATCCCAGCGTATTGGCATTCGCTCAACCTCTTCTTTGTCGAGAATATCCATGACCGTCAATTTGGTCAGCTGTCCAAGCGTATAGCCAGTCAATTCGAGGCCGCGCGGATTGGCATTCAAGTACTGACCTTGAGGATCAGCTATATAGATAGCCTCTGTGCCATAGTCCATCAGTCCGCGGTAATACGCTTCGGAGATGGTCAGCCGCTCGTTGGTTTCCATCATCCGGTCGATCATCCGCTTGGCCATATGCATACCGACCGCCATGCAGAGAGAGACCGCGCCACTGCTCAGCGTGTAGGCCAATCCGATTTCGTATCCAGTTAACTCGAGATAGGATGCCATCTCGAAGGCTCGGCGAAACATGATGATAATGAGGCCGAGTGCCAGTGAACCCCAGGCAAAGCGGTGCTTGGTCACGGTAACAAGTTTTACCGCGAGTATGACAGCGTATAGCTGTATGGCTAGAGTAAGAACAGTGATGATCACCGCAAGCATTGCGATGTTCCCCCTCCAACTAGTAGACTTTTCGACCCCGCCCGGTAGTGGTCTATCCGATTTACCGTACGACTCATATCCAATTCGCTATTTACAGGTCCCACGAATCCCAATCCGAGATTCGCCGATATCTGTCAGGATTATCGACAGATTCGACGGAAACTTAAGTGAGAAGAGCAGATAGCGAGGAATTCGCCCGGCTAGCTTGGGCTGATTTGAGTCAGAGAATCATCGAAGGGGTCGGTGTGGATAACCACATGGGCGGAATGCAGCCGATCGCTGATCCGGCGCTCCAGATCATCGGCTATCTCGTGGGCTTCCAACAGGGTAGAGTCAGGTCGTAAAACTATGTGCAGGTCGATATGCCGATAGCTCCCCGATTTGCGGGTCCGCAGGTCATGCCAGGACTGAATGCGAGACTCGGTCTCCAAAATCTCCTGGATCTGACCTACCTCCGCCTCCGGTAGCCGGTAATCCATCAGGTGGCGGCTGGCATCTCGAGTCAGTTTCCAGCCGATCCGCCCGATCAACAGCGCCACCGCGATCGCCATCAACGGATCGATGATCTGCCAGCCGGTGATCCAAACCAGCAGGAGTCCAACCGTCACCCCCAAAGAGGTGTAAACATCGGTCGACAGATGTTGCGCATCTGCCTCCAGGGCAATTGAATCCTCGGCTTTGGCCACCTTGAACAGGTATCGCGACACGAAGAAGTTGACTACCACCGAGAAGACCATCACCAGCGTGCCAAATCCGACATGCTCGATCTCACCGCCCGAGAAGATCTTGCGGATCGCTTCGACCATGATCCAAACCGCCGCGAGGATGATCAGGCCGGCCTCAATCGCTCCGGAAATCGACTCCGCCTTGCCATGTCCAAAGGGATGTTCTTTGTCGGGGGGGCGGTCGGCGATTCGAATCGACCAGAATGCGATCAGCGATGCGAGCAGATCATTGGCGGAATGGATCGCTTCGGAAATGATACTGACCGAACCGGAGAAAATACCGGCCATCAGCTTCATCACCACCAACGTCGTATTGGAGGCTACAGAAAGCGCGGCGGCGCCACTTTTTCGTTCATTCCCCATCGCACAGGCCCGTCATCTGTCGCAGTCGTTTCTCATCAGTATATCGGACAGTGATCATCCTTTGACCACTCCGATCGGTTTCAGGCGAACGACCTTTTTCGCTATACCGGCATGGTGCGAAATTTCTATCACTTCGTCAATATTCTTATATGCGCCGGGCGCCTCTTCGGATATCCCTTTCCGACTCTTGGCGCGCAGATAGATGCCTCGCTCTTCCATAGAGGCGAGTACTTTGTCAACCGGATGCGCCTTGATCGCCGCAGTCCGGGATAGGCGCCGTCCGGCACCATGACATGAAGATCCCCAGGTCTCCTGCATTGCCCGTTCAGTCCCATGCAACAGATAGCTGGCTGTTCCCATATCACCCGGTATGATCACCGGCTGTCCGACCGCACGGTACCGCTCTGGAATATCAGGGTGACCCGGCCCAAATGCCCGAGTCGCTCCTTTGCGATGGACATACACCCAGCGCTTCTTCCCGCCGAATTCATGCTGCTCCAGTTTCGCCATGTTGTGTGCGATATCATACACGATGTGCATGCCGAGGCGGGTCGATGGCGTTCCCAGTTCCTGCTCGAATGACTCTCTGATCCAATGGGTGATCATCTGGCGGTTGGCCCAGGCGAAATTGGCGCCGCACTTCATCGCCCTGAAATACGCCTGTGCCTCGGGCGACGATGCCGGCGCACAGGCCAGTTCGCGATCCACCAGCGGGATCCCGTACTTTTTGTTCGCACGCTGCATCAGGTCGAGATGATCGGTGCAGATCTGGTGACCACATCCGCGTGAACCGGTATGAACCATGATCGTCACCTGTCCGCGTGATGTTATCCCATATGCCGCCGCGGCTACTTCATCAAAGATCTCATCCACTTTCTGCAATTCAAGAAAATGATTTCCGGCGCCGAGTGACCCGAGTTGCGGCGCACCACGCTTGCGCGCGCTGTCACTGACGAGCGATGGATCCCCTCCATCGATACACCCACCCTCTTCCATGTATTCCAAATCCTCGTTCCACCCGTAACCGTTGCTGACCGCCCAGCGCGCCCCTTGTTCCAGCACCATTTCGAGCTGAGCGGGGGATAACCGGACCCGTCCCTCGGAGCCGACTCCCGATGGTACATTCGTAAACAGCCGGTCAATGATCGCGCTGATCTTGTTCTGGATCTCCGCCACCTGAAGATCCGTGCGGATCAAACGGACACCACAATTGATATCGTATCCGACACCGCCGGGAGAGATAACGCCGCTGGTGGCATCAAATGCCGCCACTCCGCCGATCGGGAATCCATACCCATGATGAATATCCGGCATGGCGATCGATGAACCGAGTATGCCCGGCAATGTTGCCACATTCGCGACCTGATCAGGAGAATCATCGGCGAGGATCGCACGGAGCATCTCCTTATCGGTATAGATCAGGCCGGGGACTTTCATCTTCACGCCGAGTCGTTTCATCGACTCCGACTGATAGCTCGGGTCGATCTCAAATCGATACCGGTCGATCTCACGAATTGGTCCACGCCAGGTCATTGAATTGCTGAACTCCTAAATATCGAAAAGAACTTTCACGTACGCCGGGCTGTCGCCGGAAGGGGGGACGATCTCCATCAGATGATAGGAAACCGCCTTAAACATCAGACCATGCCGGTGCTTTTGTTCATCGAATTTCTCCCCCCAGCATCGGGCTATCAACTGATGGTCTGAGGTCAACTGAACCTCGATCCGCCCCAGTACCAGATTCCGAGTCTCATGAACCACAATCAGTTCGGACAAAAACGATACCAGCAACTGCTCGCTGTCCAGGCCGTCTATGGTCAACACAACTTCTTCGATCTCCGCAATTTCGGTCTCATCAACCATCTGCAGAAACATCGCTTCTGCAACGGCCGCATACGCTTCGGCCAAAGTCTGGCCGTACGCTTTGATGAAAATGTCCGCCGTGTGCTCGATCAGTTCATAGTCCGGCTTCATACCTCATTAATATAGCAGGCGGCAAGTCCACCGCAAAGCGGCATTCAGCTTACCTCAATCTACCGCAAACTCCTTTCCATCCATGCGGTTAACCGGTTCCTGGTACACAGCTCCCCGTCTCCTAACCGTATCCTCAGCAACACCTAGTAACTGCGTAATGAGACCCTAACACAAAAATTCGACCGTGCTTTCGCGGACTTAGGGAAGTGGTGTGTCCGCGGGAAAAAACAAATACATGATGTGAGGGAAGAGGTCTCAAGATGTTTCGAACCAACTGCACGAATCCAGTCTCCGAGTCGGGGTTCATCAGTCGCATGCTCACAACACTGGTGTTGCTGATGGTTATGGTGGCCGTCGGCTTTGCTCAGGAGCCTGCTCAGACATTCAAAGAAGGAAAAATTTCCGGACGCATGATCGATGCCGAGACCGGCGAAGCTTTGATCGGCGTGACGGTCATGCTCGAAGGAACCAAGCTCGGCGCGGTGACCGATCTCGATGGTAATTTCACCATCAAGCGAGTGCCGGTCGGTACTTACACACTGGTGGCATCGTCGGTCGGATATACGGCGACGAAAGTAACCGCAGTGGAAGTGACTGAGGGAGAGATCGAACGAGTCGATCTCGCACTCAAACCGCAGGTGGTACAGACCGAGGGGATCGAGGTGATCGCCAGGGTCGAAAAAAATAACGAAGCCTCGCTGCTGAAACTCCGCCAGAAATCCAACTCTGTATCGGATGCCATCTCCGCCGAGCAGATCACTCGCTCCGGCAGTTCCGATGCTGCGGCCGCGATGACTCGCGTCACCGGTGCGTCGGTTGTTGGAGGCAAGTACGTATACGTGCGCGGGCTAGGTGACCGCTATGCCAACACTCGCATCAACGGCGCACTGGCACCGAGTCCTGACCCGGACAAACAGGCAGTTCCGATGGACATGATCCCGACTGCCATGCTCGACAACATCGTTGTCGAAAAGACTTTCACTCCTGACAAGCCGGGGAATTTCTCGGGTGGGTCGGTTGATATGACGACCAAAGATATGCCCGAGGGTCGGTTGCTCAGTTTCAACACCAGCGCTACCTACAACACCCAGACCACATTCGAAGAGAATGCACTGGCCACCCGTTCCTCAGGTGACGACTGGATGGCGATGGGTGCGGATGACCGCGATATCGCCGACTGGCTCAAGCAACCGCTTACTCCCAAAGATCTCACTTACGGTGATATCATTCGTGACACCGCCAATGCGCAGTACATATTCAAGCAGAGCAAAGCGGTCAATTCACAGATGACTCCGGTGCGCCGCACTGCGCCGCTCAATCAGTCCTACGGTCTCTCTTACGGTGACTCCTGGAGCTTTTTTGATATGCCGATGGGGTTCATCTCCTCATTCAGCTATAGTCGCAATCGTTCGTACTACTCCAATGGTCAGTCGAGCCTGCGTAACTGGTCCTACGACTACAACGAGTTAAAACCAAACGATACTCTCGACATCACCACCGACTATATCGACGAGCAGGGGAAAGAAGAAGTCCTCTGGGGCGGGCTTTTCAACAGCACGATCCGTCCTCATCCGAATCACAAAGTCGGTTTCGCGATGATCTACAATCGCAACGCAGAATCAACTGCCCGCATTGTGCAGGGCTTCGATTACAATGTTGCCTCCGGACAGTACTATCGTTCACAGAGCATGACCTACTCCGAGCGGACGCTTGGCACAATGCAGTTCAAGGGTGAGCACGCCAAGTTGCCGTTAGACAGCCGCTTTGAGTGGATGCTCTCGCTGACCCGTTCTTCGCAGGAAGATCCGGACATGCGCTTCTTCTCCGACGTGATCGACACGGTCGAAGGCGGCGGATCGATCTGGCTTACTTATCCCGCCCACTATTATCGCAACCTGCTCGAGAAAAACCGCGAAGGCCGAGTCGACTACTCGCTCCCCTTCAAGCAATGGAGCGGCCTGTCCTCCAAGGTCAAGGTTGGCGGATTCTACCTGCACAAAACGAGAGAATTTCGCGAACGCGAATTCAAGCTGGCCAATGTCGGCTCAATACAATATACCGGCGACCCCGATGCATTTTTGGATGATTCCAATTTCGGACCGCGCCCGGATTCCACCCCCGATAATTTCATCGACTACGGTCTACTTTGGGCGGCCACCAGCGGTAAGAAGGCGAACTTTAACGCTGACCAGGATATCACTGCCGTCTACGGCATGATGGAACTCCCGATCACCTCCAAACTGACTGTAGTTGGCGGTGTTCGCTTTGAAACGACAGAGATGAATCTCGACCAGATCTACGTCTCGACCGACACGACAGACGTTCTTGATGGAGAAGACCTGCTCCCATCTGTCAACCTCATCTATAAGCTGACAGACAATATGAACGCTCGTCTCGCGTATGGTCGTACGCTGGCTCGTCCGACGATGCGCGAAGTCTCTCCTCACTCAACCTGGGAGTTTGTCGGCGGCGGCTACTTCATCGGCAATCCGAAACTGAAGTACACCAAGATCGACAACTATGACGCGCGTTGGGAGTGGTTCCTCCGCCCCGGCGAGATCGTTGCAGTCAGCGGTTTCATCAAACGCTTCTACGATCCGATCGAGCGCGCTTATCTAAATTTCAATGGCGACGTTACCGCCATCAACGTCAATCGCGCCGATGTCTACGGACTTGAGTTCGAATGGCGCCGCCGTCTCAACCATGTTGACGCTCTTCCTTTCCTCCAGAACTTCCAGATCGGCGGAAACCTGACCTTTGTGAAATCTGAGGTCCGTTTGCCCGAAGAAGAATTTCGACAGGAAAAGAACTGGGATCCGGCGAACGCCAGTGAGACTCGCGAATTCCAGGGACAATCACCTTTCGTACTTAATCTCGACCTCGGATACGACAACGAGAAAACCGGAACCAATGTCAACCTGATGTATAATCGCTTCGGCAAGCGGCTTTCCGAAGTCACCCTCGGCGTCACCCCTAGTGTCTACGAACAGGCTCGCACCACCGTTGACGTAACGCTCTCCCAGAAACTCTGGGGCGGTGTCACGCTCAAGGGATCGGCGAAGAACCTGACCGACTCCGAACATCTCAAGACCTACGAGCTGTACGGTCGCGACTATGTCGCGCAGTCGTACAAAACCGGAGTCACTTACGGGATCGGCATGAGCTATTCGCTCTAATGCCACACGCAGGAACATGATGAATACATTGCTGACAGAAAGAACCTACAACTTGAAAATCGAGCGTGTGGTGAACGGTGCAGAGAGCCAAAATGTGCAGCGCCACCAACGTTATGATAGCCTCTTATTATTCGGAACGATTAGGTAAACCATGAAAACTAAGAAGGAGAAAACACCACTGAAAGCACTTCACTTTCTTCGCTGTACGGTTCAGAGTTTTTCGACTGTCATGCAAACTAACTCATCCTGTTTGGAGGAATTCATGTTGCGTAAATTATTCATGGCTGTCTTTGTTCTGATGTTGCCTGTTCTTGCTTTCGGGCAACTGTCAGAAGCGGGCAAGCCGGTTAAAGTCGTGACCGATGCCGATATCACCGGCACGACCGTCTGGTCGCGGGACACGATCTGGAATATGTCCGGGTTCGTGTATGTTGAAAATGGTGAGATCCTGATCATCGAGCCCGGCACGATCATCAAAGGTGATCCGGGTACGGCTGAAAACGCCACCGCGTTGATCGTCGCCAAAGGCGGCAAAATCTACGCCGAAGGAACCCCGACCAGCCCGATCATCTTCACCTCGATCTCCGACGATGTTGATGATCCGAATGACATACCGCTCGGCTCGGCCGGTCGCGGTCTGTGGGGTTCAGTTATTATTCTTGGCGACGCCCGCCTGAACACCGCCTCCGGTACTGCGCAGATCGAAGGTATCCCTGGTACCGAAGTTCGCGGTAACTACGGTGGCACTGACGACAACGACAACAGCGGCGTCTTCCGCTACGTCTCGCTCCGTCATGGTGGTTCCATCATCGGTGCTGCCAACGAAATCAACGGCCTCACCATGGGTGGCGTTGGTCGTGGCACTGTCATCGACCACGTCGAAGCCTATCAGAATCTTGATGACGGTTTTGAGTTCTTTGGTGGTACGGTCAATACCTCCCACCTCGCCACCATCTTTTGTGATGATGATGGCTTCGACTGGGATTTCGGTTTCACCGGTACGGGCCAATTCTGGTTTGTGCTGAAGGATTCAGTCCTTCCGTCCTCCGGTTCGCGTGCATTTGAAATCGATGCTTGCACGTCGCCGGCCACTCCGGCGACACCGGCCATCCTGTCGCAGCCGTACATCTCCAACGCCACCGCCATCGGTTCCGATGCTGACGTCGTCGAGTCCGACAACGACTATGCGATCTCTTATCGCACCGGTACGGCTGGCCGCATCTACAACTCTATCTTCACCGATTTCTCGAATCGTGCGATCGACCTTCCGAACGCCAGCCAGGTTTACATTGGGAACGAGTTGAAGCTGGTCAATAACATCTTCTTTGGCTTCAAGAATTACACCATCGTTGACTCGCTGGTTCGTGACGCCGATCAGATCGCTGATGTCGCTCCGTACCTCTCCGCGAACAACGACCTGTTCGTCAATCCGGGCTTGGGTGGCATCAGCCGCACCAATTCCGGTGATCTCGATCCGCGCCCGTCCGGCGCCGCCGCCACCGGTGGTGTTGCCGTTCCGGGCGCTGACGATCCGCTTGGTCTGATCTCGGATGTCGCCTATCAGGGCGCGTTCCATCCGACCGATGCTCCGTGGATCTGCCACTGGACCGCTACTTCCTTCTGCGGTATTCTCGCCCCCTGCGCGGCTCTGGCCGAGTGCGACTGCATCACTGAAGCCGGCAAGCCGGTCGCCCTGTTTACCGATGCCGACATGGTTGGCACGATCAACTGGACGAAGGACACGGTCATCAATCTCTCTGGTTTTGTGTATGTTGAAAATGGCGAACAGCTCATTATCGGCCCCGGCACGGTCATCAAGGGTGACCCCGGCACAGCCGAAAACGCCACCGCTCTGATCGTCGCCCGTGGTGGCAAGATCTATGGCGAAGGCGCGGCTGATTGCCCGATCGTTATGACTTCAATCACCGACGATGTCGACAATCCGACTGATATACCGCTCGGCGCTTCCGGCCGCGGCCTCTGGGGTTCGCTCATCGTTCTCGGTGATGCCCGCCTGAACACCGCCTCCGGTACCGCTCAGATCGAAGGCATCCCGGGTACCGAAACCCGTGGTAATTATGGTGGCACGGATGACGACGATAACTCCGGCGTTCTTCGCTATGTGTCGCTTCGTCACGGCGGTTCCATCATCGGCGCCGCTAACGAAATCAATGGTCTGACCATGGGTGGCGTTGGTCGCGGCACAGTTGTCGACCATATCGAGGCCTATCAGAATCTTGATGACGGCTTTGAGTTCTTCGGTGGCACGGTCAACGCCAAATATCTTGTCAACGCTTTCTGCGATGACGATGGCTTTGACTGGGACTTCGGATTCTCCGGAACCGGCCAATACTGGTTCACCATTAAGGATGCCAGCCTGCCGTCTTCCGGTTCGCGCGCATTTGAGATCGATGCCTGCACCTCTCCTGCGACTCCGGCCACGCCGGCTATCCTGTCGCAGCCGTACATCTCCAACGTGACGGCGATCGGTTCCGGCGCTGCTTCCGGCGAGACCGACAACGACTACGCCATCTCGTATCGTTCCGGTACTGCCGGCCGCATTTACAATTCGATCTTCGTCGATTTCGCCCAGCGCGCGATCGATCTTCCGAATGCTAGCCAGGTCTACATCGGAAACGAATTGAAACTGGTGAACAACGTCTTCAACGGTTTCAAGAACTTCACGATCGTTGACTCACTTGTGAAAGATGCCGACCAGATCGCTGATGTTGCGCCGTATTTCTCCGCCAACAATGATCTGTTTATCGACCCGAAACTTCGCGGTATCAGCCGCACGCAGAACAACGGTCTCGACCCACGCCCCGGCACAGCGTTCCCCGCTGCTACTGGCGGCATCGCGGTTCCGGGTGCCGATGATCCACAGGGGCTGATCGACGATGTCACGTACCAGGGAGCGTTTAATCCGTCTGTCACGCTGGCGAATAGCTGGCTCGGCGGCTGGACCTTCCTCTACTGCGGCGACCATCTTGGTGAGCAGGCGAACCCACCAGCAGGTTGCTGCATTGGCACCACCGGTAACGTCAACAAGAGCGTGGCTGAGACTCCGGACCTTTCGGACCTCTCACTCATGATCTCTTACCTGACCGTCACGCCCAAGCCGACCCTGCCGTGCGCGGCCGAAGCGAACGTCAATGGTTCAGTAGCGGTTGTTCCGGACTTGTCCGACTTGTCGCTGCTGATCTCTTACTTGACAGTCACTCCGAAACCGGCTCTTCCGAACTGCCCGTGATTTCGGAATAACAAAAGCATGCTGGCCGGTCTCACCATGACCGGCCGCCATGATACACCACTACTGTAGTCGCTCATTCACTCTTCCCCAAGTGACTACACCCGGAAAGGACGGTCTCACCACCGTCCTTTCTTTTTTGCTCGCCGGACAGTTCCTCAACTCGAGAAAATTAGTTGCCTTTGCCTCCCACAGTCCCCAGAATGCACCCACCTGACCATCACCCGGCAAACTGGAGAAACCAATGACTGAACCACGCGGAAAAGGTGCGGCTAATCCTCATCTCCGTTATCTGACAATTCTGGGGATTCTTTTCGGGATCCTCTGGATCTTCCTGGCGATCTCGCCGCACGATCGCAAAGACTGGGCGCTGGAAAATCTGCTGGCCGTGATCCTGGTCGTTCTTCTGGCAGTCACCGCCAGACGATTCCCTTTTTCGCGGGTCTCATACACCCTGCTGTTCCTCTTCCTCTGTCTCCACGAAGTGGGGGCGCATTACACCTACGCTTTGGTACCATACGATCAATGGTTTGAGGCGATTTTCGGACGGACCTGGAACAGCATCATGGGGTGGGAACGCAACCACTTTGATCGGCTCGTCCACCTCTCGTATGGTTTGCTGTTAGCATATCCGATCCGCGAGATGTTTCACCGCGTCGCTGCGGTCAGGGGGTTCTGGGGATATTTTCTGCCACTCGATGTTACCATGTCGACCTCCATGCTTTTCGAGCTGTTTGAGTGGGGAGCCGCGGAGTTTTTTGGGGGAGACCTGGGCGTCGCTTACCTCGGCACGCAGGGTGACATTTGGGATGCTCACAAGGATATGGCTCTCGCCAGCCTGGGCGCGGTGATCGCCATGACAGTCACCGCCGGTATCAATCTCTATCTTCAGCGGGACTTTGGACGCGAGTGGGCCGAAAGCCTGCGGGTCAAACATGCCGGTCCGTTGGGTGAGGAAGAGATCAAGCGGATGTTGCGCCGAAAGAAGTAACCGAAATTTTGTTCTGCAAATAAGAAAGCCGACAACCCTGAAGTTGTCGGCTCTTTTTATACTGCAGACCAATTGCCGCTTACTTGAGCAGCAGCATCTTCTTGGTCATACTGATGTCGCTTGATTCAAAGCGATAGAAATAGAGACCCGTCGGCACCTGATCACCGCCGGTATCTCGTCCATCCCACACCACTTCGTAGCGGCCGGCATCATACACCTGGTCAGTCAGTGTCCGGATCTCTTGACCCAGGAGATTGAAGACCACCAGACGCACATGCTGATGTTTCGGTACCGCAAACGCAATGGTTGTCGCCGGGTTGAACGGGTTCGGATAGTTCTGCTCCAAAGCAAAAGTCGTCGGCAGACCTGAAGTCGTCAGCGCGCCAAGTTGCACCGATGTCCCGTTGCCGGTCCAACGAATCTGTTCTACGACCTCAATCCCATTCACCTTGAGAGTGAGTTGGTCATCGAGGACAGCCAACCGCGCCGAAGCATTATCGCCATCAAATCCATACACTGGCATGAATTTGAGTACGCCATTCAGATATACGCCGCTTCCGACCAATTCACCCTCCGGCGTGAAGACCTCGATCGTCGAATTGTTCGCCAGTGGCTGACCATTGAGTCTCAGGCCATCGCCATAAAGCGACATCCAGACTCGTGATCCGAACGGCTCCGCCTCGCCATTTGACTGGGCGAGCGGCTGATGTGACTCATCGTTATCGGCCGGGATCAGTCCATAAGCAAGTATCCCCTCTTCAGAGAGTCTGATCCAATAACCGAATCCTGGCTCAAGCGTGGTCAGGGTGCTGAAACCCGGATTCGACGGCATGTAGACTTTCGCACCATTGTCATATCCGATCGCAACTTCGAGGAAATCCCCGACTGTAAAGAATGCGGTGTACGGTTCAAGGTTGTACGATGGTAGGTAGCTTACCAGATTCCAGCCGCGATCGACCGGGATACCGGGTATGTTGTCAAGAGGCTCACCGCAGATCTCCAGATCTGCCGCGCAGTTCATCTTGATCCAGTAGCCGTGCATATAGTCCACTCTAGTGAGCGTTGAGAACCTCTCCAACTGCGGATCATAAACAAGTCCGCCATTGTCAAACGCCAGGACAAATTCCACGCATCCAACTATCGGCGCAAGGAGCTGACGAGGCATGCCACTCCATCCGACATTCCAGGAGACCAGATTCCAGCCCTCCTGCAGATGCAGGGTGATGCAGGCTTTGCGCTCAAAGGAACAGCCCTGGAATTGGTCACCGTTGGTGGTCCAGTAAATGGCAGGGGAGACAACCACCATCTCACCATTGATAGTGAAGCTGATTTTATCTCCGGGTATCGCCCCTTCATCCGTTGCTGTGTACTGGTCGTCACGATACACCAGCATAAATCCAAAGGATCCATCGGCTCGCACAGTCGCTTTACCACACAGCACACCTTGCGGGTCGAATGCCCGGATAATAGAACCGCCCGGAATGGTTTGGCCATCCAGATGCGGCGATGCACAGAAAACGGATATCCACTCGTTGGTGGCGATTGGCTCGTCCACGACCACCGTGTCATTCGGTCCAAACTCAACCACTGACCAGTACTGATGTAACTGATTCACTGTGCCGTCCGGCAGAGAGTTGTTCCAGGTGCCCGGTGTCGCATAGGAGTACGTGTCATAGTGACCGTACATGCAAAGCGCGGTCTCGATGCCGTTATTGTTTGGTTCGCCGTTCGACCAGTTAGTGTAACCCCATGGTTCGCCCGTGATCCAGCTCCACGCGCCATTGATGTCGCGTCCGCCGATAAAGAAATTGTCGAACCGATTATTCTGATTCGCCCCGATCAGGACATGGTCGGTGATGAACTCATTCTCCAGATTGGTGCTGATCGTGGCGAGATGTCCACTGTATCCGCCGGCACTGTATGTTTTTGCCTTCAGGTCCGCCTCCACCCAATAGAGTTTCTGCGGGATGACCGCGTACCAGTGATCATTGCCGCCATCGGCAGCTCGCCATTGCACGAGATTAAACAGCTCGTTCGGCTGGCCGCCGCCGAACGGCACCGCCCCCATATCGTTGCGCGAGCCATCGGGATCATTGTAGATCGAGTCGGGGTCACCTGCATTGATGCAGGGTGAACCAGGTGCCAGCGTGTAATTCGGATTAAACATCGGATCGACCGCCAGATGCCCTGGTCCAGGGTCTGCGACATTGTAATATGCCACCTGGTTTCCGTACACGTCGTTGTACGAAACATCATTCGGCCCGCCGCCATCGATGTGGATCCCATATTTGGCATTATTGGCAATGATATTGTTTCTGATGATCGGTGCGTCGGTGGAGAATGACGAAATTCCGCCGCCCGAACTATTGACGATCGTATTGTTGATGATTGTCGCACCGGAAGTCCCAGTCTGACCATATCCCCAACCGCTTAGAATGATCGCGGCCCAGTCGGTGTAGGTCTGATTCTTGAAGATATTATTACGAATGAGCGGATTGGAGTTGGCACAGCGAATTCCGGCTCGACCTCCATCAAACGTGAACCCTTCGATCACGCACCCGGAAGCTCCCGATAACACCATCAAGTCATGCTGGTTGTCGTTGGTCAAGGTCGTAACAAGAGGGCCCTCTGTCGATTTGATAATGTACTGTCTATACCCGAATTCTATCGCCTCGATGTAAGTGCCGGGCAACACGAGAATTGTTCCTGAATTGATCCCCTGGACCGCTGCCGAAATTGTCGGGAAATCGGTCGGCACATAGACGGTATCTGACAGCGGAGGTATAATGCCGGAATAGGGTAGTGCTCCCATGTCATTGCGAGAGCCGTCAGGATCATTGTATGACGGATCGGGATCGCCGGCATCAATACATGGAGAATTGGGAGAGAGAATTCCATTGTTGTCAACTCGTGGTTCGGCGGCAAGTGCGCCGGGGCCGTAGTCTTCAACATTGTAATCTCCATCCGGATTCCCAAAGATATCATTGTACGCCATCACGAGCGGCAGGGAAGAACTCTGTTTGTGAATACCGTAGGCGTGATTGCCATATATGATATTGTTTCGGATCACCGGAGCCACTGACGAGAAGGTAGAGATACCACCATTCTCGCAATTCATAATGGTATTATTCTCGATGATGGCTGGCGCGGGGCCCTCTGACGCATAGACACCGTTCCAACTTCCGGCCAACGAGATCGCCGCCCAGTTGTTCACCTTCTGACTCTTGAATATGTTCCGACGGATGGTCGGACCCGAATTGAGACAAAGTACCGCAATTCTACCTGCCTCAAACCTGAATCCCTCGATGACCGCCTGACTGTTCTCTCCATGGTCGAATGTTACCAAGTCAATGAGGAGTGACTGTCCATTCACGATCGGTGGGACAATCAAAGTTGCCAGGGGTCCCTCGGTCGACACCACCTTGATCAGCTTCCCATTGAAATTGAAGCCACCGTAAAAAGTCCCGCGGGAAACCAAAACCACCTGCCCGTTACTCGCCGCATTGATCGCATCCTGAATGGTCGTATACTGCGCAGGCACGCGAAGTGTGTCGCCGACCGGCGGTTCAACCGAACCGTCGAATGGGAATGCTCCCATATCATTGCGTGAACTATCCGGATCATTGTAGAGCGGACTCGGATCGCCGGCGTTGATACAAGGTGAAGATTCCGTCAAGGTGAAGTCGCCCGCAAACAGCGGGTCGGCACTGATCGTCCCAACTCCCGGATTCGGCACATTATAGTAAAGCACCGGACTCCCGAAGACATCATTGTACGATGGATCCACCTGAGGATCCATGTCATCCTGAATATGAATGCCGTATTTCACATTGTTCGCTATGATGTTATTTTTGATAACCGGCGCGGCGGTTGAAAAACTCGAGATGCCGCCGCCGGAATTGCCGAAGATCGTATTGTTGATGATCTGAGCCGGTGAAGTGCCGATCGTTCCCCATCCAACTCCACTCAGGACGATCGCCGCCCAGCTAGTCGCATGCTGACTCCTGAGCAGGTTTCGACGGATGGTCGGCGCCGCGTCCTGACACCAGACTCCCATATAGCCGCCCTGAAGAGTAAATCCCTCGAGCAGTGAGCCGTTGGTTTCCGGCCCGATAAACGTCACCAGATGCTGATTGTCTGCGTTGGTGATTGTCGTACTTAAGGCGCCGTGCACCGATTTGAGGAATACTTTCTTTCCGGTGATCGTGATTGTTTCGGTATACGTGCCGGGACTTACCAGGATCGTTCCATTCGGATTGATCGCGTCGACTGCCTCCTGGATCGTCGAGACTTCAGATGGCACACGCAGCGTATCCGCGCCTGGCACTATCCGATCCCCGATCGCAAAGCAGAATCCGGAGCCATCGCGGTCCGGCCCACTTCCGGCAGAATAGGTCTGTCCCGGTAGACCAGCGTATGTCGGGAAATAATCGATCAGCGAACTACTGACCCAGACCCAGGTCCCACCGGCTCCCCAGAATGAAGAATCTATGCAGATATGTTTATCTATCGAAGCGTTGTCGTGCATCCAAATTGTCAGCGCAACAACAGTATCATTGAATGTTTCAGGCATCCCTTGATTGGGTCGAGTGGGCATGCCGGCGCCAAGCATGCCGACGGTATCCGGATTGATCCCATCGCCACCTTTGATGACGCCTCCCCACATGGCAAATACGATATCGAAGTAACTGACGAATTGATTTTCACCGCCGGAATTTATGCCGGCCGAATCGATCGTGACGCTGTCCCAGACAGCTCCATCCGGTGTCGACACTTTAAATCCGTTCGACACGTTGCAGCGAAGGTTAGTCGTGTTATCGAATCTGAATACAAAGCGAGCCGGCTGACCAGCCTGGATCGCATAATTCGAGACGAGGGTATTGACCTGATCGATCGATACCGCTCCCTGGCTATGGGTCAACGCCGGAATGGCGCAGAGCAACATAACGCACAAGATGATCCGCTTCATGAGAGTCCCTCCAAAGATTGGACGATATACCTATTTGTCAGCGCCGCCAAAACGGCAACGAGTACTTTGCTCTAACCTGAAAGAAGTGTGGAATTTGGCTCGAATAGGGTGCGCGACAGATTGGGCGAGTGTGAGTCGAGCACCGGTCTATAACCCCTGAAGTATTCGGTTTGCCCGTCCAACCCAATCTATGGAAAATGGATGCAGATGTCAAGTCTTTCTCCGGAAACAAGATGTCCCGCAGCCAAACAGGTTGCAGACTCCCCGCCTTTGCACTATTTTGCCTCCCAACCCAGGGAGTAGGATGTGGCCAAAGAGATACTGATCATCATAGGGTGCGATACCGATCCGGATCGGGAGAGCTTTGTAGGGAAACTCCCTACCGATCACTTGGTCTGGCACGGCATGACCGACGGGATCCCTCGCGCCAAAGATCGGCTCGCTCGACTGACCGATTCCGATGGCAACCCACCCCGCTTTTCCTGGTGCCTCCGGGTCGACCATCAGGTTCAACAGCTCCATGGCAGTTTCAACTGGGTTCTGGCAAACCATAAATCGTTTTTGCTCCAGTTGGAGAATGCCGGGGATGAGCTTTCCTGGCATCCCCATTTCTGGCGGTTTGACCCCGGGCAGAAGATCTGGTATCAGGAGTATTGGGATGAGCAGTTCCAGCTTGGTATGCTGGCCGAAGCTTATGCCGCATATCAGGAAGTTCTTCCCGGACGCGCCCAGACTGTGCGGATGGGGTGGGGGTACCACAACACCCAGACATACGCGAAAATGCAGGAGCTGGGAGTTAAGGTCGAGTATAGTGCGATTCCGGGCCTCAAAATACTCCCCCAGCATGATCAGGTTCGTTCGTCGAATTTCTTCGACTGGTCACTCAGCCCGGACCGCCCCTATTTTCCGTCACAGGCAGATTATCGCCGCGAAGCCGCGGCGGGAGAGAAAGCATTCTCGCTTGTCGAAATCCCGGTCTTTGTATCGCACTCGCTCTTCTGGGGAGTGGGCGCCGGTCTGCAGTTGGCCCGCAAAATGAAAAACCTGATGCAGGTCTGGTACGCCTTCACCCGCCCCACTTTCCTGATCAATATCACCGGCAAAACCGCCTACTTCAGTCCGATGTTGGCGCAGATACGCCGCGACCTCCGTTCGCGAGACCGCGTCATTTTCAATACCTATCTCCATGCTGACGAATTGATCGAAAACAAGCACCCGCTCTATTCTCTCGAAAATATGGAGCAGAATCTTGGTTCTATCCTGGCGCTGGCGCGTGAAGAAAAAGCGGCTGTCAGATTCATCCGGGCGATCGATGTCCGGTCTTACCTCAACCCAGATCAGAACGCGTGACCATACCAGAGCAGACTCCCGAAGTGACCACCACGCCGCACCCCGCGCGCAAGTGGATCATCCGTGCGGTGAAATTCATCCTCACCATTCTGGTGATCTATTTTGCCGGACGCGAGATCGCCGCCAATTGGCAGGAGATGGTCAACTACGAGTGGAAGATCAACTGGTGGTTGTTGCTCCTCTCTGTGGTACTCCATCTGCTTGCGTTCGCCTTTTTCTCGCAGGATTGGTGCTGGTTGATGCGCGGGTTCGATCTCAAGGTCCCGTTGCGACACGGCTTTAAACTCGCCTATATCGCCAACCTCGGACGCTACATTCCGGGGAGGATCTGGCCGATCTTTGGCATGGTCTACATCGCCAAGCAGATGAAGATCTCTGACTCGGTCGCGGTTGCATCGTGGGGATTGGCGTTGCTCTTCGGTATGCCGCCTTCTTTCCTGGCAGTTTTTCTTGCGACCAGTTTGTATCCGGAAATGCTCTCGCCCGACCTGCGACAATATCTTGGGTCAGCGCTCTATCTCGGAATGGCGGTGACACTCGGTATCTCGCTGTTATTGCTGTTTGCGCCGAATCGTTCTCTCGCTCTGGCCAACTTCTGTCTGCGATTGATCAAACGTCCGAGCATCCATTTTCATCTCAAGATCCCGCAGGCGGCGTTGGTCTATTTCGGCTACTTCTTTGGCTGGCTGTTGTACGGTCTGGCGTTTTATGTTTTCATCCATGCGGTCGCCCCGTCTTCCAATATCCCGGTCCTGGCGGCGATCGGGGCATTTATCCTGTCATATCAAATCGGCTATCTGGCGATCTTTACGCCGGGGGGACTCGGGGCCAGAGAGCTGGTGATGATCGCGGTTTTGACTCCATTTCTGGGCCCGGCGGCCGCCGGAATCGCCGTTGCGGCACGGCTCTGGAATACCTTATCCGATATAGTAGCCTCAGCCATCGCCCTCAAAATCAAGATTTGAGGTGGCATTGACATGTCTGTAACATATTGTGAAGGAATAATATAAGTGAAATCTTCAAATACTATTCGCTCTTTCTTCAGAAAACTATTGACGGGCCGATATATATTCGTATAATAGCATGTGATTAGAGGTTATTGATGATTTCAAAAACTGGTGTACATGCTGCTTTGGCCCTGACGATGATGGCCCAACTGAAACCCGGCGAATATGCCGGGACTGTGACTATCGCCAAAGAGATCGGCGCACCTCAGAATTATCTCGGCAAGCTTCTCAATACCTTGGCGGGAGTAGGACTGCTCGAGTCGCAGAAGGGGTTTGGTGGTGGATTTCGCCTGGCACGCAAAGCGGCCGAGATCTCTCTCTATGATATAGTCGAACCGATCGACAAGGTCAGCCGATGGTCCGGTTGCTTGCTGGGAAAAGGGTCCTGCACACCAAGTTCGCCGTGCGCCGTGCATGACCGATGGAAACGGGTGCGCGAAGAATATATGCACTTCCTGAAAGAGACAACGCTGGAGGATCTGGCTCGCAACCGAGTGATGTTGCCGGCCTGACCCCTTTTTTTGAGATATAATCGGATAATGACATGGGATTCATGCTTACGAGTCAATTAACTAATAGAGGTGAGGTTACGATGAAACCGACTGAAATTCTCTCAAGCGAACACCGCGTGATCGAGTCAATGCTGACTGTCCTCGAGCGGATCTGTCAGAAGGCTGAAGAAGCCGGGAAACTTGACCGCGAGGATGCCAGCAGTGTGGTCACTTTCATCCGGATGTTTGCGGACAAGTGCCATCACGGCAAAGAAGAGGGGCAGCTTTTTCCGGCCATGGAGGCCAAAGGTGTTCCTTGCGAATCTGGACCAATTGGGGTAATGTTAAGCGAGCACGAGCAGGGTCGCCTCTTTGTGCGTGGCATGGCCGAGCATCTCGAGTCCGCCACCACCGGTGATCATCCTGCCCTCCGGTCGTTTGTTGAAAACGCACTCTCCTATGTCCTGCTGCTTCGCGCTCACATTCTCAAAGAAGACAATATTCTTTTCCCGATGGCGGCGCGGCTGATGTCGCCCGAGGAACAGGCCGCATTGCTGGCGCAGTTCGAAGTTGTCGAGTCCGATCATATGGGAACCGGCACGCACGAGAAGTTTCTGCAACTGGCAGAAGAGTTGACATCCAAATACGGTGTCGAAAAGAAATGGACCGCGGCGACCACCCAGTGCGCCTGCAGTCATCATCACTAATCGGAACTAGTCAGAAACGGAGATACGAGGAACGTCATGAGAAAACTATGGATCGCTTTTTGGAGCGTGATCATCATCTCCTTCGCCGTGCTCGGCTGGGCCGGTTTTAAGATCTATCAGGAGAAGCCCCCGATCCCGGAGAGTGTGGTCACCACTGACGGTACTGTGGTGATCGCGGCCGGTGAGATCACTGCCGGCCAGAATGTCTGGCAATCACTCGGCGGCATGGAGATCGGCTCGATCTGGGGACACGGCGGCTATGTTGCCCCCGACTGGACCGCGGACTGGCTTCATCGAGAGTGCGTTTTCATTCTCAACGACTGGAGTGCGACCGACTTTGGCACTGCCTACGACCAGCTACCGCTGGAACAACAGGCGATGCTGCAATCTCGCCTGACCAGCCTGATGAGAACCAACGGTTACGACAAGTCGACTAACAGTATTCGGATCGACCCGGTCCGCCAGCGAGCCTTCGAAAGCAATCTGGCGTATTACACGAATTTGTATACCGAAGGGCATGTTAAGTACGCTATCCCGAGCGGGACTCTGACCGATCCGGTGAAGCTGCGACAGATATCATCATTCTATTTCTGGACCGCCTGGGCGGCTTCGACCAATCGGCCGAATGATAATATCACTTACACCAGCAACTGGCCACACGAGCCGTTGATCGAAAACCGTCCGACACCAGATGCCATGATCTGGACCGGCGTTTCCATCCTGATGTTGCTCGGTGGCGTTGGTCTGCTGGTCTGGTACCATGCGTCGCAGCCGAAAGAGGCTCTGGCGGAAAAGATCCCTACTACTGATCCATTGTTGACCAATCAGCCGACCCCTTCGCAATTGGCGACAATCAAATATTTCTGGGTGGTGGCTGGCCTTTTCCTCCTGCAGATCATCATGGGTGTGATCACTGCACATTATGGTGTAGAAGGTGACGGCTTCTACGGAATTCAGATCGACAAATGGCTTCCTTATGTTGTGACCCGCACCTGGCACACGCAACTGGGGATCTTCTGGATCGCCACTGCCTGGCTGGCCGCCGGTCTGTATATCGGCCCAGCCGTCTCAGGATTCGAGCCGAAATACCAGAAGCTTGGTGTCAACGTGCTGTTCGGCGCTCTATTGGTTGTGGTCCTCGGTTCGATGACCGGTGAATGGTTGTCGGTGAAGGGAATGCTTTCGGGTGACGCCTGGTTCTACTTTGGTCACCAGGGATATGAGTATGTTGACCTTGGTCGTGTCTGGCAGATCGCCTTGTTGATCGGACTTGTTCTCTGGGTCTGGTTGGTCGGGCGAAATATCTTTGCCGCGATCAGAAAAGGGGGAGAGCAGAAGTCACTCCTTACCATGTTTATCATCTCGGCGATCGCGATCGGCGCGTTTTATGCCGCCGGCCTGATGTGGGGGAAGAGTACTCATCTTTCAATAGTAGAATATTGGCGCTGGTGGGTTGTCCACCTTTGGGTGGAAGGGTTCTTTGAGGTCTTTGCCACTGTCGTGATCGCCTTTATGTTCGCGCGACTGCAGTTGATACGGATCTCAACCGCCAACTCTTCGGTGCTGTTTGCGACCACGATCTTCCTGACCGGCGGGATCATCGGCACATTGCACCATCTCTATTTCTCCGGCACTCCGACAGCCGTGATGGCGCTTGGATCGGTCTTTAGTGCACTCGAGGTTGTCCCGCTGACGATCATCGGATTCGAGGCCTGGGATAATATCCGGTTGTCACGCTCGACGCCATGGGTGGCGCGCTACCGATGGCCGATCCTCTTCTTTGTTTCAGTCGCATTCTGGAATATGGTTGGCGCTGGTCTTTTCGGCTTCATGATCAATCCGCCGATCGCCCTCTATTATATGCAGGGTCTGAACACTACGCCGGTGCACGGACATGCCGCGCTGTTCGGAGTCTATGGAATGCTCGGAATCGGCCTGATGTTGTTCTGTCTGCGCATTCTCTACGTCCGTTCGGACTGGAATGACAAGGTCATTAAGTTTTCATTCTGGACGATCAATTTTGGTCTGTTTGCGATGGTCGTAATCAGCCTTCTGCCCGTTGGTCTATTGCAGACCTGGGCCTCGGTTGAGCATGGCTACTGGTTCGCCCGAAGTGCGGAGTTCCTCTATTCACCGACCGTGCAGGTATTCAAATGGCTGCGCGCGATCGGTGATACCGTATTCGCAGTTGGCGCGGTTGTGCTGTCGCTGTTTGTCTTTGGATTGGCCACCGGCCATTCACTGCTAAAGCGCAAGGGGGGAAAGATGACTGATGCTGGAGAAGTGCGGGACCAGGTCATCAAATAGCCGGAAAACCCTCGTTTTCTCTTCATATAACGCCGGAGGATCTGATTTCCTCCGGCGTTCTTCGTTTCAGGATCATCACCCTTCGACAGCGCTTCGTTTGCCGAAAAGCGAGTAAAGGAGAGGGAGAATGATCAACGTTAATGCAGTCGAGGTCAGGATCCCGCCGATCACGACTGTTGCCAGCGGACGCTGAACCTCGGCGCCGATCGACGACGAAAGCGCCATCGGCAGAAAGCCGATTGCCGCCACCAGCGCAGTCATCATCACGGGACGTAACCGTGACACCGCACTTTGCTCGATTGCCACTTCCAACGAGGCACCCTCCGAACGGAATCGTTTGATCGAAGAGACCAGCACCAGTCCATTGAGGACCGCGATACCGGAGAGCGTGATAAACCCAACTCCTGCCGAGATTGAAAACGGCATTTCGCGAATGGTCAACGCGATCACGCCACCCAATGCTGCCAGCGGGACGCCGCTGAAGATCAGGATGGCATCGCGCGCAGAACCGTAGGTCCAATAGAGCAGACCAAAGATCAGCAAGAGGGCGAGTGGCACGACCAGCGCAAGTCGCGCCTGCGCTCGTTCCAGATTTTCAAACTGCCCGCCATACTGAACAAAATAGCCGGGCGGCAAGGTTATCTCGTTGGCGATCCGCTCCCGAACTTCATCGACGAATGAGCCGATATCGCGGTCACGCACATTCGCCTGCACGATTGCCCGACGTTTCCCCCACTCGCGCGTGATACTGGCCGGACCGGATGAAAGCGTCGGACTGGTCACCTGATCAAGAGTCAGTTGCGCCCCGGCATACGATTGGAGTGGGATCCGCTCGATATCATCCGGTACTTCCGTATAAGCCGAGTCAAGCTTCACCACCAGATCGAATCGGCGCTGACCCTCGTACACTTCGCCTGCTTCGATCCCGCCGATCGCCTCTACATAGGTCAACACTTCTGATGCTGGGAGATCGTGGCGGGAGATCCGCTGACGGTCCACCGCCAGTTGAAAGACCGGCTGGCCGGTCAACTGCTCGATAGTCACATCGGCCGCACCGGGAATTGTCTCCACCAGCGCGGAGATTCTCTCCGCCCGTTCTTCGAGCACTCGAAGATCATCTCCGAATATCTTGATCCCAAGATCCGCTCGGATGCCTGCGATCATTTCATTCGCCCGCATCTCGATCGGCTGGGTGAATACGCGGTTCATGCCGGGAAGATCATTCACCTCGGCATCGATTGCCGCCACCAGTTCTTGCTGAGATGAGGCCCGCGTCCATTCTTCCTGAGGCTTAAGCGTAATGAAGAGATCCGAGACCTCCAGCCCCATCGGGTCGGTCGAAAGTTCAGCCGTCCCCGTACGCGTCCAGAGGTGATCGACCTCATCCGGGAATCTCGCCTTGATCAACTTTTCTACCCGGTCACCGTACATTGTCGACTGTTCGAGCGATATGCCCGTCAACTTGACGAAATTGACCGCAATCGTCCCTTCATTCAGTCGCGGCACAAACTCCGAGCCGAGTCGATTGAATTGAAGCAACCCGATTATGAGGAACAGCACTGCGGCAGTCAACACAACCGCACGGTGCGCCAATGACCACCCAAGCAAACTCCGGTATCTCTTCTGCAACCAGAGCACGAGTTTTGGTTCAGCGTGAACTTTCGGTCGTTTGAGAAATGCTCCCAGCATCGCCGGAAGCACGGTAAATGACAGCAGCAACGAACCGAGCAGCACAAATATCACTGTCAGCGCCATCGGGCGGAACATCTTCCCCTCGACTCCTTCGAGTGTCAGGATCGGGAGATAGACCAGCATGATGATCAGTTCTCCGAAGAGAGTCGGCTTGCGCACCTCCAGAATGGCATCTCGTATGACCGTCAATCGCGACTGCGACTCATTGCTCCGGGAGAGACGGCTAACCGCGTTCTCCACTTGTATCACCGCATTATCGACCGCCAGCCCAAAGTCAATTGCCCCGAGCGACATCAGCGACCCTACCACCCCAAAGCGAGTCATCAGATCAAACGCAAACAGCATTGAGAGCGGTATCGCCGAGGCGACGATAAGTCCTGCGCGAATATTCCCCAGAAATGCAAACAGCACCGCTATGACCAGTAACGCACCATACATTAGATTGTGCGTGACAGTGTCGAGTACTCTGTTGACCAGGTCGGTTCGCGAGTAAACAGTCTTGATCTCCACGCCGGGCGGGAGCGTTGGTTTGATCGCTTCGATCCGGTCGACCAGTCGCTGTGTCACTTCGCGTGAATTCTCGCCGGTCAGCATGAAGCCAAGCCCGAGCACTACTTCGCCATTCCCTTGATAAGTAGCGGAGCCGCGACGGATCTCATGTCCCACGACTACATCGGCGATATCATGCAAATGCACCGGCACGCCATTGCGCGATTTCACCACCAGCGACTCGATCTCTTCACGAGTGCTGACCTGGCCGATCCCCTGCACGACGGTCTGTTCGCCGCCGCGCACCATCTCGCCACCGGGGACATTCCGTACCCCGCGGCCGATCGCCTCGACGACCTCTTCCAGATGCAGATCGTACTGGATGATCCGATTCGGATCGATCAGCACCTGGTATTGCTTTTCAAAACCGCCCCAGCCATTGATCTCGGCGACACCCGGCACCGATTGAAGTTGCGGTTTGATTATCCAATCCTGTACGGTGCGGGCATCCGTCTGATCGGTCGACGAACTGACGACCACATATTGAAGCACTTCACCTAGACCAGTGGAGACCGGTCCCAGCTTAGGTGCTTCAACACCATCGGGGAGTTCAACCGAACCTAATCGTTCGCTCGTCTGCTGACGCGCGAGATAGGTGTCGATGCGATCTTCGAAGACGAGATTCACCTGAGAAAGTCCAAACTTGGAAACCGAACGGACCTCGGTCAGACCGCTCAGACCGGAAAGTTCTCGCTCGACAGGGAAGGTGATCTGACGCTCAACTTCTTCCGGCGACCAGCCGGGAGCAGAAACATTCACCTGGACCATGACCGGCGTCGTATCCGGGAACGCATCAAACGGCAGTCGAAGGAGCGCAAAGAAACCAAGCAGGATCATCAGCCCGGCAAGCGCGAGAACAAACCACCGCCGCTGCAGTGTAAACTCTATGAGCTTCTGCAGCATGCTACTTTGCCTCGAGTCCGCAGCATCCCGCGCCAATTGAGCCTTTCTTTAGTTCTGTCTTCAGCAAATAGCTTCCATCCACCACCACCTGCTCCCCCGGAATGACTCCCGAGAAAACGCGGTAGTGATCGTTGTCGCCGCGAGCGATCGTCACTTTGCGCGGGCGATACCGGTCGACCGCTTCCTGCACGAAAACCACATTGCAGCATCCCTCCCACTGCACGGCATCTCGCGAAACCACTGCCAGCGCAGACTGGTCATCAATCAGGAACTTGGCTCGACCAAACAAATTGGCCGATATTTCACTGGATGGAGAGAGCAGTCGGGCGCGGACAGTGCCGGTCCGTGTCTCCTCATCGAGATACTTGGAGACCCAGATCACTTCAGCGGCAGTCCGTTCGACCGCGCCGCCATCGGCGGAAAACTCCACTCGCTGTCCGACCTTGATCGCCGAAAGGTCCCGCTCGCGGAGATTCGCTTCCAGCCAAAGTGCCGATGGATTACCGACGATCGCCAGTGGACGGCCAGCTTCGAGCAGTTCGCCGATCGGCGCGCGGCGTTCGATCAACAGACCGGTCGATGATGCCCGCAATGTGTAGCGCTGCGTGATCTGCCGACTGCTATCCAGAAGCTTGAGGTCGGTCTCGGAGAATCCGCCGGTCAACAGCATTCCCCGCACACCGGCAAGGTCCGCTTCTGCGGCGAACGCATCCGCTTCGATTCGCTCCATTTCAGATTCACTGATGAGATCACTCTTACGAAGCGACTTGCCGCGCTCCAGCGACTGTGCCGCCACCCGGTAATCGGCCGTCGCCTGCAGGTAATCCGCCTGAAGGCGCGCTATGTCCGGCGACTCCAACTCCGCCAGTTTCTGTCCGCTGAAGATCTGCTCACCCGGTTCAACAAACCAGCGTGTCACCAGGGTCGGAACAGTCAATGTCAGCATAGTCGTTTTCGTATCGTCAAACTTGATCTCGGCGGGCGCCTCGATATATGCATCGCCAGAGAACGACAGCACCGGCTCAACCGTCAATCCGGCGCGACTGGCTGTCTCCGCGCTGGCGAATTGGATGATCGCGTTGTTAGTCGCGCAGTCAACCACATTGGCCGGATAAAAGACCGAGGTTTTGATCGGGTCAGTCATCGCCACTGTCTGCACCGGTTCATTCGGGAAATGAATATCCGGATTGCAGAGCCGGCAGTGCGACTCCGGTATACCATGTCCTCCACACCAGTCATTCGCTTCTTTGAATTTTGGTATCAGATCAGGATTACAGAGTGTACAGGCTGATTCCGGCACGCGATGTTCCGCGCACCAGTCATTGGCTGTCACGGCGTCATGTCCGTGGCCATCATCGGCAGAATGTTCGGTGGTGGCCTCAACCGCATCAGTATGGTCGTCGGCAGTAAAGAGGGTAGAGCCGCCCAGACCGAGCGCTATGCCGACCGCTAGTATCAATATGTATGGGATCCAGTTTTTCATTCCTGGCGCACCTCATCGAAATAGGTTACCGCAGATAAACAGCTACCTGCGTTCAATCTGTTGAAAAGAAGAAGGAGGTGTCAGGAAAGTCGCGGGGGAAGATCGGGAAGCAACGCAAATCCGGGAGCGGTCGCGGCTTCCAGGAACTCCATAGAGGCATCGGCGGTCATCGTATGATTGGCAAATTCAATCAGCGTCGCCGGCAAAGCGGAGAACGTCAGACTGCACGAGCAATGGTAATAGCAGTCCGCGCAGGGGAGATCACAACAATCATCCCCTTCGGAGCAAAATTCTTCCAGCGGCAGCACCATCGGCGCGGCCAGGAGGAAGATCAGTAAGAATGAAAGGGCTGCTTTGCTCATGCTCATATTGTACCCATAAGATACCTTATCGGTCCAGAATCGCAAGGCTAAAGCGGTACCGGAGGCCGGCAGTTATCTATATGCCGGCCAATCGGTTATTTATTCTTGGCGATCCGCTTGGCCAGCATATGGATCTTCTTCCAGCGAGCTTTCTCCTCCAGCGCGGCTCGGATATCCTGCTTGCGGTGAAGGTATTTCAGCTCCCTTTGAAGTTTGTCATATGATGCAATCCGTTCGGCCGACAGTCGCCCATCGGCCAACGCAGCCTGGACCGCGCAACCGGGCTCAGATCCGTGACTGCAATCGCTGAACTTGCATTGCGAAGCCAGGGCACTGATGTCGTCGAATGATTCATCCAGACTGGATTCATCCGCCCAGAGTTCGACCTGCTTCATCCCCGGCGTATCAATCACCAACGCTCCGGATGGAAGTTGTATCAACTCCCTCCAGGTCGTGGTGTGGCGGCCGCGGCCATCCTCCTTGAGTTCGCGTGTCAGCAATTTCTCTTCGCCCAACAACGCGTTGATCAAAGTTGATTTCCCCGCACCCGAAGATCCAAACAGCGCGACAGTTTTCCCCGGCTCAAGATATTGCTGGATCTGCTCCATCCCCTCGTGTGCCACCGCGCTGACAGCATGCACCGGCACTCCGAGAGCGATCGATTCGATCTCGGCGACCGAACTATCGATCTCAAGCGCAACATCGGTTTTGGTCAAGAGGATCACCGGTGAGGCGCCCGACTCCCAGGTGAGAGTCAGATATCGCTCGATTCTGCGGGGATTGAAATCGCGCCCGAGATCCATCACCAGAAAAGCGATGTCGACATTGGCGGCAACTACCTGCTCCTCAGTCGTAGCGCCAGTAGCGCCGCGACTGAAGATCGACTTGCGCGGAAGGACCGCGTGGATCAATCCGATATCAGATTGCGGCGGAATCTCCACCGCCACCCAATCGCCGACCGCCGGAAAATCACGTCGCGTTTTCGCATTGTGACGAAACCGTCCGGTTACTTCGGCGCGGATCTCGCCATCGTTGGTCAGTAACTGAAATCGTTCGCGGTCTTCGCGAGCGACGCGAGCCGGTTGATAGCCGGCCTCGCGATATTGGCGGAAGCTCTCATCAAAAGTATCGCTCCAGCCTAAGGATTCTATACTCATGTTTTTTTCCCTGAGTCTTTGGTTCAGGAAGCCCGTGAGCCAGAAGATCGCGCAATTTTAGCTGTGGGCGATCATTTTTTTCATCCGGCGGACGAAGCTCCTTTAGTTGTTTAGTCAGGTCAGCAGTCATGTCAGACATGGCTACTCCTTTCGTACATGCAAAGGGTTATGCCGCAGAGGGATATTGTGAGATCACGCCGCGGCTGGGCGAAACGCCCCGTCCGGACTGGGTAATAAAAAAGCCGTCTATCGACGGCCGCGCATGCAATGGAGAATTATTCGATTGCTAGCGACAGGCCAGACCGAGGCGCACCGGTGCACTCTTCAATGATCTTTGCATATGTACGCCTCCTTCCTGCTGTTGCAGCACTGTGTTCGATTATGTTATCGGTCTACTATACGACCTGCCTAAGATAGGGTTTCAAGAAAATTTGTCAAGACAGAAGTATTTCCGGCGGGGCGGGTCCGTCGCCCCAGGAGTGTAGGTCGAAACCGATGCCCCGAAGGGGTGCGCAAAGCGCAGGTTTCGACACCATCCTCCACCATCTTTTTGATTGGACAACGAGGACAGGGGAATCCTATTATGAAGATGCGGAAGGAGGAATGGGTATGATGCTCTCGCAAGGTCCAAGAATAGTGATGCCCTTTTTGATGTTGGCTGCAATGGGTTTGATTGTGGTCGCGTTGTTATCCGGTTGCCCAAATCCGGAGATGCGTTTGTTCTTTGGCGAGGAACGTAAATCCAATTTGACTATTCGAAAACTCGATGGACGACTTAGGCTTCGCTTTGACAGTTATACTAACCGGCCTTGTGGCGATTACGATCTCTACTTAAACCTTGAAGTTGCCTTCAGTGTCAGTCGAAACGATATCAAGTTTCGGCCAGAGGAAGTTCAAGTACTGGTTGCAGATTCCGTGATGCAGTGGAGGAAAGAAAGTGACACCTACGCACTAAACGACACCGCCCAGTATGTGGAAAGGAAAGATAGTCCCAGTAAATACATGTTCAGGCTACATTATCGAACATTTGTAGAACCTTCAATCGTTCCTGAAAATGGCGACCTCCCAGTGAGAATTGTATTGAATGAATTCATAACCTATAAGGGGCAAACCGTACAGTTTGATACAATCCAGGCGATTGAACGAAAGGGATGTAACTATTAACTGCCGCTGATTGGTGAGTCTCGGCTCTTGGTGTGGTCAATCAAAAGTCTGGATCCCAGCTTTCGCTGGGAAGAGGCACTAAATGACAGATGTTAAAGGGTAAAAGGGAGCCTACACCAATGCGGCGACTTTGAAGGCCTGCTTCACGCAGTCATTCAGGCTGATACCATAATACGCGTTGTTCGCCAAAAACAGTCCGATGTTCCGCGACAACTCCATCTCAATACTCGCCATGATCTTTGAATGGCCGATCCGATACTGCGGAATTCCATATTTCCAACGATATATCTTCACCAACTCCGGCTCACCAACGATACCTATCACGTCACCAAGATCCTTCTTCACGGCTGTCAGCAAATCTGCATCTGACAGATTGATCGAATCATGGTCACCGTCGCCGCCAACCATCGTCCGAAACTGGATCTTCCCTTCCGGCGCGCGCTTATCAAATATCGATGAGGTCCAGATCGACCCGAGAATCCGCCGATTCTCTTTCGAGGGCACCAGGAATCCGAATCCATCCATACTCCGCTTGATCTGCTTCGCATCGTACCCCATACAGATCACTGATATCGGTGCGTACGGAATCTGCCCGAGAAGTTCCGTCAGTGGCAACGACAAATGCGAGACCACTCTTGCCGCCTGAAACGATGGCGTCGCCAGCACGACCGAACCGGCATGCAGTGTCGTTCCATCCGTCAGGGTCACCAGGTAGCCGTTTCCATTCCGCTTCACGTGCGCGACCGCATTTCCGGACATAATGCTGTCGCTGTAGCGCTCATGAAACCGCTCGATAATTTTATTCAGCCCGCCATGAAACGAGGTAAGCCATCCACCCGGCCCCGAGGGACCACCCGATTTCTTTCCCTCGGCTTTTGCTTTCTTCGCTTTAGCGATCATCGCCTTGAACAGCGAACCATGCTCATCTTCCATTTGGCGCATCACCGGAAAACATGACTTGAGCGAAAGCTTGCTGGCAACTCCGCCAAAAACGCCGGAGACCATCGGCTGAATCAGATAATCCGCCGCCTCCTGACCAATGCGCCGCTTCCCAAAATCGTAAATCGATTCATCGACCCCATCCGGACGTTTCGCCGCAAATGGCTCTTTCGCCAGCCGCAATTTTCCCGGCCAACTGAGAATGTCGGACATCAGGAATTTGGGGGGAGACATTGGCACCGGACGGAGCCGTCCGCCGCGAAGGATAAAGCGATTACTGACATTCGGATTCGCCCGCTCAAGCTGGTCATTTAATCCAAGCTCTTCGCACAGCTTGAGAGTCAGCGGCTCTCTATCCAGAAATCCGTTCGGTCCCCAGTCAAAACTGTATCCATCTATCTGGTCGGTCCCGATCGTCCCACCCAACCGATTCTCCGCCTCGATCAGCCGAACCGTCTTCTCCGCTTTGCGCGTTTTGAGATAATGCAGAACGCTCAACCCGGATATCCCGCCACCCACTATGATCACATCATACTGCTGCATGGTGCGTCATCCTTTCGCGGACGATCCCGGCCAGCATCTCTGCGAAAGCCGGGTCATCGTTGAACATCGGCATCCGGCGAATCCGTGCCGCATCCGATGAGTCGAGCATCCCCGCCAACTCAATGTCGATCTCATACAGCGTTTCTATATGATCGCAGACAAACGCGATAGGCACAATGAACAGCCCACCCGTACGCTCTGCCAGTAGCCGCTTCGTTTCTACTATCGTATCCGGTCCGACCCATTGTACCGGGCCGGTCCGACTCTGAAATGACACAAAGTACTCCCGCCCATTCGCTGCCAATGCCGCCGTCCGACGGATCTGATCCACATACGGATCCCCTTCATCCACAAATGTCTGCGGGATGGAATGCGCCGAAAAGAGAAGTGTCTCGCCCGAACGGATATTCTCTGCGATGTATCTCCGGAGCAGTTCTATATACGAGCGGTCATCATGAAAATCCTTCACAAAAACCGACTGCACACCGGTGAGTGATGTGAGCGAATTGGCAGCAACCTCAAACGATGATCCTGTTGTTGCCTTGCAATACTGTGGATACATCGGGATAAAGCAGAATCGCCGAAATCCATCTGTATATGCCTGGCGAATCACCGCATCCGTATATGGATGATAATACCGCATCGCGACATATGCCCGGAACTGCGGTTGCTCCTGCTGGATGATTTCCTCCAGAAGAGCGCGCTGCGCATCCGTCCATCTAAGCAGGGGAGAGCCGCCGCCGATAAGGTCATAATGATGCTGCACTTTCTTCTTACGAAGCCGCGAGATCATTGCCGCAAACGGCTTCTGCAGAATTGCCCCCCCGGGGAGGCGGATGATTGAACGGTCAGAGAAGATATTATAGAGATACTGCTGTACTCCGGCGGTGGAGTCCGGACCGCCCATCGCCAAAAGAATTGCGCAGCATTTAGTGGAAGACGTAGACATCAGATCGTCCTTGAAAAGGTCGAGGCTTTGCCCGCCTGACTTCCGTTCAAATAGGCATCGTAGGTCATCGCAATATTCCGCACAAATGTCCGCCCAACTGGCGTGATAGAGAGGCCATCAGCGGATTCCTTTATGAGATCATCATCAAAGAAAATCCCAAGATTCTTGTGCTCGTTACCGAAGTACTCACTGTACTTCACCCCGTGCTTCGCTTCGAGCTGGTCGTATTGCAGTCTGAAATTGCACATCAACTGCGTAATCAAATACTGTCGCACCAGATCATCCTGATTCAAATGCAACCCGCGATAGGTGGCAAAGCCTTTTTCGGCAATTGCGTTCTGGTAGCTGTCCAGCTTGCTTAGATTCTGGAAGAATGAATTGTCGATATACCCGATCGAAGACATCCCAAGCCCGATCATCTCAGGCGAATGCTGCACCGTATATCCCATGAAATTCCGGAACAGCCGCCCATCCGCCTGAGCGCGGGTTAGTTCATCTTCGGGGAGCGCAAAATGATCCATGCCGATCTGCCGATAGCCGGCCGCCGTAAACTTCTCCACCGCCGTCGCAAAGAGGCGATACTTCACTTCTGTCGATGGCAGATCCTCGGGGAGGATTTTCGACTGGTGCGCCATCGAACTCGGAAGATACGCAAACGAGTAAACCGCCAGTCTGTCGGGCCGCATCTGAATCGCGGTGTCGATCGTTTTCGTGAATCCCTCGACTGTCTGTTTCGGCAGGCCATAGATCAAATCGAAATTGATCCCCTTGAATTCGAGTCGGCGGCAATGCCCAAGCAGATTTTCAATCATCTCGACCGGCTGGATCCGCCCGCAGGCTTCCTGCACGAGCGGGTCGAAATCCTGAACTCCCATCGAGATCCGGTTGAACCCGCTGTTGGCCAGAAACTCCAACTGCTGCACGGTCGTTACCCGCGGGTCGATCTCCATCGACTTTTCGGCATCCGGCAAGAACTCGAAGTGCTTATCCAGATGCCTCAGCAGCATTGCCATTCCCTGGCAATCCAAATAGGTCGGTGTACCGCCACCAAAATGCAGTTGACTGATCTTGTTTCGTTTGCCGAGCAACCGCGCGGTATTGTCTACCTCATTGAGGAGAGTGTGGATGTAATCTTCGACTCGTTGCTGGTTGTTGGTGATAACCGTGTTACATCCGCAGTAGTAGCAGCGACGCTGACAGAACGGAATATGCGCATAGATCGCCAGCGGCTCATTTTCGCGCTGTGAGGCATTCCGCAAGGACTGCTCATAATCACTCGGGCCAACCGCATTCGACCAGACCGGGACAGTCGGATAACTGGTGTAACGGGGTCCCGGACGGTCGTACTTCTTCAGCAGGTCGACAGAAACAGTCGTTGCGGTTCTCTCGTGCGCCATGGTCAGCTCCTGTAACGGTGGACAGTCTCGACAACTGCCTCGACCGAACTCAGCGGTGTTTCCGGTTGAATGCCATGCCCGAGATTAAAGATCAGATTGTCGTGTGATTCCAGAGAATCAAGAATTTGCAGTGTCCGCTCAACTACTTTCTCTCTGGTATTGAAGAGAATTGAAGGATCGAGATTCCCCTGCACCGATTTCCCCGGCAACGCCACCGCGACATCCGCCAGATCTGCGCGGTAGTCAACTCCGACCACCTCGCAATCGACATCCTTGATCAGCTCAAGATACGGCGCGACGTTGTTCACAAAGAATATCCGCGGCACCTGATACTGCTTCAACCCGCGGAATATCAGATTCGCCGGACGGGCAGACCAATCACAGTAGTCATCCTTGGAGAGAATGCCACCCCAGCTATCGAACAATTGCACGGCATTCGCGCCGGATTTGATCTGCATGGCGAGATATTTGGTGACCACTTTGGTCAGCAACATGATCAGTTCTTCCGCCGCTGCCGGGTACTTGTGCAGGAACTGTTTCGGTTTGTCGAAATTATTCGATCCTTTTCCCTGGATCATATAGCATGCGAGTGTCCAGGGGGAACCGGCAAAGCCGATCACCGGCGTCTCCGGCAGTACTTTTCGAATCTCGCCGTATGCTTCGGCGACAAACGACAGCGCCTTGTCGACATCCACATCCTGCAGCCGCTTGACATCATCGGGACCGTTAATCGGATTCGCCAGCTTTGGTCCACCGTCCGGAAAAGAGACCTGCATCCCCATCGGCTCCAGCACAGTCAGGATATCTGAAAAAAGGATTGCCGCATCGAGTCCAAACCGATGAACCGGCTGGCGTACCACTTCCGCTATCAAGCTTGGCGACTTGCAGAGTTGCTCGAATGTCGTCTTCTCGCGCACCGCGCGATACTCCGGCAGATATCGCCCTGCCTGACGCATGATCCAGACCGGGATCCTTCCATGGTTCTTGCCATAGCATGCGTTGATGAACGTGCTTTCCATCATCCCCATACGTGTGCTTCTTCCTTGATAGCGTCGGCCAGCAGATCGGCCGCATCACTCAGTTGTTCGTTGGTCTGTGCCGCGGAAAGGAAACAGACTTCGTAGCCGGAAGGTGGCAGATAAATGCCAGCCTCCAGGATACCGGCATGCATCCTGTTATAATGCGCGATTCCATCTGTGGAGATCTGGTGCGCGGCGCGGGGGAGATCGCGCTGGAAGACGATCCAGTAGATCGAGGCTACTCCGGCGATATTCACCGAACTGCCATGCAGGTGACTCATCATCTGCGACACGAATCGTCGATTCCGCTCTTCAAGTTGCTCATGAATGCGGCCATCGGCCAGCTTCTTTAGTGTCGTCAATCCCGCGACCATCGCAACCGGATTGCCGGAGAGAGTACCGGCCTGATAGACCGGGCCGAGAGGGGCCAGGATATCCATAATATCCGCACGACCGCCGAAGGCGCCGACCGGCATGCCGCCGCCGATGATCTTGCCGTAAGTGACAAGGTCGGGACGAATCCCGTAATAGGCTGCTGCGCCGCCCATCCCTAGGCGGAAGCCGGTGATCACTTCGTCGAGGATCATCAGCGCTCCATGCTTTTCCGTAAGCGCGCGAAGCAGCCGCATATAATCATGTCGCTGGATCAGGAGGCCGTTGTTGGCCGGTACACCTTCAATAATGACAGCGGCAAGTCGGTCGCCATGTTGAGAGAAGAATTCCTCAAGCGCATCTTCATCGTCGAGCGGCAGGACCGCCGTCTGCGCCGCAAATGAATCAGGAACACCTGCCGATGACGGATTACCGAATGTCACCAGCCCGCTGCCGGCCTTGACCAGCAGATAATCACTATGACCGTGATAACATCCTTCAAACTTGAGAATCAAATCCCGCTTGGTAAACCCGCGGGCAAGTCGGATCGCCGACATCACCGCCTCGGTTCCCGATGATACAAACCGTATCTTTTCGACCGAATCAACATGGTTGACAATAAACTCGGCCAGTTGATACTCCAGCTCAGTGGAGGCGCCAAATGTCATCCCCCGTTCGACCTGTGTTTTCACCGCCGCGACAACATCCGGATCGGCATGCCCCAGGATCAATGGTCCCCAGGAACTGCAGAAGTCGAGATATTTGTTGCCGTCGACATCAAACAAATATGACCCTTCGCCTCTGTCGATAAACCGAGGAATTCCGCCGACCGACTTAAATGCGCGCACTGGCGAATTGACCCCGCCCGGGATGATCCGGCTGGCGAGTGTCATCAATTGTTGAGATCTATCCGTCTTATGCATGTTGCCACCCGTTTTTCAGAATGTCGCGAAGGTGATAGGTCAGGATGATATTTGCTCCCGCGCGCTGGATCGCCGTCAGGTTCTCCAGCACCATCGCCTTTTCATCCGCAAGTCCAGCCTGCGCCAGCAGCTTAACCATGGTGTATTCACCGGAGACGTTGTACGCGGCGACCGGCAGTCTGCTTTGCTGTCGGAAGTCGGCTATCACGTCAAGATACGCCAACGCAGGCTTGACCATGACGATATCAGCGCCCTCTTCGTCATCCAGAGACAGTTCGCGGAGCGCTTCCGTGCGGTTTCTATAATCCATTTGATACCCTTTACGATCTCCTTTGCCGGGTGCCGATTTGGCAGCCTCACGGAACGGACCGTAGTAGGCCGATGCATACTTTGCCGTGTAGGCCATGATCAGCGTGTCGACATAGCCGTTCCCTTCGAGCATATCGCGAATCGCCACCACACGGCCATCCATCATATCCGATGGAGCCACGCAATCAACCCCCGCCTGGGCGAGAGCGAGTGACATGTCGGCCAGCACATCCACCGAAGCATCGTTGTCGATAGCTCCTTCGAGCGTCACGCCGCAGTGGCCGGTATCGGTGTAGGCGCAGAGGCAGACATCGGCGCCAATGAAAAGCGAGTCACCAAACTTCTGTTTCAGCTCCTTCGTTGCAAGGATGACCGGATTGGCGTCATCGTGCGCCGTCGACGCCATGATATCTTTCCGGTCAGTCACACCAAAAAGCATGATCTTGTTGATGCCCAGCTTGTGGTCCGCACTGATTGATTCAACCAATTTGTCGACTGACTCGCGGTTGATCCCGGGGAGTCCCTTGATCTCCTCACGGATCGAACTTCCATCGGTGACAAAATACGGCTGTATCAGACCGTTAGTCGTAAATGTCTTCTCCGCGACCATTTCGCGGATCACCGGAGTGCGGCGTAAGCGGCGAGGACGATACATCTGCTCCATTAGAGATACTCCAGGATGGTGGTGATATCAGCATGCTTCATGGTAATGAAGCCAAACCAACCGTATTGATTCATTTGTGATGCGGTCGAGCGACCGATCGCGATCGGCCGGGCGACCGGCATACCATATTGTTGCGCGTACGAATCAACTGTCGAGGGGGCCGTGAAGAGAATGAAATCATTTTCCGTCAATCGGGCGACGGCATCGGCAGTCACCGGTTGTGCGATTGTTTCATAACAACAGATGGCGTAATAGGCGACCGGCCTGCCGGCAAACAGTTTCGACGGGTCATAATTCACTTCTCTGGCCCGTGCGTAGAGCAAAGTCTGGCCGGCTCGAAGTTCTCTTCCCGCAAACTCCTCGAACAACAACTCCCCGTAGGAGTCCGATGGCAAAAAGCCAACCTTGAGCCCATTCAACGCCAGGGCGTCCGCCGTTTTACTGCCGACTACCGCATACCGAGTCGTGGGAGGCATACGCAGGCCAAGTTCGTCCAGACGGTGCAGGAATGCACTGACTCCGTTTGCACTGCTGAAGAAGACCCAATCGATCTTGCTGATCTCCAAACCTTCGGGCCAGTCAAACGGGATCTCTTGCACCGAGATGAGGGGGAGAGGGACGACCTCGATCCCTTTCGCGGCAGCATGGATAGCCAGTTCGGCCAATTGTGCGGGATAGCGAGTGACAGCTAGGCGCGGCATACCGGGCTACCTCGCAGGGCGTCGTATGCTCTGCTGATGACGTCGTCGACATCTGTCCCGGTAATGTCTGTACGTTTCAGTCCTGTCCATTGGTCATCCACGCGAGTGCCGAGAACCGCTTTGAGGCGGAGCTGACCATCGCGTACTTCGGAAAACACCCCCAACGGCAACGAACAACCGGAGTCAAACCGTGCAAGGAGCCCCCGCTCGAGATTAGCTTCGAGCATCGCCGCGGCTGAACCGAGTTTGCTGATCACTGACTCGACTGTTGGATCGTTGTCACGTATCTGAATGCCAAGAATCCCCTGTGCGGGAGCCGGCAGAAATTGTTCGGGATCGAGCGAAATAACATGCAGGTCGGAGAGATCAAGTTCAAGGCGTGTCACTCCGGCGGCGGCCAAGAGAATGGCGTCATACTTGCCATCGCGCAATTTAGCTACGCGGGTCGGGACATTTCCGCGAAGGTCCGCGACTGCCAGTGACGGATTATGAAATGCGACCTGACCTTTGCGACGAGCCGCCGATGTTCCAATGACGCCACCTTTGCGAACCGGAAGGAGATTCTCTCCTTCCACTGAGCTTCTTCTGATAAGAAGTAGTTCGCGTCGGTCTGCGCGATACCCAACCGAGCCGAGCTTCAGCCCGGACGGCATAGAAGTCATCAGATCTTTGAGGGAGTGAACTGCCAGATCGATCTCGTGCGCAAGCAGGGCATCCTCGAGTTCCTTGGTGAAGAACCCTTTTCCTTCCATCTGCTCGAACGAGACATTATCGATTCTGTCCCCGACAGTTTTGATGATCTTGAGCTCAACCGTGCAACCATGTTCCTGCTCCAGGATGGAGCGGATGAAGTTGGCCTGGTAGAGAGCGAGATCGGAACCGCGAGAACCAATAATCAAACGGGTCATACCGCTTCCTTCCGAGTCGATGTCAACTCGGTGATCGTCAGTTCGGTCTGGGTCGCGGCCAGTCGGTCAGAAAGGATCTTGACTGGCTGGAACGACGAATGACCGATCAGTTTGGTCACCAGCCGCTTGACCGCCTCGCGACCGGAGTCGTCGAGTGAAGCAAGTTTCGTGGTGAACAAATCTTCCAACGCCCGGTTGGCCAGCTCAAGCGATTCCTGATAGCTATCATGGAAGATCGGCTTGAGCGTCAATTCGACACGGTCGGCGAGATACTGATTGACCGCATCGCGCACGATCTCATTCGCTTTGCCGGCCTCGACAAACTTCTGACGAAGGTTGCCGTTGCCGCGCGACTTGAGGTGCGGAATGTCAATCAGGGTTACGCGTGGATCGGAGCTGAACTCCGCGGAGAAATCACGGGGGACCGCCAGGTCGATACAAACAACCGGCGTTCCGCTATCTGAAAGTCGATTCAAAAATGCTGAGTCAAAAACTGCTTCGGTGGCCGAGGTAGCCGAGATGATCGCATTGACCGGACCGGGTGTCGCGACGAATTGCTCGAACGACATCGCCTGTCCGCCAAACTCTTCGGCCAACGCTTCCGCTTTGGCAACCGTCCTATTCACAAACAACAAGCGACCGACCAGATGTTCATTCAAATACTTGGCGATCTTCTGGGTCATCGGCCCGGCGCCGACTATTGCTACCAGCGGCGTGTCGATTCCGTTCAACCGTTCTTGCAGTTCAGAAGCGGCCAGCGATGCCATCGATAGCGCGCCCACTCCCAGATTCGTTTCGCGCTTCACGCGCTTGGCGACTACCAGTGCTTCGTTGATGAGACCGGAGGTAACGGTCCCGGCAACTCCGTACTCAAGCGCATCCTGATGCGCCTGTTTGAGCTGACCGGTAATCTGCGTTTCACCGACCACGAGCGATTCAAGCGAAGCTGCAGTGCGGAAGAGGTGCAGAATCGCTTCGCGTCCGGTGAAATGATAAAAGTCATTCGGGAAAAAACTGATCTCCCGCTCAGAACGGAAGAAATAGTCGATCAACCGATGCAACAGCTTGCCTGGGGTTACTTTCTTCGATGATGCATACAGGAACTCCACCCGATTGCAGGTGGCGAGATATACCAGCTCATCAACCCCCAGCACCTGCTTCAATCGCGCAACCTCGGCCGGCCGTACTTGACGGTCGATCGTCAGCCGCTCTAACAGCGGCATGTTCTGTTGCCAGATTGAAGTTCCGATGATCCCAAAGTTCATATCTATTCTCTGTCTCAGCCTTATTGTCGTCGTTCGTTGAGAACAGATATAATAGAATATCAGTCCTGATTGTCATTTGTTTGTCATGTTTGTGAAAAACAGAACAAAAAGACGGATTTTATTGTCTATTCTGTACTCGCTAGTGCATGTTTCGTTATTTGTTGCGATGCAGTATGTTATGCGACTGACATGCGATTTCATTTAGCTTATGCTTCGAGTGGTTCTATCGCCTAATAAATACAAAGATAGGTGCATTTCTTTGAGACGGGTAGCGGAGAGTGATCTGTGTCCCGCTATTTTCAACCTGTTACCGCATATGTTTGAACAGGTTAAACTCTCCCCAGCATTGCCGCAGTCAGCGTTCTCACCTATTCCCCTCATTAATGAGGAACACGCACTCCAACCCGACGCGCCAATCGGATCTGGAGTAATTAAATCTACATCTTTCAGTATCTCTTTTCTGCTTCGCCCTTGATCTACACCGCGCGGGCTGTCTACTGGGTCAAACATTGCCTGGTTCGTCCGCAATCGGCAGATTCATGATTGCACGGATCGGTTCTGCACATTACTTTAACAAAATATGGATAAAACAGCCCCCGCTCGGCACTAGCCGAATGCCCGCAAGGAGAAATCGCTATGGCGAAACATCATCCGACAGCTGTCAATGCAGATACCAAAGCCTCACAAGACGCCTACGAAAACTACGAACTCCCGATCGAAGGCTTTAAGGGAACTCCCGAAGAGATCGAGAGGCAATGGTACGAGAAATGTTATGTCGGCCGCGGCGACACGGTCAAGCAGCTTACCTGGCGGGCGATCATCATGGGGTGGGTGCTGGGATCGGTTCTTTCACTGACGAACATCTACATTGGACTCAAGGCTGGATGGGGATTTGGTGTCGCCATCACCGCCTGCATCCTCTCCTACGCGATCTGGACCGGCTTCTATAAACTGAGACTGGCCAAATCGCAGATGACGATCCTCGAAAACAACTGCATGCAGTCATGTGCCAGCGCAGCAGGCTACTCCACGGGCGGAACCCTGGTCTCCGCCTTTGCTGCATATATCATGCTTAACGCCGAATCACTTCCGCTTGGGCTAATGTTAGCCTGGGTCTTCTTCATCGCGATTCTCGGCGTGACTATGGCCGTCCCGATGAAACGCCAGATGATCAATCTCGAACAGCTCAGATTCCCTAGCGGTATCGCCGCCGCGGAAACTCTTCGCGCCTTGCATGCCAAAGGCCAAAAGGGGATGCGCGCCGCTCGCGCCCTCTCTATCTGGGGACTTCTGGCGGCTTTAAGCGCTTTACTCAGCGACGGTCTCCGCCTCATCAGTTCAAGCCTTGAGTCTATTCAACTCTCAACGTTGGTGGGACGATTTAATGCCTGGATCATCCCGGAAGCCTGGATCGGTCGTACCGTCACTTTCGTCTGGGATCCGGTCTTCATCGCCGCCGGTATGTTTGTCGGCATGCGCGTCGCCCTTAGTATGCTGTTCGGTTCGATTCTCTGCTGGATGATCTTCATTCCGATCGTGCAGGCGAATGTCGTCGAAGCAAGTCAGCTGAATGGATTCCGTTCATTGGTGCAGTGGTCACTTTGGGGCGGAACCGCCTGCATGGTGACCTCGGGCATTCTCTCGGTCTTGTTCCAGTGGAAAGCCGCAGTCCGCGCATTTAAGGGGCTCGGCGATATGTTCTTCAAGAAATCCGGCGGGAAACAGGATGAGATCGAAGCAATTGAAACTCCCAGCTCATGGTTCCTGATCGGCCAGATAGTCTCTTTGATCGCTCTTGCGATCCTCGGACATGTTACTTTCGACATGCCATACTGGCAAAGCGCGATCGCGGTGGTCATGAGTTTTGCCCTCGCGTTGGTTGCGTGTCGTGTGACCGGTGAAACCGACACGACTCCCGTCGGCGCAATGGGAAAGATCACGCAGCTTACCTTTGGTGTCCTCTCCCCGGGAAATATGAATGTCAACCTGATGGCCGCGAATATCACCGCCGGCGCGGCGACCTCGTCCGCTGACCTGTTGACCGACCTCAAGTCCGGCTACCTGCTCGGCGCGCATCCGCGCAAGCAGTTCATCGCGCAGTTCTCCGGTATCTTTATCGGGACACTGGTCACGGTTTTTGCGTTCCGCATCCTGGTCCCGAATGCGTCAGTTCTGGGGACCGATCAATTCCCGGCACCCGCCGCTCAAACATGGAAGGGTGTCGCAGAAGCAATGGCGCTCGGCCTGAGTAATATGCATCCGGTCAAGATCTGGTCGATCGTCATCGGCGGTCTGGTCGGTATTCTGCTTCCGCTCCTCTCAAAGCTCTTCCCGAAAAATCAGTGGATCCCGTCGGCAGCCGGTGTTGGACTTGCCTGGGTCTTCCAGTGGTTCTATGGATTGCTGTTCTTCCTCGGCGCCGTTATCGCATGGTTCTGGCAGAAGAAAAACGCGGATCAGTGTGAAGAGTATCTTTTCCCGGTAGCTTCCGGTATTGTCGCGGGTGGCGCGCTCATGGGCGTTATTCTCGTCTTCTGGGAATCCGGTGCGGAGATCGTCAAGCAGTTCTTCGCCAACTGATCAAACAGAATTCGGTTCTGATATACCAAGGGGCGGCTCATATGAGTCGCCCCTTGATTGTATTTGGTCTTGATGCCCCCTCGGGAGCCGTTTCGACTATTTCAGATAAACTACGACCACGATAGCCACGCCCAGGATCAGTAGTGCCAGGCAATAATTGAGGATCGTTCCGGATTGCCGCTTTTTTCCCTGATTGTACTGGTGGTGAACGGTAGACATTCTTTTCCCCGCGACAACATTAATTGGTTCTGGCGAGTTGGTTTCATGTCGACCGCGCGGCGAGACTGTGGTCAACGGTGGCTTTCTCAACTATATCTATCGGCAACTACCCGCAAAAAATGCAGAGTCGGAGCGCATCCGACCCTGCATTTGATAGATTCTTTTTGTGATTTGGCTATCAGGGAGCCAAATACTCTTTGTTCGCACTGCAGAGATAGGCGATAAGGTAGAGGATTGCCGCAAAAACAAGGGCAAGGCTGAATCCAAAGTTAATGGCGATCATTACGGCCAGTACCGAACCAAGCACTGAAGCTGCTCCATTGACCGCGAACCCCCAGTCGACCAGTGGGCCAACCCGTAGTGTCCCTTTTGGGAAAGGCATCCCCATAAAAAAGCCGACCGGCGCGATCAAAATGACCGCCACCAGCATTCTGATCGAGACCGGCATTCCGCCGAATAGCCCAAACAAATACCGAAAGACAAGAGCATCCAACAACAGCCAGCCAATAATTGCGAGAAATACGGTCCGATTTGAGAACTGACGCGCAAACCGACTCCCGATCCCGGACGCGATCAGCAGAGTTAACAGCACTGTCACGATACTATGCAGCGAGGCTCCGATCAGCAACGCATACTTCTGGATCAACACCACCTCCACCGCCATGAAGCCCACGCCGATCGCAAAGAAGTAAAGCCAGGGTCCTGCCGCGAGATGCTCCCCTTTGCTCAGATAGGGGATCAGGTTGACCGGCAAGATGATCACCACCACTACAGCGAGAATGATCAACAGCGTCACTTTGGAAAGCGGAAAGCCGGAGAACTCCGCATAGTTGGATACTTTCTGCATATTCTCCGAGGTCAGATTGCGCCAGAGCCCAAGTTGCGCGACAAACGGTCGGTTGTCGGAGACGGGGGAAAGATCTATCTTTGCAGAATCCGCGAGCTTTCGCCAGCCATCGTTAACTATCCGCGCGATCTGATTATTCGCCAATGAATCATTCGCCGGAGGATACAACAGATGGATCTGGCCGAATCGTTCCGGAGTAAGCGGCCCGAGCGCATAGTAGCGAAGTGAATCGGTCAACGGCCGTTTCGAGAGAAGCAATATCTTTCGCCGCATCTTGGGCAAGTCATACACCGCGATATGCCGCGACGGGTCAGAGATGCCGCTTGCTCCGCCGAGAGCACCTCTGTTCTCCAGCGCGGCCAATGCCTCTGATACCAATCTCGGCGTGTACACCTGATGTTCCATCATCAGGAAGCCGCTGTCGGAAAGCGCCTCCCAGTAATCCTCGAATGCTTCGGTCGTAAAGAGATAGTTCTCCGCCAGGGCAAACGCGCCTGATGCCAGCGCCGCCCAGCTATTCGAACTGAGCGAGTAGATAACATCGAACTTGTTCTCGAATCTCCGAACATATGAGCGCGCATCCTCGGTTACCACAGTCACTCGTGGATCGCGATAGAGATTCCCGGTGAACTCCGCAACCGAAAGCATCCGCGTCGTATCATACACCGCCTTGGCTGAATCGACCTGTGTCGTGCTCCAACTGCTATCCGGGACGAATGGTGCCTTGTGGTAACCGGTTGTGTCGTCATTTAGCATCATCCAGTTGATATGCGGATTTACTTCAACCGCATGAACCTCAGTCGCACCTTCCACCAGTGCCTGCAAAACATCACCGCCGCCGCCGGATCCCAGCGAAAGGAATCTGCACGAATCAAACTGCTGGATCAAATAGGAGACATCGATCCCCCACTCAACCGAATCAGGATTGATATCTTCCCATTTTCCGTCGAATCGATTGACCGGCGAATTGGCGACATTATCTATATTCAATCCGCGATAGTCCGGACCATAGTCGTACATTTTCAATTTAGAGACGGCATCCCAGTGCGTGTAGATCACTGGTGCATGTTCCTGTCGAGGGGCCGTCAAACGTTCCTCACTCCCCGGCGCCACGAAAAAGACCGCCACCGCCACAATTACCGGGAGAATCCTGAGCCATCCGGCGGCAAGCAGAAACGAGGCTGCCAGAATAGGCAAAGCTACCAGTACCGAGGCGACCGGAGTACCGAATTGATTCATTCCCCAGAGTCCAACCAACAACCCCAGCCCCGCGCCTATCAGATCAGCCATATACAGGTAGGGCATCTCTGCGGAACGGCGTTTGAAGAGCATGGCCAGCCCCATGCCGCCAAAAAAGAACGCGGACATCAGAATCAACACCGTCACCAGCAGTTTCCCCACCATCGCCATACTGGCAAAGAGGGCTGAGAAATCGAGCCCCAGTTGAAATACCAGCATCGGCCCCACCAGCGCGCAGAGTCCTGAGATTGCCAGATAAGGACTTAACAGCAGATCGCGATCCGCCGCTTTGCACAGCCGCAACATCAGACCACCCAGGCCAAGTCCCAGGATCGCCAGCGAAAGAACAAGAAACGCAAAGGTATAGAAGAATTCTGCTGAGAAAATGCGGGTCCAGGTCAGTTCAAGGGGGAGAAGGGTCAACGAGATCAGCGCAATTGCCATCAATATTCGAGTCATGGTCACTCCAGGTGTCTTGCGGGTTGCGTACCAGGGCCACCTGTAAGGTACGCATATCCCCACTCACTTGTTGTGGGTAAACTTGTCCAATTTTGACTTCCGAAAAAGTGGTTGCCTCACGCCCAAACCGACCTGACATTGCCTGAAGTCGGGCCTGTCGAAACTGCACCACCCCATTCGTGAGGGCATACTTGTGAGGATCACTATCATTCAGTTTGCACCGGCTTTGGCCGACCTGCAAGCCACCCTGCAAAGCCTGGACCGTCTCATGCCTCAGGCGATCGGCTCAGATCTGGTCGTCCTGCCGGAACTCTGCAATTCAGGATACAACTTCACTTCGCAGGAACAGGCGTGGGCAAGTTCTGAATCCGTCATCGATGGCTCCTTCACCGGCTATCTCCATGCATTCTGCAGACAGCATAACTGCACGATCGTCAGCGGCCTTAACGAGCGCGATGGTAAACAGCTCTACAACTCGTCGATCCTGCTCACTCGCGATGGTGTCATGGGCAAGTATCGCAAACTGCATCTCTATTTGAACGAAAAAGATTTTTTCCAGCCCGGCAATCTCGGCGCGCCCGTCTTTGAGGTGAATGGCGCCCGCATCGGCATGTTGATTTGTTTCGACTGGTGGTTTGGCGAAGTCTGGCGTCTGCTTGCCCTCAAAGGCGCGGATATCATTTGCCACCCCGCAAATCTCGTCATTCCCGGCAAATGTCAGCGCGCTGTTCCCATTCATGCCATGACCAACAGAGTTGCGGTCGTGACCGCCAACCGGATCGGTTCCGAGGGAGGCCTCAACTTCACCGGCCTTTCGGTCGTCTGCGATGTCCGCGGAAATGTCATTGTCACCGGTCCGGAGAGGGAAGAAGCGGTGATCACCGTTGATATTGATCCGAGAGAGTCGCGCGACAAAGCAGTCAACCCCCGCAACGATCTGTTCGCGGATCGTCGCCCCGATATCTACGCGCCGATCATTTCAACCGGTCAAATAGAGAAACCGCGGTGACGAAATCTCCTGTCGTCAAAGCGATCTGTCAGGTGATCCGCAAGATCCCGCGCGGAAAGGTTGCTACCTACGGTCAGGTCGCCGCAATGGCCGGCAATCCTCGTGACCCACGGTCTGTCGGGTGGGTGCTACATGGCTGCTCCGAATCCGAGAAACTCCCCTGGTTCCGCGTTATCAATCGCGAAGGGAAGATCTCGCTCCCGCCGGGCGAAGGGTACGAAGTCCAGCACAGTCTACTCGAAAGCGAAGGGATCTACTTTGATTTCCGCGACCGTATTGACCTGAAGAAATTCCAATGGCAGCCGGAAATCGCCGTGGCTCCGGCGAAGAAGAAATCTGCGCCTTCAACCAAAAAGATCCCACGCAGGAAACCACGGTAGCGCCGCGCCCCTCTGTCTAGTAAGTTACGCCAATGAATCAATCCCCCTCTCGACGACTGCAGTTTTGGTCCGACACCGGACTTTTCTATGCCGCCCTTATCTGGGGAACGACCTTTGTCATTGTCAAATCAGCGCTGACCGGCGTCGATGCCGTCACTATGGTCGGCTATCGTTTTCTGATCGCCGGTGGCCTGTTGTTGGGCTATCTCCTGATCAAGCGTAAGCCGATTCTCCCCAATTTCCGCGAAGGGTTTTTCCTCGCCATTATTCTTTGGACACTTTATGTCACGCAGACAGTCGGTCTGAATTACACCACCGCCTCAAACTCCGGCTTTATCACCGGCCTGTTTGTTCTCTGGGTGCCGGTTTTTCTCGTGACCCTCTTCAGGCGTCGCCCCACTGTGATGGAGATCATCGCCTCGGTCATTTCGCTGGTCGGTCTCTGGATACTCACCGGCGGCCTGAAAGAGGTGAACATCGGCGACCTCCTGACAATCGTCGCATCAATGGCCTACGCCCTGCACTTGCTCCTCTCCGACAAGTACATTAAGGCCGGTGTCGACCCGATCGCCATCAGTTGTCAGCAGTTTCTGTTGGTTGGCCTGGGCAGTATTGCCATGACCGCGATCACCGGGCGCTCTTTCGATGTCACCACCAATGCTGCCTGGGGTGCGATCATTTTCCTCGCCCTCTTTCCGACACTTTCTGCCTTTGTCATCCAGATGTTTGCTCAGCGCCACACGTCACCACTCCGTGTGTCACTTATTTTTGCACTGGAGCCGGTATTCGCGGCGGCGGCGGCCTGGACAGTCGGGGGAGAGCAGTTCACCATGCACAGTGGCATCGGCGGCGCATGTATTGTCATCGGCTTAGCCCTGTCGGGTATCCAACTCCCGAACAAGAGTAAGTCAGGTTCTGTTAGTTGATTCTCCTCGTCTCACTCATTTTCTCCTTGCAAACGAAGACATGGCACGCTACGTTATGTCTGGAGTGAATGACTGATCGGGTAAGTTTCGCCAAGCTCCGTCGTCACTATTTCACCACTCCATTTTAAGCGCTCAATACACCATCGAAAGCTTCACCGGATCACTTCCGTGCATTTTTTGCATTGATCGTTCCGGCGACCATGAACTGAGTCTTCTGATATACAGATGTATCTTCAACCTTCACCGGTTCCCCAACCGGCGTTCATCTCATGGAGGTGAAAAAAATGGTTCGCCTGATTCTCTCATTCAGCAGAGTTGCCGCGATCATCTGCTTCCTGGGTTCAGTGTCGCTGGCTAACTCACCCGTGGCTCCGGGACATCCACCCGGGTCCGAACAAAACAACACAGCAGTCTCCTGGAACGAGATCAAACCGGGAGAGATCTACACCCTTTACAACAATCATTTGCCAGGCCTTTTCCAGGCGGTGACGATTGACTGGGCATGGTCACCGGCTTTCGGCGCTTCTGGTTCCTGGCTGCCAATGGGTGTGACCGCGCCGCCCCCCTATCCTAGCTACTGGAACCCTTCACTTGGCTCTGCTCCAGGTGGTGGATTCATGATGGGCGGCACTGCCTTTGGACCAGGACAGCAATTCACGCCGATCGGAAACGCGGTCTACATGTCTGGAAGTCTTGGCGGTGGCGCACCGTTCGCCGCACCTTTTCCGATCAGTATCAGCCCGGCAATCAATCAATGGTTCGACTACACTAGTCTTTCCATTGTTGATGTCCCTGGTATCCCCGTTCCAATGATGGGTGAGGCTACTTATGCCTGGGTGCAATACACCGACATCGATGGCGACCCCAACGGAGACTTGAACTTCTACAATGATCCTGCCGACCTTGCCGCTATCTGGTCCTCCTCCACAAATCTGCTTGGCGGACCTTTCCCCTATCCGGCACTTTCTCCGCCCGCCCCAGTCATGCCGGGCATGCCCGCATGGCGCGTATCTGCAGGACATAAGCCAGCCCTCGATTTTGCCGGCCCAGCCGGAACCGGATTTCTCGCTCCCGGCGCGACTTACTGTATCTGGCGCGACATTCTGGCAGGTAACATCGTGATGTCTTGGAACCCGACTCCTACCGGCGGTGCGCCATGGTCCCTGCCGGCAATCATTACCGGTGGAATTCTTCCTGTACCTCCCACACTCGCTCCGGGAATCGAAGTCGCCAATACGGTTGACCTCGCGATTGACAAGGGTGTTGCCGGCGGATGTCCCAGTTATGTCTATATTGTCTGGGATGCTCCCGGTCCGACCGGAACCGATATCGATATCTGGATGACCGTCAGTCCGGCTGGCGGAGCTCCCGGATCATTCCTCCCGCCGATGCGCGTCAATCAGGACCCGGTTGGTAATGGACGCGATCAATGGGCGCCGACGATCACTCTCGACCGCAACACCGGCGCGGTGATAGTCAGCTACAACGACCGTCGCAATGACCCGGCCAACAACGCCGTCGAGATCTGGTCATCCATCTCGCGCGACTGTGGCGTTACTTTCCAGGATTGCATACTCACGCGCAATGGTCCATTCCCGCCGGTTAGCACCATTCCGCGTCCTTTGGGACAATACATCGGGTCCTATTTCGATTCGGATTTCAACCTGATCAATCCTTTCGGCATCGTCTGGAACGATGGCCGCAATGGTGTCGATCAGGATGTGATCTTTGAGAATGTGTTCGCCTGCGATACCGACAACGACGGTATCATCGATTCGCTCGACAATTGCGACTTCACGCCCAATCCCTCGCAGGTCAACTCCGATCTCGACACGCTTGGCGATGCCTGCGACAACTGCAGAGCGGTAACGAACAACAATCAGCTCGATACCGATGCCGACACCTTTGGTGATGCCTGCGACAATTGCCCGACCATCTCGAATCCGACTCAGCTTGATGGCGACCTGGATGGAGTTGGCGATCTGTGTGACAACTGCCCCACTGTCTCAAATCCAACGCAGTCTGATGTCGATTTCGATCTGATCGGCGATCTGTGCGACAATTGCCCCAACAAATACAACCCGTTGCAGGAGGATTCTGATGGCGATGGTGTCGGCGATTCCTGCCAGACAGTCAGTTGCTGTGTTGGCACCACCGGCAATGTGAACGATGGCGTTATTGAAACGCCTGACCTGTCGGATCTCTCTCTGCTCATCAGCTATCTGACTATTGTTCCGCGACCGGTTCTGCCATGCCTGCCGGAAGCGAACGTCAACACCACAGGCTCTATCGACCTGTCTGATCTGTCGCTCTTAATAGCCTATCTGACACATTACATCCAATCCCTCAGAAATTTCTCCTCTCCCTCTGGGAGAGGGGGCCTGCTATCGGCGGACGGTGAGGGCGCAATTTCCCCCTCGCATCCCTGCAACTGAACCGTTACCTTACCGTAAGTATGGGAGGCTGTGCTTCGCACGGAATCAATGGATTGCTTCGCTACGCTCGCAATGACTTTGCGCGGCAGACGTCCTCGTCTGCCCGAGTAAACATAAGGGAAACCAGAATGCGCCACCTTCGCACCATCTTTGCAATCGCGCTTCTCATCAGCGCCACCCTCGCCGGATCATCCGTCGCCCAGACCGACACCACCGGCGACACCCTCACCGCACTCGAAGTGCTGAATCTCCAGGCGGACACGCTTGCGACTTTCGTCACTTCACCCATCGCCAAACAATTCCTCGCGGCGGTCCCCGATCTACCGTCGATCGAATCCCGCGTCGTTTATGTCAACAAAACGACCCGCTCATACATGTCCGAAGCTGAATACAAAAAAGCCACAGACACGTCCAATGTCATTGCGAGGAGCGAAGCGACGAAGCAATCCATTGAAGGCTACGAAAGACGCGATGTCGGCGAAGAGTTCTACTACTTCACCCGCTATGGCACACCGCTCGCCTTCGCCCGCGCGCTCGACCTCGTCGGCATGGCCGGCCTGGCCAAACTGATTCCGCCCGTATTGCCGACTACGGCTTCGGTTCGATCGGTCATCTCCGCCTGATGGCCTCCTGCGGCGCGAATGTCACCGGTATCGAGGTTGACCCGCTCCTCAAACTGCTCTATGCGCAGCCTGCCGATGCCGGCTATATCGCGCGTGCGCGTGTGGCAGGTCAGGGAGCGCCGGGACACCTCACGCTCGCATTCGGTTCATTCCCCGCAGACAGCGCGACGCGCGCCACGGTCGGCGATGGTTACGATCTCTTTATTTCCAAGAACACGCTCAAGCATGGGTACATTCATCCCGAGCGCGAGGTTGACCCGCGCATGCTGGTGCAGTTGGGTGTCACTGATTCCGCCTATGTGAAAACTATCTACGATCTGCTTAAGCCGGGGGGATATTTTATGATCTACAATCTCCATCCGAAACTGAGCGGGCCGGACGAGAAGTATGTGCCGTGGTCCGATGGCCGCTGCCCGTTTACGCAGGAGCTGCTCGAAAAGACCGGCTTTACGGTGTTGGGGTATGACGTCGATGATACCGAACCTGCCCGCGAGATGGGGAAGTACTTTGGCTGGGACAAAGAGATGGACTACGCAAAGGACATGTACGGCCAATACACGCTGGTGAAGAAGTAAAAGGGGGGGACGAAGGAATGCAGAGTGCCGCCAAGGCTTGGCGGCACTATTTTGCTCTCCCGAGTTCCAGAATGGGAAGTTAAGTGACGAACCGAGTTCTATCGCGCGTTATAATTTTACTGTTCATCCTGTTTCACTCCGTCTGCGGTATGGATGGTGCACAGAAGCCAGTGAACGTGAGGCTTCTCGACACCGCATCGATTTCCGCCAAGATCGAATCCTACGTGTTCCCTGATGGGAATCCTGAATTTTCTTTGTCCGACGCCACTATTACTCGCGGGACATACTCTGATTCGACGCTTCCTTTCCTGAGTTCCGCTGTTTTCGGCAGACTTGTCATTCGAACTCAAGACGTACACTTCAAAGTGATGCGAAGAGAGCAGATAAATGGCGATAGCGTCACTTTCACATCGCACTATGGTTTTGAAGCGATTGTGGACGAATTATCAGGGAACCTCATGCAATTCCACCATGCGGCAACCTGCAGCGATTGCGTTATACCGCCAAACCCACCAGTGGCTGATGCTGAGCGACAATTGTGGATGGGTTTCGAAAGATATTGGGGTTTCCCTGCTGAAGCACCAGTTATAGGACTGGCGCAGATATTGGGCGGCGATTTTGTTGTGGCTGTTCCAAGCGATATGCTCGATTTGACCGCACAATACCTGCTATATGGGCGTGACAGTACTGATGCAGTTCCGGCTTGGGTGGTCACTTTGAAAGGTGTTAATCTAAGTAGCATGGTGGGAATTGGAGCTCGAACAACGCAACCGCCTGGACAATTATCGGTGTTGAGGACTGTCTTTAGCGCACTGGACGGTCGTGTTCTAAGATGCAACAACCGTCCCCATATGCCAGACGAATGGAGACCACAGGATTCAACATTGAAGTAGAAGTACGGTTCCCCCCCGTATTACCCCCGCTAGCGCTCCTGAACTCCCCCCTCTAGTAGAGGGACCATCTGATGCTTCGGCGGCAATCTGATATCGAACCAAAACGCAACGCCTGCCGCCAAAGGTCAATCGATTCTCCCCCAACAACCTGATGATTCCACCCCGGCACCGCCTCGAGTACTCGTAGGTCAGGCGCGGTCGACAAGCCATGCGAGGTCGATTATCTGCGCGCCTGACATTGTGGAAAGTTGATAGGTTGGAAATTGCGATAGAAGATGTCAGGTCCGTCTTTTCCTCTGCTTCGCATCGGGGCGGACCTGACCTACAAGCCAAACCTCAACGCCAGCCGCCAAAGGTCAATCGATTCTCCCCCAACAACCTGATGATTCCACCCCGGCACTGCCCGTGGATCCTGAATCAAGTTCAGGATGAGGCAGGAGAGAGGGGATGAGGCGGTGGGGAGAGATGAGGCAGTGGAGATGGATGAGCATAAGAAAGGCGAGTCCGTTTCCGAACCCACCATCTTAATGCTATTGCTACTTCACCCCTCGTCTTCGCTCGGGGCGACGTTATTGTACGTTCGGGACGATACTACACTACGCTTAAGCCAGACGGTGTCTGGGCGGTTTCCCACGAGAAATGGTGGAATACGCATTGGCACCATTTGTTGTCCTGAGTCCACGGTCCCTTGGACCGTCGAGTCGAGCGAAGACGAGACCCGATATAACCACACCCGTTACGCCACCGGATACTGCTTCTTATGCCCGACATAATACAGAATCGGGACCGCCACACGGCTGATCGCCAGCGAGGCGATCTCGCCGGCCATCAGGGCGATCGCCAGTCCCTGGAAGATCGGGTCGAACAATATCACTCCTGCGCCGACAATCACCGCGCCGGCCGTAAGCAACATCGGACGGAACCGCACCGCGCCGGCATCGATCACCGCTTCCGCCAGCGGCATCCCTTCCTTCAGACGAAGCTCAATGAAATCGACCAGAATGATTGAGTTTCGTATGACAATTCCCGCCCCCGCCATAAATCCGATCATCGAGGTCGCCGTGAAAAACGCCCCCATCGCACCATGCGCCGGCATGATCCCAATGAGCGAGAACGGAATAGCCGCCATCACGATGATCGGCGTCAACAGCGACTGGAACCATCCCACCATCAAAATGTAGATCAGGATCAGCACCGCGGCGAACGCGATTCCCAGATCGCGGAAAACTTCTATCGTGATGTGCCACTCACCATCCCACTTGAGCGCCGGCTCAAGCGTGGAGAAGGGCATCGCGGCGTTGAGGATCTGCAGTTTGTTTTCTGTCCCGCCATACTGGATCATCTCAAGCTTCTCCAGCTTTTTGTTCATATCCATGATGGCGTACACCGGCGACTCGATCTCACCCGCGACATCGCCGATGATATACGTCACCGGCATCAGGTTTTTCCGATAGATCGTTTTCTCCGCGATCGTGTCAATCACCGTCACCAGTTCTCGCAGCGGCACCAAGGGGGCATCGGCGGCATTCGCCGACTGAACCGTGTTCGGCATCCGTATCTGCAGGCCGAGAATATCCGCCGCGGAGGTTTTCTGCGCGCGGGGGAGTTCCAGTATTAACGCGACATCTTCGCGCTCATTGTCGCGATGTCCGATATCGACCTGTATCCGCTGACCGCCAGCTTCACCGACTGCCCGATCATCTCCGCAGTGATGCCGTGGAGTGCCGCCTTTTCATGATCGATCGTGAAAGTCAGCTTTGGCTGATCCATCTCCTCGTAGGCGTCAACATCAACCACGCCGGGCGTCGATTTGAAGATCTCCTCGACCTTGCGCGAAAGCGCGGTCCGGGTGGAATCAGTCGGCCCATAGATCTCCGCCACCAGAGTCTGCAACACCGGCGGGCCGGGTGGTACCTCGGCGATCGCCACCGCCGCGCGATACTTCTTCGCGATATCATCCACGCGCGGGCGCACCCGCTTGGCGATATCATGCGACTGGTCGGACCGTTCACCCTTTCCGACCAGGTTGACCTGGATATCCGCAGAGTAAGAGCCGCGCCGCATGAAGTAATGTCGCACCAGACCGTTAAAATTGAATGGCGATGCATTCCCCGCATAGATCTGGTAATCCGTTACCTCGGATTCTTTGGCGATTGCTCCGGCGATCTCGCGTGAGGCCTGGACAGTCTCCTCAAGCGAACTCCCCTCCGGCATATTAATGATAACCTGGAATTCATTTTTGTTGTCGAACGGGAGCATCTTCACCTGCACCCAGCCGATCCCGACCAGCGCCATCGCGCCGACCAGCAGCACAGTGATAGTGGTCAGGTAAATCATGCGGGTTTTCGGCTTGGTGATCAGCTTGGTCATCTGACGGCGATATGCGCGCGTTGACCAATCCTCATTGGATGCATCATGAATGATATGTTCTTTTGATTTTCCCCATTTGAGTACACGGACTGCCGCCCATGGTGTGACGATAAATGCGACCACCAGCGAGAAGAGCATCGCCGCGGTGGCGCCAATCGGGATCGGCCGCATGTATGGCCCCATCAATCCGCCGACAAACGCCATCGGCAGCACTGCCGCGATCACCGCCCAGGTGGCAAGGATAGTGGGGTTGCCTACCTCGGAGACGGCATCGATCGCGATCTTCGCCCAATTCCGTCCTTTGTTCTGCGCCAGATGCAAATGCCTGGTGATATTCTCCACCACCACGATCGCATCATCCACCAGAATACCGATTGAGAAGATCAGCGCGAAAAGCGTAATACGATTGAGCGTAAATCCGGCAAGATAAAATACAAGAAGTGTGAGCGCGAGAGTTGATGGTATCGCCAGCGCGACAATGATCGACTCGCGCCATCCCAGCGCCAGCAGGATGAGCAACGACACCGAAAAGACCGCGATCATCATATGGAACAACAGCTCGTTCGATTTCTCTTCGGCTGTTTCGCCATAGTGGCGGGTGATGGTCATGTCGACATTTGACGGGATGACTTTCCCTTCGAGAAACTTCACCTTCTCCAAAACATGTTCGGCGACCTGGATCGCATTGGTCCCGGGACGCTTGGCGATTGAAAGCGTGACCGCCGCTTCCTCTTCGTGATGCGGACCGGTCGCAGCCCCTGAACCAAACAAGACCACCTGATTCAGCTCTTCCGGACCATCGATGATCTTCGCAACATCGCGAAGATAGATCGGGGAGTTGTTGTAGACGCCGAGGACGACCTTTTCCGCATCCTCTTTGGAGCGGATGAATCCGCCGGTCTCGATCACCACTTCCTGATTGTTGTATACCAGCGACCCGGCCTTGTTCTGGCGATTTGCCTGACGGAGCACCGGGATTATCTGTAACGGGTCAAGTTGCCGTGCGGCGAGCGCTTCCGGATCGAGCTGAATTCGGTATTGACGGCGGAGTCCGCCGATGATGTTTGTCTCTGAGACATCGCGCACCTGCTTGATCTGATCTTCGACCTCGGCGACAACGCGCCGGAGCGAGTAATGATCCAGTTCCGCGCTATGGAAAGTCATAGCAAGGATCGGGACATCATCGATCGAGCGGGGCTTCAGCAGCGGGAAAGAAACATTTGGTGGAATCTTGTCGAAATTGGATTGGAGTTTCTGATTCAGCTTGACCAGACTTTTCTCGACATCCTCACCGACGAGATATCGCACGATCACCAGCGCTTCTTCGGGGCGGAGAGATGGAGTAGACATATTCAACTCCGGGGATCTCCCAGATCAGTTTCTCCATGGGAGCGGTGACACGGTTTTCGACTTCCTTGGCGGTGAAGCCAGGGACCGAGACCATAACGTCAACCATCGGCACCTTGATCTGCGGTTCTTCTTCGCGGGGGAGCATCGCCACCGCAAAAGCGCCAAGCAGTACCGAAGTCAAAATGAGCAGTGGGGTCAGTTTGGAATTAATGAACCCCTTCGCCAGCATGCCGGCGAGGCCGTGGGCCGGAACTGTGTGATGTTCCTGGCTCATGGCTGGACCTCAACTTTGTCGCCATCGACCAGACCGGTCAATCCACGCGTCACGACCAGGTCGTGGCTCTCCAGTCCGGCAAGAATCTCGATCTTGTCGCCAAGGGAACGTCCAGTTCGGACAAACTTAAGCACCGCGACATTCTCCGCATTAACGACGTACACCAGCTCGAGCTGTCCACGACGAACCAACGCTGCGGTGGGAATGTAAATCGACTCATCCCCTCCCACCGAAAGAAGCAGCCGACCGAATTGGCCGGGGCGCGCGATCGAGGCTGGAAGATCGATCTTCACGATAAACGACCGGGTCACCGGGTCTGCGCTGGGGGAGAGCTCCTTCACCGTGCCGGTGATGGCGGTGTCCAGCGATGATATTTCACCTGCACCTGATCGCCGATAGCGATCTTAGTGCGCTATGATTCCGGAATGGTGACCACAAACTGCGGCGCTGATTCTTCCTCGAGAGTGAAAAGCGGCTGGCCGGGTATCGCCAAATCGCCGACATCAACCATCTTGCGTGTCACGACTCCGGAGAAGGGGGCGGTGATTGTCGCGTAGCTCATGAGCGCTTCGGCTTCATCGAGATTCGCTTCTGCTACCGATGCCCGCGCCTTGACTGCGTCAAACTCCTGTTTGGTGACGGCATCTTTGTCCAACAGCGACGTGTAGCGGGTCAGATCCAGATCGGCTTGCTCCTTCACGGCGCGCGCCTGCTGAACGCGGGCCTGAATTCGCGGGTATCCAGTTCGGCCAGTGTGCCGCCTCTGTTTACCCGACTGCCGATCACCACCGGGATCCGGTCGATGCGCGCCTGGACTTTGGTGCTGAGGTCGGCGGTGTTGCGGGCGCGGACTGTCCCCATGATCTCGTCATGCGCGCCGGTAGTCAGACGGTCCGCTTTGACCGCGCTGACCGGCATGAGTTCCGGTTGCGGTATTCGCCGTCTGTTCGCTGGAACTACATCCGGTGAGCGCCGCGGCGAGCAGCAATCCGGAAAGTAACAGGGTTGTTCTCATACCTCTTCCTTTATGGTCAACTTTTTTTTTGTCGGCTCTTGACAAACAGATAAACATATAGTTATATATAAATGTGCCAACAAAAAAAGCAACAGATTTTTCGCAGATGCCCGAGCAAATGCTCGAACTGGTCGCCGGATGCTTCCAGGCATTGTCCGACCCGACCCCGGCTTAAAACTCCTGCGGGCCTTGAAGTCCGGGGAAAATCGGTACTGGGATCTGGTCGCGCTGTTCGACTGGACCCAGCCGAATATCTCCCGTCACCTCGGGATCCTTGCCCGCGCCGGTATGGTCAAAAGACGAAACAGGGGTCTTTCGTCCTCTATTCTATTGCCAATCCGAGGTCTTTTCGTTGTGTGACAATGTTTGCTCCACGTCAATCGGGTGCTCAGCGGCTACGCCGAAGAAAAGGACTGAAAAGTAGTCCGGTTTTCTGGACCGCTCCTCTATTATAGTATAGAGTAGCAGAGGAGTGAACCGCGCTATCGGTTCTGCGCGGACGCAGTCTGCCGGTCGGGCAGAACCAGGCTGATCAACGGAGCAGAGATAAGGGAGGCGAGCATTCCGATCGTCCCTGCCTGCGGTGAGGGGGTCCCACCAATATACAGCCCGACGCAGAGCGCCAGGCTGACCACCGATGATGTGATCGCCGCCAGTTTGGAGGTCCGTTTCCAGAGAAGACCCCAAACGAACGGTCCCAAA